>NZ_QETK01000074.1 GCF_003105155.1 Pseudomonas sp. SDI | reverse complement strand
CAAAACGCCCCGGCCCTGCATACGGCCCCTGCGCTGCGCTCCGGGGTTCCCTCGCTCCGCACCTGCTCCGCGGGGACCGCGCTGATGGCCCATCCATGGGCCAGCAGCGCTTTCGGGCCATCCCTGGCCCTCACCCCTCTCCACAGGCGCTCCACTCGGCCTCCTGAAGGGCCTGCCTCGCGGCGCTCTCAAGTCATGCGTCCGGCTTTTGCTCTGCAAGAGCGAAGCAAATTGTGCAGTTGATCTTGCTCTGTTTTTGATCTTGCTCTTGCTCTTGATCTACCTGCCCCGTTAACCCGAGGCCGAGTGGAGCCTGCGATCTGTGGGGTGAGGGCCATGGATGGCCCGAAAGCGCCGTTGGCCCATGGATGGGCCGTCGGCGCGGTCCC
>NZ_QETK01000073.1 GCF_003105155.1 Pseudomonas sp. SDI | reverse complement strand
CGACAAAACCGACGTTACGACGGTTAGCCTGAGCGCCAGCACCTCCGTGGCCGAGGGCGGCCAGATCGTCTATACCGCGACCCTGAACAACGCCGCCGATACCCCAGTGACGGTGACCCTGTCCAACGGCCAGAGCATCGTCATCGGCGCCGGGCAAACCTCGAACAGCATCAACGTCGCCGCGCCCGCTGATGACGTGTACATCGATGCCGGCCCGGTCAGTGCGAAGATCACTGGCGCCACCGGCGGCAACTTCGAAAGCCTGGTGGTGAACGAAACGCCAGCGGTGACTCAAGTCACCGATACCCTCAACAACAGCTCGGTCACCCTCACGGCGACCCCGAGCGCGGTTGAAGGTGGTGTGATCGTCTACACCGCCTCGGTCAGTGCCCCGGTCACCGGCAGCCC
>NZ_QETK01000072.1 GCF_003105155.1 Pseudomonas sp. SDI | reverse complement strand
CAGTGTCATCGCTGGCTCAGCAATTGAGCAATGCGGCGGCGCGGGCGGAGGTCGAGAACGCAGGGCTAGATTTTGCGGGGTTGGCAGAGAAGGCTAAACATATTGTTGATCAGCTAACAAGTAGCGCGAATAACGAGCAACGTGATGCCGACCTTCCGGATACCGATGATCCGCAATTGCTGGACCGCGCCCACAAGGCAACCGACTTTGTACACGGTTTTGGTCGCAACCCGTTTAAAGGCATGTCGAGAGATCAACTGGCGTTGATCACCTACGACGAAAGCGGCAGTTTTACCTTGAACGAACGACGGGCGGCCTGGAAAGAAGCTAACAGCCAGGAAGAGGCATGGCGCATACAAGTCACCCAAGCAGCGCAAGAGGAATACCACAACACCGGTAAGCAGACCGTGCTCGCTACCGAATGCTTGAGGCACTTCGATAGTTTGCCAGTGATGGAACAGGTTCTGTATCCCGAAGATACACGCGCACAATACCAACGCAACATAGACCTGGACTTCAACTACAAAACGGGT
>NZ_QETK01000071.1 GCF_003105155.1 Pseudomonas sp. SDI | reverse complement strand
GATCGACGCGGACCGGTTGTCGTTCAAGTACGACCTGGCCGGGCGGCTGCTGGAAGAGCGCGGCGTACTCGGCCCGGTGGCCTATCAATACGACGCCCTCGGCAACCTTACCCAGCTCACCACCCTGGACGGCAGCACGCTCAACCACCTGCATTACGGCAGCGGCCATGTGCACCACTTGGGAACATGAAGCAGCTGATTCGTTTCGCCATGTGGGATATGACTTAGTCAAGATAATAAAAGGTATTGACATATGGTAAGCGCAAATAGGGTGGCAGAGTTTATCGCCAGCGACAACTACCAGAAAAATCTTCAAAAAATTAATTTGCTGACCTCAATAGAAGTGCAGGGCGAATACGGCGACGCACACTCTATAATTACGCAAAAGAAAATGATGGCGGCGCAAGTGGAGATAGTTGACATCGAAGAATGCCTCGCCAAACTAAGTGGAGTCGCAGCCAGCTACACAATGAGAAAGCATAAGGCAACGTACGACCTTGATGAAAGCATAGGTATTTCCGGAGAGTCAGAAAACA
>NZ_QETK01000070.1 GCF_003105155.1 Pseudomonas sp. SDI | reverse complement strand
TCATCGGTGTAGTTACGGCGAGTACTTGGGTACATGGCAACCTCCAAGAGAGCGACTTAAGTATCGCTTCTTGGCGTCCGTTGTCACGGGACAGGCCCACCCGTGGAGGGCACTGCAGAAAAGCAAGCCCGCGAGACCGCCCCGAGGCAGCACCTCCCTTTGTCCTGGCAGACCTCCTAGCTCCCGCCAAGCCTCATCTTCCCCTGGGGCCGGAGGAAGAAGCGCGACCGGAGCAACCGCCCAGCCCCACCGCAGCACCTCAAGGAACGCCAACCGACGCCACCCAGCTCGGTCGGAGCAAAACGCATTCATCCGGCGAGCACCTGCCGACAACAACCCTCGCCATAAGACATGACCACGCCAGCCCCTACCCAACCGCGAGTCAAATCCCACCCAGCACCTCATCTCCTCAGCACTACATCTGATTATCTGCACAAGCCTGTGGGCTGAAGCTGGAAGAGAACGCGAACGAGGTGAGCCAGGTGGGCAGCGACTAGCGCCCACTGATGCCCATGCGGGTGCGGGTGCGGGTGCGGGTGCGGGTGCGGGTGCGGGTGCGGGTGCGGGTGCGGGTGCGGGTGCGGGTGCGGGTGCGGGTGCGGGTGCGGG
>NZ_QETK01000069.1 GCF_003105155.1 Pseudomonas sp. SDI | reverse complement strand
AGGCGGCAATTACGAGAAGCTGGAACACTCGACCGACACGGTTACTACAACCGTGACTGATGTTCCTGGCACCGCTGATACCACCGGCCTGTCGCTCACCGCGACCGGCACCGTCGCCGAAGGTGGCCAGATCACCTACACCGCCACCCTGAGCAACCCAGCGGGCACGGCGGTGACGGTGAACCTGTCAAACGGCCAGTCGATTGTGATTGCTGCTGGGCAGACGTCGAACAGCATCAGCGTCGCCGCACCTAAAGACGATGCCTACCTCGATGCTGGCGACATCAGCGTGAAAATCACCAACGCCACTGGTGGTGACTTCGAGAAGCTGGACATCAGCGATACCGCTGCCGTGACTCACGTCACCGACACCATCGATACGTCGACCGTGACCCTGACTGCGAGCCCAAGCGTTACTGAGGGCGGCAACGTCGTTTACACGGCTTCGGTGACCGCTCCAGTTACTGGCTCGCCACTCACCGTGACCTTGGCCAACGGCCAGACCATCACCATTGGCGTCGGTGAAAGCTCCAACTCCGTTGAGTTCAAGGCACCGAATAACGTGCTCAACACCAACGAAGCGCTCTCGAACAGCATCACCAAGGTCGAAGGCGGTAACTACGAGAAGCTGGAACACTCGACTGACACG
>NZ_QETK01000068.1 GCF_003105155.1 Pseudomonas sp. SDI | reverse complement strand
CCTGTTCGCAAAACTCGAAGAGTACTTCGACAAAGGCTCCTTGACAGGCCAGACGAACGAAACCGAAGCAACGAAACAGCCCCCGGATAACGACATCGTAAACGGACCTGCTGACAATTAATTCTTAAGGATGCTCCGAACAAGTCACCCGAGATTCGTCCCCTGATCGCAGGCAACGTCGGTGCAGCCAGTTTTCAGCCACTCATTACACAAAAAACCAGAGATACCTCTGGTTTTTCTGCATCACAGACGCACCTCTCCTTTACCGGCGTGGTGCTGCGCCCCCGAAAAGGCAACGGTCCCGACGCGCTGTCTGCACTTCAGGTTGGCATATGTCATGTACAGCACCGACGGCACAGGGCACGGAACACGGGTTTCAGTCAGCGCACAACGAACCGTCCCTGAAGGCATGGAGACCACGGACATTGCGCCTGGGTACGTTGAGTTAACGCCCGCTTTGATACCCCCAGATTCGTAGCATTGGTGATTTGGCCAGTGCTTCGTACCAGGCAATAACGAGCAAGAAGTTCGCTATCGCATATCTACAATTACAAGGAAATGTACATTTATGAAAACTCAAAAAATCCTGCTTAACGTGGCAGCAACTGCTGTTTTAATGACTACCGGAGTAGTGCAAGCGGGACCAGCAGTGACAGTTACGGTTAAGCACTTGGGTGCTACGGATTCCGAACTTGCGATCTACACCATCACAAATGCAAACGAAACCAGTACCCAACAAAACTCTCAACCGAAACCGCAAGCTTCACTTAAAGGAGGCGAGAGCAATAACTATATAGTCCAAAGCCTAATCTCCCCCGACACCAACTACGCTCATGTCCGCTACAAAATCGGTGACAAGACCTGCGTCTTCAGCACCACCTTCCTCAACATCCGCAGCGCCACCGGCAGCAAAACTCCGCAATGGAAGAAAAGC
>NZ_QETK01000067.1 GCF_003105155.1 Pseudomonas sp. SDI | reverse complement strand
GCCAGCGGCCAGCAACTGGTCGGCTACGTGGTGCCCACCGACACCAGCGCCGACGAAAGCACCCTGCGCGAGCAGATCAAAAGCCGCCTCAAGGAGCACCTGCCGGACTACATGATTCCGGCCCAATGGGTATTCCTCGGCGAATTCCCGCTCAGCCCCAACGGCAAGCTGGAGCGCAAGGCCCTGCCAAAGCCCGACGTCAGCCAGCAGCAAGCCGCCTACATCGCCCCGCACAGCGAACTGGAACAACGGATCGCCGCTATCTGGCAGGACGTGCTCAAGGTAGAGCGCGTCGGCCTGGCGGATAACTTCTTCGAGCTGGGGGGCGACTCGATCATCTCGATTCAGGTGGTCAGCCGCGCCCGTCAGGCCGGGATTCGCTTCACCCCGAAAGAGCTGTTCCAGCACCAGACCGTGCAAGGCCTGGCCCGCGTGGCGCGCAAGGGCGACGAAGGCATGTCCCTCGACCAGGGCCCGGTCACCGGCACTGCGCCGTTGCTGCCGTTCCAGCACGTGTTCTTCGACACCGCGATCCCCGCGCGTCACCACTGGAACCAGTCGGTGCTGCTCAAGCCGCTGCAACCGCTGGATGCCGAATTGCTCGATAAAGCCCTGCAAGCGCTGGTCGCCCACCACGACGCGCTGCGCCTGAGCTTCAGCGAGCAGCCCGCAGGCTGGCAGGCGCAGTTCCGCCCAGTCGGCCCAAGCGAGCTGCTGTGGCAGACCAACGACGGCGACTACGAGAAAGCCCAGCGCAGCCTCGACCTGCGCAACGGCCCGCTGCTGCGTGCGGTGCTGAACACCAACGCCGACGGCGAACAGCGCCTGCTGCTGGTCATCCACCACCTGGCGGTCGATGGTGTGTCCTGGCGGATCCTCCTGGAAGACCTGCAAACCGCCTACCGCCAGCAACCGCTGCCAGCCAAGACCAGCTCGGTGAAGGCCTGGGCCGAACAGCTGCAA
>NZ_QETK01000066.1 GCF_003105155.1 Pseudomonas sp. SDI | reverse complement strand
CAAGCCTTTGGCATATTCGTTCGGAGAACGGTAGCCCAGCGCAGAGTGCAGTCGGCTGTCGTTGTAAAACCCATGGATGTAACTGGCGATCGATAGCTGTGCCTGTTTTTTCGTGAGGTAGACCCCGCAAGCCTCTTCTCTTTTCAGCGTAGCGAAAAAGCTCTCGGCCACCGCGTTGTCCCAGCAGTTTCCCTTTCGGCTCATGCTCTGTGTGAAGTCCTTCTTGGCCAGTGTCAGGCGAAACTTACTGCTCGCATACTGACGGCCCTGATCGGAGTGAAATACCGCACCGTTGGCGCCAGAGCAGGCGTTCCAGGCGTTCAGAAACGCCCGTTCGACCAGGTCGTCAGGCATTCGATCAGACAAGCTGTAGCCCAGTATCTGGCGGGTTTGGATACTCAACACTATGGCCAGATACAACCAACCTTCTTTGGTGGGGAGATAAGTGATGTCACTGACCCAGGTTGGCGTGAGGTTATCGATGGAAAACTGACGCGCCAGCACATTACTTGCAACCGGTAAGTAATGATGGCTGTCCGTGGTACAGGGCCTGAAACCGCCTTTGGACTTGCCCCGTATCTGCTCCTCCTGCATCAACCGCCTAACTCGTTTGTGGCCCACCGCGTGCAATTTCTGGCGCAAGGCTGCCACTAGCCGTGGCCGGCCGTAGGTGTTTCGACTGGCCGCATAGGCCTTACGCAACTCAATGCGAATTTGAGCGTCAGGATCAGGGTGAGACTGACGGTGCGTGTAATCGTAGAAACCTGAAACCGAGACATCCATCACCCGACACAAAACACGTACGGGGTATTGAGTCCGTTCAGTAGCGACGAAGGCGTATCTCACCTGGACTCTTTGGCAAAGAATACCGCCGCCTTTTTTAGGATTTCACGCTCCATTTTTAGCTCGGCAATCTCAGCGCGCAGGCGAGCGAGCTCACTGTCTTGCTTGGTGATGGGCTTGCGTTCGGGTGAACTCAACGGCTGGCCTCTGCGCGTGGCATCAACCCAGTTGTCGAGTGTTTTCACGGATATCTCTAGCTGGCGAGCAGCTTCGGTTCTGCCAACGCTTTCAGCTAACGCGACGGCTTGAGCCTTGAATTCATCGGTGTAGTTACGGCGAGTACTTGGGTACATGGCAACCTCCAAGAGAGCGACTTAAGTATCGCTTCTTGGCGTCCGTTGTCACGGGACAGGCCCA
>NZ_QETK01000065.1 GCF_003105155.1 Pseudomonas sp. SDI | reverse complement strand
GGAACAGAACCTGCGCTTGCAGGGGCAGTACTACGACGCGGAAACGTATCTGCATTACAACACCTTCCGCTATTACGACCCGGGGGTGGGGCGGTTTACAACGCAGGATCCGATTGGGTTGGCGGGAGGGGTGAATTTATACCGGTACGGGCGGAACCCAACCGGGACCATTGATCCTTGGGGTTGGTGCTCGACCAAGCTGGGCAACAATATGGGAGCACGGCGATTTGATGGGATGGCAAATCATCACTTAATCCCTGAAGAGCTGATAAAAAAACCAAGGTACGAAGTGCTTTTCAGCAGATTAAAAAATATAGGGTGGAATTCTGATGGCGTCTCCAACGGTCACTTCTTACCAGGAACAGCGCAACTATCGAAAATCATGAAGACCCCTGGGCACTGGTCTAATCACAGCCAATATACAAATGCTATCGAGGGTAGGTTGCAGTCTCTGAACAAAGGTATAAAAAGTCTAACGGACACCCAGCTTGCACTCGGCGTCAAGGACCTCCAAGGATGGGCAAAAGCGGGATTGGAAAATGGAAAATTTGCTATTGATGAAATTACCGGAAGACTGCTATGAACGCGCATGAATTTTATGTAATTGAGCATAATCCTGATGGAAAATGCACCCCCTATTTCTTTGGCTCTGAGTGCACACCTAAATTACCAAGCCTTCACCTCCCAAGTGAGGGTCCTGATCCCAGAAAATACGCGAATGAATACTCTTTAAAGGCAAAAACATATAATTTTTCCTTTGACTTCAATGCTAACGAGCTCCTGGCATCCAAAGACTTTATTGAAATTTGCAAAATGCTTTCAGTAAAAATGCTGATTAGGCCAGTCAAAATATCCCTATATCGTAATACGACCACACAAAAACTCTACTTTTTATTCTTTCCGCTAGCAAGAATAGAACTGTTGAATAGAGATCAGTCTACGTACACTGAAGAGTCCCAAGCCGCCAGCCAGAAGATTAGCGAAGGAAACGATGAGAAAGCCTATGAAAAAATTGATAGATTTATTACCCTTCCCTCTAAAGAGCATTTATTTTACTGCATTGAAATCAAGGAAATAGTCTGCTCAAGTCAACTTAAGGAAGCATATGAAAAACAGAGACTAACAGGTATCAAATTCACAGCAATCAACGAAGATTTTCGTTACGACCCATGGGGAGACTTCTGCTCCTAGGGCTTGCGACTAAAACATCACGCTATCTCGCTGTCGGCGTTCAATTTTCGCGAAGCGCCGGGCAATCGCCTCAGTGGTTTCGGCCATCTTGAGTTCCGCTACGACAGCTGGGGCAACCTGAGCCATAAGGGTTACGGCAACCAGTGCAACGACGCCTTCCAGC
>NZ_QETK01000064.1 GCF_003105155.1 Pseudomonas sp. SDI | reverse complement strand
TTCCAGCTCGACGAAGCACGACGCGCAGCCCGTCAGCGTTCGAGCAACGACGTCGAAGCGTTGTTGAGCCCATGCCCGACCAGCCAGGCAGAGATCTTTGTGGTGCCGGTACGTTATGCGCTGGCCGAGGCGCCACTGGCGCACCCGATGTGCCCGCCGGTCGAGCCGCTGGCCAGCCATGCCATGGCGGCGCGGCGACTGCGTTGCGGCTACCTGTATGCCTGGCATCACGACGGACCGCTCAAGCGTTATGCGGTGGCGGTCGATGGTTTGTTGCTGGAGCAGCCACTCGATGCGCCGGCCGGGCTGGTGGAGGCCGGCAGCCTGCGTGGGCTGGCGCTGGACAAGCATGAAGAGGCCTGGCTGTGCTTCAGCGAGCATCCCATCGGCCCGGCGCAGTGTGCGCAGCTCGGTGCGCGTGAGGTACGCGCGCAGTACATGCGCCACATCGATTTGCGCCGGGTTGCCAACACGCTGTGTGCGCCGCACTGCCCGCCGCTGGCGGATGCCGAGCAGGTGATGGGCGAGCTGATGCCGGCGGTCTACAGTGCTGCCCTGGCGGTCGAGTTTGCCCGCGACGGCGCCGAGCAGCGGCGCGCGGCCAACGCCATGGGCGATGAGGTGGACAGGCAGCCGACGGACGAGAACATCCAGCGCTACCATGCAGCCAAGCGTCAGTACCGTGAGCGCCGTGCTGCCAGTCAGGCGCGCCCGGAGCTGGACGCGGACTCAGCGATGCCGGGTGCCTGGAGCGCCGAACGCTGGGATGCCATCGGGGTGAAGAACTGGCTCGAACAGGTGCGCCTCGACGCCGAATCGTTGTACCCGGTGTTCGCCTGCCTGGACGACGAGTTCGGCGTGCTGCGCGATATCAATCACGAGCAGGCGCAGGTACAGGCCGCCCATGAGCAGTGGTTGCAGGACCACGGCCTGCGCCTGCAGGTCGGTGGTTTTGTGCGCAGCCTGCTGGAGGAGAGCGCCAGCGAGCTGGCCGGGATCATCACCTACCGCTACCGCGAGCAGGATATCCAGCTGACCCGCGCCCAGGGCGAAACCTTGCTCAAGGCGCACCGTGAGCTGGATGACCTGCTGCGCGAAGAGACCTTCATCAATCATCACACCCGGCGCCAGTACGGCGACAAACGGGCACGGGCCGAGCTGTATGCGTTGGCGAACCGCAAGGCAACGTGCTTGCACCCGGTTCGGGCATTCATCCCGCCAGCGCTGTACAACGAGATCGAAGCGGTGGTGCGCGAGTACCGCGCGGAAAAGGTCGAGAACCTGAACAAGTGGAACGGTCCGCAAGTAGCGGACTATATCGACCTGCCGGCGATGAACGCCTGGCTTGAGCAGACGGCGCCGGCGCATTTCGAGCAGTTGCGCGTGCGTCAGGAACTGTTGCTCAAGGACCGCGGCCGCTACCTCTATCAGCACCAGCGACCGAGCTGGTTCATTGCTACCGACGATCTGCCGACCCGACGCTGGTTGGACGACCTGGCGATCGATTGCCTCAGCGAGCAATGCCAGAGCAAGGCGGGTGCCGATCAGTATGCGGAGTATGTCCGCAGCACCGACCAGGGGATCTTGCGCCAGTTGTTCTTTGCCTGGACGGTGAACCTGGAAGGGTCGCTGGTGAGCGCCAGCCGGCTGGGTGAGATCGAGGCGGCGCTGGCCCTGGGCAATCGCGATCAGGCGGTGCTGGCCATGTACAAATTGCTGCTGCCGATAAGCCGGGAGGTGATGCACGAGCTGACCCTGATGGGCGGGCCACAGGATACGAAATGGAGCCTGTTGGTCAATCGGCTGGGTGCGGCGGTGCTGTCGTTGGGCAAAGGCGCTAGCGAGGGTGCGGGGATGAGCCCGGCGTGGGTCAGCCTGATGGTGATGGCCCGGCTGAGCATCGACAGCCCGTTGCGCTGGGTAAGCGAGGGTGGGCAGCGCACGTTGCGGTTTGTCGGAGGGGCAGGGCAGGCGCTGGGGGAATGGACGCAGCGCACGGCGATGGGGATCAAGTTGGGCAAGGTGGCGAATATCACCAATGC
>NZ_QETK01000063.1 GCF_003105155.1 Pseudomonas sp. SDI | reverse complement strand
AGGGCGTCGTATTGATAGGCCACCGGGCCGAGTACGCCGCGCTCTTCCAGCAGCCGCCCGGCCAGGTCGTACTTGAACGACAACCGGTCCGCGTCGATCCGCCGCTTGCGCCCGAGCGCGCTGGGCTGACGCTCGATCGCCAGCACCCGGTCGCCGTCGTCGTAGCGGTAGTCGAGCCGCGCGTCCTCGGTGATCTTGCTCAGCAGGCGGCCGGCCGCATCGTGTTCGAACTGCTGGCTCCGGCTGAGCTCCAGATGGTCCTCGCGGGAGTACTCGGTCGACTCAACCAGCAGCCCGCGCACGTCGTAGCGGTAGTCGCGGCGCAGGCCGTCGAAGCCGGTTTCCTCCTGCAGGCGGTCGCTGGGGTCGTAGCGAAAACGCCAGCTTTCGCCGTTCTCGTTGGTCAGTCGGTTCAGGCGCTGGGCGAGGTCGTAGAAGTAGCGGACACTGCTGCCGCGCGGGTCCTTGCGCCGGGTTGGCAGGCCGCGCGGGCTGTATTCGAACGCCGTGGTGTGGCCGTCGGCATTGCTGTGGCTGAGCACCTGGCCGAGGGCGTTGTAGCTGTAGCGCTCGTCTCTGAGCACCGGGCCTTGCAGGCGCAGCACTTCGCCGCTGGGGCGGCGGGTGATGGTTGTGGTGTGGTTCAGCGCGTCGGTGACGCTGACCAGGTGCAGGCGCTGGTCGTACCCGTAGCGGGTCTGCTGGCCGGAGCAGTCCTGGTATTTTTCCAGCAAGCCGAAGGCGTTCCACCACAGGTGGGTGGTGTTGCCGAGCGGGTCTTGCTGGGTGTGCGGCAGGCCGTTGTCGTGGCGCTGGTAGCGGGTGATTCCGCCGAGGGCATCGGTGCTGTCCAGCAGCACACCCTGGCTGTCATAGCGCCATTGTTCGCCGCTGCCGTCGGGGCGTTCGATGGCGCTGAGCAGCGTGGTGTCGAGGTGGTAGGTGTAGCGGGTGCTACGGCCCAGCGGGTCCTTTTCCTCGGTAAGGCGGGACAGCTCGTCGTAGGTAAACGCCAGCTCGCTGTCGTCCGGCAAGGTCAGACCGAGCATATTGCCGGCCGCGTCGAGCTGGATGGCGTAGCGCTCGCCGCCATAGTCCTGGCTGGCGATCACCCGCAGTTGTTCGTTGTAGTGAATCTCGGCGTTGCGCCCGATAGGGTCGCGGACCCGGGTGCAGCGCGCCTCCAGGTCATAACTGAACAGGTAGCGCTCGCCATCGGAGGTCTTGTGGTCGATTACCCGTGGGCCGTCGGCGAAGTGCGCCCATTGGTATTCGCAGCGCAGGCCGAGGGCGTTTTCGTGGCAGACCATCAGGCCGTCGGCGTAGCGGAAGCGCCGGACATGCGCGCCATTGCGGTCGGTGACCTGGGCCAACTGGCCGTCGGCGTCGTACTGGTAGCGGACCAGCACCTCCACCGGCTGGTTGTCGATGACCCGTTCGACCCGCGACAGCCGCTCGCCGTCGTAGCACAGGTGTACGCGGATGCCGCCCACCGCGTTGATATCGCTGAGGCGCTTGTGTTCGTCGTAATGGAAATGCTGGAACTGGCCGAGCGCATTTTCGATCCGGCGCAAGGCCGCAGGCTCGCCATCAGGCGCCAGCTCGCCGAAGTAGAAGAACTGGTTGTCGAGGGTGTGCAGCAGGTAGTGCCCGCCCTCGCTGCATACCAGCGCGAACTGCTCGTCCGCGAAGTAGACCCGCTCGCGCGGTTGCAGCCTGGGCAGTGCCAGCTCGCGGCCCTGGTTGTCGCGCAGGATCACCTGCTCGCCCGCGAGGCGCAGGCTCTGTTCCCACGGCAGCACCCAGCCGCGGCCGAGCAGGCCTTCGTGGCTCAGGTTGCTGGCATAGAAACGCCCCCAGCTGATCGGCATCAGGCCGGGCAGCACGAAGTCGGTCTCGCCGTCTTCCAGTAGAATCTTGCGTCCGTTCACGGCATCGACCGGGTGGCCGAACAGGCCGCCGAGCATGCGCGTCAGCGCCGGGCCGACGATGTATTGCCCGGCCACCTCACCAGCGACAAACCCGGCGGTGTACTTCAGCGCACACGGTGCCACGGCCTTCAGCGCGCCCTTGCCAGCCAGCAGCACGGTCTTGCCCAGCCCGCCGACCAGCCCGGCGGCGACCATCAGGTACTCCACGGTGGTACGCAGCCAGTCGGGGACTTCGTCCTGGATTTCCAGGTACACCTCGGGCTCGCCACCGATGAACACATTCGGCGAGCCGCTGTTGACCCGCCCACCGCAGGTCAGCCGGTCGCCGTTGCGTGCCGCCGGCTGGCCGTTGATAAAAACCTTGCCGGAACCTTCGGCAATCAGCGGCGGCGGGCTCGGGTGCTTGTCGCACAGGCCCGGGCTGGCGGTGGCGTAGGCGGCCGGCAAGCCGTTGATGAAGACGTTGGGCGAACCGCCAGCAATGCCCCCGGCGGGGGCGCTGATCATGCGGCCGATGCCTTCGCCCCACTCGACCAGCTGCGAACCGAGCGCACCCGCGGCGACGCCGGCAACCAGGCCCAGGACCACTGGCATCAACGCCAGCCCGGCACCGCAGGTGACGGTGGCAAACGCCACCGCGCCGACCAGCGCAATGCCCAGCGCCGCGCCAGCGAGAAACCCGCC
>NZ_QETK01000062.1 GCF_003105155.1 Pseudomonas sp. SDI | reverse complement strand
GCAAACCAGGATCGCGCCGTCCATCTGGGCAGCACCGGTGATCATGTTCTTCACGTAGTCAGCGTGACCTGGGCAGTCAACGTGAGCGTAGTGACGAATATTCGAGTCGTACTCGACATGAGCAGTATTAATGGTGATACCGCGAGCCTTTTCTTCCGGGGCGCTATCGATCTTGTCGAAGTCAACCTTGGCAGAACCGAAAACCTCGGAGCAAACGCGAGTCAGCGCAGCAGTCAACGTAGTCTTACCATGGTCAACGTGACCGATGGTGCCGACGTTTACGTGCGGCTTGTTACGTTCGAACTTTTCCTTAGCCATCGAGACTATCCTCCGGTAGAAGAATTGAGCAAGTCAAACCAACCATTAAAACAAAGGCAGATATTTTCATATCTGCCTTGTCATATGGAGCTCTTGAGCGGATTTGAACCGCTGACCTCACCCTTACCAAGGGTGTGCTCTACCAACTGAGCTACAAGAGCGTAACACCGTGCAACAGCAGCAAACCTGGAGCGGGTAGCGGGAATCGAACCCGCATCATCAGCTTGGAAGGCTGAGGTTCTACCACTAAACTATACCCGCGGAGCTTGCTGCTCTCGCTAAACTGGTGGAGGGGGAAGGATTCGAACCTTCGAAGTCGTAGACGTCAGATTTACAGTCTGATCCCTTTGGCCGCTCGGGAACCCCTCCTGAACGTGGGCGGCATTTTCAACTCTTGCCGTCCTATTGTCAAGCTTTTTCTCATTAAAATCTTGAGGTTAGCTACTTTGACAACGCTTCACAGATTTCCATCTAGTGGTGTTCCCTGTGGAGCGGGCGCCATTCTATGCAAACTAATCGACGGTTGCAACACCCTCGCACAACATTATTTTATGTTTTAAGTCTTTGAAATCATTGGAAAGAGTGGAAAGCACGGTTTCATCCAGCAAACGCTGGCTTTCAGGGGAAACCTGCACCCACCAGCCAGCGCTATCCACCAGCTTGCCAACTACCTTGCGCGCACGGATATCGAGAGCAGTAAGCCTTTGACGCAACTGCTCCAGTACCTCTGGCGTCGCCACCCCACCTACATAGAGGCACTCTTTGTCCTGCACCACGGCTTGCGTCGCGGCGCGCGACTCGCTGAGCAGACGGATATCCTGCTGAGTCCCCTTATAAAGCGACAGCGATGCCACCTCTTTTACCTTCAAAGGCGCCTCTTGCTGATGCCACACGTAGTAGACAACGTTCAACACCAGCAGCAAAAGAAACAACCAACGCATACTCACCTCATTCCAGCGGACAAGCGATCGCCAAACCAACGAATACCAGGTCCGGGACCACGCGCGCCTGCGGCGCGACCTGATGAGCCAGATCTGCATCACCACCGGTGATGAACAACGTAAAGTCATCCCCCCAATGAGCCCGCGCCTGCTCGATTTGCGTCAACACAAAGCCATGCAGCATCAGCATGCAGCCCCGCTCTACCGCCTCTACCGTGGAGCGCCCAGGCTCAAGACTGGTCAGGGCCCGCTCTGCCGAGACGTCGTCGTAACGGATTCGACGCGTGTGCGTACGCAGCTGATTACGCATGAGCGGCATACCTGGGCAAATAAACCCCCCCAGATGCTCGCCCTCAGCGTTGACGAAATCAGATGTAACTGCGGTCCCAAGATCAATAACGACGCAAGCACGCTTTGCCAGATGATACCCACCCAGCAAAGCCAACCAGCGGTCCAGCCCAAGACGCTCGAATTCTTCGTAGCCGTTGCTCACACCCGCAAGACTCTTTGCAGCCGAAGCCCGCGTAACGGTCAGCGCGAATGCCTCGACTAACGCTGCGGCCAGTTGCGCGGTCTCATCCTCGGTTCGTACGCTGACCAGGCGGCACCTGCTCAGCGCCTCAACGTGCAGCATTTTCACTGCGGCGATCAGCGCCTGATCGGAATCGACCACACCACCCGAGACGATCGCGCCACCCGCTCCCCGGATGACCCGCCACTTTATAAAACTGTTACCGCAATCGAGCTCAAGAATCATCGCGCAACCTCAAACTGAGCTCACCACCACTAAAGCTCTTCTCTACACCATCAACCTGCAGTCGAAGTGCACCCTGCTTATCGATACCCAACACGGTACCATCCAGGCGAGTAACACCGGCGATCAAGGATACCGCACACCCCTGCCAGAGGTGCGCTTGCTCCCACTCTACCTGGAGGGACTCAAAGCCTGATTGGCGATGGAGGTCCAGATACGCCCGCAGATTGCTATTCAACTGCGCGACCAGGTTATTGCGATCAACAAGCTGCCCTGTCTGCAGCCGAATGGAGGTCCAGGCCTGGTCGACTTCTTCGCAGCTTTGCATGTTCACATTGATGCCAATACCCAGCACAACATGACAGACATCTGCGGGATCTCCCACCAACTCGAGCAGAATGCCGGAAATCTTGCGATTATCCGCAAGCACATCGTTTGGCCACTTCAAACCAGCCGTATTGACGCCAACAGCTCGCAAAGTACGCATTACAGCAAGCCCGACCACAAGGCTGAGGCCTTCAAGCTGGCGCATGCCGCCGTCTATTCGCAGGACTAGACTGTAATAGAGATTCTGGGCAAAAGGGCTCACCCAATGGCGACCGCGACGACCGCGACCGGCAGTCTGTCGTTCAGCCAGCACAACAAAAGGCGCCTGTCGCCCAGCACTTACCAGGCGCAACGCCTCAGCATTCGTCGAGTCGATTTCATCGTAGACCTGCACAGGCCAGCAACCATCCGCGCCCGCCTCGCCGACAAGATGAGCGTCCAGCAACGATAAAGGCGCAGCCAGCCGGTAGCCGCGACCGCGCACCTTATGCACAGACAGGCCAAATTCGGCCTCAAGGTGCTGCAACTGCTTCCAGACTGCGCTGCGACTGACACCCAGCGCCGCCCCCAGAGCCTCACCCGAATGGAATCGACCATCCTTGAGGAGCTTTAACAACTTCAGCATGCCAATCTCGACTCACTATGAGGCAGGCATCATAGCTATGCGCCGAGGGATTGCATAGAAAACTGAGGAGAGGACGCAGTGCTGGCGCTGCCGGCAATGAGGAGAACCATAATTTTCAGCCCATAAAAACAAAACCCCTACCTGCTTAGCAGATAGGGGTTTCGGAATTTAATCTTGACGATGACCTACTCTCACATGGGGAAACCCCACACTACCATCGGCGATGC
>NZ_QETK01000061.1 GCF_003105155.1 Pseudomonas sp. SDI | reverse complement strand
TCGGCGGCGTTGTTCAGGGTTGCGGTATAGACGATCTGGCCGCCCTCGGCCACGGAGGTGCTGGCGCTCAGGCTAACCGTCGTAACGTCGGCTTTGTCGGTGACGCTGGTGCTGACCGGGGTCTGGTTGGCGACCAGGTTCTCGTAGTTGCCGCCGCTGACCGTGGTGATGCTGTTGGTGACCGGCGCATGGCCCTGGTACACGTCGTTGGTAACGGTGTAGTTGACCGAGTTGGAGCTTTGACCGACGCCGATGGTGATGCTCTGACCATTGGCCAGGTTCACTACCACTGGGCTGCCGGTAACCGGCGCGCCGACACTGGCGGTATAGACGATGACGCCGCCTTCCACCGCACTTGGGGTGGCGGTCAGGGTGACGGCGGTATTGTCGATGGTGTCGGTGACACGGGTAACCGCTGCCGTGTCGCTGATGTCCAGTTTCTCGAAGTCACCACCAGTGGCGTTGGTGATTTTCACGCTGATGTCGCCAGCATCGATGTAGGCATCGTCCTTAGGCGCGGCGACGCTGATGCTGTTCGACGTCTGCCCAGCAGCAATCACAATCGACTGGCCGTTAGACAGGTTTACGGTGACCGCAGTGCCTGCCGGATTGCTCAGGGTGGCGGTGTAGGTGATCTGGCCACCTTCGGCGACGGTGCCGGTCGCAGTCAGCGACAGGCCGGTGGTATCAGCGGTACCTGGCACATCGGTGACTGTCGTGGTGACGGTGTCGGTCGAGTGTTCCAGCTTCTCGTAGTTGCCGCCTTCGACTTTGGTGATGCTGTTGCTCAAGACTTCGTTGGTGTTGAGCACGTTATTCGGTGCTTTGAATTCAACGAAGTTGGAGCTTTCGCCGACGCCAATGGTGATGGTCTGGCCGTTGGCCAGGGTCACAGTCAGTGGCGAGCCGGTGACTGGCGCGGTGACGGACGCGGTGTAAACCACGTTGCCGCCTTCGTTCACGCTCGGCGAAGCCGTCAACGTAACGGTGCTGGTGTCGATGGTGTCGGTGACGTGCGTCACGGCCGCCGTATCGCTGATGTCCAGCTTCTCGAAATCACCGCCGGTAGCGTTGGTGATCTTCACGCTGACATCGCCAGCATCGAGGTAGGCATCGTCTTTAGGTGCGGCGACGCTGATGCTGTTCGACGTCTGCCCAGCAGCAATCACAATCGACTGGCCGTTAGACAGGTTTACGGTGACCGCAGTGCCTGCCGGATTGCTCAGGGTCGCGGTGTAGGTGATCTGGCCACCTTCAGCCACGGTGCCGGTCGCAGTCAGCGACAGGCCGGTGGTATCAACGGTACCTGGCACATCGGTGACTGTCGTGGTGACGGTGTCGGTCGAGTGTTCCAGCTTCTCGTAATTGCCGCCTTCGACCTTGGTGATGCTGTTCGAGAGCGCTTCGTTGGTGTTGAGCACGTTATTCGGTGCTTTGAACTCAACGAAGTTGGAGCTCTCGCCGACGCCAATGGTGATGGTCTGGCCGTTGGCCAGGGTCACAGTCAGTGGCGAGCCGGTGACTGGCGCGGTGACGGACGCGGTGTAAACCACGTTGCCGCCTTCGTTCACGCTCGGCGAAGCCGTCAACGTAATGGTGCTGGTGTCGATGGTGTCGGTGACGTGCGTCACGGCCGCCGTATCGCTGATGTCCAGCTTCTCGAAATCACCGCCGGTAGCGTTGGTGATCTTCACGCTGACGTCGCCAGCATCGAGATAGGCATCGTCTTTAGGCGCGGCGACGCTGATGCTGTTCGAGGTTTGACCCGCGGCGATGACGATGCTTTGTCCGTTGGACAGGTTCACGGTGACCGCAGTGCCTGCCGGGTTGCTCAGGGTGGCGGTGTAGGTAATTTGACCACCTTCAGCCACGGTACCGGTCGCGGTGAGCGACAGGCCGGTGGTATCAGCGGTGCCAGGAACATCAGTCACGGTTGTAGTAACCGTGTCAGTCGAGTGTTCCAGCTTCTCGTAGTTACCGCCTTCGACCTTGGTGATGCTGTTCGAGAGCGCTTCGTTGGTGTTGAGCACGTTATTCGGTGCTTTGAATTCAACGAAGTTGGAGCTTTCGCCGACGCCAATGGTGATGGTCTGGCCGTTGGCCAGGGTCACAGTCAGTGGCGAGCCGGTGACTGGCGCGGTGACGGACGCGGTGTAAACCACGTTGCCGCCTTCGTTCACGCTCGGCGAAGCCGTCAACGTAACGGTGCTGGTGTCGATGGTGTCGGTGACGTGCGTCACGGCCGCCGTATCGCTGATGTCCAGCTTCTCGAAATCACCGCCGGTAGCGTTGGTGATCTTCACGCTGACATCGCCAGCATCGAGGTAGGCATCGTCTTTAGGTGCGGCGACGCTGATGCTGTTCGACGTCTGCCCAGCAGCAATCACAATCGACTGGCCGTTAGACAGGTTTACGGTGACCGCAGTGCCTGCCGGATTGCTCAGGGTCGCGGTGTAGGTGATCTGGCCACCTTCAGCCACGGTGCCGGTCGCAGTCAGCGACAGGCCGGTGGTATCAACGGTACCTGGCACATCGGTGACTGTCGTGGTGACGGTGTCGGTCGAGTGTTCCAGCTTCTCGTAGTTGCCGCCTTCGACTTTGGTGATGCTGTTGCTCAAGACTTCGTTGGTGTTGAGCACGTTATTCGGTGCTTTGAATTCAACGAAGTTGGAGCTTTCGCCGACGCCAATGGTGATGGTCTGGCCGTTGGCCAGGGTCACGGTGAGTGGCGAACCGGTGACTGGAGCGGTGACGGACGCGGTGTAAACCACGTTGCCGCCTTCGTTCACGCTCGGCGAAGCCGTCAACGTAACGGTGCTGGTGTCGATGGTGTCGGTGACGTGCGTCACGGCAGCGGTATCGCTGATGTCCAGCTTCTCGAAATCACCGCCAGTAGCGTTGGTGATCTTCACGCTGACGTCGCCAGCATCGAGATAGGCATCGTCCTTGGGCGCGGCGACGCTGATGCTGTTCGACGTCTGCCCAGCAGCAATCACAATCGACTGGCCGTTAGACAGGTTCACCGTCACCGCCGTGCCCGCTGGGTTGCTCAGGGTTGCGGTGTAGGTGATCTGGCCACCTTCAGCCACAGTGCCGGTCGCAGTGAGCGACAGGCCGGTGGTATCAGCGGTGCCAGGAACATCAGTCACGGTTGTAGTAACCGTGTCGGTCGAGTGTTCCAGCTTCTCGTAATTGCCGCCTTCGACCTTGGTGATG
>NZ_QETK01000060.1 GCF_003105155.1 Pseudomonas sp. SDI | reverse complement strand
CCGGCCTGGCCGGCAATGCTGTTCAGGCCCTAACCCGCCGCGGCAACTCGATACTCACCCGCAACCCGCCCAACGGGCTCTCCAGCAACGCCATCTGCCCACCCCAGGCATCGACGATATCGCGCACGATGCCCAAGCCCAGGCCATGCCCGTCGACCTGCTCGTCCAAGCGAGCCCCGCGCTCCAGCACCTCATTGCGTGACGTTTCGGGAATCCCCGGCCCATCGTCGTCGACCAGCAAGCGATAGCCTACCGGGCACTCCTCGATACTCAGGCGCACCTCGCTGTCGGCCCATTTGCAGGCGTTGTCGAGCAGGTTGCCGAGCATCTCCAGCAAATCTTCACGGTCCCAGGGCAAGGACAATCCCGCCGGCACTTCATGCGCAAGCAGCAAGTGCTCACCGTGGATGATGCCCAGCGTCGACAGCAGGCTCGGCAACTCCTTATCGCAAGCGAAATGTGCGCCTGGCAGCGCGTCGCCAGCCAGGCGGGCACGGTTCAATTCCCGGCTCAAACGCTGCTGAATCTGCTCCAGCTGTTCGCGCAGTTGCTCGCGCACGTCCGGCAGATCCTTCAGCTGCTCGCTCGATGCCAGACTGATCAGCACCGCCAACGGCGTCTTCAGCGCATGCCCAAGGTTGCCCAGAGCGTTGCGCGAGCGACGCAGGCTGTCCTCGGTATGGGCGAGCAAATGGTTGATCTGTGCCACCAGTGGCTCAAGCTCCGACGGCACCTCGCTATCGAGCTGGGAGCGCTGGCCCCGCTGCAACTGCGCAATCTGCTCGCGGGTGCGCTCCAGCGGGCGCAGCGAGCGCTTCACCGTCAGCCGCTGCAACACCAGGATGATCAGCAAGGCGATCAGGCCGATGCCCAGGCCGATCTGCTGGATCCGCCGAAAGCCGTCGCGCACCGGCGTGTAGTCCTGCGCCACACTGATCGAAATGGCCCGACCAAGCCGCCGGTAATCGGCGCGCAACATCAACAGTTGCTGGCCTTCCGGGCCCAGTTGCAGGCCCGCATGCAAGCCCGGTGTATCCGGGCGTGGCATGTCCATGTCCCACAGCGAACGTGAGCGCCAGTGCCCATCGTCGAAGTCGATGCGAAAGTAATAGCCGGAGAACGGCCGCTGGTACGCCGAAGAAATCCGCCGCTCATCAAGCTCGATACCGCTCTGGCCGTGGACCAGCGCTACCAGCAGGTTTTCGCTTTCCTTGCGCAGCCCGGCTTCGAGGTAGCGTTGCAAGCCGACTTCGAACAGCCACAGGCTCAGTTGCGCCAGAACCAGCCCGACCACGATCAGCACCCCGACCAGGCCGAGGCTCAAACGTGCCTGAATCGACTTCACTCAACGACCCCGCCGAATCGATAGCCTTGCCCGCGGTGGGTTTCGATCACGCTGCGGCCGAGCTTGCGACGCAGGTGATTGACGTGCACTTCAAGCACGTTGGAGTCGCGCTCGGTCTCGCCGTTGTAGAGGTGCTCGGCCAGGTGACTTTTCGACAGGATCTGCTGCGGGTGCAGCATGAAGTAACGCAGCAGGCGAAACTCTGCGGCGGTGAGCTGGATGTCCTCACCTGCCCGGCTCACACACTGGCGGCCTTCATCCAAGTGCAGCCCGGCGGCTTCCAGCGTCGGCTGATTGGCCAGGCCACGGGCGCGGCGCAGCAATGACTGAATGCGCAGTAGCAGCTCTTCCGGGTGAAACGGTTTGCTCAGGTAATCGTCGGCACCAGCTTTGAGCCCCTCGATGCGCTCGGCCCAGGAGCTGCGCGCAGTGAGGATCAGCACCGGTGTCACCAGGCCACCCGCGCGCCATTGCGCGAGCACTTCAAGGCCAGGCACCCCGGGCAAGCCGAGGTCGAGCACGATCAGGTCATATGGCTCGCTGCTGCCCTGATACAGCGCATCACGGCCATCGGCCAGCCAATCGACCGCATAGCCCTGGCGCTGCAACCCCTGGATCAACTCATCGGCCAGTGGCACGTTATCCTCAACCAGTAACAGGCGCATCAGTCGTCTTCCTCATCTTTGAGCAATGCGCCATTACTGGCGTCGAGCTTGATCTCGCGGACCACACCGTCGACGGTCAACAGCTCGACTTCGTATTCATAGCGGTCGTGCTTTTCTTCCAGCTCCGCCTCCAGCAACGTCGCCCCGGGGTAACGCCCCAGGGCGGAGTGCAACAGCTGTTCGAGGGGCAGGATGATGCCCTGCTGACGCAGGCTGAACGCCTCATCCTGATCCAGATCGCGGGCAGCGGACAACGAACAGAACACCAACAGTGCGAGCAACAGCGACCGTGCTGTTCGTGCAGAGACTGTCATCAGGTGTCCTTGACATCCTTGAGTACTTCACCGGTCTTGGCGTCCAGATCGACGTCCCACTCGACGCTCTGCGCGTCACGCAACTCGACCTTGTAGACGTAGCGGCCATAGACGTCTTCCAGCTCGGAATCTTTCACGGTGGCGCCTGGGTGCTTGGCGAGCGCAATGTTGTTCAGCTCGTCCAGCGACTTGATGGTTTTCGCTTGAACCAGGCTGACGACCTGATCCATCGGAATGTCTTTAGCCATGGCAACGTTGGCGCTCAGGGCCAGAGCAGCGGTAGCGAACAGGGCAGTTAACGTTTTCATCGTGTCTCTCCATTTAGGATCAATCTTGCTTACGGACTCAGCCTATCGAACCGAACTTAATTGAAGCTGAAAACAACTGGCGACATGATAGCGCAGCCCTTCACCCCAACTGCGTGCAGTTCTCTATAATCGTTGACCCACGACAACGAGACCCTTATGAGCGCCATCCAGATCAAGTACCCGCCCCTGACCCTCAAAGCAGGCAAGCGTGCCTTGAACCAGTTGCGCGAGCGCGGCTTGCAGCCGGCCGATGTCGGCGTGTTGCCGGGCGCCGCCGGTGGGCCAAAAGCCTTGGGCATTCAGGGGCTGGACCTCGCATTGTTCGGTCAATGGCTGCCAACGGCACCGCGTGAACGCTCGCTGATTGGCGCCTCGATTGGCTCCTGGCGCTTCGCCAGTGCATGCCTGCCCAACCCCGCCGCGGCGCTCCGTCGGCTTGGAGAACTGTATACCGAGCAGGACTTTGCCAAGGGTGTGACCCAGGCAGAGGTGAGTCGAAGCTGTCAGCGCATGCTCGATGAACTGCTCGAAGGCCAGGACGCGCGCATCCTCGACAACGCCGACTACCGTCTGAATATCGTCGTGGTAAAAAGCCACGGTCTGTTGGCCGACGATCACCGGGCGCGACTAGGCATGGGCCTGTCTTCAGTGATTGCCAACAACCTGATGGGACGCGCGCGGCTGTCGCGGCATTTCGAGCGGGTGATCCTGCATGACGCGCGGCGAGCGCCGCCCTTGCACGCACTCACAGACTTTCCATCACGCTTCCTGCACCTTGAGGAGGCGAATCTGCGACACGCCTTGCTGGCGTCGGGTTCGATCCCGATGGTAATGGAGGGAGTCCGCGATATTCCGGGCGCAGGAGCAGGCACCTACCGCGATGGCGGCCTGCTCGACTATCACCTGGACCTGCCTTACAGCGGTGACGATGTCGTGCTCTACCCGCACTTCACCGACAAGGTGGTACCGGGGTGGTTCGACAAGGCGCTGCCGTGGCGTCGGGGCGATGCCGATCGCCTGCAGAATGTGCTGTTGCTGGCACCTTCGGCGCAATACCTGGCCAGCTTACCCTATGGAAAACTGCCTGATCGCAGCGACTTCAAGCGTTTTATCGGCGATGCCAGGAGCCGACAGCGTTACTGGCACAAGGCAATGAGCGAAAGCGAGCGGCTTGGCGATGCGTTTCTTGAGCTGGTCGAAACCGGCAGGCTGCATGAGCATCTGCAACCGCTGAACTAGCCTTGCTGGTAAACTGCGAGCCAGCATTGGTTTACAGAGTTCTAGATACCGTGGAAATTTTTAAAGAATTTACCTTCGAATCGGCCCACCGCTTGCCGAATGTACCTGCGGGTCATAAATGCGGGCGCCTGCACGGCCACTCCTTCAAGGTTGCCCTGCACCTGAAAGGGCCACTGGACCCTCATACTGGCTGGATTCGGGACTTCTCCGAGATCAAGGCGATCTTCAAGCCGCTCTACGAGCAACTGGATCACAACTACCTCAATGACATTCCTGGCTTGGAGAACCCGACCAGCGAAGTGATTGCCAAGTGGATCTGGGACCAGGTCAAACCGCTGCTGCCGGAACTGTGCAAGGTGCGGATTCACGAAACTTGTACCAGCGGTTGCGAGTATTACGGCGACTGATGTGCTTATGCTGCCGACAAACCACCCTCATGGGTGGTTTTTATGCCTAGCGCCGGCAAGTCCGGCCCCCACAGTGGTCTGCTATTGCCAGCATTGGCTTAGCCAAGGTTTTTAGGCACAAAAACAAAACCCCTACCTGCTTAGCAGATAGGGGTTTCGGAATTTAATCTTGACGATGACCTACTCTCACATGGGGAAACCCCACACTACCATCGGCGATGC
>NZ_QETK01000059.1 GCF_003105155.1 Pseudomonas sp. SDI | reverse complement strand
AAAAAGGCAGTTGACAGCAACGTTAAGTTCTGTAGAATTCGCCTCCCGCTGACGAGAGATCGTAGCGAGTTAAGCGTTTGAAGTTAAACAGGAAATTCTGAAAAACTTCAAAATAAACGCTTGACAGACACAGAGGAAAGCGTAGAATGCGCGCCTCGGTTGAGACGAAAAGCTCTTAACCAACCGCTCTTTAACAATCGAATCAAGCAATTCGTGTGGGTGCTTGTGAGCTCAGACTGATAGTCAAAAAGATTATCAGCATCACAAGTGGCTATACGAGAAATCGAATAGTTCATTTTGAGATTGCTGAGCCAAGTTTAGGGTTTTCTCAAAACCCAAGCAGTATTGAACTGAAGAGTTTGATCATGGCTCAGATTGAACGCTGGCGGCAGGCCTAACACATGCAAGTCGAGCGGATGAAGAGAGCTTGCTCTCTGATTCAGCGGCGGACGGGTGAGTAATGCCTAGGAATCTGCCTGGTAGTGGGGGACAACGTTTCGAAAGGAACGCTAATACCGCATACGTCCTACGGGAGAAAGCAGGGGACCTTCGGGCCTTGCGCTATCAGATGAGCCTAGGTCGGATTAGCTAGTTGGTGGGGTAATGGCTCACCAAGGCGACGATCCGTAACTGGTCTGAGAGGATGATCAGTCACACTGGAACTGAGACACGGTCCAGACTCCTACGGGAGGCAGCAGTGGGGAATATTGGACAATGGGCGAAAGCCTGATCCAGCCATGCCGCGTGTGTGAAGAAGGTCTTCGGATTGTAAAGCACTTTAAGTTGGGAGGAAGGGCAGTAAGCGAATACCTTGCTGTTTTGACGTTACCAACAGAATAAGCACCGGCTAACTCTGTGCCAGCAGCCGCGGTAATACAGAGGGTGCAAGCGTTAATCGGAATTACTGGGCGTAAAGCGCGCGTAGGTGGTTCGTTAAGTTGGATGTGAAATCCCCGGGCTCAACCTGGGAACTGCATCCAAAACTGGCGAGCTAGAGTAGGGCAGAGGGTGGTGGAATTTCCTGTGTAGCGGTGAAATGCGTAGATATAGGAAGGAACACCAGTGGCGAAGGCGACCACCTGGGCTCATACTGACACTGAGGTGCGAAAGCGTGGGGAGCAAACAGGATTAGATACCCTGGTAGTCCACGCCGTAAACGATGTCAACTAGCCGTTGGAATCCTTGAGATTTTAGTGGCGCAGCTAACGCATTAAGTTGACCGCCTGGGGAGTACGGCCGCAAGGTTAAAACTCAAATGAATTGACGGGGGCCCGCACAAGCGGTGGAGCATGTGGTTTAATTCGAAGCAACGCGAAGAACCTTACCAGGCCTTGACATGCAGAGAACTTTCTAGAGATAGATTGGTGCCTTCGGGAACTCTGACACAGGTGCTGCATGGCTGTCGTCAGCTCGTGTCGTGAGATGTTGGGTTAAGTCCCGTAACGAGCGCAACCCTTGTCCTTAGTTACCAGCACGTTATGGTGGGCACTCTAAGGAGACTGCCGGTGACAAACCGGAGGAAGGTGGGGATGACGTCAAGTCATCATGGCCCTTACGGCCTGGGCTACACACGTGCTACAATGGTCGGTACAGAGGGTTGCCAAGCCGCGAGGTGGAGCTAATCTCACAAAACCGATCGTAGTCCGGATCGCAGTCTGCAACTCGACTGCGTGAAGTCGGAATCGCTAGTAATCGCGAATCAGAATGTCGCGGTGAATACGTTCCCGGGCCTTGTACACACCGCCCGTCACACCATGGGAGTGGGTTGCACCAGAAGTAGCTAGTCTAACCTTCGGGAGGACGGTTACCACGGTGTGATTCATGACTGGGGTGAAGTCGTAACAAGGTAGCCGTAGGGGAACCTGCGGCTGGATCACCTCCTTAATCGACAGACATCAGCTGGCTTATAAGCTCCCACACGAATTGCTTGATTCATTGAAGAAGACGATATCGGTAACAGCTCTTAACTGGGTCTGTAGCTCAGTTGGTTAGAGCGCACCCCTGATAAGGGTGAGGTCGGCAGTTCGAATCTGCCCAGACCCACCAGTTTCTTGTTGGGGCCATAGCTCAGCTGGGAGAGCGCCTGCCTTGCACGCAGGAGGTCAGCGGTTCGATCCCGCTTGGCTCCACCACCCCCTACCGCTTGGTAGTGCTACCGTGTCAAAGCTTAGAAATGAATATTCGCATCGAATATTGATTTCTGAACTTTTTCAGAATCGTTCTTTAAAAATTTGGGTATGTGATAGAAAGATAGACTGGACAGCACTTTCACTGGTGTTTGTTCAGGCTAAGGTAAAATTTGTGAGTGACTCTTAAGAGTTTTGCGAATTTTCGGCGAATGTCGTCTTCACAGTATAACCAGATTGCTTGGGGTTATATGGTCAAGTGAAGAAGCGCATACGGTGGATGCCTTGGCAGTCAGAGGCGATGAAAGACGTGGTAGCCTGCGATAAGCTTCGGGGAGTCGGCAAACAGACTTTGATCCGGAGATCTCTGAATGGGGGAACCCACTCAGCATAAGCTGAGTATCTTGTACTGAATACATAGGTGCAAGAGGCGAACCAGGGGAACTGAAACATCTAAGTACCCTGAGGAAAAGAAATCAACCGAGATTCCCTTAGTAGTGGCGAGCGAACGGGGACTAGCCCTTAAGTGGCTTTGAGATTAGCGGAACGCTCTGGAAAGTGCGGCCATAGTGGGTGATAGCCCTGTACGCGAAAATCTCTTAGTCATGAAATCGAGTAGGACGGAGCACGAGAAACTTTGTCTGAATATGGGGGGACCATCCTCCAAGGCTAAATACTACTGACTGACCGATAGTGAACCAGTACCGTGAGGGAAAGGCGAAAAGAACCCCGGAGAGGGGAGTGAAATAGATCCTGAAACCGTATGCGTACAAGCAGTGGGAGCCTACTTTGTTAGGTGACTGCGTACCTTTTGTATAATGGGTCAGCGACTTATATTCAGTGGCGAGCTTAACCGAATAGGGGAGGCGTAGCGAAAGCGAGTCTTAATAGGGCGTTTAGTCGCTGGGTATAGACCCGAAACCGGGCGATCTATCCATGGGCAGGTTGAAGGTTAGGTAACACTGACTGGAGGACCGAACCGACTACCGTTGAAAAGTTAGCGGATGACCTGTGGATCGGAGTGAAAGGCTAATCAAGCTCGGAGATAGCTGGTTCTCCTCGAAAGCTATTTAGGTAGCGCCTCATGTATCACTGTAGGGGGTAGAGCACTGTTTCGGCTAGGGGGTCATCCCGACTTACCAAACCGATGCAAACTCCGAATACCTACAAGTGCCGAGCATGGGAGACACACGGCGGGTGCTAACGTCCGTCGTGAAAAGGGAAACAACCCAGACCGTCAGCTAAGGTCCCAAAGTCATGGTTAAGTGGGAAACGATGTGGGAAGGCTTAGACAGCTAGGAGGTTGGCTTAGAAGCAGCCACCCTTTAAAGAAAGCGTAATAGCTCACTAGTCGAGTCGGCCTGCGCGGAAGATGTAACGGGGCTCAAACCATGCACCGAAGCTACGGGTATCACTTAGGTGATGCGGTAGAGGAGCGTTCTGTAAGCCTGTGAAGGTGAGTTGAGAAGCTTGCTGGAGGTATCAGAAGTGCGAATGCTGACATGAGTAACGACAATGGGAGTGAAAAACTCCCACGCCGAAAGACCAAGGTTTCCTGCGCAACGTTAATCGACGCAGGGTTAGTCGGTCCCTAAGGCGAGGCTGAAAAGCGTAGTCGATGGAAAACAGGTTAATATTCCTGTACTTCTAGTTATTGCGATGGAGGGACGGAGAAGGCTAGGCCAGCTTGGCGTTGGTTGTCCAAGTTTAAGGTGGTAGGCTGAGATCTTAGGTAAATCCGGGATCTTAAGGCCGAGAGCTGATGACGAGTTGCCTTTAGGCGACGAAGTGGTTGATGCCATGCTTCCAAGAAAAGCTTCTAAGCTTCAGATAACTAGGAACCGTACCCCAAACCGACACAGGTGGTTGGGTAGAGAATACCAAGGCGCTTGAGAGAACTCGGGTGAAGGAACTAGGCAAAATGGCACCGTAACTTCGGGAGAAGGTGCGCCGGTGAGGGTGAAGGACTTGCTCCGTAAGCTCATGCCGGTCGAAGATACCAGGCCGCTGCGACTGTTTATTAAAAACACAGCACTCTGCAAACACGAAAGTGGACGTATAGGGTGTGACGCCTGCCCGGTGCCGGAAGGTTAATTGATGGGGTTAGCTAACGCGAAGCTCTTGATCGAAGCCCCGGTAAACGGCGGCCGTAACTATAACGGTCCTAAGGTAGCGAAATTCCTTGTCGGGTAAGTTCCGACCTGCACGAATGGCGTAACGATGGCGGCGCTGTCTCCACCCGAGACTCAGTGAAATTGAAATCGCTGTGAAGATGCAGTGTATCCGCGGCTAGACGGAAAGACCCCGTGAACCTTTACTATAGCTTTGCACTGGACTTTGAATTTGCTTGTGTAGGATAGGTGGGAGGCTTTGAAGCGTGGACGCCAGTTCGCGTGGAGCCATCCTTGAAATACCACCCTGGCAACTTTGAGGTTCTAACTCAGGTCCGTTATCCGGATCGAGGACAGTGTATGGTGGGTAGTTTGACTGGGGCGGTCTCCTCCTAAAGAGTAACGGAGGAGTACGAAGGTGCGCTCAGACCGGTCGGAAATCGGTCGTAGAGTATAAAGGCAAAAGCGCGCTTGACTGCGAGACAGACACGTCGAGCAGGTACGAAAGTAGGTCTTAGTGATCCGGTGGTTCTGTATGGAAGGGCCATCGCTCAACGGATAAAAGGTACTCCGGGGATAACAGGCTGATACCGCCCAAGAGTTCATATCGACGGCGGTGTTTGGCACCTCGATGTCGGCTCATCACATCCTGGGGCTGAAGCCGGTCCCAAGGGTATGGCTGTTCGCCATTTAAAGTGGTACGCGAGCTGGGTTTAGAACGTCGTGAGACAGTTCGGTCCCTATCTGCCGTGGACGTTTGAGATTTGAGAGGGGCTGCTCCTAGTACGAGAGGACCGGAGTGGACGAACCTCTGGTGTTCCGGTTGTCACGCCAGTGGCATTGCCGGGTAGCTATGTTCGGAAGAGATAACCGCTGAAAGCATCTAAGCGGGAAACTTGCCTCAAGATGAGATCTCACTGGGATCTTGAATCCCCTAAAGGGCCGTCGAAGACTACGACGTTGATAGGTTGGGTGTGTAAGCGCTGTGAGGCGTTGAGCTAACCAATACTAATTGCCCGTGAGGCTTGACCATATAACACCCAAGCAATTTGCGTCGAATGAGCAGATTGCGGTGTTGTGAAGACGAAACGAACCGAAAGTTTGCGACTCACACTTGATATCACATACCCGATTTGCTGGAACGCCGAAAGGCGCGCTGGCTACAGAATTTCTTGACGACCATAGAGCATTGGAACCACCTGATCCCATCCCGAACTCAGTAGTGAAACGATGCATCGCCGATGGTAGTGTGGGGTTTCCCCATGTGAGAGTAGGTCATCGTCAAGATTAAATTCCGAAACCCCTATCTGCTAAGCAGGTAGGGGTTTTGT
>NZ_QETK01000058.1 GCF_003105155.1 Pseudomonas sp. SDI | reverse complement strand
GACCAACGCCGGCAGCGTGCGCTACACCGTGACCTTCAGCGAAGCGGTAAGCGGCGTCGATGCCAGCGACTTCAGCCTGAACTTCACCGGCAGTGCCAATGGCAGCATCAGCAGTGTCACCTCGCTGGACGGGCGCACCTACAGCGTAGTGGTGTCGGGCCTGAGCGGCGTCGGCAGCCTGCGCCTGGACCTGAACGGCAGTGCCACCGGCATTGCCGACGCCGCGGGTAACGCGCTGACCGGCGCACAGACCGGCGCCACTTACCAGATCGACCGGGTTGCACCGAAAGTGACCGGCGTCGACGTACCGGGCGCCGGCAGCTATGTGGCAGGGCAGGGGCTGGACTTCACCGTGCACCTGGACGAAGCCGTGCTGGTCGATACCGGCGCCGGCCTGCCGCGCCTGGCCGTGACCCTCGACAACGGCCGGGTGGCCTATGCCGATTATGTGTCCGGTTCCGGCAGCGACACCCTGGTGTTCCGCCTGACCGTCAGCCCGGGCCAGCAGGCCGTGCATGGCGTGAGTGTGGCCGCGGGCATCGAGCTCAATGGCGCCACCCTGCGCGATGCCCAGGGCAACAATGCAGAGGCCACGCTGAATAACGTCGGCAGCACCGCTGACATCGTTATCGATGCGCGTGCACCGCTCCCGGTCGATATCGTCTACAACGGCCCGAACCCAGTCGTGGGCGATAGCATGAGCTACACCGTGACCTTCGACGAGGCGGTCAGCGGTGTGGACGCCAAGGACTTCAGCGTGTTGAACAGCGGCAGCGCCACCGGTGTGGTGCAGTTGGTGCAGCAGGTGGATGCGCGGACCTACCGTGTGACCATCGGCAGCATCAGTGGCCAGGGTGGCCTGGGCATCGCCCTGAACGCCTTGAACAGTGGTATTCGCGATGCGGCCGGCAATGCCCTGACTGTCTCGTTGAAGAGCAGCATTACTTCCGTGCGCAGCCAGGACGCCGGCGATCCGGAGTTCCGCGTGACGACGCCGGTGGTGGCGCTTGACAGTGTCGCCCAGCCGCTGCAACCGCAGGTGCCGACGGCACCGCTCACCAGCACGACGTCGCCGTTGTTGCCGGTGCCGTTGTTCGAACAACGGACGCTGGGCAGTGGTATCGACCCGCTGGGCAACATTTTCATTAAAAATGGCGTGAGCGCGCCGAGCTTCATCGCTCAGGTCTTTGCCAGCAGCGACAGAGCGGCTGGCGGCGCAGCGCAGGGTGTCATCGGCGTTGGCGGCGGTGATGCTGGCGGCGTGTTCGGCACCAGCACCTTTGCCGGCCTGTTCGCTCGGGAGAGCGCGCAGGACATCGGCTCGATGCAGGTATTCGACGGCAAGCAGTGGCGTACCACCGATCCTGCGCAAGGGCTGCGTGCGGTATTCGGTAGCGCCTCGCTGGGGCAGCAGTTGCAAGACATCAAGGACGCCGAACAGCGTCCAGTACGCGAATTGGCCATGGCTTTGGCACAGCCGACACAGATCGGCAACCGGACCTGAAGCGCCAGCACTTATTTTAGAGATGATCGAGCCGTACTAGGGGGCGGCCCAAGGATGAAAAAAAGTCAGAAACTGTTCGGTGCCAGCTTGCTGGCACTGGCAATCAGCGGTTGTGCGGTGACCAGCGAGCCAATCGAGCGCGGCGTGAGTGAGGCGCGTGCGCGCACCGACCTGGCCGGCATGTTCAAGGGCCAGGAGCCGCTCAGCGGCCCGCTGACCTTGCACCAGGCGATGGCGCGGGCGGTGAAGTACAACCTCGAAGCGCGCCTGAAGGTCATGGAGGAAGCGCTGGCCAAGCGTCAGGTCGACCTGGCGCAGTTCGACATGCTGCCGCGCATGGCGATGGAAGCCGGCTATGCCGGGCGCAACAACATCAGTGCCTCAAGCAGCCAGAGCATCCGGACCGGTACCCAGTCGCTGGAACCGTCGACCTCGCAGGACCGTGACCGCGAAGTGGCCGATCTGACCATGGTCTGGAACGTGCTGGACTTCGGTGTCAGCTATGTCAGTGCCAAGCAGCAGGCCGATCAGCGGCTGATCCTGCAGGAGCGTCGGCGCAAGGTGATCCACACCATCACCCAGGACGTGCGTTCGGCGTACTGGCGGGCGGTGGCGGCGCAGCGGCTGCTGACCCAGATCGACAGCCTGATGGGCCGTGTGGCGCAGGCGCGCGACAACAGCCAGCACATGAGCAGCGAGCGCATTGGCGACCCGGTGCAATCGCTGAGCTACCAGCGTGCGCTGATCGAAGCCACGCGTCAGTTGGAAGAGCAACGGCGTGCCTTGTCGTTGGCCAAGACCGAGCTGGCGGCGTTGATCAACCTGCCATTGAACACCGATTTCAGCCTGGCGCCGGAAGAGGGCTATGCGATTCCGCAGTTCAAGGGCGACTTCACCAAACTTGAGCAGCAGGCGCTGGCCAGTCGGCCAGAGCTGCGCGAGCAGGATTACCAGGCGCGGATCAGTGCTGCGGAAACGCGCAAGGCAATGTTGCGTTTGTTGCCGGGGCTGGAGTTCTCTGCCGGTGGGCACTACGACAGCAACTCGTTCCTGGTGAACCAGAGCTGGGCGGATTACGGCGTCAAGGTGACCTGGAACCTGTTCAACGTGTTGTCGGCCCCGGCGGCGATCAAGGTCGCGCAAGCTGGCGAGGACGTCGCGGCGGCACGCCGGCAGGCGATGTCGATGGCGGTGCTGGCGCAGTTGTATGTGGCCAATGCCAACTACAACGAAGCGGCTCGGCAGTTCCGCACCAGCGAGGAGCTGGCGGTCCTGGACGGGCAGATTGCCGAGCAACTGCGTAATCGCTACCAGACGCAGAATATCGGTGAGCTGGAGTTGATTCAGGGCGAGCTGAACAACCTGCAGACGCAGTTGAAGCGGGATTTGTCTTACGCCGAGCTGCGTAATGCGTATGCGCAGTTGTACGTGAGTTCGGGCACGGATCTGTTGCCGGATACCCTGCCGGATGGCAAGTTGGCGACGATCGCTTCGGCGTTGCAGAGCAGTGAGGCGCACTGGGCTCAGTAACCGCCCTGGTGTTGGCAGCGGGGCGGGCTAGTGCCCTGCAACGCTGTCGGCCAGGTGCTTTCGTATCAGCTCAGCGCCCTTGTACCTGCTGCAGGTGCAACTGAGGGCGCAACCAGCGCTGTTCGAGCGTCGCCATCTGGCCGTCGCGCTTCATTGCCTCCAGCGCCTGCTGCCAGCGTTGCACCTGCGCCGCATCGGTCTGGCGCGAGAAGGCGATGTAGTTGGCCTGCTTCATCAACGGCAACTGCAAGTGCAGTTGGCCGGCCTGCATGTCGACTTCCTCGGCCAGCGCCGCCAGGCTCAGGTTGTCCAGGACTACCAGGTCGGTGCGACCCAGGCGCAGCAGCTTCATCATCTGTTCCGGGGTTTCCACCCCATAGAGGTTGCTCAGGCCCTGTTGCTTCAGGTAGCTGTAGGCCAGCCATTTACGCGGCACGGTGATCCGTCCGGCCCTGGCCGCATCCTGCAGCGAGGTCAGGCGCGGCATATCGCGTGTGCTGGAGTAGAGTCCGCTTTCGACCTCCAGCAATGGTCCCACCCACTGGTACTTCGCCTCGCGCTCGGCGGTGCGCAGCACGGTGAACACGGCCATGTCGGCATGCTCGCTGGTTTCACGCATTGCTCGCAGGAACGGCACACGCCGCAGCACCACGGGGTCGCCGGTACGGGCTGCCAGCGCGCGCACCACGTCCACGCCAAAGCCGTGCATCTGTTCGCCTTGCTGGTAGTGCAGGGGCGGGTGATCGTCGGTGAGCATCTGCAACGGCGTGGCCGCAGCAGTGAGGCTGAACAGGCTCAGTAGGCAACCAGCAAGGACGTTCATGAAGCAGTCTCGGCAAACAAAAGTCACCCGCTTATTATGCCGTTGCAGGGCCTGTCGCAGTTGGGCACTTTCAGCGGCGTTTCAGTCCGTCGGCAGCGCCGCGCCGGTGAGGTAGAACACCAGGGCGATGGCGATGGCGAACAGCGGAATACGGAACCAGTAGCGCCGCGCCAGTAGCAACAGCGCGGCGAGGAATAGCAGCCCGCTGCCGAGCAACAGCGGGTCGCCAAACAGCAGCGGCGCATGTGCCCACGCCAGCTCGCCATACACCAAGCCGAACAGCATGGCGCCCAGGCTGTGGCTGGCGTTGAACCCGATCCAGGCGCGCCACAGGGTGGTTTCGCGGGTGATGCGCAGGGTGACCTGCTGCATGTGCTTGGTGAGCGCAGGGTCGTAGGGGTGAAGTTTGCGACTGAAAAAGGTGTAGATCAGGTGCAGCGTGCCCAGCGCGAAGACGATGCAGGCGCTGGTAATGATCAGGGCTTGAGCGGGCACGACGAGTCCTTTGTGCGGGAAGCCATTCCATGGCGGTGCCGCTAGCCTAGCAGGCTATTGGCCGTGAAGGGCGTTCTGGCGCTGGAATTCACCGGGCGACAGGTCGAACTGCTTGCCGAAGGCGGCAATGAACGCCGACAGCGATTCGTAGCCGCAGGCCAGCGCCACATCGGTTACTCGCTCGCCGCGTTGCAGCGCCGGCAGGGCGCTGAGCAGGCGCAGGCGCTGGCGCCACAGGCGGAAGGTCATGCCGGTATCGCGCAGGAACCGGCGGCTGAGGGTCTTTTCCGAGACCCCGGCCTTGCGGCTCAGGTCGAGCAGGCGGGTGCTGTCGTCCGGGCGCTGCTGCAAGCGCCGGCACAGGGCGCGCAAGCGCGGATCGCGCGGTATCGGCAGGACCAGGTCTTCTTCCGGCGCCGCCGCCAGTTGATCGAGCAGCACCGCCACCAGGCGCCCAGGGGCGCCGTCGAGGTCATACGCCACCGGCAATTCACTGAAGCTGCGAATCAGTTCGCGCAGCAGCGGGTTGACGCTGATCACCCGGCATTGCGCGGTGGGCCAGATCATCAGTTGCGGGTCCAGGTACAAGCTGCGCAGGCAGGTGCCGGGGGCACAGCTGACCTGATGCACGACCTGCGCCGGTACCCACACCGCGCGTTGTGGTGGCACGCTGTAGTGGCCGGCATCGGTATGCACCTGCAAGACGCCGTGCGCCGCGTAGGACAACTGCCCCCAGGGATGGCGATGGCGATAGCCCAGGGCAATGTTCGGCAACGCTTCGGCGTGCCCGTAGACGGGGCGGGGCAGGGCTTCCAGGGCCGCCTGCAACTGACGTTGCGAGCGCGGCGTTTGTCCTTTCATCGACACTGTGGGCATTTTGTCGTTAGCCGGAAATGAACGGACACCTTATCGTCTCGCCCATCCTAACAACAAGCCGGAATGCGCGATGAGACACCTGCGGTTGCTGTTCGACAATTTCACCCTGGCTCTGCTGGCGGTCATCGTCATTGCCACCTTGCTGCCGTGCGAAGGCATCGGCGCGCTGCTGTTCGAGTGGCTGACCCACCTGGCGATTGCCCTGCTGTTCTTCATGCATGGCGCCAAGCTGTCGCGCGAGGCGCTACTGGCCGGGGCCGGGCACTGGCGCCTGCACCTGCTGGTGTTCGGTTGTACCTTCGTGATGTTCCCGCTGCTCGGGCTGCTGCTCAAGCCGTTGCTGCTGCCGCTGGTGGGGGACGAACTGTACCTGGGGGTGCTGTACCTGTGCGCCTTGCCGGCAACGGTGCAATCGGCCATTGCCTTCACCTCACTGGCGCGCGGCAACGTGCCCGCGGCGATCTGCAGCGCGGCCGCATCGAGCCTGCTGGGGATTGTTCTGACACCGCTGTTGGTGATGCTGCTGATGGGCGTCGAGGGCAATGGCGCCTCAAACCTTGAGGCGGTGTACAAGATCGTCCTGCAACTGCTGGTGCCGTTTGTAGCCGGGCAACTGGCGCGGCGCTGGATCGGTGCCTGGGTCGCGCGCAATGCGCGCTGGTTGAAGTCGGTGGATCAGGGCTCGATCCTGCTGGTGGTGTATACCGCCTTCAGCGACGCGGTGATCAGCGGTCTGTGGCACGCCGTGCCGCCGCTGCGGCTGGTCACCCTGGGGCTGGTCTGCTGCCTGCTGTTGGCGCTGGTGCTGGCCTGCACCCACGGCCTCGGGCGCTGGTTGGGGTTCAACCTGGAAGACCGCATTACGCTCCTCTTCGGCGGCTCGAAAAAGAGCATGGCTACCGGCGTGCCGATGGCCCAGGTGCTGTTCGCCGGCGGGGCACTGGGGGCGATGATCCTGCCGCTGATGATCTTTCACCAGCTCCAGCTGATGGTCTGCGCGGTGCTCGCGCAGCGCTACGCCAGCCGCCCCTTGGCTGCCGGAGAGCCTCTTTCGGCGTCTTGAAACACATTTCGGAACGGTCCTACATCCTTCTGGGAAAGCCTTTGTTAGCGTGCGGTTTTTGCTTTCTCAGGGATATTTTTCATGAGCCGAGCCTCGCATGAACGTGCTTTCCAGCTCGACGAAGCACGACGCGCAGCCCGTCAGCGTTCGAGCAACGACGTCGAAGCGTTGTTGAGCCCATGCCCGACCAGCCAGGCAGAGATCTTT
>NZ_QETK01000057.1 GCF_003105155.1 Pseudomonas sp. SDI | reverse complement strand
TCCTGGCGGATCCTCCTGGAAGACCTGCAAACCGCCTACCGCCAGCAACCGCTGCCAGCCAAGACCAGCTCGGTGAAGGCCTGGGCCGAACAGCTGCAACGGCATGCCCGCAGCGAAACCCTGCAAGACGAGCTGGGCTTCTGGCAGCAGCAACTGCACGGCGCCAAGGCCGACCTGCCGGGCGCCAAGGCCGGTGCCAGCCTGCACAATCGCCACGCCCACACCGTGCACTCGCAGCTCGATGCCGGCCTGACCCGGCAGTTGTTGCAGGACGCCCCGGCGGCCTACCGCACCCAGGTCAACGACCTGCTGCTGACCGCGCTGGCGCGGGTGATCGCGCGCTGGACCGGCGACGACGCGGTGCTGGTGCAGCTCGAAGGCCACGGCCGCGAAGAGCTGTTCGCCGAGCACGACCTGACCCGCACCGTCGGCTGGTTCACCAGCCTGTTCCCGGCGCGCCTGTCGCCAGCGGTGCAGCTCGGCGAGTCGATCAAGCAGATTAAGGAGCAGTTGCGCGCGATCCCGAACAAGGGCAGCGGCTTCGCTGCCCTGCGTTACCTCGGTGACGACGCCAGCCGCGCGGCGCTACAAGCGCTGCCGGTGCCGCGTATCACCTTCAACTACCTCGGCCAGTTCGACGGCAGCTTCACCCAGGCCGACGGCAGCCTGTTCGTTCCGGCCGGGGAGAGCGGCGGCGCCGGGCAGAGCGCCGAGGCGCCGCTGAGCAACTGGCTGACCCTCAATGGCCAGGTCTACGCCGGCCAACTGAGCCTGGGCTGGACCTTCAGCCGCGAGCAGTTCGACCAAGCCACCGTGCAGGCGCTGGCCGACGACTATGCCCGCGAACTGCGAGCGCTGATCGAACACTGCCTGGCACCGCAGCATCACGGCGTGACCCCGTCGGACTTCCCCCTGGCCCGCTTGACGCAGGCACAGCTGGACGGCCTGCCGTTCCCGGCGCAGCAGATCGAGGACCTTTACCCGTTGTCGCCGATGCAGCAGGGCATGCTGTTCCATACCCTTTACGAGCAGAGCGCTGGCGATTATCTGAACCAGCTGCGGGTCGACGTCGAAGGCCTCGATCCAGGCCGCTTCCGCGCCGCCTGGCAGGCCACGCTGGAGGCGCAGGACAGCCTGCGCACGGCGTTTGTCTGGCAGGGCGACCTGGAGCAGCCGGTGCAGGTGCTGCTCAAGGCGCTGCACGTGCCGTTCGGCGAACTCGACTGGCAGGGCCGCAGCGACCTCGACGGCGCGCTCGACCGTCTTGCCGCTGAAGAACTGGAACAGGGCTTCGACCTCAGCGCGGCACCGCTGCTGCGCCTGCGACTGGTCAAGCTCGATGGGCAGCGCTACCACCTGATCTACACCCATCACCACATCCTGATGGACGGCTGGAGCAGCTCGCAGTTGCTCGGCGAAGTGTTGCAGCGTTATCACGGCCAAGCGGTGCCGCGCGCGCCGGGGCGCTTGCGCGACTATATCCAGTGGCTCCAGGCGCAGGATGCTGCGGCCAGCCAAGCGTTCTGGAAGCAGCAACTGGCGGCGCTGGACGAGCCGACGCTGCTGGTTCAGGCACTGGCCGGGCTGGCCGAGCCAGGGCAGGGGCAGGCGGATCTGCATCAGCGCATCGATGCGCTCGGCACCCGCCAGCTGGGCGAGTTCGCCCGGCAGCAGAAAGTCACCGTCAACACCGTGCTGCAAGCGGCGTGGCTGATACTGCTGCAACGCTACAGCGGCCAGTCCACGGTCACCTTCGGTGCCACCGTGGCCGGGCGCCCGGCCGAGCTGGAAGGGGTCGAGCAACAGGTCGGCCTGTTCATCAACAGCCTGCCGGTGATCGCCAGCCCACAACCACAACAGCGCATCGGCGACTGGCTGCAGCACGTGCAGGCGCAGAACCTGGCGCTGCGCGAGCATGAGCACACGCCGCTGTTCGAGATCCAGCGCTGGGCCGGGCGCAGTGGTGGGGCGTTGTTCGATACCTTGCTGGTGTTCGAGAACTATCCAGTGTCGGAGGCCCTGCAACAGGGCAGCGGGGATGAGCTGCGTTTTGGCGCGCTGACGCGTCACGAACTGGCCAACTATCCATTGACCTTGGCCATTGGCCTGGGCGAGAGCCTGAGCCTGCATTACAGCTACGACCAGGCGCATTTCGATGCGGCGAGCATTGCCCGCCTGGGCGAGCACTTGCAGCACCTGCTGCGGCAGATGATCGGCGCTGCCGACGCGCCGCTGTGCTCGTTGGAATTGCTCGACCCGGCCAGCCACGAGGCGCTGATTGCCGAGTGGAACCCGGCCACTGCCGAGTACCCGGATATCGGCTGTCTGCATCAGCGAATCGAAGCTCAGGTGGCCGCTGCACCGAATGCTATCGCTGTGGTGCTCGACGGCCAGAGCCTGACCTACCAGCAGCTCAACCGCCAGGCCAACCAGCTGGCCCATGTGCTGATCGCCCGTGGCGTCGGCCCGGACGTGCTGGTCGGTATCGCCAGCGCACGCCGGCTGGCCCTGCCGGTGGCCCTGCTCGCCGTGCTCAAGGCCGGCGGCGCCTACGTGCCGTTGGACCCGCATTACCCGCAAGAGCGCCTCAACTACATGATCCGCGACAGCGGCCTGAGCCTGCTGCTGGCCGAGGCCGAGCTGCTGGCCCCGCTCGACGTGCCGACGCAATTGCAGACCTTGCGGCTCGACGATCTGGCCAGCACCTGCGCGGGGCAGCCCGAGCACAACCCGGACGTGTCGATGAGCGCGGCCAACCTGGCCTACGTGATCTACACCTCGGGTTCCACCGGTCAGCCAAAGGGCACCTTGCTGCCACACCGCACTGTGCTGCGCCTGTTCCAGGCCACCGAGCAGTGGTTCGGTTTCGATGCCAGCGACGTGTGGAGCCTGTTCCACTCGTATGCCTTCGATTTCTCCGTGTGGGAAATCTTCGGCGCGCTGCTGTACGGCGGCAAGCTGGTGATTGTCCCGCACGACGTCAGCCGCTCGCCGCAGCAGTTCCTCGAACTGCTCGACCGGGAAGGCGTGACCGTGCTGAGCCAGACCCCTTCGGCGTTCAAGCAGTTGATGCACGTCGCCTGTGCCTTGCCCGCCGGTGTCGGCTGCGGCGCCCTGCGCCAGGTGATCTTCGGCGGCGAAGCGCTGGAAGTGAAAAGCCTGCGGCCGTGGTTCGAACGCTTCGGCGACAGCGCGCCACGCCTGATCAACATGTACGGCATCACCGAAACCACCGTGCACGTGAGCTACCGTCCACTGACCCTGGCCGACCTGGAACGCGCTGCCAGCAGCCCGATTGGCGCGCCCATCGACGACCTGTCCTGGTACCTGTTCGACAGTGAGCTGAACCCGGTGCCGCGTGGCTGCATCGGTGAGCTGTACATCGGTCGCGCCGGCCTGGCCCGTGGTTATCTGAACCGCGCCGACCTCAGCGCCACGCGCTTCATCCCCGATCCATATGCGGCAGGCGGGCGCCTGTACCGCACCGGTGACCTGGCGCGCTATCGCCTCGACGGGGTGATCGAGTACAGCGGTCGCCTCGACCAGCAGGTGAAGGTGCGCGGTTTCCGCATCGAGCTGGGCGAGATCGAGGCCAGCCTGCTGGAGCACCCGGCGGTGGCCGAAGCCGCCGTGCTGGCGCTGAACGGCGCCACCGGGGTGCAACTGGTCGGCTACGTGGTGGCGAAGGCCGGCGTGGAGGCCGACACGCTGCGCGAGCCGTTGCGCGCGCACCTGCGTCAGGGCCTACCGGACTACATGCTGCCAAGCCAACTGATCTTCATCGAGCAGCTGCCGCTGACCGCCAACGGCAAGCTCGACCGCAAGGCCCTGCCGGCACCTGACGCGAGCCTTCAGCAACGCACCTATATCGCCCCAGTGACCGAGCTGGAGCAGCAGGTCGCGGCCATCTGGCGGGATGTGCTCAAGCTGGAACGGGTCGGCCTGGGCGATGACTTCTTCGAACTGGGCGGCCATTCGCTGACGGTGGTGAGCGTGGTTTCGCGCCTGCAACTGGAACTCGGCCTGAGCCTTACGCCACAACTGCTGTTCCGCTTCCCTACGTTGCAGGCCTTTGCCGAGCAACTGGAAGCCACGGCCAAACCTTTGAATACGTCGAAATTGAGCAAGCTCGAAGCGCTGCTGGATGAGATGGAGGATTTCTGATGGACAAGTCTGTCGCTTCGAACATTGCCAAACGCTTTATCACCCTGCCGCTGGAAAAACGCCGGCGCTACCTGGAAAAGATGCTGGAGGAAGGGGTATCCCCGGCCAACCTGCCGATCCCCGACGTGCAGTCGTCGTTCGAGCTGCTGCCGCTGTCCTACGCCCAGGAGCGGCAGTGGTTCCTCTGGCAGCTCGACCCGCAGAGCACGGCGTACCACATCCCGGCGGCTCTGCGCCTGAGTGGCGCGCTGGACCTGGCGGCGCTGCAAGGTGCCTTCGCCAGCCTGATCGAGCGTCATCAGAGCCTGCGCACGCGGTTTGTCGAGGATGACGGGCAGACCCGGCAGGAAATCTTGCCGACGCTGAGCCTGGACATCGTCCCGGAACAGCGCCCGTTGGCTGCCGATGCCGAAACCCAGGCGCTGCAGATCAAGGCGTTTGTCGAAGAACAGACCCAGCGCCTGTTCGACCTGCAGCGGGGCCCGCTGCTGCGGGTTGGCCTGTTGCAGGTGGCGGCCGACGACCACGTGCTGGTGCTGACCCAGCACCACATCATTTCCGATGGCGCGTCGATGCAGGTGATGATCGACGAGCTGGTGCAGCTGTATGGCGCCTACAGCCGTGGTTTGCGCCTGGAGCTGCCGCCGTTGCCGATCCAGTACGCCGACTATGCCTTGTGGCAGCGGCATTGGATGGAGGCCGGCGAGCGCGAGCGCCAGTTGGCCTACTGGACGGCGCAGCTGGCCGGTGAGCAGAGCGTGCTGGCGCTGCCCAGCGATCATCCGCGCCCGGCCGAGCAAAGCTTCCGTGGTGCGCGGCATGCGTTGCGCCTGGATGCGCGGTTGAGCCAGGCGCTGAAGCAGCTGGCCCAGCGCGAAAACGCCACCGTGTTCATGCTCTTGCTGGCCTCGTATCAGGCCTTGTTGCACCGTTACAGCGGCCAGGGCGATATCCGCGTTGGCGTGCCGGTGGCCAACCGCAACCGGGTCGAGACCGAGCGGCTGATCGGTTTCTTCGTCAACACCCAGATCCTCAAGGCCGAGGTCGCCCCGCAGCAGCCGTTCCGCGTGCTGTTGCAGCAGGTGCGGCAGGCAGCCATCGACGCCCAGGCGCATCAGGACCTGCCGTTCGAGCAACTGGTCGAGGCCCTGCAACCGGAGCGCAGCCTTAGCCACAACCCGCTGTTCCAGGTGCTGTTCAACCACCAGGGCAGCGCCCAGGCGCAGGCGGCCGAGCAGGCCGAGGCGGTGCTCAATGTGCAGTCGCTGAGCGGGGAGCGACACACCGCGCAGTTCGACCTGACGCTGGAAACCGTGGAGTCGGCGGATGGCGTGACGGCGAACCTGGTGTATGCCACTGATCTGTTCGAGGCGTCGACCATCGAGCGCATGGGCAGGCATTGGCTGAACCTGCTGGAAGGGATTGTCGCGGCACCGGATACGCGGGTGGCGGACCTGCCAATGCTGGACGCGGATGAGCGCCGGGCGATTGTAGAGGGCTGGAATGCCACGGCCACTGCGTACCCGTTGCAGCGCAGCGTGCAGGCGCTGATCGAGGCGCAGGTGGAGCGGGCGCCCGATGCGCCGGCGTTGCTGTTTGGTGAGGTGGAACTGAGCTATGCCGAGCTGAATGCGCGGGCGAACCAGCTGGCGCATCGGTTGATCGAGGCGGGGGTTGGGCCGGATGTGCTGGTGGGCATCGCGGCCGAGCGTTCGCTGGACATGGTGGTGGGCTTGCTTGGGGTGCTGAAGGCGGGCGGGGCGTATGTGCCGCTGGATCCTGAGTATCCCGAGGAACGACTGGCCTATATGTTCGAGGACAGTGGCATTCGTCTGTTGCTGACGCAGCGGCATCTGCTGGAGGCGCTGCCGATTCCCGCTTCCCTGACCACGCTGCTGCTGGAAGAGCCGTTGGACGGCTATGCCACGCATAACCCGAATGTTGAGGTGACCGGGGAAAACCTGGCCTATGTGATTTATACCTCGGGCTCGACCGGCAAACCGAAAGGCGCAGGCAACCGCCACTCGGCGCTGACCAACCGCTTGTGCTGGATGCAGCAGGCGTATGGGTTGGATGGCAGTGATACGGTGTTGCAGAAGACTCCGTTCAGCTTCGACGTGTCGGTATGGGAGTTCTTCTGGCCGTTGATGACCGGGGCCCGGCTGGCACTGGCGGCGCCGGGGGATCATCGCGATCCGGCGAAGCTGGTCGAGCTGATCGAACGGCATCAGGTCACCACGCTGCACTTCGTCCCGTCGATGCTCCAGGTCTTCCTCCAGTCCCTTCCAGAATCCATGGAAGCTGGCTCTTCTGTGGGCGCGGGCTTGTCCCGCGGTCGAGCGCGCAGCGCTCGCCAAGAGTCGCATTCAGCGGATTTGCTGGCGCTTCGCAGCCGTTCGCAGGATACAGGGGGCGGTGGCGTCAGACGCATTATTTGCAGTGGTGAGGCATTGCCTGTCGATGCCCAACTGCAAGTCTTTGCCAAGCTACCAGAGGCCAGCCTCTACAACCTCTACGGCCCCACCGAAGCCGCCATCGACGTCACCCACTGGACCTGCGTCGACGAAGGCCGCGACGGCGTGCCTATTGGCCACCCCATCGCCAACCTGTCGACCTTCATCCTCGACCCGGAACTGAACCCGGTCCCGGTCGGCGTCATCGGCGAACTGTACCTGGGCGGCGAAGGCCTGGCTCGCGGCTACCACCGTCGCCCCGGCCTCACCGCCGAGCGCTTCATGACCAGTCCGTTCGGCAACGGCGAACGCCTGTACCGCACGGGCGACCTGGCCCGTTACCGCGCCGACGGCGTGATCGAATACGCCGGCCGCATCGACCATCAGGTA
>NZ_QETK01000056.1 GCF_003105155.1 Pseudomonas sp. SDI | reverse complement strand
GAGCCCGCTCCCACAGCAACGCACAGGGCTTTGTGGGAGCGGGCTCGTCCCGCGATGCAGTCACCTCAGATCAACGTCTCGATCCGCAGCGTGTTAGTCGACCCTGGCTTGCCAAAAGGCACACCGGCGGTGATCAGCAGCGTGTCGCCACGGCTGGCCATGCCTTGCGCCTGGGCGATTTCCAGGGCCGTCGAGCACACTTCGTCCACCTGGCGCAGGCGGTCGTTGACCACCGAATGCACGCCCCAGGCCACGCTCAGGCGCCGCGCCGTGGTCAGGTTCGGCGTCAGGTTGAGGATCGGTGCCCGTGGCCGCTCACGCGCGGCCCGCAGGGTCGAGTTGCCCGACTCGCTGTAGTTGACCAGCACCGCAACCGGCAGGATGCCGCTGATCCGGCGGATCGCACAGCTGATCGCGTCCGATACGGTGGCTTCCGCCTGTGGCCGGCTAACGTCCAGCTGCGCCTGGTAATCCGGGCCCGATTCGACCTGGCGAATGATCTTGCTCATCATCTGCACGGCTTCCAGCGGGTATTCGCCAGAGGCGGTTTCCGCCGAGAGCATCACCGCATCGGCCCCTTCGGCCACGGCATTGGCCACGTCGGTGACTTCGGCGCGGGTCGGTGCCGGGGAGAAACGCATCGACTCCAGCATCTGTGTCGCCACCACTACCGGACGGCCCAGCTGGCGGCAGGTGGCGATGATGTTTTTCTGGATCTGCGGCACGCTTTCGGCCGGCACTTCGACACCGAGGTCGCCACGGGCGACCATGATCGCGTCGCTCAGTTGGGCGATCTCACGCAGTTGGGTCACGGCAGAGGGTTTTTCGATCTTGGCCATCAGGTAGGCCCGGTCGCCAATCAGCTGGCGCGCCTCGATGATGTCTTCCGGACGTTGCACGAACGACAGCGCCACCCAGTCCACGCCCAGCTCCAGGCCGAAGCTCAGGTCGCGGCGGTCCTTGGCGGTCAGCGGGCTGAGGTCGAGCACCGCCTGTGGCACGTTCACGCCCTTACGGTCGGACAGCTCGCCGCCGTTGAGCACTTCGGTGTCGATCGCGTCGGCGTGCTTGGCGGTGACCCGCAGGCGCAGCTTGCCATCGTCGAGCAACAGGTCCATGCCCGGCTCCAGCGCGGCAATGATTTCCGGGTGCGGCAGGTTGACCCGCTCCAGGGTGCCGGGGGTGCCGTCCAGGTCCAGGCGCAGGGCCTGGCCACGTTGCAGCTGGACCTTGCCGTCGGCAAAGCGGCCAACGCGCAGCTTCGGCCCTTGCAGGTCCATGAGGATCCCCAGCGGGTAGTTCAGCTGGGCTTCGACTTCGCGGATCCACTGGTAGCGCAGGGCGTGGTCGGCATGTTCGCCGTGGCTGAAGTTCAGGCGGAAGATGTTCACCCCGGCTTCGACCAGCTGACGAATGTCGTCGATGCCGTTGATCGCAGGGCCGAGGGTGGCGAGGATTTTGACTTTTTTGTCAGGCGTCATGTTGGGCAGTCTCAAGGATCAGAATGGCGCGGAAATCGTTGACGTTGGTCCGGGTCGGCTCGGTAACGATCAAGGCGTCGAGCGCGGCGAAGTAGCCATAGCCGTTGTTGTTGTCCAGTTCGTCGGACGCCGACAGGCCCAGGGCCTGGGCGCGGGCATAGCTGTCCGGGGTCATGTAGGCGCCGGCGTTTTCTTCCGAGCCGTCGATGCCATCGGTGTCGCCGGCCAGCGCATACACGCCGGGCAGGCCCTTGAGGCTTTCGGTGAGGCTCAGCAGGAACTCGGCGTTACGCCCGCCACGGCCGTTGCCGCGCACGGTCACGGTGGTTTCGCCACCGGAGAGGATCACGCACGGTGCCGCCAGCGGCTGGCCATGCAGGACGATCTGCCGGGCGATGCCGGCATGTACCTTGGCTACTTCGCGCGACTCGCCTTCAAGGTCGCCGAGGATCAGCGGGCTGAAGCCGGCCTGACGGGCTTTCACCGCGGCAGCTTCGAGCGACTGCTGTGGCCGGGCGATCAGCTGGAAGTGGCTGCGGGCCAGGGCCGGGTCGTCGGCCTTGACGGTTTCCGAGGCCGGGTTGTTCAGCCAATCGATCACCGCTTGCGGCGCTTCGATGTGGTAGCGTTTGAGAATCGCCAAGGCTTCGGCCGAGGTGCTCGGGTCGGCCACGGTAGGGCCGGAGGCGATGACCGTGGCCAGGTCGCCCGGTACATCGGAAATCGCATAGGTGTACACCGTGGCTGGCCAGCAGGCCTTGGCCAGGCGGCCGCCCTTGATCGCCGAGAGGTGCTTGCGCACGCAGTTCATCTCGCCGATGGTCGCCCCGGACTTGAGCAGGGCTTTATTGATCTGTTGCTTGTCGGCCAGGGTCAGGCCTTCGGCCGGCAAGGCCAGCAGTGCCGAACCACCGCCCGAGAGCAGGAAGATGACGCGGTCGTCGGCACTCAGGTTGCTGACCATCTCCAGTACCCGCTTGGCCACGGCCAGGCCGGCGGCATCCGGGACCGGGTGAGCGGCTTCGACCACTTCGATTTTCGAGCAGCTGGCGCCGTGGCCATAACGGGTCACGACCAGGCCCGAGACTTCGCCTTTCCAGCTGTGCTCGACCACTTCGGCCATGGCCGCGGCAGCCTTGCCGGCGCCGATGACGATAACGCGGCCGCTGCGGTCGGCGGGCAGGTGAGCTTCAAGGACTTGGCGTGGATGCGCGGCATCGATGGCTGTGTCGAACAGCTCGCGCAGGAATTGTTGCGGATCGACCGACATGGCAGGCTCCAATCTTATTGTTCTTCAGAATCGAAAACGCCCTTGGGCCTGCCTCCGTGCAGGCGGACCCAAGGGCGGGTGTTGCTCGGGTCTTGTCTAGCCGAAACTTATTGCTCGTCGCGGATCGAGAAGTTGGCCATGTGTTCCAGGCCTTTGATCAGTGCCGAGTGGTCCCAGTTGGCGCCACCGATGGCCGCGCAGGTGCTGAACACCTGTTGCGCGTTGGAGGTATTGGGCAGGTTGATGTTCAGTTCCTTGGCGCCTTGCAGGGCCAGGTTCAGGTCCTTCTGGTGCAGGCTGATACGGAAGCCTGGGTCGAAGGTGCCTTTGATCATGCGCTCGCCGTGCACTTCGAGGATCTTCGACGAAGCGAAGCCACCCATCAGCGCTTCACGCACCTTGGCTGGATCGGCGCCGTTCTTGGCGGCGAACAGCAGGGCTTCGGCAACGGCCTGGATGTTCAGGGCGACGATGATCTGGTTGGCGACCTTGGCGGTCTGGCCGTCACCGTTGCCACCGACGCGGGTGATGTTCTTGCCCATGGCCTGGAACAGCGGCAGGGTGCGCTCGAAGGCGTTCGGGCAGCCACCGACCATGATGCTCAGGGTGGCCGCTTTGGCACCGACTTCGCCACCGGATACTGGGGCGTCGAGGTAGGCCGCGCCGGTTGCCTTGATCTTCTCGGCGAAGGCTTTGGTGGCGGTCGGCGAGATCGAGCTCATGTCGATCACTACCTTGTTCGGGCCAACGCCCTGGGCCACGCCGTTCTCGCCGAACAGGACGCTTTCTACCTGTGGGGTATCGGGCACCATGACGATGATGAATTCAGCTTCCTGAGCCACTTCTTTCGGGTTGGCCAGGGCCACGGCGCCAGCGGCGATCAGCTCGGCCGGGGCAGCATCGTGGTGGGTGGAAACGAACAGGCTGTGACCCGCTTTCTGCAGGTTCTGCGCCATTGGACGGCCCATGATGCCAGTGCCGATGAAACCGATTTTAGCCATGAGAGTTGCCTCGTTGTAATTGTGTGTTCAAGCAATCTGAAGCTGTGGGGGCCCTGTGGGAGCGGCGGTGCGGCTACCTGACTTGTCCCGCGATGACGGCTGTGAAGCGACCATCGCTTCGCGGTACGAGCCGGCTCCCACAGAAAAGCCTGATCGCGACAGTTGTCTTAGATCGCGTTATGCGTTTTCAACCAGCCCAGGCCCGCTTCGGTGGTGGTCAGCGGCTTGTATTCGCAGCCCACCCAGCCCTGGTAGCCGATGCGGTCCAGGTGTTCGAAGAGGAAGCGGTAGTTGATCTCGCCGGTACCCGGCTCGTTGCGGCCCGGGTTGTCGGCCAGCTGGATGTGGTTGATCTTGGCCAGGTTGCCTTCCACGGTGCGGGCCAGATCGCCCTCCATGATCTGCATGTGGTAGATGTCGTACTGCAGGAACAGGTTGCTGCTGCCCACCTCGGCCTGGATCTCCAGCGCCTGCTGGGTGGTGTTCAGGTAGAAGCCGGGGATGTCGCGGGTGTTGATCATTTCCATGACCAGCTTGATCCCGGCAGCCTGCAGCTTCTCGGCCGCGAATTTCAGGTTGTCGACGAAGGTCTTGCGTACGGTGGCGCAGTCCGGACCCTGTGGACGAATACCGGCCAGGCAGTTGACCTGGGTGTTGCCCAGGACTTTCGCGTAGGCGATGGCCAGGTCGACACCGGCGCGGAATTCCTCGACCCGGGCCGGGTCGCAGGCGATGCCGCGGTCACCCTTGGCCCAGTCGCCGGCCGGCAGGTTGAACAGCACCTGGGTCAGGCCGTGCTTGTCGAGCAGGTCCTTGATTTCAGCCGAGCTGAAATCGTACGGGAAGAGGTACTCGACCCCGCTGAAGCCGGCATCGGCAGCAGCCTTGAAACGGGCGAGGAAGTCCTGCTCGGTGAACAGCATGGACAGGTTGGCGGCGAAGCGTGGCATGGTTGTCTCCTTGCAAAGTGGGCCCTGCACTGTGTGCAGGGCCGCTTCAGCGAATCAGTCGAGCAGCGAAATCGCGGTTGGCGCGTCGTTGCCGACCAGGGCCAGGTCTTCGAATTCGTTGACCGCGTTGATTTCGGTACCCATGGAAATGTTGGTCACGCGCTCGAGGATTACCTCGACCACGACCGGCACCTTGAACTCTTCTGCCAGTTGCTGGGCTTTGCGCAGGGCCGGCTGGATTTCTTCCGGTTTGAACACGCGCAGGGCCTTGCAACCCAGACCTTCGACCACCGCGACGTGGTCGACGCCGTAGCCGTTCAGCTCTGGAGCGTTGATGTTCTCGAACGCCAGCTGCACACAGTAATCCATCTCGAAGCCGCGCTGTGCCTGACGGATCAGACCCAGGTAGGAGTTGTTCACCACGACGTGGACGTAAGGCAGGTTGAACTGCGCGCCCACCGCCAGCTCTTCGATCATGAACTGGAAGTCGTAGTCGCCGGAGAGGGCGACAACCTTGCGGCTCGGGTCGGCCTTGACCACACCCAGTGCTGCCGGAATGGTCCAGCCCAGCGGGCCGGCCTGGCCGCAGTTGATCCAGTGACGTGGCTTGTACACGTGGAGGAACTGCGCGCCAGCGATCTGCGACAGACCGATGGTGCTGACGTAGCAGGTGTCCTTGCCGAACACCTGGTTCATTTCCTGGTAAACGCGCTGTGGCTTGACCGGCACGTTGTCGAAGTGGGTCTTGCGCTGCAGGCTGGCTTTACGCTGCTGGCAGTCTTTGAGCCATTCGCCGCGGCACTTCAGCTTGCCGGCGGCTTTCCACTCGCGGGCCACTTCGAGGAACACGTCCAGCGCTGCCCCGGCGTCGGAAACAATGCCCAGGTCCGGGGTGAACACACGGCCGATCTGGGTCGGTTCGATGTCGACGTGGATGAAGCGACGGCCTTCGGTGTAGACGTCGACCGAGCCGGTGTGGCGGTTGGCCCAACGGTTACCGATACCCAGCACCAGGTCGGACTTGAGCAGGGTGGCGTTGCCGTAGCGGTGCGACGTCTGCAGACCGACCATGCCGACCATCAGCTCGTGATCGTCCGGGATGATGCCCCAGCCCATCAGGGTTGGAACGACCGGGATGCCGGTCAGTTCGGCGAACTCGACCAGTTTGTCGCTGGCGTCGGCGTTGATGATGCCGCCACCGGCCACCAGCAGTGGGCGCTCGGCGGAGTCAAGCATGGCCAGGGCCTTTTCGGCCTGAACACGGTTGGCCGAAGGCTTCTGCACGGGCAGCGGCTGGTAGGCGTCGATATCGAATTCGATTTCAGCCATCTGCACGTCGAACGGCAGGTCGATCAGCACTGGGCCTGGACGGCCGGAACGCATTTCGTAGAAGGCTTTCTGGAAGGCGTAAGGCACTTGGCCCGGCTCCAGAACGGTGGTCGCCCACTTGGTCACCGGCTTGACGATGCTGGTGATGTCGACGGCCTGGAAATCTTCCTTGTGCAGGCGGGCACGGGGTGCCTGACCGGTGATGCACAGGATTGGGATGGAGTCGGCGGAGGCGCTGTACAGCCCGGTGACCATGTCGGTGCCGGCTGGGCCCGAGGTGCCGATGCACACGCCGATGTTGCCGGCCTTGGTGCGGGTGTAGCCCTCGGCCATGTGCGAGGCGCCTTCAACGTGACGAGCGAGGACGTGATCGATACCGCCGACTTTCTTCAAAGCCGAGTACAGCGGGTTGATCGCTGCTCCCGGGATGCCAAACGCGGTTTCAACACCTTCGCGGCGCATCACCAGAACGGCTGCATCGATTGCTCTCATTTTGCTCATGGTTTTGTGCCTCTTTGGTTTTGTAATTGTATACAAATGGCTTTTCGTCAGAGTGTATTCACGGCAGGCAGCTCTGGTCAATCCATTTTCATCGGCCGCCTGCGCGTTCGTCGTAACACCGGTGAAAACGGCATTTGGTCAGATTCGATGCAGATGGCGGAAATTATTGTATACAAAAATAATCTCCATTGTGTTCTATTTGTCGTATTGAATTTTCACTTGCCCAACTGGGCTTCTAACAACAAGAGGACCTTCCATGAACGCTTTGAGCTTGAAAGTGGCTGTCAATCTGGTGAATGCCGCGCTGGTTGCGGGTCGCAAGATCTCGGCTGCGCCGCTGACAGTGGTGGTGCTGGATGCCGGCGGGCACCTGCTGACCCTGCAGCGTGAAGACGGTGCGAGCCTGTTGCGGCCACAGGTGGCAATGGGTAAGGCGTGGGGGGCGATTGCCCTGGGCAAGGGCTCGCGCCTGCTGGCGCTCGACGCACAACAGCGTCCGGCGTTCTTTGCCGCACTCAACGGCCTGGGCCAGAGCCCGGTAGTGCCGGCGCCCGGTGGCGTGCTGATTCGCAATGCGCAGGGGATCGTGTTGGGGGCGATCGGGATTAGCGGGGATACCTCGGACATAGACGAGCAGTGTGCGATCAGTGCGATCGAAGAGGCGGGGTTGACCGCTGATGCCGGGGTAGCGGCCTAAGGCTTTTTAGCCGCGCCTGCGCTCTCAGCGGTTATTTGCCCTGTGGGTCGGCCTTGCCGGCGATGCCATGGGCTTTGGCTTTGGCCTTGGTGGGCATATCCATTGTGGATGGCGGCTCTGCCGGCCCCTTCCGCCCTGACGGCGGGTCACTTTTGACGGCGCAAAAGTGACCAAAACGCCCCGGCCCTGCATACGGCCCCTGCGCTGCGCTCCGGGGTTCCCTCGCTCCGCACCTGCTCCGCGGGGACCGCGCTGATGGCCCATCCATGG
>NZ_QETK01000055.1 GCF_003105155.1 Pseudomonas sp. SDI | reverse complement strand
CCCTGTGGGAGCGGGCGCGTCCCGCGATGCTTTTAACGCAAGCCCTCCGGCGTATTGAAGTTGCTCAGGCGTCGATCATCCTCGGCGCAGTCCAGCGCCTGTAGATTTTCATCGCGCAACGCCCGTTGCAGGCTGCGTTCGCCAGCCTGCCAGCGTTGCTCCAGGGGCGCCGCCAGGCGCCTGGGAATCAGGCTGAACATCGGCTGCCAGAACCCGGCCTGACGCACCATGGCTGGGGCCTGGGTGGTCTGCGCCAGATTCAGCAACTGCTCGATCAGCGCCCGGTCGACCAACGGCGCATCGCAGGCAAGAATCAGCAACCACTCATGCCGGGCCACCCGCAATCCGGCTCGTACGCCTGCCAGCGGCCCGGGAAAGTCCGGCTCCAGATCGCCCACCAGTTGATCGGCATAGCTGCGGTAAAGCGCCTGGTTACGGTTGCAGGAGATGATCAGGTCGTCGCTGAGCGGACGCAGCAGGCGCTGCAGATGGGCAATCAGCGGCTGGCCATGCCAGGCCAGCAGGCCCTTGTCGTGGCCGCCCATGCGCTGGCCACGACCGCCGGCCAGCACCAGCACGGAAAACGGAGGAGGGGAGACAGCACTCATGCAACGGGTTCCTGGCAGGTAATGCCGGTCACCATCCCATGAGCGCTGGCGCGCTGTCCATCAGCTTTCGCCGGACACCGCATGCTGCGCGGTCGCCGCTTTGGCGCGGCGCTCGGCGCCACTCAGGCGCATCACCACCACAAAGAACACCGGCACGAACACCACCGCCAGGGTGGCGCTGAGCATACCGCCGATCACCCCAGTGCCAATGGCCTGCTGGCTCGCCGAGCTGGCACCGCTGGCAATCGCCAAGGGCACCACGCCGAGAATGAACGCCAGCGAGGTCATCACGATCGGCCGCAAACGCAGGCGCGCGGCTTTTACCGTGGCCTCGACCAGATCGTGGCCCTGATCGACCAGGTCCTTGGCAAACTCGATGATCAGGATGGCGTTCTTCGCCGACAGGCCGATCAGGGTAATCAGGCCGACTTTGAAGAACACGTCGTTGGGCATCCCGCGCAGCGTCACCGCGAGCACCGCACCGAGCACGCCAAGCGGTACCACCAGCAATACCGCCGTCGGAATCGACCAACTTTCATACAGCGCCGCCAGACAGAGGAATACCACCAGCAGCGACAGGCCCATCAGCAAGGGCGCCTGGCTGCCGGAAAGTTTTTCCTGCAGCGACAGCCCGGTCCACTCCAGGCCGTAGCCCAGTGGCAACTGGTCGACCAGACGCTGGATCTCCGCCATCGCTTCGCCAGAGCTATGCCCCGGTGCCGGTTCGCCGGAAATGGCGATGGCCGGGTAGCCGTTGTAGCGGGTCAGTTGCACCGGGCCGGAGGTCCATTCGGCATGGGCAAAGGCCGACAGCGGGACCATCTTGCCGCTGCTGTTGCGCACATGGATCTTCAGCAGGTCTTCGATCTGGCTGCGGCGGTCGCCCTCGGCCTGTACCACCACGCGCTGCATCCGCCCCTGGTTGGGGAAGTCGTTGACATAGGTGGAGCCCACTGCCGTGTTCAGTACCGTACCGATATCGGCAAACGACACCCCGAGGGCGTTGGCTTGCTGGCGGTCGACGGCCAGTTGCACCTGTGGGCTGTCGGCCAGCGCACCTTCGCGCACGTTGACCAGCACCGGGCTCTGTTCGGCCGCAGCCAGCAACTGGTCGCGGGCCTCGGTGAGGCGCTGGTGGCCAAGGCCGCCACGGTCCTGCAGGCGGAACTCGAAGCCGGTCGAGTTACCCAGGCCATCCACCGGTGGCGGCAGCACCGAGTAGGCAATCGCGTCCTTGAACTGGCTGAAGGCCATGGTCGCGCGGTCGGCAATCGCCTGGGCGCTGTGCTCGGCGCTACGCTCGGCCCAGTCCTTGAGCGTGGTGAAGACCAGCGCCGCGTTCTGCCCGTTACCGGAGAAACTGAAGCCGAGGATCACCGTGGTGTTGCCCACGCCTGGTTCGCCGGCGTTGTTCGCCTCGATCTGCTCGGCGACCTGCACCGTGCGGTTACGGCTGGCACCCGGTGGCAATTGCACGTCGGTGATGGTGTAGCCCTGGTCTTCGGTCGGCAGGAACGAGGAGGGCAGCTCGCTGAAGCTGTACACCAGCGCCCCGAGCAGCAGTCCATACACCAGCAGGTAGCGGCCGGTGCGGGCGATGGCATTCGCCACCCAGCGCTGGTAGCCGTTGCTCAGGTTCTCGAAGCGGCGGTTGAACCAGCCGAAGAAGCCGCGTTTCTCGTGGTGCTCGCCCTTGGCCAGCGGCTTGAGCAGGGTGGCACAGAGGGCCGGGGTCAGGCTCAGGGCAAGGAACGCCGAGAACAGGATCGATACCGCCATCGACACCGAGAACTGCTGGTAGATCACCCCGACCGAACCGCTCATGAACGCCATCGGCAGGAACACGGCTACCAGCACCAGGGTGATGCCGATGATCGCGCCGCTGATCTGGCCCATGGCCTTGCGGGTCGCTTCGCGCGGCGGCAGGCCTTCTTCGGCCATGATCCGCTCGACGTTCTCCACCACCACGATGGCGTCGTCGACCAGGATGCCGATGGCCAGCACCATGCCGAACAGGGTCAGCACGTTGATCGAAAAGCCCAGGCCGTACATCACCGCAAAGGTGCCCATCAACGCCACCGGCACCACCAGAGTCGGGATCAGCGTGTAGCGGATGTTTTGCAGGAACACGAACATCACCAGGAACACCAGCACCATGGCTTCGCCGAGGGTGGTAATCACCTGCTGGATCGACACCTTGACGAACGGCGAGGTGTCATACGGGATGTCGTAGCGCGCGCCCGGCGGGAAGAAACGCGACAGCTCGTGCATCTTGGCCCGCACCAGGGTGGCGGTTTCCATGGCGTTGGCGCCCGGCGACAACTGCACGCTGAAGGCGGTCGATGGCTGGCCGTTGAGGCGAGTGCCGTACTGGTATTCCTGGCTGCCGATCTCGACCCGGGCGACATCGCCGATGGTCACCGTGGACCCGTCCGGGTTGGCCCGCAGGACGATGCCGGCGAACTCTTCCGGGGTCGACAGTTGCCCTTTGACCAGCACGTTGGCGGTGATCATCTGGGTCGGGCTGCCCGGCAGATCGCCGATGCTGCCGGGGGCGACCAGGGCGTTCTGCCCGGCGATAGCGGTGTTGACGTCCTCGGGGGTGAGGTTGAAACCGACCAGTTTCTGCGGGTCGATCCAGACCCGCATGGCCCGCTCCGAGCCATACAGCTGGGCCTTGCCGACGCCCTTGAGGCGGCGGATCTCGTTCATCACGTTACGCGCGAGGAAGTCGCTCAAGCCGACCTCGTCGAGGTTCGGCGTTTCCGAGGTCAGGGTGACCAGCATGAGGAAGCCGGTGGAGATCTTTTCCACCGCCAGGCCTTGCTGGGTAACGGCCCGCGGCAAGCGCGACTCGACCACTTTCAGGCGGTTCTGCACGTCGACCTGGGCCAGTTCCGGGTTGGTGCCGGGTTCGAAGGTGGCGGTGATGGTCGCGCTGCCGAGGCTGCTCTGCGACTGGAAGTACAGCAGGTGGTCGGCGCCGTTGAGCTCTTGCTCGATCAGGCTGACCACGCTGTCGTCGATCGACTGCGCCGAGGCGCCGGGGTACACCGCGTAGATCTCGATCTGTGGCGGGGCGACGTTGGGATACTGGGCGACGGGCAGCTTCGGCAGGGCCATGGCCCCGGCGAGCAGGATGAACAGTGCCACCACCCAGGCGAAGATCGGGCGGTCAATAAAAAACTGCGGCATGAATCAGGCCCTCATTGGCCGGAATGCTGAACGATGGGAAGGGCATCCTTGCCGGTCGGGGTGACCTGCACATGGTCACCGACCTTGACGTGTTGCAGCCCTTCGATCACCACGCGGTCGCCGGGAGCCAGGCCTTCGCTGACGATCCAGCGGTCCTGCTGGGCGGCGCCGAGCACCACCGGGCGTTCGCTGACCGTTTGCTCGGCGTCCACCAGCAGCACCCGTGGTTTGCCGGCGCTGTCGCGCAGCACGGCCTGTTGCGGCACGCTGATGCCCTGCGGCTGGATCGCCTGTTCCAGGCGCACGCGGATGAAGCTGCCCGGCAACAGGTCGAGGTCCGGGTTGGGGAATTCGCTGCGCAGGGTGATCTGCCCGGTGCTCTGGTCGACGCTGATGTCGGAGAACAGCAGCTTGCCCGGCTGCGGGTAGACCGAGCCATCGTCCTGGATCAGCGTGGCGCGGGCCTGGCCGTCGCCGACCTGCTGCAGCTCGCCGGCGCGCAGGGCGCGGCGCAGCGCGTTGATCTCGCGGGTCGACTGGGTGATGTCGGCGTGGATCGGGTCGAGCTGCTGGATGATCGCCAGCGGCGTCGACTCGTTCTGCCCGACCAGGGCACCTTCGGTAACCAGTGCGCGGCCCACCCGCCCGGAAATCGGTGCGGTAACCGTGGCGTAGCCGAGGTTCAGGCGGGCGCGTTCGAGCGCGGCCTTGGCCGCATCGACATCGGCGTTGGCCTGCAGCGCCGCGGCGCGGGCGTTGTCGTGCTCCTGGCGGCTGACCGCGTTGATGCTGATCAACTCGCGGTAGCGCTCGTCCTGCAGCTTGGCCTGGAAACGCGTGGCTTCGGCCTTGGCCAGGGCGGCGCGGGCACTGTCGTAATCGGCCTGGAACGGCGCCGGGTCGATGCGGAACAGCACATCGCCCTGTTTCACGTCGCTGCCTTCGCGGTACACGCGCTTGAGCACCACACCGGCAACCCGGGCGCGCACTTCGGCAACCCGTGGGGCGAGCACGCGCCCGGACAGCTCGGTGCTGATGGCCAGGGGCTGAACCTTGACGGTTTCGATCGAGACATTGGGCGCCGGCGGCTTTTGCTCATCGCTCGGCGCGTCGCCGCAGCCGGCCAGTGCCAGGCTGAGGGCGAGCAGCGGGAACAGGGTGCGCAGACGGACGGGGCTTGAACTGGGCATGCGGATCTTCCATAAATGACCCGGCAATCCTAAGGCAGGCCTCCTACAGGCTGTGTGAAGCTGTGTAGGCCTAATGTGAAAAAGTGTGAAGAATCGCGCCGCGTCCGGTGAGGTTCTATATCCTGCCTGACTTTTCCTGCCTGTCAAATTGCCCATGCCGAATATCCTCCTGGTTGAAGACGACTGCGCCTTGTCCGAGCTGATTGCCAGCTACCTGCAGCGCAATGGCTTTTGCGTGAGTGTGATCGCCCGTGGCGATCATGCCCTGGACGCGTCGCGGCGGACCCAGCCGGACCTGGTCATTCTCGATCTGATGCTGCCGGGCCTCGATGGCCTGCAGGTGTGCCAGTTGCTGCGCGCCGAGTCGGCGGCGTTGCCGATCCTGATGCTGACCGCCCGCGACGATAGCCATGACCAGGTACTGGGTTTGGAAATGGGCGCTGACGACTACGTCACCAAGCCGTGCGAACCGCGCGTGCTGCTGGCGCGGGTGCGCACCCTGCTGCGGCGCAGCAGCATCAACGAGCCACACCTGGAGAGCGACCTGATCGCCATCGGTGGGCTGCGCATCAACCTGGCCGAGCGCACCGTGCACTGGCGTGACGAGCCGGTGGAGTTGTCCAGTGGCGAATTCAACCTGCTGGTAGTGCTGGCGCGCAATGCCGGCACGGTGCTCAGCCGCGACCATATCCTCCAGCAACTGCGCGGTATCGAGTTCAACGGCACCGACCGTTCGGTGGACGTGGCCATCTCCAAATTGCGCCGCAAGTTCGATGACAACGCCGGCGAAGCGCGGAAGATCAAGACCGTGTGGGGCAAGGGTTACCTGTTCAGCCGCGTCGAGTGGGAATTCTGAGGTCAAGACAGCGCCATGCTGAAAATCGTCGTCCGTTTGTACCTGATCACCATCTCGGCCTATGCCGGCGCCATGTACTTCGTGCCCGACCTGATCGTGCAGGCGTTCCACGGTCGTTATATCGCCTACAACCTGGAGCAGGCGCGGGGTGTGCAGCGGCTGGTGGTCAAGCAGTTCGAGCAGTCTCCCAAGGCGCAATGGCCGGCAGTGGCCGAGGTGCTGAGCAAGGATTTCGCACCGCTGCGCATCGAGCTGCGGCGTCAGTTGGAGAGCGACCTCGATGCCGACGAACGTGGCCGCTTGCAGAGCGGCCAGTATGTGGTGCGCCTGGGTGACTGGGGCTACTACGAAACAGCGCTGGCGCCGCTGGACAGCGAATGGATGGTGGCGCTGATCAACCCGCCGGAGCCCTACGACATCAACATGCTCTCATGGACGATCATGGTCCTGATCGGCGCGGCGCTGTTGGCCTGCCTGCTGTTCTGGGTATGGCCGCACTGGCGTGACCTGCAACGGCTCAAGGCCACCGCGCAACTGCTGGGCCAGGGGCAACTGTCGGAACGCACACTGATTTCGCCGCGCTCGAACATTGGTGCGTTGGCCAAGGTGTTCGACACCATGGCCGATGATCTGGAGCAGTTGCTGACCCAGCAGCGCGAGTTGCTCAACGCGGTGTCGCATGAACTGCGCACACCGCTGACCCGCCTGGATTTTGGCCTGGTGCTGTTGTACGACGAACTGCCGCCGGCCAGTCGCAAGCGTCTGCTGCAACTGGTGGGGCATGTGCGCGAGCTGGATGCGCTGGTGCTCGAACTGCTGTCGTACAACCGCCTGCAGACGCCGGGGCAGATGGGCGAGCGGGTCGAGGTGGGCTTGCTGGAGTTCGTCGACAGCATCCTCGGCAGTTTTGCCGAGGAGCTGGACGGCCGCGGGATCACCTGGGAGGTGCGTGCCGAGTCCGACCTGCCACGCCTGATCCTTGATCCGCGGCTTACCGCGCGGGCGGTGCAGAACCTGGTGCGCAATGCCATGCGCTACTGCGATGAGCGGCTGGTGCTGCGCCTGAGCCATGACGAGCACAGCTGTGTGCTGACGGTGGAGGATGACGGCATCGGTATCCCACAGGAAGAGCGCGAGCAGATTTTCCAGCCGTTCTATCGCCTGGATCGCAGCCGTGATCGTGCGACGGGCGGCTTTGGCCTGGGCCTGGCGATCAGTCGACGGGTGATCGAGGGGCAGGGCGGTACCTTGACGGTGGGACAATCGGCCCTGGGCGGGGCGCAGTTCAAGATTCAGTTGCCGCGCGGGCGTTAGGTGCGGCGTTGCGTCCGCGGCTATTACAGGAAAACGCTGAGTTTTCTACTAAACCTCCTTAGCCGTGAATAACTACACAAGGAAGGTATCGCATGACTGCAAGTGCACTCTGTGGCCGGTCTTGTCGGCGAGGCCATGGGGTTTGGCTCTGGCCTTGGCCTTGATGGACATATCCAGTGCAGATGGCGGCTCTGCCGGCCCCTTCCGCCCTTACGGCGGCCAACTTTTGACGGCGCAAAAGTTGGCAAAACGCCCCGGCCCTGCATACGGCCCCTGCGCTGCGCTCCGGGGTTCCCTCGCTCCGCACCTGCTCCGCGGGGACCGCGCTGATGGCCCATCCATGG
>NZ_QETK01000054.1 GCF_003105155.1 Pseudomonas sp. SDI | reverse complement strand
AGGGAACTGAGTTGACCACTGTGGGAGCGGGCTCGTCCCGCGATGCTTTTAAACGGCCTCGGCTTGATAGCCTTCCTCACGGATCGCCGCCAGAATCTGCGACGCCGCCAGCGAGCTGTCTACCTGGACCTGCTTCTGGCCCAGATCGACCTTCACCGTCGCCTGTGCATCCTGATTCTGAATCGCCTGGGTCACGGCCTTCACGCAATGGCCACAGGTCATTCCCTGAACATTGAATACTTGCATCGAGACAGCCTCCTGTTGGGTGTTGCCAGAGTTTCAAGCTTGCCACCGGGGCAAGGTCAAGTTAGTCGATCAACTGCCGGGCTGGAAATCCGCGCGCAGCTCGGCCAAGCTGCGCCTTTGACGATTCAGAGCAGGAGATCCATCCATGGGCAGGGCAGCATTGGGCCTCATCGGTTTGCTGGGCATGTTCACGTTGGCCCCCCAGGCCAGCGCCGAAGGCAACAACGACTACAGCGTGCTGATCATTTCCCGCGAGCGCCTGGAAGTCGCCACTTCCTGCGAAATCGGCGTGTACCTCAACGATCAGCTGTCGGCGCGACTGTTCCAGGAACAAGCCACCTCCTTCAACCTGCCCGCCGGCACCGTCGACGTGCGCCTGCGCCTGCTGCCGGGCCAGGCCCCCGGCTGTAACAACGGCATCGAGAACCAGCGCAGCACCACCCTCACCCTGAAGGCGGGCCAGATCAATAAGTACCGCATCGCCATGGACCAGAATGGCCTGAACCTGAAACGGGCCAGCCTCGGCTATTGACCTTGACCGCATGGCAAGGTTGAAGCTGGCGGCAAGTCCACGGAGGAGATTGCCCCCATGTCCGATTCAACCACGTTCGACCTGCCGATCGGCGGCATGACCTGCGCCAGCTGCGCCGGTCGGGTCGAGCGCGCCCTGAGCAAAGTGCCGGGTGTGCAGCACGTCAGCGTCAACCTCGCCAACGAACGCGCGCATGTCGAAGTGCTCGGCAACCTCGATGGCCAGGTGCTGGTCGATGCCGTCAGCCGCGCCGGCTACAGCGCCAGCCTCGCCCCCTCGCCCAAAGTCGACCAGGCCGACGCCGCCCGGCGCCTGCGCAACGAACGCTGGGCCGTGGCCCTCGCCGTGCTGCTGGCCCTGCCGCTGGTGCTGCCGATGTTGCTGCAACCGCTCGGTATTCACTGGATGCTGCCGGCCTGGGCGCAGTTCGTGCTGGCCACCCCGGTGCAATTCATCCTCGGCGCACGCTTCTATGTTGCCGCGTACAAGGCCGTGCGTGCCGGCGCCGGCAACATGGACCTGCTGGTGGCCCTGGGCACCAGCGCCGGTTATGGCCTGAGCCTTTACGAATGGGCCCGGGCCGATGCTGGCAGCATGCCGCACCTGTATTTCGAAGCGTCGGCGGTGGTCATCGCCCTGGTGCTGCTGGGCAAGTACCTTGAAAGCCGGGCCAAACGCCAGACCGCCAGCGCCATCCGCGCGCTCGAAGCGTTGCGCCCCGAGCGCGCCCTGCAAGTGCTCGACGGCGTCGAGCGCGACGTGCCGATCAGCGCCCTGCGCCTGCACGACCTGGTGCTGGTAAAACCCGGTGAACGCTTCCCGGTCGACGGCGAAGTCGTCGAAGGCCAGAGCCATGCCGACGAAGCGCTGATCAGCGGCGAAAGCCTGCCCGTGCCGAAACAACCCGGCGACCACGTCACCGGCGGCGCGATCAACGGCGAAGGCCGGCTGCTGGTGCGCACCCTGGCGCTGGGCACGGAAACCGTGCTGGCGCGGATCATCCGTCTGGTCGAGGACGCCCAGGCCGCCAAGGCGCCGATCCAGAAACTGGTCGACCGGGTCAGCCAGGTGTTCGTCCCCGCCGTACTGGTGCTGGCGTTGCTGACCCTGGTCGGCTGGTGGCTGGCCGGCGCGCCGATGGAAACCGCGCTGATCAACGCCGTGGCCGTGCTGGTAATTGCCTGCCCGTGTGCACTCGGCCTGGCCACGCCCACCGCAATCATGGCCGGCACTGGCGTCGCCGCCCGCCACGGCATCCTGATCAAGGACGCCGAAGCGCTGGAGCGCGCCTACGCCGTGAACCGCGTGGTGTTCGACAAAACCGGTACGCTGACCTCCGGCAGCCCGCGAATTGTCCACAGCCAGGCGCTGGTCGACGATCAGGCCCAGTTGCTGCGCCTGGCCGGTGCCCTGCAACGCGGCAGCGAACACCCACTGGCCAAGGCAGTGCTCGATGCCTGTGACGAGCAACAGATCGCCGTACCGGCCATCGGCGACAGCCAATCGCTGACCGGTCGAGGCATCGCCGGCACCCTCGACGGTCGCGACCTGGCCTTGGGCAACCGCCGTCTGCTGGAAGAAAGCGGCCTGCAACCGGGCCCGCTGGCGGCCAGCGCGACGGCCTGGGAAGCCGAAGGGCGGACCTTGTCCTGGCTGATCGAGCGCGGCGCACAGCCGCGGGTGCTGGGCCTGTTCGCCTTTGGCGACAGCCTCAAGCCGGGCGCCGGGCAGGCGATCAGACAATTGGCCGAGCAAGGCATCAGCAGCCACCTGCTGACCGGCGACAACCGCGGCAGCGCCAGGGTCGTTGCCGAAGCCCTGGGCATCGACGATGTGCACGCCGAAGTGCTGCCGGCCGACAAAGCCGCCACGGTCACCGCGCTGAAAAAAACCGGCGTGGTTGCCATGGTCGGCGATGGCATCAACGACGCCCCGGCGCTGGCCGCTGCCGACATCGGCATCGCCATGGGCGGCGGTACCGACGTGGCCATGCAGGCCGCCGGTATCACCCTGATGCGCGGCGACCCGCGGCTGGTGCCGGCCGCACTGGAGATCAGCCGCAAGACCTACGCGAAGATCCGCCAGAACCTGTTCTGGGCCTTCATCTATAACCTGATCGGTATTCCGCTGGCGGCCTTTGGCCTGCTCAACCCGGTACTCGCGGGCGCCGCCATGGCCCTGTCGAGTGTCAGCGTGGTGAGCAACGCGCTCTGGCTGAAAACCTGGAAGCCCGACACACCGCCGCAGGACGACGCCTCATGAACATTGGCCAAGCCGCCCGCCGCACGGGCCTGAGCGCGAAGATGATCCGCTATTACGAGTCCATCGGCCTGCTCAAGCCGGCCCACCGCAGCGACAGCGGCTACCGCCTGTACCAGGCCGAAGACTTGCACAGCCTGAACTTCATCAAGCGCTCGCGCGACCTGGGGTTTTCGCTGGAGGAAGTGGCCAAGCTACTGACCCTGTGGCAGGACCGGCACCGCGCCAGCGCCGATGTAAAGGCCCTGGCCAACGAGCACATCGCCGACCTGAACCGGCGCATCGAAGAGTTGGTGAGCCTGCGCGACACCCTCGGCGAGCTGGTCGCGCACTGCCAGGGCGACGACCGCCCGGACTGCCCGATCCTCAAGGACCTGGCCGCCGGCGGCTGCTGCCACTAGTAGGGGTTATTGCAGCCAGGGCGGCGGCGGTTCCTCGCCCTTGCTCGGGCCACGCTCGACCTCGGCCCGGGCCGCCTGCCGGCGGGCTTCCTCGATGCGTGCGGCATCGATTTCGCGCAGCACGCCATCGACGTCGGCATGGTGCTCGTCGTCCTTGAACTGGCCGGTCAGCGGGCTGTCCGGCAGCAGGTCGCCGGCCTGGTACAGGGCCCACATTTCCCGCGCGAAGCGGGTGTCCTTCAGCTCCGGGGCAAAACGCCCGAAGTACGCTGCCATGTTGCCAACATCGCGCTCAAGCATGCTGAACGCATGGTTGTTGCCGGCCGCATCGACGGCCTGCGGCAAGTCGATGATCACCGGGCCGTCGGGCCCGAGCAGCACGTTGAACTCGGACAGGTCGCCATGCACCAGGCCGGTGCAGAGCATCAGCACGATCTGCCGAATGATGAAAGCGTGGTACTCGCGCGCCTGTTCCGGCTCCAGGTGGCAATCGTTGAGGCGCGGCGCTGCATCGCCATGTTCGTCTGCCACCAGTTCCATCAACAGCACGCCGTCGAGGAAGTCATACGGCTTGGGTACCCGCACGCCGGCACCGGCCAAGCGGAACAACGCCGCCACTTCGGCGTTTTGCCAGGCTTCTTCGGCTTCCTTGCGCCCGTACTTGGAGCCCTTGGCCATGGCCCGGGCCTGACGGCTGTTTCTTACCTTGCGGCCTTCCTGGTATTCGGCGGCCTGGCGGAAGCTGCGTTTGTTGGCTTCCTTGTAAACCTTGGCACAGCGCAGCTGCGCCCCGCAGCGTACGACGTAAACCGCCGCTTCCTTACCGCTCATCAAGGGACGCACTACTTCATCGACCAGCCCGTCTTCAATCAGCGGCTCAATCCGTTTTGGAGTCTTCATCGGCTTTTGTTCTGGGTCCTGTTTGGCCAAACACGGGTGTTACGGGGTGCCGGCCATCCTCTCACAGCCAGCGACGAGTTGCGCGGTCACGATACAACAAGCCTGTGTTGCAGCAATGGACCGCAAGGTTAACGCGGGTGTTCAGTTTTTGAACAGCTCGACCGCTGTGGCGGCGAATAATCCCTTGAACGCCGCGATAAACGCCGACGTCGACAGATAGCCGCTGCTTCGGTGAGGCTCTGGCGCTCTTCCAGGGCAGCGGTCTATTGCTGGCGGCTGGCACCGCCGGCGGGCTCAGCGCTCGATAATCGCCGTGACGCCCTGGCCACCGGCAGCGCAGATCGAGATCAACCCGCGGCCCTTGCCGGCGCTGTCGAGCAGCTTGGCCAGGTTGGCCAGGATCCGCCCACCCGTCGCGGCAAACGGATGCCCGGCGGCCAGCGAGCTGCCCTTGACGTTGAGCCGGCTGCGGTCGATGGCCCCCAGCGGCGCCGCCAGGCCGAGGCGGGTGCGGCAATACTCGGGGTCTTCCCAAGCCTTGAGGGTGCACAACACCTGGGCGGCGAAGGCTTCGTGGATTTCGTAGTAGTCGAAATCCTGCAGGGCCAGGCCGTTGCGCGCCAACAGCCGCGGTACCGCGTATACCGGGGCCATCAGCAAGCCCTCCTGGCCTTTGACGAAATCCACTGCGGCGGTTTCGCCGTCCAGCAGCCAGGCCTTCACCGGCAGGCCGCGTTCCTTTGCCCATTCCTCGCTGGCCAGCAGCACCACCGCAGCGCCGTCGGTCAGCGGTGTGGAGTTGCCGGCGGTGAGCGTGCCCTTGGCACTGCGTTCGAAGGCCGGCTTGAGGCTGGCGAGTTTTTCCAGGCTCAGGTCTGGGCGCAGGTTGTTGTCGCGGGTCAGGCCCTGGAACGGCGTGAGCAGGTCGTCCTGCCAGCCTTCGGCATAGGCCGCGGCCAGATGCTGGTGGCTGAGCAGGGCCAGTTCGTCCTGGGCCTGGCGTTCGATTTGCCAGGTTTGCGCCATCTGCTCGCAATGCTCGCCCATCGACAGCCCGGTGCGCGGTTCGCCGTTACGCGGGAACTGTGGCACCAGGTGGCCGGGGCGCAGTTGCAGGAAGGCCTTGAGTTTGTCGCTGGTGGTTTTCGCGCGGTTGGCTTGCAGCAGGATCTGGCGCAAGCCTTCGTTGACCGCGATGGGGGCGTCGGAGGTGGTGTCGACGCCGCCGGCGATGCCGCACTCAATCTGCCCGCGGGCGATCTTGTTGGCCACCAGCAGCGCCGTTTCCAGGCCGGTGCCGCAGGCCTGCTGCACGTCGTAGGCCGGGGTTTGCGGCGACAGGCGCGAGCCGAGCACGCATTCGCGGCTGAGGTTGAGGTCGCGCGGTTGCTTGAGCACGGCCCCGGCGGCCACTTCGCCGAGGCGCAGGCCGTGTAGCTGGTAACGCTCGATCAGCCCTTCGAGGGCGGCGGTGAGCATGCTCTGGTTGGTTGCGGTGGCGTAGGCGCCATTGGAGCGGGCGAAGGGGATACGGTTGCCGCCAATGATCGCGACCCGGCGCAAAGCTGGCATGTACTGCTTCCTTTTTTTACGGGATAGGCCTGCTTGAGCGTAGGTGTTTTTTCGCCGCTCGAACGACCAACTGCTAATCATGGTCCACACTTTGGTGCTTATTTCAGGGAGACGTACTCATGAGCGACCGCTATATCGACTTCGCCAACTCCGACCTCGGCCGCCGTCTGGTGGGCGCTGTCGGGCTGCCGACGCCGGCCCGGCTGGAGCGTTGGCAGGCGGGCCGGCTGCGCCCGGTCGAAGGCGCATTGCTGCTGGGTGGCGGCCCGCTGGCGGCGAAGGTGGCGGGGTTCGGCCCACGCCTGACCGACGAGGTGTACAGCTTCGCCGACGAGGCCTTGGGCCTGTCGGCGTGGGTAGCCGGGCTGGGCAGCCCGCTCAAGGCGGTGCTGTTCGATGCCAGTGCGATCGCCGACAGCGACCAGCTCAAGCAACTGCGCGAGTTCTTCCAACCGCTGTTGCGCAGCCTGGCGCCGAGTGCCAAGGTCGTGATTCTGGGGCGTGCGCCGGAGCAACTAAGCGACCCGCTGGCGAGCGTCGCCCAGCGCGCCCTGGAGGGTTTCAGCCGGTCGCTGGCCAAGGAGCTGCGCGCCGGCGGCACCTTGCAACTGCTGTATGTGAGTGCGCAGGCCGAGGATCAGCTGGAGGGTGCGTTGCGCTTCTTCCTCTCGCCCAAAAGTGCCTTTATCAGCGGCCAGGTGTTGCGTCTGGAGGCTTGTGCCGGCCAGGTGCAGGACTGGACGCGGCCGCTGGCCGGGCGCACCGCACTGATCACGGGGGCGGCGCGTGGGATTGGTGCCTCGATTGCCGAAACCCTGGCTCGCGATGGCGCTGAGGTGGTGTTGCTGGATGTGCCGCAGGCCAAGGATGATCTCGACGCCCTGGCCGCTCGCCTGGGCGGGCGTAGCCTGGCGCTGGACATCTGTGCCAGCGATGCGCCGGCGCAGTTGCTGGAAGGCTTGCCGCAGGGCGTGGACATTGTTGTGCACAACGCCGGCATCACCCGCGACAAGACCCTCGCCAACATGACCCCGGAGTACTGGGATTCGGTGCTGGCGGTGAACCTCAAGGCGCCGCAGGTGCTGACCCGGGCGCTGCTCGACGGTGGCGCCCTGCATGACAATGCGCGGGTGGTGTTGCTGGCCTCGATCAGCGGCATTGCCGGTAACCGTGGGCAATCCAACTATGCCGCGAGCAAGGCCGGCCTGATCGGCCTGGCGCAGGCCTGGGCGCCGCTGCTGGCCGAGCGGGGTGGCAGCATTAACGCGGTGGCCCCTGGGTTTATCGAAACGCGGATGACTGCGGCGATTCCGTTTGCCTTGCGCGAGGCCGGACGGCGCATGAGTTCGCTGGGCCAGGGCGGCTTGCCGCAGGATGTGGCCGAGGCGGTGGCATGGCTGGCGCAGCCGGGCACGGGTGCGGTGAATGGCCAGGTGCTGCGGGTATGTGGTCAGGCTGTGATGGGGGCTTGAGCATGAGCCGGACATGGAAACAGCTGGGCCATACCGAGGCGTTGTCCGGGTTGTATTTCAAGGCCGCGCGCAAGCGGCGGATCAGCGGCACCACGCTACCGAGCGAGGGTTTGCGCAGCACCCTGGCGGTGGATGCCAAGCAGCTGGATGCGTATTGCAAGCTGTGTCATTTCGGCGATGAGCGGCGGCTGCCGGCGACTTTTCCGCATGTGATGGCGTTTGCCTTGCAGCTGCAGTTGCTGACCCGCCCGGGGTTCCCGTTTCCGCTGCTGGGATTGGTGCATGTGGGTAATACGATTCGGGTGCTGCGGCCGCTGGGTGGGGTGAGTCAGTTGCAGTTTTCGGTGTGGGTGGAGAATCTGCAGCCGCACGAAAAGGGCGCGACCTTCGATCTACTGACGGAAGCTGCGGACGGGCTTGGACTGATCTGGGCCGAGAGCAGTCGAATGCTATGTCGCGGGGTGACGCTTGAGGGGGATGTCGTTCCTGTCGAGGACGCCGAGGCGCCGGTGCTGAGCGAGCTGACGCGCTGGTATGCCGACAGCGATATTGGCCGGCGTTATGCGCGGGTATGCGGGGATTACAATCCGATTCACCTGAGTGGGGTGAGTGCGCGGTTGTTCGGTTTTCCTCAGGCGATTGCGCACGGGATGTGGAACGAGGCCATGGCTGTGGCGGCGTTGCGTGGGCATTTGCCGGTGAGTGGGTATGAGGTGGCGGTAGAATTTCACAAGCCCGTGCGGTTGCCCAGCGAGGTGATTCTGGAATGCAGTGCCGTGGCGGATCAGGGGCGCTTGCGCCTATACGGGCATGGTGGAATTGAGCATATGGTTGGGGGGTGGAAGGTGATCTGACGCTTCTCTGTGGGATCAGGCCTTGCCGGTGATGCTTTTGATTTTTTGGCCTTGGTTTTGGCCTTGGTCTTGGCGGACATATCCATTGTGGATGGCGGCTCTGCCGGCCCCTTCCGCCCTGACGGCGGGTCACTTTTGACGGCGCAAAAG
>NZ_QETK01000053.1 GCF_003105155.1 Pseudomonas sp. SDI | reverse complement strand
TCCTGGCGGATCCTCCTGGAAGACCTGCAAACCGCCTACCGCCAGCAACCGCTGCCAGCCAAGACCAGCTCGGTGAAGGCCTGGGCCGAACAGCTGCAAACCTACGCCCGCAGCCCAGCCCTGCAAGACGAACTGGCCTACTGGCAGGCCCAGCTCGACGGCGTGTCCGCCGACCTGCCTGGCGCCCGTGCCGGCGCCGGTTTGCAGATGCGCCATGCGCAGCACGTCTACACCCACCTCGACGCCGGCCTGACTCGGCAGCTGTTGCAGGACGCCCCGGCGGCCTACCGCACCCAGGTCAACGACCTGCTGCTGACCGCGCTGGCGCGGGTGATCGCGCGCTGGAGCGGCGACGACGCGGTGCTGGTCCAGCTCGAAGGCCACGGCCGTGAAGAGCTGTTCGACGATATCGATCTGATCCGCACCGTCGGCTGGTTTACCAGCCTGTTCCCGGCACGCCTGTCGCCAGCGGTGCAGCTCGGCGAGTCGATCAAGCAGATCAAGGAGCAACTGCGCGCGATCCCGAACAAGGGCATCGGCTTCGCCGCCCTGCGTTACCTCGGTGACGACGCCAGCCGCACGGCGCTACAAGCGCTGCCGGTGCCACGCATCACGTTCAACTATTTGGGCCAGTTCGACGGCAGCTTCGAAGCGGCCGACGGCAGCCTGTTCGTTCCGGCCGGGGAGAGCGGCGGCGCCGAGCAGGGCGCCGAGGCGCCGTTAGGTAACTGGCTGACCCTCAATGGCCAGGTCTATGCTGGCGAGCTTAGTCTGGGCTGGACCTTCAGCCGCGAGCAGTTCGACCAAGCCACCGTGCAAGCGCTGGCCGACGACTATGCCCGCGAACTGCAAGCACTGATCGAACACTGCCTGGCGCCGCAGCACCGTGGCGTGACCCCATCGGACTTCCCCCTGGCTCGCCTGAGCCAGGCTCAGCTGGACAACCTGCCGGTCGCTGCCGAGCAGATCGAAGACCTCTACCCGCTGTCGCCAATGCAGCAGGGCATGCTGTTCCATACCCTTTACGAGCAGAGCGCTGGCGATTATCTGAACCAGATGCGCCTGGACGTCGACGGGCTCGATCCGCAGCGCTTCCGCGCGGCCTGGCAGGCCGCGCTGGACGAGCAGGAAATCCTGCGCAGCGGCTTTGTCTGGGAAGGCGACCTGGAGCAGCCGGTGCAGGTGGTACACAAGCAGCTCAGTGTGCCGTTTACCCTGCTCGACTGGCGCGAGCGCAGTGACCTCGCCGCCGCCCTGGACGCCCTGGCCGCCGAAGAACTGGCGCGTGGCTTCGACCTCGGCGCGGCGCCGCTGCTGCGCCTGCTGCTGGTGCAGACCGGCGACAACCGCCATCACCTGATTCACACCCACCACCACATCCTGATGGACGGCTGGAGCCAGTCGCAGCTGCTGGGCGAGGTGCTGCAACGCTACAACGGCAGCGCGCTGCCGACGCGGCAGGGGCGTTACCGCGACTATATCGCCTGGCTGCAACGCCAGGATGCCGCCGTGGGCGAAGCCTTCTGGAAGCAGCAGTTGGCCGGATTGCAGGAGCCGACCCGGCTGGTGCAGGCGCTGGCCAACCTGATGCCACGCGGCGAATCGCTGACGGGCCATGCGCAGTGGGCGCATTCGCTCGACGCCGAGCAGACCCGCCGCCTGGGCGAGTTCGCCCGGCGCCAGAAGATCACCGTCAACACCTTGGTCCAGGCCGCCTGGCTGCTGTTGTTGCAGCGTTACACCGGGCAGGATTGTGTGGCCTTCGGCGCCACCGTCGCCGGTCGCCCGACCGAGCTCAAGGGCGTCGAGCACCAGGTCGGCCTGTTCATCAACACCTTGCCGGTGGTGGCCACACCGTTGCCGCAGCACACCGTGGCGCAGTGGCTGCAAGTGCTCCAGGCACAGAACCTGGCCTTGCGCGAGTTCGAGCACACGCCGCTGTTCGATATCCAGCGCTGGGCCGGGCTGGGCGCCGAGGCCTTGTTCGACGCGATCCTGGTGTTCGAGAACTACCCGGTGGCCGACGCCCTGCAACAGCAGGCGCCGCAGGGGCTGAGCTTCTCCGGCATCGGCAACCACGAGCAGACCAACTACCCGCTGACCCTCTCGGTGAGCCTCGGCCAGACGCTGTCGCTGCACTACAGCTACGCCCGCGGCCACTTCACCCAGGCGCTGATCGAACGCCTCGGCAGCCACCTGAGCACCTTGCTGCTGGGCCTGCTCGACGATCCGCAGCAGCACCTGAGCGAGCTGACCTGGCTGAGCGCTGTCGAGTCGCGGCAGTTGCGGGAGGACTGGAGCCAGGCGCCGCTGGACTGTCCGAACGAGCAGCGTGTGCACCAGTTGTTCGAACAGCAGGTCGCGCGTCAGCCGGACGCCCCGGCGCTGCTGTTCGCCGAGCAGCAACTGAGCTACGCCGAACTGAACCGCCAGGCCAACCGCCTGGCCCATCACCTGGTCACGCTGGGCGTTGGCCCGGAAGTGCTGGTGGGGATTGCCGCCGAGCGCGGCCTGGACATGATCGTTGGCCTGCTCGCGGTGCTCAAGGCCGGCGGCGGCTACGTGCCGCTCGACCCGAAATACCCGCAGGAGCGCCTGCTGTGCATGATCGAAGACAGCGGCGTGGCGTTGTTGCTCAGCCACAGCCAGCTGTTGCCTGAGCTGGCCGTGCCGCCTGGCCTGCCGGCCTTGTGCCTGGATCTGCCGCACGCCTGGGAAACGTTGCCCGACAGCAACCTGGTGAACCGCGCGCACGCCGATAACCTCGCCTATGTAATGTTCACCTCCGGCTCCACCGGCCGGCCGAAGGGCGTCGGCATCAGCCAGTTGGCGCTGACCCGGCATGCCTTCGTGTCGCTGGCGTTCTTCAACCTCAGCGGCAGCGACCGTGTGCTGCAGTTCTCCACGTTCAACTTCGACGGCTTCGTCGAGCAGCTGTACCCGGCGCTGATCTGCGGTGCTTCGGTGGTGCTGCGCGGCAGCGAAATCTGGGACAGCGAAACCTTCTACCGCGAGCTGATCGACCAGCGCATCAGCGTGGTCGACCTGACCACCGCCTACTGGAACATGCTCGCCAAGGACTTCGCCGCCCACGGCCCGCGCGACTACGGCGTGCTGCGCCAGGTGCACAGTGGCGGCGAGGCAATGCCGGTGGAAGGCCTGAGCGCCTGGCAGGAGGCCGGCCTGGGCCATGTGCGCCTGCTCAACACCTACGGCCCGACCGAGGCCACGGTGACCGTCACCGCCCTCGATTGCAGCGACTACGTCAACGGCAGCCGACCGTTGCCGCTGACCCTGCCGATTGGCTCGGTGCTGCCGGGGCGCAGCATCTACCTGCTGGACGATAGCGGCCAGCCGGCCCCGGCCGGGCTGGTCGGCGAACTGGTGATCGGCGGCGACCTGCTCGCCCGTGGCTACTTCGGCCGTCCGGGCCTGACCGCCGAGCGCTTCCTGCCCGACCCGTTCGGGGCGCCGGGCAGCCGCCTGTACCGCACTGGTGACCTGTCGCGCTACCGCAGCGACGGGGTGATCGACTATGTCGGCCGGATCGACCATCAGGTGAAGATTCGCGGCTTTCGTATCGAGCTGGGCGAGATTGAGGCACGCCTGGTCGAGCACGAACAGGTGCACGAGGCGCTGGTACTGGCACAGAAGGCCAGCAGTGGCCATCACCTGGTCGGCTACCTGGTGCCGACGGACCGGCAGTTGCATGCGGCCAGTGCCGAACAGCAGGCGGCGCTGCGCGACAGCGTCAAGGCCTACCTGAAGTCGACCCTGCCGGACTACATGCTGCCGACCTACCTGATCCTGCTCGAGCGCCTGCCGTTGAGCCCCAACGGCAAGCTCGACCGCAAGGCCCTGCCGGCCGCCGATGCCAGTCAGATGCAAGGCGAATACCTGGCGCCGCGCACCGAGCTGGAACGGCGCCTGGCCGAGATCTGGCAGAACGTGCTGCGCCTGGAGCAGGTCGGTATCGGCGACAACTTCTTCGAACTGGGCGGCGATTCCATCGTCTCCATCCAGGTGGTGAGCCGCGCCCGTCAGGCGGGGATCGTCTTCACCCCGAAAGACCTGTTCGAGCAACAGACCATCGGCGCCCTGGCGCAGGCGATTGGCGAACCGGGCCAGGCCAGCGCCGCGCCGGCGCAGGATGACGCCGCCGCGCGGGCGGCGCTGAAAGCCCAGCTGGGCTTCTGGCAGCAGCAGTGGCAGCCGGCGCTGGCGGCGCTGGACGACACGGCTGAGGCGGCGACGCAGTTGAGCCGCCAGACCGGCCTGGGCAGCCCCCAGACCTGGCAGTTGCTGGAGCTGGCCCCGGCCGCCTATCGCACGCAACCCGCCGACCTGCTGATCGCCGCGCTGGTGCGGGCAGTGGCGCGTTTCGGCGAGCAGCCGGCGGTGCGCCTGGCCCTGCACTCGGCGGCCGGCGCCTACCCGCTGCGCCTGCCGGTCGTGGAGGGCGTGGCGGACTCGATCAAGCAGATCAAGGAAGCCCTGCGTGCCGCACCGCGCCACGGCGCTGGCTATGCGGCGCTGCTGCAGTTGGGCGACGTCGAGGTGAATGCGGCGCTCGCGGCGCAGCCGTGGCCAGCCTTGAGCTTCAGCTTCGAGGCAGCGCCGGAGGTGAGCGCAATTAACGGCGGCCTGCACCTGCACGCGGCCCACAAGGACGGCCAGTTGCAACTGAACTGGCAACTGAACGGACACTATGCTGCGGACACCCTCGATCGCCTGATCGACTGCTGGCAGCAGGAACTCGACGGTCTGTTGCAGCACTGCCTCGATCCGCACAATCAGGGCGTGACGCCCTCGGACTTCCCGCTGGCCCGGCTGAGCCAGGCCGACCTCGACCGCCTGCCGGTGGCTGCGGTCGATATCGAAGACATCTACCCACTGTCGCCGATGCAGGAAGGCATGCTGTTCCACAGCGTCAGCGACGAACAAACCGAGCTGTACATCAACCAGTCGAGCCTGACCATCGACGGCCTCGACGTCGAACGGCTGCGCGCGGCCTGGGCCTTCGTCACCGCGCGGCATGCCATCCAGCGCAGCAGCTTCCACTGGCAGGGCGGGCTGGCCAAACCGTTGCAGGTGGTGCATCGCCAGGTCGAGCTGGACATCCGCGAGCTCGACTGGCGCGGCACCGCGGTCGACGCCCAGCGCATCGCCGAGCTGGACCGCAGCGAGCGCCTGCGTGGTTTCGACCTCTGCACAGCGCCGCTGCAACGGGTGCTGCTGGTGCGCCTGAGCGACGAGCAGTACCAGATGATCTGGACCAGCCATCACATCCTGATGGACGGCTGGAGCAGCTCGCGGCTGTTCGGCGAGGTGTTGCAGCACTACGGCAGCGGCCAAGTGAGCGGGCAGAGCGGGCGCTACCGCGACTTCATCGAATGGCTGGTGAACCAGGACCGCGACGATCTCGAACGGTTCTGGAAGGCCCGCCTGCAACCGCTGGAAGAGCCGACCTCGCTGAGCCAGGCAGTGCACCCGCGGCACGTCGAGGACCGGCCCGGGCACCAGGCGCTGTATTCGCTCTGGGACGAGGCGCAGACCGCGCGTCTGCAACAGCACTGCCGGCACCTGCGCATCACCCTCAACACCCTGGTGCAGGGCGCCTGGCTGCTGGTGCTGCAACGCTACACCGGGCAGCGCACGGTGACCTTCGGCGCCACCGTGGCCGGTCGCCCGGAAAGCCTGCCGGGAGCCGACAGCATGCTCGGCCTGTTCATCAACACGCTGCCGGTGATCCAGACCCTGGAGCCGAGCCAGCCGCTGGTGCAGTGGCTGCGTGCGTTGCAGGCCTACAACCTGGAAATCCGCGACTATTCCCATGCGCCGCTGGCCGACGTGCAGCGCTGGTCCGGGGTGGGCGGCCAGGCGCTGTTCGACAGCATCATCGTGTTCGAGAACTACCCGATCGACGAGCGCCTGAACGAGGCGGTCGACAGCGGCCTGAGCTTCGGCCCGTCGGCCAACCACGGGGTGACCAACTTCCCGATGGACCTGGCGGTGAACCTCAGCGAGAAGCTCTGCATCGAGTACATGTACCTGCGCAACAGTTTCAGCGCCGAGGCCGTCGAGGCGATCCGCGGGTGCATGGAGCAGACCCTGGCGGCGCTGCTGGAGGCGCCGGCGCAGATGCCGCTGGGCAACCTGCAACGCCTGACGCCAGCGCAGCAGGAGGCCTTCGTGGCCTGGAGCAGCGCACCGGCCGCCAGCCACGAAGCCGTCGACCTGCCACAGCTGATCGCCCGCCATGCGCGACAGCAGCCCGAGGCTATCGCCGTACGCTGTGGCGAGCAGCGCCTGGACTACCAGACCCTGGAGCGCCGCGCCAACCAGCTGGCGCACGCGCTGATCGAACGTGGTGCAGGCCCGGAAGTGTTGATCGGCGTGGCCATGGAACGCTCGGTCGACCTGTTGGTGGCCTTCCTCGCTGTGCACAAGAGCGGCGCGGCCTACGTGCCGCTGGACATCGACTACCCGCCAGAGCGCCTGGCCTACATGATCGACGACTCGGCGATGAGCCTGCTGATCACCCAGCAGACCCTGCGCGAGCGCCTCGGCGTGTCGGCTACCCTGGCGGTGCTGGAAATCGACCGCTTCGCGGCCGACGCCTACCCGCAACAGGCGCCGCTGAGCCGCTTGCTTGAGCATTCGCTGGCTTACCTGATCTACACCTCGGGCTCTACCGGTCGGCCGAAAGGCGTGGCGGTCAGCCATGGCCCGCTCAGCGCGCACTGCCAGGCGATTGCCCGGTTGTACGAGATGGACAGCCAGACCCGCGAGCTGCACTTCATGTCGTTCGCCTTCGACGGCGCCCACGAGCGCTGGTTGAGCACGCTGTATGCCGGCGGCACGCTGGTGGTGCGTGACAACGAACTGTGGACCCCGGAGCAGACCTGCGCAGCCTTGCACCGGCATGGCATCAGCATCGCCTGCTTCCCGCCGGCCTACCTCAAGCAACTGGCCGAGTTCGTCCAGGCCAGTGCCGAGCCGGCGCCGCCGGTGCGCATCTACTGCTTCGGTGGCGACGCGGTGCCGGAGCAGACCTACGAGCAGGTCAAGGCGGCGCTCAAGCCGCAGTACTTCACCAACGGCTACGGCCCGACCGAAACCGTGGTCACGCCGATGCTGTGGAAGGCGCCACTGGCCGAGCGTTGCGCCGCCGCCTATGCGCCGATCGGGCGCGCGGTGGGTGAGCGTTCGCTGTATGTGCTGGACGACAACCTGCAACCGCTGCCGCCGGGCTTTGCCGGTGAGCTGTACATCGGTGGCTACGGCGTGGCACGCGGTTACCACCGGCGGCCGCAGATCAGCGCCGAGCGCTTCGTGCCGGACCCGTTCGGCGGCGAAGGCGGGCGCCTGTACCGTACCGGCGACCTGGTGCGCCTGCGCGCCGACGGCGTGATCGACTACGTCGGGCGGATCGACCATCAGGTCAAGGTACGCGGCTTCCGTATCGAACTAGGCGAAGTCGAGGCCCGCCTGCGTCAGCAGGACGGGGTCAGCGACGCGCTGGTGATCGCTCGGGAAAGCCCGTCGGGCAAACAGCTGATCGGCTACGTGGTCAGCGCCGGCGGCGTCGACCTGGGCCAGGCGCTGAAAGCCGGGCTGCGGGCGCACCTGCCGGAGTACATGGTGCCGGCGCAGATCGTGTGCCTGGCGCGCTTCCCGGTCACCCCGAATGGCAAGCTGGACCGCAAGGCGCTGCCCGAACCGCAGTTCGACGCGGCGGCCTATGTGGCACCGCGTGACGAGCGCCAGGCCTGGCTGGCGGACATCTGGGCGCAGGTGCTGCAGGTCGAGCAGGTCGGTATCAGCGACAACTTCTTCGAACTGGGTGGCGACTCGATCCTCAGCCTGCAGGTGATCTCGCGGGTACGTAACCACCCGACCTTGCAGATGGACCTGAAGCTGCGCGACCTGATGCGCTACCAGACCATCGAGGCGTTGTTCGAGCAGGGCGCGGGCCGAGTGCGCAGCCAGGTCGAGGACCTCTCGCAACTGGCCAGCGAGGGCCTGTTCAACCTGATTCCGATCCAGGAGTGGTTCTTCGCCCAGCCGATGAGCGAGCCACATCACTTCAACCAGGCGCTGATGCTGCGTTCGCGTCAAGCCATCGACGGCCTGGCGCTGGAGCAGGCGTTGCTGCACATCGTCCGCCAGCATGACGCCTTGCGCCTGCGCTTCCGTGAGCAGAACGGCCGCTGGTACCAGTATTACGAGACGCTGGAGGGTATCTGCGAGTGCATCTGGCATCGCCAGGTGGCCGACGAGCAGGCCCTCAACGCCCTGGTGAACACTGCTCAGCGCAGCCTCAACCTGATCGACGGACCGGTGTTCCGGGTGGTCAATGCGCAGTTGGACGATGGTGAGAGCCGGTTGATGATCGCCATCCATCACCTGGTGATCGACGGTGTGTCCTGGCGGATCCTGCTGCAGGATCTGCAGTTGGCCTATGAAGCGTGCAGCCAGGGCCTGGCGCCGCAATTGCCGATTCGCACCAGCAGCTTCCGCGCCTGGGCCGAGGGCCTCAAGGGCCATGTCGATGCGCTGGCCGAGCGCGAGCTGGGCTACTGGCTGGCGCAGCTGGAACAACCGGGCAAGGAACTGCCGTGCGACAACCCGCGCGGCAAGAATCAGGTGCGCTACGAAGCCAGCGCTCAACTGAAACTGTCGGAGCAGGACACCAGCCGCCTGCTCAAACAGGTGCCGGTGGTGTACCAGACGCAAATCAACGATGTGCTGCTGACGGCCCTGAGTCGGGTGCTGTGCCGCTGGAGCGAGGCCAGTTCGGTGCTGGTGCAGTTCGAAGGGCACGGTCGCGAGGACCTGTTCGACGCACTGGACCTGAGCCGTACCCTGGGCTGGTTCACCAGCCTGTTCCCGCTGCGCTTACAGCCGGGGCTGGATGCGGACTTCGGCGCGTCGATCCAGGCGATCCAGGGGCAGTTGGCGGCGGTGCCGGACAAGGGCCTGGGCTATGGCGTGCTGCGTTACATGAGCGATGCGCAGACCGCCGAGCGCTTGCGCGACCTGCCGGAAGCGCGGGTGACCTTCAACTACCTCGGGCAGTTCGACCAGAGCTTCGACGAGCAGGCGCTGCTGGTGCCGGCCGACGAGAGCCCGGGTGCCTGCTACAGCCCCGAGGCGCAGTTGGGCAACTGGCTGGAGATTACCGGGCAGGTGTTCGACGGTCAGCTGTCGCTGCGCTGCTTCTACAGTACCCGGCGCTATCGTGCGGCCACGGTGGAAACCTTGATGAATGCCTTCCAGGCCGAATTGCTGGCGTTGATTGGCCATTGCCTGGAACAGGCGGTCGCGGTGTAAGCCGCGCTTTTTTTAGGAATTGATGATGACTTTGCACCCGGATATTGGCGCTTTTATCGATCTGGCCGAAGAGCGCCAACTGCGCCGCCAGCCCGCGTTTCATGAGCTGAGCCCGGCGCAGGCGCGCGCCGCCTTCGAGCAGACCACCCGGCAGTTGCAGTGGCCGGCCCCACAGGGGCTGGCGGTGCAGGCGCTGAGCCTGACCGCGCGCGACGGCCAGTCGGTGCCGCTGCGCCTGTACCGGCCGGCCGCTGCGGCGCAGGGGTTGAGTGGGTTGATCGTGTACCTGCATGGTGGCGGCTATGTGGTGGGCAGCCTGGATTCGCATGACGGCGTGTGTCGGGAGTTTTGCCAGCGCAGTGGTTACCCGGTGCTGGCGGTGGGCTACCGGCTGGCGCCGGAGCACAAGTTCCCGAGCGCGCTGCATGACTGCAGCGATGCGCTGGTGTGGCTGCGCGAACAGGCGGCGGCGCTTGGGATCGACCTGGAGCGGGTGGCCCTGGTCGGCGACAGCGTGGGCGCGAGCCTGGCGACGGTGTTGTCGATCGAGGCGGCGCAGGCCGGGGCTGAGGCAGCGGTGACGCCGAAGTTGCAATTGCTGTGCTATCCGATGACCGATGCGTCGCGGCGCAGCGCTTCGATGGAGCTGTTTGCCGAGGGGTATTTCCTCGAGAGCGAGACGCTGGAGTGGTTTTATTCGCACACTGCGCGCAGTGACGCGGACCGGCTCGACTGGCGGTTCTCGCCATTGCTGGCGCAAGGGCTGGGCGGTGTCGCGCCGGCGGTGGTGGTGGTCGCCGGGTTCGACCCGCTGCTTGACGAAGGGCTGGCCTATGCGGCCACGTTGCGCGCGCAGGGGGTTGCTGTGGAACTGATCGAGTATGGTGACCTGACCCACGATTTGCTGCGCATGCGCACGGTGGTGCCGGGGATTGAGCAGGTGCAGCAGGAACTGGCCGAGGTGGTGCGGCGGTATCTGGGGTAGTGCTCAATACACGGCGCATTCGGCAGCTTGAAACACATTTCGGAAGCGTCTGACATCTTTAGCCCATTACCTTTGTTAGTGTCCTGACCGTCTCGCCGGAGACGCTTCCCGGTGAAGCGTCCATCACCACAAGGACATCTGCATGGGTAAGGACTACCTCTTACTCGACGGCGCGTGCTTCGAGCACCTGCCGTCGCTGCTGATGCAACTGGATTCGAGCGCTGCGCCGTATCCGTTGTATGCCGGCACCCGTTATGCCGAGCTCAAGGGGCTGGGGCCCTGGCTGGTCGCGGTGGCGCCGGACGGCCCGATTGCCCGGACCTTTCAGCGCGAGTGGTCGGTCGATTACGGCCTCTGGTTGCACAGCAGCGCCCCGCAGCCAGAGCTGCTCGGGCATTTGCGCAGCATGGTGCATGTGCAGTTGGAAGGGGCCGGCACGGTGTTGTTCCGTTTCCATGATCCGAAGATTGCCAAGCTCTGGTTCGCGGCGCTGGGGCCGCTGGAGCTGGTGCAAGCCATGGGGCCAGTGCAGTCGATTTGCTGGTCGAAGCACAGTGGGGGTGGCGCTGACGGCGTGCGTGGCGACTTTCCCTTTGTATCCAGGGTCTATTCGGATACGCCGTGGCTAACGTTCACCATTGAGCAGATGGAGCAACTGTCCGCACCCAAGCGCGACCAGTTCGATCGCCAGGTGCTGGCGCATGTTCAGCGTTTCTTTCCGGATGCGTTACAGGCGCTCGATGCCCTGGGCAGAAAGGCGTGGGCGGTAGCGTGCCGGGCAAGTGCAGCGCGCTACAACCTGACCAGCGAGGCGCAGGTATTTGCCTGGGCCAGTTTATATGCCGCGTTCGGCGAGCATTTTCCTGAGGCACCGGAGCACTGCAGTTACCGCGATCTATTGCGTGAGCGCGGCGTGTTGCCGGCGCATCGCCTGGATAACGCCTTACGCAAACAGATTCGTCAGGTCTACGCTACGCAGGCGCTTGTATCATGAGTGCGGCCGCGCATGAACGTGCCTTCCAGCTCGACGAAGCACGACGCGCAGCCCGTCAGCGTTCGAGCAACGACGTCGAAGCGTTGTTGAGCCCATGCCCGACCAGCCAGGCAGAGATCTTT
>NZ_QETK01000052.1 GCF_003105155.1 Pseudomonas sp. SDI | reverse complement strand
TGTGGGAGCGGGCTCGTCCCGCGATAGCAGTCTCAGATCAGCTCACTGATCGTCGAAATACCGCTCGTGCCAGTCCACCAGCGGCTGTGGCGAATTGAGCTTCTGCCCATAGATCACCGCATACGACAGCACGTTCTGTACGTACTGACGGGTTTCGTCGAACGGGATCGACTCGACCCATACGTCGAAGCTCAGGTGGTCCGCACCGCGCAACCATTGCCGTACCCGCCCTGGGCCGGCGTTGTAGGCCGCCGAGGCCAGCACCCGGTTGCCATTGAACTGGCTGTGTACCTGGCTCAGGTACGCCGCCCCCAGTTGAATGTTCTTGTCCGGGTTGAACACCTGCGCCGGCGACGCCAGCGGAATGCTGAACTTGCGCGCGGTTTCTTTCGCCGTGGCCGGCATCAGTTGCATCAGCCCGCTGGCGCCCACGCTGGAGCGGGCGTCGTCCATGAAGGCGCTTTCCTGACGGGTAATTGCGAACACCCAGCTCGAATGCAGGCCGCGGGCCTTGGCCTCGCGCACCAGGGTGTCGCGGTGGGCCATCGGGAAGCGGATGTCCAGGTCGTCCCAGTACTGCGCCTGGCTGATTGTGCGGATCGCCGGGAAGTACCAGCGCAGTTCATAGGCCAGGCGCGCCTGAGCGACCATCTCGTCGCGGCTGAAATGCCGGCTCACGTGGTACCACTCGCGGCGGCCGTCGACGATCTGCCCGCGTGCATGGAATTCCAGCGCCCGGCGTACCCCCGGGGTGTTGCGCACCTTGTTGATCAGCGCCTGGCTCAGCACCAGCGGCTTGTTGTTCAGCTGGTAGGGTGTCTGTGCCCGGTCGGCAGCGAGGAAACCGTAGAAGTCGCGCTCACGCGCAACGGTTTTGTACAGCAGCGGAATCTGTGGGTTCTTCGGCTGGGCCAGCTCCAGGCTGCGCGCCTGCCAGTAACGCCAGCGGTTGCTGCTGGCCAGGTCCTGCGGCAGGCGCCGGGTCAGCTCGTAGGCGTCCTCCCAGCGGCCCAGGCGCAACAGCAGGCGCAGGCGCCATTCGGTGACGGTGTTGTCGCGCAGTTCCGGGTCGTATTTGGTCATCAGCTCCAGCGCCCGAGGGTCGTAGCGACGCGCCAGGGTCAGGCCGATTTCGCGGGCGATGGCGACTTTTTCGTCGCGGGAGAAGTGCATGCGGCTGGCGTAGTCGTCGAGCAATGCCATGGCCCGCTCCGGGTCTTGCCGGGCCAGGCGGCGCAGGCCGAGGCTGACCACGTCGGACATGGCTTCGTCGACCGGGGTAAAACGCCCTGGCTGGTTCAGCAATTCCGGCTTCTGCGCCACATCCACCAGCAGGCGGCCCTGGTTGTTGAGGGTAGTCAGGGTTTTAACCAGGCTGTTGGCCAGCGGATAGTTGCGTGCCTGCGCGGCCAGTTTGGCGCGGGCCCAGCGCTTCTGCTCGGTGAGCTGGCCCTGGGCCGCCCACTGGTCGAACAGGGCGTCACAGGCTGCCGGCTGCGATTTGCCGACCAGCCAGAGCTTCTCGGTGGTGGCGTAGCCTTCGGCCTTGAGGTTGTGGCTCAACTGGTACTGGCCGTTGAGGCAGTCCAGCTCGGTGAAATTCAGTTTCGGGTCGTAGTACTTGACGAAGGTCGACCACTCGCCGCGTTCGGCCAGCCAGCGCAACCAGCGCAGTTTCATCCAGTTGGCCTGGGGCAGGTCGCCGTGTTCGGCGAGGAAGCGCTCGATCTCCTGGTTGCTCGCGCTTTTCAGGCGGGCGGTCAGTTCGTCGTACGCCAGGTACGGCTCCAGCGGATAATCGCGCAGGGCCTGTTCGTAACGTCGGTACGGACCGCTGTCGCCCTTGGCCAGCGCGCGTTTGGCTTCGTCGTAATACTGACGTTGCTGGGTGATGTCGGCAGCCTGCACGGTGCTGACCGCAGAGGCAGAGAGGAGCAGGCAGGATACGAAGCTGAACAGGCGGCGCATGATACTTCCGGACAGTTGACCAAAACGAGTGTCGGCGTCGCCAGCACTGATGGGTTTCCGGCTTAAGCTTAGCCGTTTGCCGGGGGCGGATGAAAGCATTGTGCTTGTATCCAGACGTAAGTAGGCCGCGCGGGCGACCCGTGGCCATGCGTAATGTGAAGCCGGCCCAACTCAGGTAGAATGCGCGCCCGGTTTTTGGAGAAGATCATGACCCTGCTCAAATTAAGCGATGTGTCCCTTGCGTTCGGCGCCATGCCGTTGCTGGACAAGGTGTCCTGGCAGATCGCCCGTGGTGAGCGGGTCTGCATCATTGGCCGCAACGGCACGGGCAAGTCGAGCATGCTGCGCCTGGTCAAGGGCGATCAGAAGCCCGACGAAGGCGACGTATGGCGCGCGCCCGGGCTGAAGATCGGCGAATTGCCGCAGGAACTGCCGGTGGCCGACGGGCGGACCGTGTTCGATGTGGTCGCCGAAGGCCTGGACGGTGTGGGCGCACTGCTCGCCGAATACCATCACCTGAGCCAGAACATTCACAGCGACGCCGACCTCGACAAGCTCATGCACGTTCAGCATGACCTCGAAGCCCGCGATGGCTGGCGCCTGCAACAGCTGGTCGACAGCACCCTGAGTCGCCTGCAGCTGCCCGCCGACAAGACCCTGGCCGAGCTGTCCGGTGGCTGGCGCCGCCGCGTGCTGCTGGCCCAGGCGCTGGTCTCCGAGCCCGACCTGCTGCTGCTCGACGAACCGACCAACCACCTGGACATCGGCGCCATCGCCTGGCTTGAAGATGCCCTGAGCGGTTTCGGCGGTGCCGTACTGTTCATCACCCACGACCGCTCGTTCCTGCAGAACCTGGCCACGCGTATCCTCGAGCTGGACCGTGGCGGCCTGATCGACTGGAACGGCGACTACGCCAGCTTCCTGGTGCACAAGGAAGCCATGCTGGCGGCCGAGGAAACCGCCAACGCGCTGTTCGACAAGCGCCTGGCCCAGGAAGAAGTCTGGATCCGTCAGGGCATCAAGGCCCGCCGGACCCGTAACGAAGGCCGCGTCCGTGCGCTGAAAGCGCTGCGCGTAGAACGTGGCGAGCGCCGCGAGCGCCAGGGCAAGGCCAACATCCAGCTGGACGTTGCGGAGAAGTCCGGCAAGCAGGTGATGCTGCTGGAGAACGTCAGCTTCGCCCATCCGGGCGGCCCGACCCTGGTGAAGGATTTCTCCATGGTGCTGCAGCGCGAAGACCGTATCGGTCTGCTCGGCGCCAACGGTACCGGCAAGACGACCCTGCTCAAGCTGATGCTGGGTGGTCTGGAGCCTACCAGCGGCAAGGTCGAGTCCGGCACCAAGCTGGAAGTGGCCTACTTCGACCAGCTGCGCCATCAGCTGGACCTGGAAAAAACCGTGATCGACAACCTCGCCGAGGGCCGCGACTTCATCGATATCGATGGGCAGAGCCGCCACGTGCTGAGTTACCTCGGTGACTTCCTGTTCAGCCCGCAGCGTGCGCGCACGCCGGTCAAGGCGCTGTCCGGGGGCGAGCGCGCGCGGTTGCTGCTGGCCAAGCTGTTCAGCAAGCCGGCCAACCTGCTGGTGCTCGACGAACCGACCAACGACCTCGACGTCGAGACCCTCGAACTGCTCGAAGAAGTGCTGTCGGCGTTCAAGGGCACCGTGCTCATGGTCAGCCACGACCGGGCCTTCCTCGACAACGTGGTCACCAGCACCCTGGTCTTCGAAGGCGAGGGCAAGGTGCGCGAGTACGTCGGTGGTTATCAGGACTGGATTCGTCAGGGCGGCTCGCCGAAGCTGCTGGGCGTGACCGAGAGCAAGTCGGGCAAATCCGAGCTCAACTCGGCCGTGGTCGAAGCCGTGGCACCGGCAGCGGCGCCGGTTGCGGCTGCGCCGGACGCGAAGAAGAAGCTCAGTTACAAGCTGCAGCGCGAGCTGGAAGCCCTGCCGGGGCAAATCGATGCGTTGGAGCAGAAGATGGCAGCGGTGCAGGCGGAAATTTCCGATGCTGGCTTCTACCAGCGCCCGATCGAGCAAACCTCGGCGGTGCTGGCCAGCCTGGAAAGCCTGCAGGCCGAGCTGGACGTGCTGGTCGAGCGCTGGGCCGAACTCGACAGCTAAGGGTGGAGCGGCCCGGTGCGCGATGCACCGGGCCGTGACTTATTTCTCTTTCTTCTGCAGGCGGACCGCCAGTACATCGCACGGTGCGCCGTGCAGTACGTCGTTGGCGGTGGAGCCGAGCAGCAGGGCCAGGCCGTGACGGCCGTGGCTGCCGACCACGATCAGGTCGCACTTCTGCTCCTTGGCCAACTGGTGGATCTCCTGGCGTGGCTGGCCGTAGGTCAGGTGCGAATCGCCGCGGTTGATGTCCGGGTACTTGTTGTACAGCCGTTCCATGCGCTCTTTGGCCTGGTCGAACTGTTGCTGTTGCAGCTGCGAGAGGTCCATCGGCACGTCGCCGCCGAAGGCCATGGCCATGGGTTCGACGATGTGCACCAGGGAGACCTTGGCGTTGGTGGGTGCGGCGAGGGCCCGGGCACGCTTGATGACCGGGTCGCATTCTTCGGTCAGGTCGACAGCAACCAGGATGTGTTCATAGGGCATGAGAGGTTCTCCTGACAATCGCGATAGGTAAAGTATGGTCGGTTTCAGGCTGATCGCATCGAATCGCGGCTAACCAGCTCAATTGCAAAGACTTGATAGGAATAACAGATATGACGGTCTGGGTAGTAGTGTCAATCCTTGCGCTGATTCTCAGCCCGCTGGCGTGGCTGGTGCCGTCGCGCCGTACCAACGGGCGCATGGCCTTGCGCATGGAGGCCCGGCGCATGGGCTTGAACATGCGTCTGGTGCAGCAGGACTGGCCACACTGGCTGCCGGAGCCGCCGCCGCACCGCTGCGCGGAATATCACCGGGCGCGGCGCCAGGGTCGGCGTGACCACTGGAGTTACTGGCAGGCAACCCCCGGTGTGTGGCTGAACCAGTGGCGCGAGCCGTGTGCGGATGCGCGCCTGCTGGAGCAGTTCGCGCGGATGCCCGAGAGCGTCTACAAGGTCGAGGCCGGCCCGCAGATGATCGCTCTGTACTGGGGCGAGAAGGGCGAGGCGTCTGTGTTGCAGGATATTGCTCAGTTGCTCAGGACCTTGGCCTGAGGGTTGAAAGCATCGCGGGCTCGTCCCGCGATGCTTTGCAGGCCAGGCAGGCCGGTGTAATTTCCCTCTCCCCCCAGCGTAGCCCGTTTTACACTTCCCGCGTTGATCCCCCGCCCGCCACTGCGCTACACCTAGGTCCATTGCTTACATGAATGATGGCCGATCACTGTCACTTCGGTTTCGCCCCTGTCAGCGCAAAATGACCGCAAAGTCGCGTTTTCACCATGCTTTTGTGTATTTGACATCGGCAGTCTTTTCGGTGAATGTGTGCACACCCAAATCAAACGGGCGTATGAATTGAGCGTTTGTATTACCAGAAAGCTCTTACAGAATCCCGACTATCGCGCCAACGGGTGTGCCTGGCTTGAAGCCAGCGATTGGCGTGTACAGTTCAGCTTCCATATCGTGGAGATCAGTTGATGATTTACGAAGGTAAAGCCATCACGGTTAAGGCTCTTGAAAGCGGCATCGTCGAACTGAAGTTCGACCTCAAGGGTGAGTCCGTCAACAAGTTCAACCGTCTTACCCTGAACGAATTGCGTCAGGCCGTAGACACCATCAAAGCCGATGCTTCGATCAAGGGCGTCATTGTCAGCAGTGGCAAGGACGTGTTCATCGTCGGCGCGGATATCACCGAGTTTGTCGATAACTTCAAGCTGCCCGAGGCCGACCTGGTCGCTGGCAACCTGGAAGCCAACCGGATCTTCAGCGACTTCGAAGACCTGGCCGTTCCGACCGTGGTCGCGATCAATGGCATCGCCCTCGGGGGCGGTCTGGAAATGTGCCTGGCGGCGGACTACCGCGTCATGGCCAGCAGCGCCAAGATCGGCCTGCCGGAAGTCAAGCTGGGCATCTACCCAGGCTTCGGCGGTACCGTGCGCCTGCCGCGTATCGTCGGTGCCGACAACGCCATCGAGTGGATTGCCTCCGGTAAGGAAAACCGTGCCGAAGACGCGCTGAAAGTCGGCGCCGTCGATGCCGTGGTTGCCCCGGAAAAGCTCGGCGAAGCCGCCCTCGACCTGATCAAGCGCGCCATCAGCGGCGAGTTCGATTACAAGGCCAAGCGCCAGCCGAAGCTGGACAAGCTCAAGCTCAACGCCATCGAGCAGATGATGGCCTTCGAAACCGCCAAAGGTTTCGTGGCTGGCCAGGCCGGCCCGAACTACCCGGCCCCGGTCGAAGCGATCAAGAGCATCCAGAAAGCCGCCAACTTCGGTCGTGACAAGGCCTTGGAAGTCGAGGCCGCCGGCTTCGCCAAACTGGCCAAGACTTCGGTTGCCGAGAGCCTGATCGGCCTGTTCCTGAACGATCAGGAGCTCAAGCGCAAAGCCAAGGCCCACGACGAAATCGCTCACGACGTGAAGCAGGCTGCCGTCCTCGGCGCCGGCATCATGGGTGGCGGCATCGCCTACCAGTCCGCGGTCAAGGGCACCCCGATCCTGATGAAGGATATCCGCGAGGAAGCCATTCAGCTGGGGCTCAACGAAGCCTCCAAGCTGCTCGGCAAGCGCGTCGAAAAAGGCCGCCTGACCCCGGCGAAGATGGCCGAAGCGCTGAACGCGATTCGTCCAACCCTGTCCTACGGCGACTTCGCCAACGTCGATATCGTCGTTGAAGCCGTGGTCGAGAACCCGAAGGTCAAGCAAGCGGTGCTGGCGGAAGTGGAAGGTCAGGTCAAGGACGATGCGATCCTGGCCTCGAACACCTCGACCATCTCCATCAATCTGCTGGCCAAGGCGCTCAAGCGTCCGGAAAACTTCGTCGGCATGCACTTCTTCAACCCGGTGCACATGATGCCGCTGGTGGAAGTGATCCGTGGCGAGAAGTCCAGCGAAGTGGCCGTGGCCACCACCGTTGCCTACGCCAAGAAAATGGGCAAGAACCCGATCGTGGTCAACGACTGCCCGGGCTTCCTGGTCAACCGCGTCCTGTTCCCGTACTTCGGTGGCTTCGCCAAGCTGGTCAGCGCCGGTGTCGACTTCGTCCGCATCGACAAGATCATGGAAAAATTCGGCTGGCCGATGGGCCCGGCCTACTTGATGGACGTGGTCGGTATCGACACCGGCCACCACGGCCGTGACGTCATGGCCGAAGGCTTCCCGGATCGCATGAAGGACGACCGTCGCTCGGCCGTCGATGCGCTCTACGAAGCCAACCGTCTGGGCCAGAAAAACGGCAAGGGCTTCTACGCCTACGAAACCGACAAGCGCGGCAAGCCGAAGAAAGTGGCCGATGCCGCTGTCCTCGACGTGCTCAAGCCAGTGGTTTACGAGCAGCGTGAAGTGTCCGACGAAGACATCATCAACTGGATGATGGTGCCGCTGTGCCTGGAAACCGTTCGTTGCCTGGAAGACGGCATCGTTGAAACCGCCGCCGAAGCCGACATGGGTCTGGTCTACGGCATTGGTTTCCCTCCGTTCCGTGGTGGCGCGCTGCGCTACATCGACTCGATCGGGGTTGCCGAATTCGTTGCCCTGGCCGACAAGTACGCCGATCTGGGGCCGCTGTATCACCCCACCGCGAAGCTGCGTGAGATGGCCAAGAACGGTCAGAGCTTCTTCGGTTAAGCGCCCAACGATATAGAGCGAGAGTGAATTTATGAGCCTGAATCCAAGAGACGTGGTGATTGTCGACTTCGGTCGCACGCCGATGGGCCGCTCCAAGGGTGGCATGCACCGCAATACCCGCGCCGAAGACATGTCGGCGCACCTGATCAGCAAGGTGCTGGAACGCAACAGCAAGATCGACCCGGCGGAAGTCGAGGACGTGATCTGGGGCTGCGTCAACCAGACCCTGGAGCAGGGCTGGAACATCGCCCGCATGGCCTCGCTGATGACCCAGATCCCGCACACCGCTGCCGGCCAGACCGTCAGTCGTCTGTGTGGCTCGTCGATGAGCGCCCTGCACACCGCCGCACAAGCGATCATGACCGGCAACGGTGACGTGTTCGTCGTCGGCGGCGTCGAGCACATGGGCCACGTGAGCATGATGCACGGTGTCGACCCGAACCCGCACATGTCGCTGTACGCGGCAAAAGCCTCGGGCATGATGGGCCTGACCGCAGAAATGCTCGGCAAGATGCACGGCATCAGCCGCGAGCAGCAGGACGCCTTTGGCGTGCGTTCGCACCAGCTCGCCCACAAGGCGACGGTCGAAGGCAAGTTCAAGGACGAGATCATCCCGATGCAGGGCTATGACGAGAACGGCTTCCTCAAGGTCTTCGACTACGATGAAACCATTCGTCCCGACACCACCCTGGAAAGCCTGGCGGCGTTGAAGCCGGCCTTCAACCCGAAAGGCGGCACCGTAACTGCAGGCACTTCGTCGCAGATCACCGATGGTGCTTCGTGCATGATCGTGATGTCGGCACAGCGCGCCCAGGACCTCGGCATCCAGCCGCTGGCGGTCTTGCGCTCGATGGCCGTCGCTGGCGTCGACCCGGCAATCATGGGCTACGGCCCGGTGCCGGCGACCCAGAAAGCCCTCAAGCGTGCTGGCCTGACCATGGCGGATATCGACTTCATCGAGCTCAACGAAGCCTTCGCCGCACAGGCCCTGCCCGTGCTGAAGGATCTGAAAGTGCTCGACAAGATGAATGAGAAGGTTAACCTGCACGGCGGCGCGATTGCTCTGGGTCACCCATTCGGTTGCTCCGGTGCGCGGATTTCCGGCACGCTGCTCAACGTGATGAAGCAGAACGGCGGTACCTTCGGCCTGTCGACCATGTGCGTCGGCCTCGGCCAGGGCATCACCACCGTCTTCGAACGCGTTTAAGCGCGGCGTTGACGGAAACCGGGGCCTTTGTGCCCCGGTTTTGCTTTTTGCAGGATTTTTTTTCAAGAGGACAGGCAACATGCAGATACAACCAGGCGTATACCGGCATTACAAGGGGCCTGAGTATCGTGTGTTCGGCGTTGCACGGCATTCCGAGACCGAAGAGTGGGTGGTCTTTTACCAGGCCCTGTATGGCGAATTCGGTCTCTGGGTGCGGCCACTTTCGATGTTCATGGAGTCGGTCGAGGTTGACGGCGAGCAACTGCCGCGCTTTGCTTTGGTCAAGGCTGAAACCGAGCTGTTTTCCCGGCCCGATGCCGAGGGTGGCTGAAGCCTCGCGCTTGACCTCACTCTGTTGCCACTATATATAGCGGTGCCGCGTCAGGTACCTGCCGTGTTTTTATTTTCAGTATTCAGGAATTTTCCGATCCATGGGCAAATCGCTGGTCATTGTGGAATCCCCGGCTAAGGCCAAGACCATCAACAAGTACCTGGGCAACCAGTACGTGGTGAAGTCGAGTATCGGCCATATCCGAGACCTGCCCACCAGCGGTTCGGCCAGCGCCAGCAAGGAGCCTGCTGCCAAGCGCGGCAAGGCGGCTGCTGGCGAGGCGCCAGCGCTGTCACCCAAGGAAAAGGCGCGCAAGCAACTGGTTGCGCGCATGGGGGTCGACCCGGAGCACGGCTGGAAGGCCAAGTACGAGATCCTTCCGGGCAAGGAAAAGGTCATCGAGGAACTGCGCCGTCTGGCCAAGGATGCCGACACCATCTATCTCGCAACCGACTTGGATCGCGAGGGGGAAGCCATTGCCTGGCACCTGCGCGAAGCCATCGGTGGCGACGACAGCCGCTACAAGCGCGTGGTGTTCAACGAAATCACCAAAAAGGCCATCCAGGAGGCCTTCTCCAAGCCGGGCGAGCTCGATATCGACCGGGTCAACGCGCAGCAGGCACGGCGCTTCCTCGACCGCGTGGTGGGCTACATGGTCTCGCCGCTGCTCTGGGCGAAAATCGCCCGCGGCCTGTCGGCCGGTCGGGTGCAATCGGTAGCGGTGAAGCTGGTGGTTGAGCGTGAGCGCGAGATCCGCGCCTTCATCCCCGAAGAATACTGGGAAGTGCACGCCGACCTCGGCACCGCCAAGGACACCAAGGTGCGTTTCGAAGTGGCCCGCGAGAACGGCGAGTCGTTCAAGCCGCTGAACGAAGCTCAGGCCATGGCGGCGCTGGAGAAGCTCAAGGCCTCCAGTTACACCGTGGCCAAGCGTGAAGACCGCCCGACCAGCAGCAAGCCGTCGGCGCCGTTCATTACCTCGACGCTGCAGCAGGCGGCGAGCAACCGCCTGGGCTTTGGCGTGAAGAAGACCATGATGATGGCCCAGCGTCTGTACGAAGCCGGCTACATCACCTACATGCGTACCGACTCGACCAACCTCTCGGTCGATGCGGTGGAAATGGCCCGCAGCTACATCGAAACCGAATTCGGCAAGCAGTACCTGCCGGAGTCGCCGATTGTCTACGGCAGCAAGGAAGGCGCACAGGAGGCGCACGAAGCGATTCGTCCGTCCGACGTGAATACCCATCCGACCAAGTTGAGCGGCATGGAGCGTGACGCCGAGCGCCTTTACGAGCTGATCTGGCGCCAGTTCCTGGCCTGCCAGATGCCGCCGGCGCAGTACCTGTCGACCACCGTCAGCGTTACCGCGGGCAGCTTCGAGCTGCGCGCCAAGGGCCGTATCCTCAAGTTCGACGGTTACACCCGCGTGTTGCCACAGCAAAGCAAGCCGGGCGACGACGACGTGCTGCCGGAAATGAACCAGGGCGAAGTGCTCAAGCTGATCCAGCTCGACCCGAGCCAGCATTTCACCAAGCCGCCGGCGCGCTACTCGGAAGCCAGCCTGGTCAAGGAAATGGAAAAGCGCGGTATCGGTCGTCCGTCGACCTACGCGGCGATCATTTCCACCATTCAGGACCGCGGCTACGTCACCCTGCATAACCGCCGCTTCTACTCCGAGAAGATGGGCGACATCGTTACCGAACGCCTCTCCGAGAGCTTCTCCAACCTGATGGACTACGGCTTCACTGCCGGGATGGAAGAGAACCTCGACGACGTGGCTCAGGGCGAGCGCGACTGGAAAAACGTGCTCGACGAGTTCTACGGCGACTTCAGCAACAAGCTGAAAGTGGCCGAGGCGGCCGAGAACGGCATGCGCGCCAACCAGCCGACGCTGACCAATATTCCGTGCAAGGAATGTGGCCGGCCGATGATGATCCGTACCGCTTCCACCGGTGTGTTCCTCGGTTGCTCGGGCTACAGCCTGCCACCCAAGGAGCGCTGCAAGGCCACCGTCAACCTGGTGCCAGGCGACGAGATCGCGGCCGACGATGAAGGCGAGTCGGAATCGCAGATCCTGCGCAGCAAGCACCGTTGCGCGATCTGCTCCACGGCGATGGATGCCTACCTGCTCGACGAGAAGCGCAAGCTGCATATCTGCGGTAACAACCCCGATTGCACGGGCTACGAGATCGAAGAGGGCAACTACCGGATCAAGGGCTATGAAGGTCCGAGCCTGGAGTGCGACAAGTGTGGCAGCGAGATGCAGCTCAAGACCGGCCGTTTCGGCAAGTTCTTCGGTTGCACCAATGCAGAGTGCAAGAACACCCGCAAGCTGCTCAAGAGCGGCGAGGCAGCACCGCCGAAGATGGACGCGGTGAAGATGCCGGAGCTCAAGTGCGAGAAGGTCAACGACACCTATGTGCTGCGTGACGGCGCTTCGGGCTTGTTCCTGGCCGCTAGCCAGTTCCCGAAAAACCGTGAGACCCGGGCGCCGTTGGTGCTAGAGATCATCCCGCACAAGGACGAGATCGATCCGAAATATCACTTCCTCTGCGACGCGCCGAAGAAGGATCCGGAAGGTCGCCCGGCAGTGATCCGTTACAGCCGCAAGACCAAGGAGCAATACGTGCAGACCGAAGTGGACGGCAAGCCGACTGGCTGGCGTGCGTTCTATGACGGCAAGGCGTGGAAGGTCGAAGACAAGCGCTGAGATCGGCGTAGCAGTCAATCGCGGGACGAGCCCGCTCCCACATGGAACTGTGCATGGCAGTCCCTGTGGGAGCGGGCTC
>NZ_QETK01000051.1 GCF_003105155.1 Pseudomonas sp. SDI | reverse complement strand
GGGTTCCCTGCAAGCCAATGTGGGAGCGGGCTCGTCCCGCGATAGATTTTTTCGTTCCGTGAGCATCTCATGCCCCAAGCGCGTCCCTACAAAGTTGCACTCAACGGCTACGGCCGTATCGGTCGTTGCGTCCTGCGCGCACTCTTTGAACGGGGAGCCAAGGCCGGCTTCGAGATCGTCGCACTGAACGACCTGGCCGATCAGGCCAGCATTGAATACCTCACTCGCTTCGACTCCACCCATGGCCGTTTTCCCGGCGAGGTCAAGGTCGATGGCGATTGCCTGCATATCAATGGCGACTGCGTAAAAGTCTTGCGCAGCGCCACCCCCGAGGGCATCGACTGGGCCGCGCTGGGCGTGGACCTGGTACTGGAATGCTCCGGGGCCTATAACACCCGCGCCGATGCCCAGCGGTTTCTCGACGCCGGTGCACCGCGCGTGCTGCTGTCGCAGCCGATGGCCAGCGAGGCGGATGTCGACGCCACCATCGTCTACGGCATCAACCAGGATTGCCTGACCGGCGCCGAACGCCTGGTGTCCAACGCGTCCTGCACCACCAACTGCGGCGTGCCGCTGCTGCGGGTGCTGGACCAGGCGTTCGGCCTGGAGTACGTGTCGATCACCACGATCCACTCGGCGATGAACGACCAGCCGGTGATCGACGCCTACCATCACGAAGACTTGCGCCGCACCCGTTCGGCGTTCCAGTCGGTGATTCCGGTGTCCACCGGGTTGGCGCGCGGCATCGAACGCCTGCTGCCGGAACTTGCCGGGCGGATTCAGGCCAAAGCCGTACGTGTGCCGACAGTCAACGTGTCGTGCCTGGACATCACCTTGCAGACTGCCCGCGATACCACGGCGGCCGAGGTCAACCAGGTGCTGCGCGATGCCGCGCTGAGCGGTCCGTTGCAGGGCCTGCTGGCCTACACCGAGCTGCCGCACGCCAGCTGTGATTTCAACCATGACCCGCATTCGGCGATCGTCGATGCCAGCCAAACCCGTGTTTCCGGCCCGCGCCTGGTAAACCTGTTGGCCTGGTTCGACAACGAATGGGGGTTTGCCAACCGTATGCTCGACGTTGCCGATCACTATCTGCGCGTTGTTGACTCCACTACCCGCAACACTCGTAAACAGCCCTGAAGGACTGCATTCATGACCGTTTTGAAGATGACCGACCTCGATCTGCAAGGTAAGCGCGTACTGATCCGCGAAGACCTCAACGTCCCTGTGAAGGACGGTGTGGTTGCCAGCGATGCGCGCATCCTCGCTTCGCTGCCGACCATCAAGCTGGCCCTGGAAAAGGGCGCGGCCGTGATGGTCTGTTCGCACCTGGGCCGTCCGACCGAAGGTGAGTTCTCGGCCGAGAACAGCCTCAAGCCGGTTGCCGACTACCTGAGCAAGGCGCTGAACCGCGACGTGCCGCTGGTTGCCGACTACCTGGACGGCGTTCAGGTGCAGGCCGGTGAGCTGGTGCTGTTCGAGAACGTGCGCTTCAACAAGGGCGAGAAAAAGAACGCCGACGAGCTGGCGCAGAAATACGCCGCGCTGTGCGACGTGTTCGTGATGGACGCGTTCGGCACCGCTCACCGTGCTGAAGGTTCCACTCACGGCGTGGCCAAGTTCGCCAAGGTCGCTGCTGCCGGTCCGTTGCTGGCAGCCGAGCTGGACGCCCTGGGCAAGGCCCTGAAAGCCCCGGCCAAGCCGATGGCGGCCATCGTTGCCGGTTCCAAGGTGTCGACCAAGCTCGATGTGCTGAACAGCCTGAGCCAGGTTTGCGACCTGCTGATCGTTGGTGGCGGCATTGCCAATACCTTCCTCGCTGCTGCCGGTCACCCGGTGGGCAAGTCGCTGTACGAAGCTGACCTGATCGACACGGCCAAGGCCATCGCTGCCAAGGTCAACGTGCCGCTGCCGGTCGACGTGGTGGTTGCCAAGGAATTTGCCGAAAGCGCCGTGGCCACCGTCAAGCTGGTGGCCGATGTGGCGGCCGACGACATGATCCTCGACATCGGCCCGCAAACGGCCGCGCAGTTCGCCGAACTGCTGAAGTCGTCGAAGACCGTGCTGTGGAACGGCCCGGTCGGGGTGTTCGAGTTCGATCAGTTCGGTAACGGTACCAAGGTGCTGGCCAAGGCCATCGCCGAGAGCTCGGCGTTCTCCATCGCGGGTGGTGGCGATACCCTGGCGGCCATCGACAAGTATGGCGTTGCCAGCGATATCTCCTACATTTCTACCGGCGGCGGCGCGTTCCTCGAGTTCGTCGAAGGCAAGGTGCTGCCGGCGGTTGAAGTGCTGGAACAGCGGGCCAAGGCCTGAGTCGATCAGCGCCTGGCAAAGGGAGCGACCTGATGGTCAAGCGATTGCCTGTGATTATCCTGGCTGGTCTGCTGGGTGCTTGCTCCAGCGGCCCTCAGCCTGCTGCGGACAAGCCGGGCGCGCCGAACGGCGGCTGCTACCAGTCCGAATGGCAGGCCGAGACGGTGCCTGTGATCAACAAGAGGCTCGGCCCGGATGGCCTGGAAAAATACGACGACGAGCACCAGCGCCAGGCGCACGGTTGCCCTTGATCGGTTCAAGGCAACCTGCGCGCCGGTTCGTGGTCTTCTAGAGGATATTGGATGAAAGGCGTTGTTGCCCTGATGGCCCTGGCGGTATTGAGTGGGTGTGCCCTCACCGAACCCAAACCGGTTAACGACAACTGGACCCGCTGGGTCTGCGACAGCAAGGCCGAACTGCTCTGGCGTTTCGCCGATGTCGGCCAGGACAGCGTCGATGTGCGCCTTGGCGGCGGCGACCAGGTCTACCGGCTCAAGGCCGAGCCCGGGGCATCGGGGGCGCTGTACAGCGATGGCGTGCTGGCCTTTCACACCAAGGGCGACGAAGGCCTGGTGTACTGGGTAGCGACCAACGATTTGATAGGGCGGGGCTGCAAGGCACCGTGACTGACCGGGCCGGTTTCTACCGGCTCACACTACTTGAATAGCAACCGCCGCTGCGGCAGGCTTGCAAAAAATACGACGCTTGTCGGGAGAGAGATACACAATGGCACTCATTAGCATGCGCCAGATGCTGGACCACGCCGCCGAGTTCGGCTACGGCGTTCCAGCTTTCAACGTCAACAACCTTGAGCAGATGCGCGCCATCATGGAAGCCGCTGACAAGACCGACTCCCCGGTGATTGTTCAGGCTTCGGCCGGTGCCCGCAAATACGCTGGCGCGCCGTTCCTGCGTCACCTGATCCTGGCGGCCATCGAAGAATTCCCGCACATCCCGGTGTGCATGCACCAGGACCACGGCACCAGCCCCGACGTGTGCCAGCGCTCGATCCAGCTGGGCTTCAGCTCGGTGATGATGGACGGCTCGCTGGGCGAAGACGGCAAGACCCCGACCGACTACGAGTACAACGTCCGCGTGACTCAGCAAACCGTGGCCATGGCGCACGCTTGCGGCGTTTCGGTTGAAGGCGAGCTGGGCTGCCTGGGTTCGCTGGAAACCGGTATGGCCGGTGAGGAAGACGGTATCGGCGCTGAAGGCGTGCTGGATCACAGCCAGATGCTGACCGACCCGGAAGAAGCGGCCGACTTCGTCAAGAAGACCCAGGTCGACGCCTTGGCTATCGCCATCGGTACCAGCCATGGTGCCTACAAGTTCACCAAGCCGCCGACCGGCGACGTGCTGGCGATTGACCGCATCAAGGAAATCCACAAGCGCATTCCGAATACTCACCTGGTAATGCACGGTTCGTCGTCGGTGCCGCAAGAGTGGCTGGCGATCATCAACCAGTACGGTGGCGACATCAAGGAAACCTACGGTGTGCCGGTTGAGGAAATCGTCGAAGGGATCAAGCACGGTGTGCGTAAGGTCAACATCGACACCGACCTGCGTCTGGCCTCCACTGGTGCGATGCGTCGCCTGATGGCGCAGAACCCGAGCGAGTTCGACCCACGCAAGTTCTTCGGTGAGACCGTCAAGGCCATGCGTGATGTGTGCATCGCGCGGTATGAGTCGTTCGGTACTGCCGGTCATGCGTCGAAGATCAAGCCGATCTCGCTGGATGGCATGTACCAGCGTTACCTGAAAGGCGAGTTGGCGGCCAAGGTCAACTAAGTCCGCTACTACGAAGAAGCCCGCCGCGATGCGGGCTTTTTTGTGCCTGGGGGTTTTCTTGGCGCAGCCCCACAGGTCTATACCTAAGGATTAATCAGCCACCTCGAAAATGGATCCATTCACGACCGTTAGTCGGCTAATGACCGTTTCCTCTCGTGATAGCACTGTGCCTACTACAGGTTTTCCCTTACCAGGACTAGAGTAAAGCTTCAAATTTCTACCGAAATCTGACGTCGGTGCCAGAAGAGAAGCAGCATGGATTGCGCGCAGCCTCAGACTCACGAAGACGACTCGGTATTACTGGTCGTCGACGACTACCCGGAAAACCTGATCAGCATGCGGGCGCTGTTGGCCCGCCAGGATTGGCAGGTGTTGACGGCCAGTTCCGGCACCGAAGCCCTCAGCGCCCTGCTGGAGCATGAGGTCGACTTGGTACTGCTGGACGTGCAGATGCCCGGCATGGACGGCTTTGAAGTCGCCCGCCTGATGCGTGGCAGCCAGCGCACGCGACTCACCCCGATCATCTTCCTCACCGCCAACGAACAATCCCAGGCGGCCATGCTCAAGGGCTACGCCAGCGGGGCGGTGGACTACCTGTTCAAACCCTTCGACCCACAAATCCTCAAGCCGAAAATCCAGGCCCTACTCGAACAGCAACGTAACCGCCGTGCCCTGCAACAGCTCAGCCGCGACCTGGAGAGCGCCCGCGCATTCAACGCCTCGGTGCTGGAGAACGCCGCCGAAGGCATTCTGGTGGTGGCCGAAGATGGCCGCATCCGCTTCGCCAACCCGGCCATCTCGCGCCTGCTCGAAGCGCCGGTCGAGGTCCTGCAGGGCAGCGAGCTGCTGACGTTCGTCGAGTCGCCCGAAGCCACCCGGTGGCGCGACTCGGCGTTCTACCAGGCGTATCTGGACCGCAACATCTATCGCCTGCACGACGCCGTGCTGCGCACCAGCGGCGGTCGGCCGTTGCCGGTGACCCTGTCCTGCGCGGCGCTGTCCGGCGATCAGCAGGCGCTGGTGGTCACCGTGCTCGACATGTCGGTGGTGCGCAACCTGCACCAACAACTGGAATACCAGGCCGTAACTGACCCGCTGACCGGGCTGCTGAACCGGCGCGGCTTCTACCAGGCGGCAGAAAGCGCGCTGCTGCGCGGCGAGCTGTCGCAGAAGTCCCAGGCCTTGATGTACCTCGACCTGGACGGCTTCAAGCGTATCAACGATTCTCTCGGTCACGAAGCCGGCGATCGCGTGCTCAAGTGGGTGGCCGAACAGCTCAAGGAATGTTTGGGCGCCCACGGCATCCTCGCGCGCATGGGCGGCGATGAATTCACCGCACTGCTCGACGCCCTGCAATACCCGGAACAGGCGGCGCGCTTCGCCGAGCGCCTGATCGAGCGGATGTCGATCTGCCAGCAGATCGAAGGGCTGGAAGTCACCCTCGGGGTCAGTATCGGCATCGCGGTCTACCCCGATTGCGGTGCGCACATCGATGGCCTGCTGCGCGCCGCCGACACCGCGATGTATGCCGCCAAGCAGGCCGGGCGCCAGCAGTATCGCTATTACGACCAGGACCTGAACGGCCGTGCGCGCTCGCGGCTGATGCTTGAAAACAGTGTGCGCGACGCCATCGAAGACCAGGACTTCAGCCTGGTCTATCAACCCCAGGTGGCGTTTGCCGATGGCCGATTGCGTGGCTTCGAGGCGCTGTTGCGCTGGCAGCACCCCAGTGTCGGCGATGTGCCACCAGGGCTGTTCCTGCCCTTGCTGGAGGAGGCGCGGCTGATCTCGCGACTGGCCAGCTGGATCTACCGCCAGGGCGCAGCGCAGCGCAGGAGCTGGCGCGAGCAGTTCGACGACGACGTGATCCTCGGTATCAGCCTGAGCCGGGTGCAGTTTGCCATGCCCAACCTGGTCGAGGAGCTGGGCCGGGTGATCCGCAGCCACGACCTGGCGCCGGCGCAGCTGGAAGTGGAAATTGCCGAGACCTCGCTGATGTACAACATCGACGCGGCGCTCAAGCAGTTGAACAAGCTGCGTGAACTGGGTGTAAGGGTGGCGCTGGACGACTTCGGGGCCGGCGACTGTTCGCTGCGCATGCTCCGCGACCTGCCGATCGACACCCTCAAGCTCGACCGGCACCTGGTCGCCCGGCTGCCCGATTCGGGCGCCGATGCGGCGCTGGCCCGCTGTGTCATCGACCTGTGCCGCGACTATGGCCTGACGGTGATCGCCGAGGGTGTCGAAACCCTCGAACAGGCGCGCTGGCTGCAGGCCAATGGCTGCGAGTATGTGCAGGGCTTCCTGGTGGCACGGCCGCTGGTGGCCAAGGATGCCGGCGCCTTCCCGGGCTTTTTTGCCTGGCCACAGGATTAGTTGGGTAAACTGGCGCTTTGATCCGCCAGCCAGCCCCGATGACCACGCTCAAGTACCTGCAAGCCTATCCCTGCGCCCTGCAAGATCAGGTGCGCCAACTGATCGCCCAACAGCGCCTGGGCGACTACCTGCAGCAACGCTACCCGACGCGCCACGCGGTGCAGAGCGACAAGGCGCTGTACAGCTACGTGCAGGGCTTGAAGCAGGAGCACCTGCGCAACGCACCTAACCTGGACAAGGTGCTGTTCGACAACCGCCTCGACTTGACCCACCGGGCGTTGGGCCTGCACACGGCGGTGTCGCGGGTGCAGGGTGGCAAGCTCAAGGCGAAGAAGGAAATTCGCATTGCCTCGCTGTTCAAGGAGGCGGCGCCGGAGTTCCTCAAGATGATCGTGGTGCATGAGCTGGCGCATCTGAAGGAAAGTGATCACAACAAGGCGTTCTACCAGCTCTGCGAGTACATGCAGCCCGGCTATCATCAGCTGGAGTTCGACCTTCGCGTTTACCTGACCTGGCGTGATTTGCCGGGCGCTGATTGACCGATAAGGACCTGCCAATGGACGTGAGCAAGACCAAGACCAGTTTTTACCGGCGCCTGTATGTGGCCTGGCTGATCGACAGCCAGACGGCGAGCAGTGTGCCGGCCTTGATGGAGGCTACCGGCATGCCGCGGCGCACGGCCCAGGACACCATCGTGGCATTGGCGGATCTGGATATCGTCTGCGAGTTCGAGCAGCAGGAAGGTGCGCGCAATCACGCCGGGCATTACCGGATCCGTGATTGGGGGGCGATCGACAAGGGCTGGATCATTCAGCATCTGCGGCGGATCCGGGAAGTGCTTGGCTATCCTTGAGGGCCCTATCACGTGACAAGCCCGCTCCCACAAACTGTGCGCCCTGGCACTTACTGTGGGAGCGGGCTCGTCCCGCGATAGCGTAATCAGCCGCGACGCATGCCGATATGCGGTATGTCATCCTCCAGGTACTCCTCACCGGCCACCACAAACCCGTGGCGGGCGTAGTAGCCCTGCAAGTGCGCCTGTGCCGCCAGGTACACCGGCACCCCCGGCCAGGCCTGCTCGGCGTGTTTCAGCCCCTGCACCATCAACTCATGCCCCAGGCCCAGGCCACGCGCCTTGGGCGAGATCACCACACGGCCGATCACCACATCGCCACCCTGTGATTCCGGGTCGAGCAAGCGCAGGTACGCCACCAGCTCATCGTTCTGCCATGCCATCAGGTGAGAGGTATCGCCGCTCAGGTCCTGACCATCAGTTTCCAGGTACGGGCATTTCTGCTCCACCACGAACACCTCGGTGCGCAGCTGCAAAATAGCGTACAGCTGCTCTTTGCCCAGGTCGGTGTGATGCTTGCAAATCCAGTCGATACTCATGGCCTTCCCCTAACGTGATGTCCCGATCATACCGGCCATGGCCGCAGAACCGCCATGGATCAGGGTATTTGTGAAACAGTTTGAAATAGAGGCGTATAGCCACCATTGTTTGCTGCCGCATTGGCGATTCTTTGTGTAATCTCAGGAGGCAACCTAGAGTTCTGACACTAGAAAAACAACCAGGCAGTCGAACACAGCGCGGACATCGATTCCGCTAAAGGATTTGAGCATGCGGCTACTGCTCCGAGTCTTGGGTTTGCTGGCAATGCTGTTTGTTGCCTATCCGGCGCAGGCCGACAAGTTGCGTTTGGTGGCCGATGCCTGGCCACCCTTTACCGACGTCAACATGGCCAATGGCGGCCTGGCTACGGCGCTGGTGACCACGGCCTTTAGCCGGGCCGGGTTTGCCAGCGAGTTCGAGCAGGTGCCCTGGGCACGCGCCTTGATGGGCATTGGTGAAGGGCGTTACGACGTACTGGTCAATGCCTGGTACAACGACTCGCGCAAGCTGATCGGGCAGTTTTCCGCCGGTTACCTGAACAACCGCATCCGTCTGCTCAAGCGCAAGGGCGAGCAGGTGAGCTATGACGCGCTGAGCGATCTGCACCGCTACCCGATTGCAGTCGTACGCGATTATGCCTACTCGGCCGATTTCGATAACGACCAGCGCCTGCAGAAAGTGCCGGTGCGCAGCTTCTCGGTGGCGGTCGGCATGCTCGCTGCCGGGCGCGTCGACCTGGCCCTGGAAGACGAATACGTCGCCCGTTATTACCTGCAACGCGAACCCGCCGCCGTGCGCGACAAGGTCGAGTTCTATGGCAAGCCGGTCAGCGACAACAGCCTGCACATCCTGGTCAGCCTGAAGAACCCGCGACACCGGGAGATCACCGCCGCTTTCGACCAGGCCATCATGGCCATGAAAGCCGACGGCAGTTACGACGCCCTGCTCAAGCAGTACGGCCTCTGATCAGGCCGGCTCGGCCTCTTTGATCAGGTGTGCGGCCAGCGTGCGCAGCGGCCCGAGCTGACGGCCGATCAGGGCCAGTTGGGTTTGCACCAGGCGCTGGTTCTCGTCCATGTCTTCGGGCATCTGTTCCAGTTCGCTGGCCAGGGCTTCTTCACGGTCGCTGTGGATCGCCACCGGCGTCTTGCTGGCCAGGCCACTGGCGATCTCGTCGAGGCTGGCGGCCAGGCTCGCGGCCGCGCCGTCGATCAGGTACTCGTGCACTTCCGGCGCCAGTGCACTGTCGCGGTGCGCACCGAGGCCGGAGAGGTAGCTGAGCAGGGTGTGCGAGAGCACCAGGAAGCGGAAGCCGACATCGGCCTCCTTACGGAAATGCCCCGGCTCCATCAGCATGTTCGCCAGCGTGGTCGACAGCGCCGCATCGGCGTTGTGCGCGTTGCGCCGGGCCAGGCGGTAGGCGAGGTCGTCGCTCTTGCCCTGGGCGTATTGCTGCATGATCTGCCGCAGGTAGGTGCTGTTGCAGCTCAGGGTATTGGCCAGCACCTTGTTCAGGCGCCGGCCCTGCCAGTCGGGCAGGAACAGGAACACCGCCAGAATGGCGATCAGGCTGCCCACCAGGGTATCGAAGATGCGCGGCAGGAACAGTCCGTAGCCATCGCCGGTCTGGTTGAAGCAGAACAGCACCATCAGGGTGATCGCTGCGGTGGCCAGGGTGTAGCGGGTGGTGCGGTTGACGAAGAACACCACCCCGGCGGCCACCGCGAACAGCGATTGCACCACGGCGCTGGGGAACAGGTCGAACAGCGCCCAGCCGACGGTAAGGCCGATGCCGGTGCCGATCATTCGCTGCATCAGTTTGCGCCGCGTGGCGCCGTAGTTGGGCTGACAGACAAACAGTGTGGTGAGGATGATCCAGTAACCCTGGGTCGGGTGGATCAGGTGCACCATGCCGTAGCCGATGGACAGCGCCAGCGGCAGGCGCAGGGCGTGGCGGAACAGCAGCGAGGTCGGTGTCAGTTGCTGGCGCAGGCGGCTCCAGACATCGGCCAGGTTGCGCGGCGAGCGGTCGAGCAGGCTGGAGTCGCGGTTGTCGGCGAGGTTGTCCGGGTTGCTGGCATCGCTGAGCAGGCGGTCGAGGGTGCCCAGGTTTGCCGCCAGCGCGCGCAGCGAGCGCAGCAGGCCGCGCCAGGCCGGGTTGCTCTGGATGCGCAGGTGCTCCAGCGAGGCGTGCAGGTCTTCCAGGGCCGCGGCGGAATTGGCCTCGTAGACGAACGGCTGGCGCAACTGGATCGACGCCGAGAGCTTGTTGCAGGCCGCGCCCTGCTCGCGCAGCAGGCGCTGGCAGCGGAACATCACGTCGCTGTGGAAGAACGCCTCGGCCAGCGCGTTATACGGATAGTGCGAGGAACTGGCGCGTTCGTGAATGTCCTGGGCGAGAAAGTACAGTTTCAGGTAGCGGCTGACCTTCGAGCCTGGCCGGCCATTGCCGACCCGGTGCAGGATGATTTCCTTGGCGGCGTTGAGTGCTGCCACCACCTTGCCGTTCTGCTGCGCCAGTTCCAGGCGGCGTGCCTCGACGTCGAGCTGGCGCACCGGCTCGAACAGGCTCGACTTGAGCTTCAGGTAGTGCCCCAGCTCGCGGAACAGGCGCGCCAGGCTCTGCTGCACCGGCTGGTTGGAAAACAGTGCCTGCCACACTACCGAGAGCGCGCCATACCAAGCGGCGCCGGCCACCAGCAGCAGCGGTTCGTGCCAGAAATCGGTGACTTCGCCGCCGCGCTGGTCGACGCCGATCATGGTGTACACCGAAAGAATCAGGGTTGCCGAGGCAATCGCCCCGTAGCGCTCGCCGAGCGCGCCGAGCATGGTCAGGCCGAACGCAGCCAGGGCCAGCGCGCAGACGAACACGATCGGGTAGGGGAATAGCAGTTCCACCGACAGCGCGGCAATGGTGAAACACACCAGGGTCACGGCCAGGGCGTTGAGCCGGCCCTGCCAGCTGTCGTCGGTTTCGGCCAAGGCACTGGCGATAACCCCGAGGAACAGCGGGATCAGCAGGCTCATTTCGTCCAGGTACCAGCACAGTGCCATGCTGCCGGTGAGGGCGATCAATACGCGGATGCTGTAGCTGAATTTGTCCAGGGCCCAGAGACGGCGTAACGAATGGCTGAACGAAGACGATGACATGATGGGCGGCAGGCCTGCTGGGCAATGATCGAAATTGAGCCGGTCACGGCGGCAGTGGCGTGCCGCCGTGTTCACGTACCAGCAAAATTTGTTCCGTGATGCCGGATTCTACCGCGAAGGTTAGACGAACTGCGCGGCCGCGTAGGCCGAGGCCCAGGCCCACTGGAAGTTGAAACCGCCAAGATGGCCGCTGACATCCAGCACTTCGCCGATGAAGTACAGGCCGGGGCTTTTCAGCGATTCCATGGTCTTGGACGATACGTCGCGGGTATCGACGCCGCCCAGGGTCACTTCGGCGGTGCGGTAGCCTTCGGTACCGGCCGGCACCACTTGCCAGGCCGCCAGTTTTTCGGCGACCTGGGCCAGCTCGGCCGGGGTGTACTGCTTCATCGGCTTGGAGACGAACCAGTGCTCGGCGAGCAGGTTGGCCATCTTCTTGGTGAACAGTTCGGCGAGCAGGGTTTTCAGTTCACTGTTCGGCCGTTCGGCTTGCTGCTGTTGCAGCCAGGCGAGGGCGTCGTGGTCGGGCAGCAGGTTGATCTCGACGGTGTCGCCGCTGTCCCAGAACGAGGAAATCTGCAAAATCGCCGGGCCGCTGAGGCCGCGGTGGGTGAACAACAGGTTCTCGCGGAAGCTGGCGCCATTGCAGCTGGCGATGCAATCCACCGAGCTGCCCGACAGCTCGGTGCAGATGCCCTTGAGCACCGGCTCGGTGATGGTGAACGGCACCAGCGCGGCGCGGGTCGGCAGCAGGCTGTGGCCGAACTGACGGGCGACCTGATAGCCGAACCCGCTGGCGCCCAGGGTCGGGATTGACAGGCCGCCGGTGGCGATCACCAGCGACTGGCACTGGAACGGGCCGGCGCTGGTTTCCAGCAGGTAGCCGCTTTCGAGTTTTTCGATCTGCTCGATGCGTGTGTCCATGCGCAGCTCGGCACCGGCGCTGGCGCATTCGCTCAGCAGCATGTCGAGGATGTCGCTGGACTTGTTATCGCAGAACAGCTGGCCGAGTTTCTTCTCGTGGTAGGGCACGCCGTGCTTGCCGACCATTTCGATGAAGTCCCACTGGGTGTAGCGGGCCAGGGCCGACTTGCAGAAGTGCGGGTTCTGCGAGAGAAAGTTGGCGGGTTCGGTGTACAGGTTGGTGAAGTTGCAGCGACCGCCGCCGGACATGAGGATCTTCTTGCCGGGTTTGTTGGCATGGTCGAGCAACAGCACCTGGCGGCCGCGGTAGGCGGCGGTCAGGGCGCACATCAGGCCGGCGGCGCCGGCGCCGATGATGATGACTTCGGTGGAACGCACTGCAGTAATCCTCGGGGGATGGTGGTGAGGCTATCGCG
>NZ_QETK01000050.1 GCF_003105155.1 Pseudomonas sp. SDI | reverse complement strand
CTCCCACAGTGGTCAACTCAGTTCCCTGTGGGAGCGGGCTCGTCCCGCGATAGGGGCAGCAAAAATCTTCAACCTTCCCCAGCAACCACCCCCGGGGCCGTATAGACTAGCGCACTTGCTTAGCCTGCTATGGATTCCCGATGAACCTGCGAACCATCCTGATTCTCGGCGCACTCAGTGCGTTCGGGCCGTTGGCGATCGACTTCTACCTGCCCGGCTTCCCGGCCATGGCCCAGGCCTTTGCCACCGACGAGAAACACATCCAGACCACCCTGGCCGCCTACTTCCTCGGCCTGTCCCTCGGCCAGTTGGCCTACGGCCCGATTGCCGACCGCTTCGGTCGACGGATCCCGCTGCTGTTCGGCGTTAGCCTGTTCACCCTGGCCTCGTTCGCCTGCGCCTACGCGCCGAACCTCGACACGCTGATCCTCGCCCGCTTCGTCCAGGCCCTCGGCGGTTGTGCTGGCATGGTGCTATCGCGCGCCATCGTCAGCGACAAGTGCGACGCGGTCGGCTCGGCCAAGGTCTTCTCGCAACTGATGCTGGTGATGGGCCTGGCGCCGATCCTCGCGCCGATGCTCGGCGGCCTGATGGTCAACCTGTATGGCTGGCAGTCGATCTTCCTCGCCCTGACCCTGTTCAGCGCCCTGTGTGCCCTTGCGGTCGCCCTAGGCCTGCCGGAAAGCCTGCCGGCCAACCAGCCACGCCAGCCGTTGTCCGGCGCACTGCGGGCCTATGCCAGTTTGCTCAAGGACCGCCTGTTCATCGGCCACGCGCTGACCGGCGGCATCGCCATTGCCGGGATGTTTGCCTATATCGCCGGCTCGCCATTCGTCTTCATCAAGCTTTATGGCGTGCCCGCCGAGCACTACGGCTGGCTGTTCGGCAGCAACGCCGCCGGGTTCATCCTGGTGGCGCAGGTGAATGCACGGCTGCTGGCCAAGCGCGGCCCGGCCTTCCTGCTGGCCCGTACGGTGTGGGTGTACCTGGCGGCGGGGCTGATACTGCTGGGGATCAGCGCCCTGCATACCGCAGCCTTGTGGCCGCTGCTGATTCCGCTGTTTGTGTGTATTGCCAGCTTGGGCTGCATCATCCCCAATGCCTCGGCTTGCGCCATGAGCGGGCAGGGCGCCCGCGCCGGTAGTGCCTCGGCGTTACTCGGCTGCCTGCAGTTCAGCGTGGCGGCCGCTGCCGCCGCGCTGGTGGGGGTGTTGCACGATGGCAGCGCGCTACCGATGGCGATTGTCATCAGCCTGTGCGGCGTGGCCGCCGTTACCGCGGCAACCCTGACTCGGCGCCTGCAGCTCAGCCGGCCCGTTTGAGCGGGTGCGGCGCCTGCAAGCGCGCCTGCAGGGTGTTGACGAAGGCGCGGGCCTCGGCCTCGCTGCGGAAGCTGACCACATGCTGGTCGAGCTGAACCTGCCAGGGACACTCGGGTTTTCTGGCTGACGCACTGACGACGATCTTCATCGCGGACTACCTCCAGTGGGCTAGGGCTGATGCATTGTAGCCCCGCTCCTGGCCTGCGGCATGCCTTGGGTCAGCGCGCTGACTGACGGTCATGCCGCTTGGGTAAAACCCCTCAGAACCCTTCCAGAACGATCTTGCCCTTGGCCGCGCCGCTTTCCAGCAGGGCATGGGCGCGGCGCAGGTTTTCGGCGTTGATGGTGCCGAAATGCTCGCCGAGGGTGGTCTTCAGGGTGCCCGCGTCGATCAGTGCGGCGACCCGGTTGAGCAGGGTGTGCTGGGCGAGCATGTCCGGGGTTTCGAACAGCGAGCGGGTGTACATGAACTCCCAGTGCAGTGACAGGCTCTTGCGCTTGAGCTTGACCACGTCGAGCTGTTTCGGATCGTCGATCAGCGCCAGCTTGCCCTGTGGGCGCAGGGCTTCGACCAGTTGATCGAGGTGCTGGTCGGTCTGGGTCAGGCTGGCAACGTGGGTCACGTCGGCGATGCCGGCGGCCTTCAGGGCCGCGGCCAGCGGCTGACGGTGGTCGACCACCACCTGCGCGCCCAGCTCACGGGCCCAGGCCTGGGTTTCGGCGCGCGAGGCGGTGCCGATCACCTGGAGGCCGGTGAGCTGGCGCGCCAGCTGAGTCAGGATCGAACCGACGCCGCCGGCCGCGCCGACGATCAGCAGGCTCTGGCCGAGGTCGGCGCGGCCTTCGGCGATCTGCAGGCGGTCGAACAGCAGTTCCCAGGCGGTGATCGCGGTCAGCGGCAATGCCGCCGCTTCGGCGAAACCAAGGCGCTTCGGCATGTTGCCGACGATGCGCTCGTCCACCACGTGCAGTTCGCTGTTGGCGCCGGCGCGGGCGATGGAACCGGCATAGAAAACCTTGTCGCCAGGCTGGAACAGGCTTACCTCGCTGCCCACCGCCTTGACCACCCCGGCCACGTCCCAGCCCAGCACCTTGGCCGCGCCGCCTTCGGGCTGCACGTTCTGCCGCACCTTGGTGTCGACCGGGTTCACCGAGATGGCTTTGACTTCCACCAGCAGGTCGCGCGGGCCGGGGGTGGGAGCGGGCAGTTCGATATCTTGCAGCGCAGCGGCATCGCTGATCGGCAGGGACTGGTAATAGGCAACGGCTTTCATCGGGCACATCCTTCAAGGGGGGCAATGGTGCCCATCATTGGCCCTTTCACTCTTGGTTAAAAGCCGCTAAAAGCGCAGGATCTTTCAATAATTTTTTGATAATGGGGCTCGTGCCATGCTGCGCTTCGATGATTTGCAGGTGTTCGTGCGGGCGGCGGAACTGGGCAGCCTGTCGGCGGCGGCACGCCAGCTGGACCTGTCGCCGGCGGTAGCGAGTGCAGCGCTCAAACGCCTGGAGCGTCAGCTCGGCGCGCGGCTGCTGGCGCGCTCCACGCGCAGCCTGCGGCTGACCGCCGAGGGCGACGGTTTCCTGCTGCATGCGCATGCCGCGCTGGCCAGCCTGGAGGATGGGCAGCGCTTGCTGGCGCAGGGGCGCGACAAGGTCAGCGGGGTGTTGCAGTTGTCGGCACCCTCGGACTTTGGACGCAACGTGCTGCTGCCTTGGCTGAACGAGTTGCAGCGCGAGCACCCGCTGCTCAACGTGCGCTTGCTGCTGGGCGATCGTAACGCCGACCTGTTCCGCCAACCGGTGGATGTTGCCGTGCGCTATGGTGCACCCGAGGATTCGAGCCTGGTGGCAGTGCCGCTGTGCCCGGAAAACCGCCGCGTGCTGTGTGCTTCGCCGGCTTACCTGGCGCGCTGCGGCACGCCGCGCAGCGTCGAGGAACTCAACCGGCACAATTGCCTGCTGTACCAGCTCGGTAATCGTGTGCACGACCAGTGGCGGTTCGGCGAGGGCGAGCAGCAGCTCAGCGTGCAGGTACGTGGCGACCGCTTCTGCGACGACGCCGACGTAGTACGGCGCTGGGCCTTGGCCGGAGTTGGGGTTGCCTATAAATCCTGGCTGGACGTAGCGGCCGACGTGCAGAGCGGCCAGTTGCAGGTGATCTTGCCGCAGGTGCGTGGCGAAGCGGCGCCACTGCATTTGCTGTGCACCCATCGGGCGCCGCTGGGCAAGCCTATCCAGTTGCTGCGCGACCTGCTCAAGGCGCGTTGCCAGCAGGTGCAACGCCAGCGGATTTGATGACCGTGCCGTTACAGGTCTGACAGTCTGGACTGAATCACTTGAAGGGAAATATAACTTTGTCTGTAGGGTATTGCCCACGCAGTACTTTCGGGAACTACTGGTTCACTTTCTGACGTCGCTTGTGCTGCGCGCGGTCGGCCGCTTCGTTGAGCAAAACGGCGGTTTTTCGTGCCCATTCGCAAACTGCGCCAGGTTGCGCAAACCTCGCCAAGGGGGTGGCAATCGGGCTGAATTTACATAGGGAAACCCGGCTTATACTGCCCGCGCACTGCCGGCCCGGACGCGACGTTTCCAGGGCAGTCGGCATGGCCGCAAATGTCAGTGGGTCCCTTGTCAGGGAATAATGATTTCGCAGGGAGTGAACCTATGCAATTTGTTACCAGTATCAGCCAGATCGCCAGTCTGCTGGCCGACCCTAAGCGCAGTGCGATGCTGTGGGCCCTGATCGACGGGATGGCCCGACCTTCCGAAGAACTGGCCATGATGACTGGCCTGAGCCCCTCGTCTGCGTGCGCGCATCTGGCGCGGTTGTCGGCGGGTGGCTTGCTCAAGCATGAGGCGCGTGGGCGCAAACGTTATTTCCGCCTGGCGACCCCGGAAGTCGGGGCGGCGGTAGAGGCCTTGGCCAGTGTGCCGGTGAGTGTTTGCCCGCCGTGCGATCACGAGGCGCGGGAGGCCGGGATGCCGCTGTCGATGCGGCGGGCGCGGTTATGCATGGATCATCTGGGCGGCGAGGTGGCCGTCGAGCTGTTGCAGCGGTTGCTGGATGCGCGCTGGCTGGAGATTGTCGAGCAGCAGGTGGAAGTGACCAGTTTGGGGCGCGAGCAGTTTGCCCGTTTGGGGATCTTTATCGATGCGGTGGCGTTGCGCCAAGGGCGCTTGGCCAGTGCCTGCCAGTGCTGCAGCGAGTGGACGCAGCAGCGGCCGCACCTGGGAGGGGCGCTGGGCAGCAGCCTGTTGAAGTTGTTCGTGCAGTCCGGGTGGGCACGGATCAACGATGAGACGCGGGTATTGCAGTTGAGTGCCTTGGGCTTGGACGAGATTCGGCGGATCGCGCGACACGGTATAGAAACGCCAGGGATGGCGTTGGTGTCGGGGGAGGTGGCGGCGGATCAGCACCCGCGGTGAAGGCGCTGGCCTTGCTCTTGATCCACCTGCCCCGCACGCGCCGTTGGTCCATGGATGGGCCGCCGGCGGAGCGTTACCGTCACTTAACCAATCGAGCATCCAGGCTATTCTGCGCCAGGCGACGAGCCTGATCCTCGGTCATCCCCAGGTGCTCATGCAAGGCGTGGAAGTTCTCCGTTACATAGCCACCAAAGTACGCCGGGTCATCCGAGTTCACCGTTACCTTCACCCCACGCTCGAGCATCTCGAGGATGTTGTGCTCGCGCATATGATCGAACACGCACAACTTGGTGTTGGACAACGGGCACACCGTCAACGGAATCTGCTCGTCGATGATCCGCTGCATCAGCCGCTCATCCTCGATGGCCCGCACACCATGGTCGATCCGCTGGATCTTCAGCAGGTCCAGGGCTTCCCAGATGTACGCCGGTGGCCCTTCCTCGCCCGCGTGCGCCACGGTCAGGAAGCCTTCGCTGCGGGCGCGGTCGAAGACCCGCTGGAACTTGCTCGGCGGATGCCCGCGCTCCGAACTGTCCAGCCCCACGGCAACAAATGCATCACGGAATGGCAGGGCCTGGTCGAGGGTCTTCTGTGCTTCTTCTTCACTCAGGTGGCGCAAGAAACTCAGGATCAGCCCGCTGCTGATGCCCAGCTGCTGTTGGCCATCCTTCAGTGCTCCGGCGATCCCCGCCAGCACCACTTCAAAGGGAATGCCCCGATCGGTATGGGTTTGCGGGTCGAAGAACGGCTCGGTGTGGATAACGTTCTGCGCCTTGCAACGCTGCAGGTACGCCCAGGTCAGGTCGTAGAAGTCCTGCTCGGTGCGCAGCACATCGGCGCCCTGGTAGTAGAGGTCGAGGAACTCCTGCAAATTGTTGAACGCGTAGGCCGCGCGCAAGGTTTCGACGTCGTTCCAGGGCAGGGCAATCTTGTTGCGTTCGGCCAGGGCGAACAGCAACTCGGGCTCCAGCGAACCTTCCAGGTGCAGGTGCAATTCTGCCTTGGGCAGGGCGTTAAGCCAGTCGTACATAGCAAATTCTCATCAGGTGCGGTGGCCGCCATTCTACAGAAGCCGATCCCGCACCGCGGTGAAACCTCACCGAGCGGGCGACACGGGAGCCCTGGCTGCTTGGTCTGGGCTCCCGTGCCGCGCTCATTATCATGCTGGCGTTTCTCGGTCTTTAGCCGGCGATCAACTGCGCCGCTGCTTCGCGATGTCTGGCAATCAGCCCCTGGATGTCCATGCCTTCGATCTGCCCGTCGATCACCCGCCACTGGCCGCCGACCATCACCCGGTCGGCACGGTCGGCGCCGCACAGCAGCAAGGCCGAGAGCGGATCGTGGCTGCCGGAGAAACGCAGCTCGTCGAGCTTGAACAAGGCCAGGTCGGCCTGCTTGCCCACCGCCAGTTCACCGATGTCGCTACGCCCAAGCAACTGCGCCGAACCGCGGGTGGCCCAGCCCAGCACGCGCTCCGGGGTGATCGCTTCGGCGCCGTAGCGCAGGCGTTGCAGGTACAGCGCCTGGCGCGCTTCAAGGATCATGTTGGAGGCATCGTTGGACGCTGAACCGTCGACGCCCAGGCCCACCGGGGCGCCGGCACCGGTCAGTTCGAGGGTCGGGCAGATCCCCGACGCGAGGCGCATGTTCGAGCTCGGGCAGTGGCAGATACCGGTACCGGCCGCGCCCAGGCGGGCAATTTCGTCCGGGTTGAAGTGGATGCCGTGGGCCAGCCAGGTGCGCGGGCCTAGCCAGCCGACGCTGTCCAGGTAGTCGACAGTGCGCAGGCCGAAGCGTTGCAGGCAAAAATCTTCCTCGTCGAGGGTTTCGGCCAGGTGGGTGTGCAGGCGCACGTCCAGCTCGCGGGCAAGCACGGCGCTTTCGCGCATGATTTCCGGGGTGACCGAGAATGGCGAGCACGGCGCCAGGGCGATCTGGATCTGTGCACCGTCACCACGCTCATGGTAGCTGTGGATAAGTCGCTGGCTGTCTTCCAGGATCACCGCGCCTTGCTGCACGGTCTGTTGCGGCGGCAGGCCGCCGTCGGCTTCGCCGAGGCTCATCGAGCCGCGCGTGAGCATGGCGCGCATGCCCAGTTTGCGCACGCTCTGCACCTGCACGTCGATGGCGTTTTCCAGGCCGTCGGGGAACAGGTAGTGGTGGTCGGCGGCGGTGGTGCAGCCTGACAGCAGCAGTTCGGCCAGGGCCACTTCGGTGGCCAGTTCAAGCTTGGCCGGGGTCAGCCGCGCCCACACCGGGTAGAGGGTCTTCAGCCAGGGGAACAGCGGCTGGTTGACCACCGGCGCCCAGGCGCGGGTGAGGGTCTGGTAGAAATGGTGGTGGGTGTTGATCAGGCCAGGCAGGACCACATGTTCGTGGGCATCGAAGGTGTGCGCGCAAGGTTGCGCAGGGGGTTGGCCGAGGCCGAGGATTTCAGTGATGACGCCGTCTTCGATCACCAGACCGCCACGGGCGTCGTGGTTGTTGGCAGTGAAGATGGCAAGCGGGTTTTTCAACCAGATACGGGTCGCAGGCATGGTGCCGGCTCCTCTGAAAGTGTGTTCAGGTTAGCCAGCTCAGTGTTGCCCTGTCTGCTGATCCAGGTCCGCCGCGGTGGGCGAGGCGTCGAGTCTACACCCACCGCGAGGCCAATCACCAGACCAGCGCGTCACCTTTGTAATCGATGAACTGCAGGCCACCTTTGCCGGCGTTGGCCTTCACCTGAGCAAGCATCCCGCGGGTGCTGGTGAGCACGTCGATGTCGGCGCCTTCGCCGCCCATGTCGGTTTTGACCCAGCCCGGGTGCATGGCCAGTACGCTGAGTTGCGGCCGGGCGAGGCTCACCACGAAGCTGTTGATCATCGAGTTGAGTGCCGCCTTGCTGGCTTTGTACAGGCACATCTCGCTGGCGTCGGGAATGCTCACGCTACCCAGGATCGAGCTCATGAAGGCCAGCACGCCGTCGTCGCGCACCTGCCCGGCAAAGCGCTGGGCAACGCGGATCGGCGACACGCTGTTGGTCAGGAACAGCTCGCCGACATCGGCCGCTTGCACCTGCTCCGGGTCCTGCGGCTGCGGGCCCATGATCCCGGCGTTGACGAACAGCAGGTCGAAGTTCTGCCCCTTGAGGCGTTGCTGTAAGGCATCGAGCTGGCTGCCGCTGTTCATTTCCAGGGTTTCCACCTGAACGCCGGCGACGGCATTCAGGGCGCTGGCCTTGGCCGGGTCGCGCACGGTGGCGACGACGTGCCAGCCGTCTTCGCGCAAACGCTGAACCAGGCCGAGGCCCAGGCCACGGGAGGCGCCGATGATCAGGGCGGTTTTTGCGACGGTCATGAATGAACTCCTTTCGAGGGCGGAACGGCTTGTGGTCGTAAAGGGCAGGCCTGCTGCAGGCGGTGGTGCAATTCCAGGCGCAGTTCGCCCAGTTCGGCGATGCGCGGTTTTGATGAACAGCACCAGTTGCGTGGTTTCCTGTGGATAGTCACGGTAGCCGTTGGCACTGCGCTGTGCACGAATCAGCCCGCGTTCTTCATAAAAACGCAGGGTATCGCAGCTTTCGGCGCAAGCCTGGGCCCGCGGGATGGTTAAAAAATGAACAGTTGCCTGTGGAGGCGGCCCAGTAAGCATTTGCCACACAGGTACACGGTTTATCCACAGCTTGCTCCACAGTATTTGTGTGCAACCTGAAAAACTGTGCACAGGCCCGTAATACCTGCGTTTCAGCTCGGCGGAGATGCTTCAAGCGGTTGATTTTCAGGCAAAAGCAGCGCTGCCATGAAGACTTGATCAAAATCTGATCGCTCGCCTGTAAGCCACGTATTTAAAGGCTCACAGACGAATGCTAAGAGGTTATCCACAGTCAGGCCCACAGTGGATGTGGGCAAGTTGTCAGCGGCGCTCCAGCAGGATCCGCCCACGGCTGAGGTCGGCCAATTGGCGTTGCAGCGGTTCGATCTGCGCTTCGCCCACCGCCAGCAGCAAGTCGACGCCATTGGCGGTGAATTGTTCGTCGAGCAGCAGACCGTCGGCTTCGCCAAGGCGCAGCTTGAGCAGCGCCAGTTCGCTGAACGTGCAACTGCAGCGCAGTTCAACGCGGCTGACCAGCAGACGCTTGGGCGCCTGTTGCAGGCATTTGTTGGCGCCGCCGCCGTAGGCGCGGGCCAGCCCCCCGGTGCCGAGCTGGATGCCGCCGTACCAGCGGATCACCAGCACCACGACCTGATCGCAGTCCTGTGCTTCGATCGCCGCCAGGATCGGCCGCCCGGCCGTGCCGCCGGGCTCGCCATCGTCGCTGCTGCGGTATTGGTCGCCGAGCTTCCAGGCCCAGCAGTTATGGGTGGCCGCCGGGTCGCTGTGCTGCTCGAGAAAACGCTGGGCGTCGGCAGGACTGGCGATCGGCGCGGCTAGGGTAATGAAGCGGCTCTTGCGAATCTCTTCGCGAAACTCGCAGGTGTCGAGCAAGGTAGAAGGCATAAACGCGGTTCAGTTCGGTGGGGTCAGGCCACAGCCTTTGAGGATGATGTGGATAAGGTTGTTGCTGGCGTCTTCCATGTCCTGCTTGGTCAGGCGGCTGCGGCCGGTGACCTGGCAGATCTGGGTGGCGAAATCGGCATAGTGCTGGGTACTGCCCCAGAGCAGGAAGATCAGGTGCACCGGGTCGACCGGGTCGAGCTTGCCGGCGTCGATCCAGCTCTGGAACACCGCTGCCCGGCCCTTGAACCACTCGCGGTAGTCCTGGCTGAAATACTGGCTCAGGCACTGCCCGCCGCTGATGATCTCCATGGCGAAGATCCGCGAGGCTTGCGGGTTGCGACGAGAGAACTCGATCTTCGCGCGAATGTACTGGGCCAATGCCAGCGCCGGGTCGTCGTCGGCGCTGAGGGCGTTGAAGGTGCTGTCCCACAACTCGATGATGTTGCTCAGCACCGCGACGTACAGGCCCAGCTTGTTGCTGAAGTAATAATGCAGGTTGGCCTTGGGCAGCCCGGCCTTGAGTGCAATGGTGTTCATGCTGGTGCCCTTGAAGCCGTGTCGGGCGAATTCGTCCTCGGCGGCCTGGATGATGGCCTGCTCGTTCTTCTGGCGGATGCGCCCGGCGGGCTTGGCGACTGTCGGGCGGTGGGCAGGAACTTCAAAGGTCATGGGCGATTCCACGCAGCACGGGTTGGTAGGGCATCAGCACTGATACCCCAGCCGCGCGGGGCAGACAAGCGTTGACCACGGAAAATGCGCAAATGCCTATCACCGGGTCGCTGCCAGGCTTTCGAGGAAGCTCTCCAGCACCAGGTGCGGGCGTCGGCCCTTGCGGGTTACCCAGCACAGGCTGAGGTCGTAGAAACGCTCGCTGGCCTTGAGTGCCCGCAGGCGGCCCTGCTGCACCCAGAAGCTGGCGTAGTGGTCGGGCAGGTAGCCGATGAAGCGCCCGGTAAGAATCAGGAAGGCCATGCCTTCACGGTCGGAGGCACTGGCGGTGCAGCGCAGTGCCTGGTAGTGCGCCTGGATATCGGCCGGCAGGCGGAAGGTCGGGGCGATGGCTTCCTGGCTATTCAGGCGTTCGTCGTCGAGCTGGCGGTCGTCCACGTAGAACAGCGGGTGGCCGACGGCGCAGTAGAGCAGCGAACGCTCGCTGTACAACGGCTGGTATTCGAGCCCGGACAACGGGCTGGTCTGCGGCACCACGCCGACATGCAGGCTGCCGTCGAGCACGCCTTGTTCAACCTGGCTGGGGGCGATCATGCGGATCTGGATGCGCACGTCCGGGCCACGGTCCTTGAGCTCGGCCAGGGCGTGGGTGATGCGCATGTGCGGCAGGGTGACCAGGTTGTCGGTCAGGCCGATGTTCAGCTCGCCGCGCAAGTGCTGGTGCAGGCCATTGACTTCGGTACGAAAACTTTCCAGGGCGCTGAGCAACTGCAAGGCCGACTGATAGACCTCGCGGCCTTCCTCGGTCAGGGAGAAGCCGGCGCGCCCGCGTTGACACAGGCGCAAACCCAGGCGCTGCTCCAGGTCGCTCATCTGTTGACTGATGGCCGAGCGGCCGATACCGAGGACGTTTTCTGCCGCCGAGAACCCCCCGCACTCGACCACGCTGCGGTAGATCTTGAGCAGGCGGATATCGAAATCACTGACCTGCGCGAGGGGCTCGGGGCGACGGCTCATAGTTTAGTGTCCGGCTAACTGAAGATTAGAAAAGTAGGCTTTTTCGAACTTTATCGCCGTGACAACGTAGCTGCAACTACACCTGTCACCCTCATGCTGCCCTATTGCCTTGCGAGGTCTTGCCCGATGAACATGCCTGAATACGCGACTGCCGGTCTGGCCAGCCAGCTCAAGCTGGATGCACACTGGATGCCGTACACCGCCAATCGTAATTTCCAGCGTGATCCACGGCTGATTGTCGCGGCCGAAGGCAACCACCTGGTCGATGACAAGGGGCGCAAAATCTTCGACGCCCTGTCCGGCCTGTGGACCTGCGGCGCTGGCCACACCCGCAAGGCAATCCAGGAAGCGGTGTCGCGTCAGCTGGGCGTGCTCGACTATTCGCCAGCGTTCCAGTTTGGTCATCCGCTGTCGTTCCAACTGGCCGAGAAAATCACCGAGCTGACCCCCGGCAACCTGAACCACGTCTTCTATACCAACTCCGGCTCCGAGTGCTGCGATACCGCGGTGAAGATGGTCCGTGCCTACTGGCGCCTGAAAGGCCAGGCCACCAAGACCAAGCTGATCGGTCGCGCCCGTGGCTATCACGGGGTGAACATCGCCGGTACCAGCCTGGGTGGGGTCAACGGTAACCGCAAGATGTTCGGTCAGCTGCTGGATGTCGACCACATTCCGCACACCGTGCTGCCGGGTAACGCCTTCAGTAAGGGCATGCCGGAGGAGGGCGGTATTGCCCTGGCCGACGAAATGCTCAAGCTGATCGAGCTGCACGACGCCTCGAACATCGCCGCGCTGATCGTCGAGCCGCTGGCCGGTTCCGCTGGCGTGCTGCCGCCACCGAAGGGCTACCTGAAACGCCTGCGCGAAATCTGCGACCAGCACAACATCCTGCTGATCTTCGACGAAGTGATTACCGGCTTTGGCCGCATGGGCTCGATGTTCGGTGCCGAGGCTTTCGGTGTGACCCCGGACCTGATGTGCATCGCCAAGCAGGTCACCAACGGTGCGATCCCGATGGGCGCAGTGATCGCGACCAGCGAGATCTACCAGACCTTCATGAACCAGCCGACTCCTGAGTACGCGGTGGAGTTCCCGCACGGCTACACCTACTCGGCGCACCCGGTGGCGTGCGCTGCCGGTATCGCCGCGCTGGACCTGCTGCAGAAGGAAAACCTGGTGCAGGGCGCTGCCGAACTGGCACCGCACTTCGAGAAGATGCTGCATGGGGTGAAGGGCGCGAAGAACGTCATCGATATCCGTAACTATGGCCTGGCCGGGGCGATCCAGATTGCCGCGCGTGATGGCGATGCCATCGTGCGGCCTTTCGAGGCTGGCATGAAACTGTGGAAGGCCGGCTTCTACGTGCGCTTCGGCGGCGACACCCTGCAGTTCGGGCCGACCTTCAACACCCAGCCGCAAGAGCTCGACCGTTTGTTCGACGCGGTCGGCGAAGTGCTGAATCAGATCGACTGATCCCTCTTTATATAAGCAGGCGCGAACGGCGTGCCTGCGCTGCCCCTTTTCTGGAGTTTTGCATGAGCATTGTTCAGCACCTGATTCACGGTGAATTGGTTTCTACCGGCGAGCGTACCGCCGAGGTGTTCAACCCGTCGACCGGCGAGGCGATCCGCACGCTCGACCTGGCCAGCCGGGAAACCGTGCAGCAGGCAATCGACTCGGCCAAGGCCGCGTTCCCGGCCTGGCGCAATACCCCGCCGGCCAAGCGCGCCCAGGTCATGTTCCGTTTCAAGCAACTGCTGGAGCAGAACGAAGCCCGTATCTCGCAGATGATCAGCGAAGAGCATGGCAAGACCGTGGAAGACGCTGCCGGTGAATTGAAGCGGGGCATCGAGAACGTCGAGTTCGCCTGTGCAGCCCCGGAAGTGCTGAAAGGCGAGTACAGCCGCAACGTCGGTCCGAACATCGATGCCTGGTCGGACTTCCAACCACTGGGCGTGGTGGCCGGTATCACCCCGTTCAACTTCCCGGCCATGGTGCCGCTGTGGATGTACCCCCTGGCCATCGCCTGCGGTAATTGCTTCATCCTTAAACCCTCCGAGCGCGACCCGAGCTCGACGCTGTTCATTGCCCAACTGCTGCATGAAGCCGGCCTGCCCAAGGGCGTGCTGAACGTGGTGCACGGCGACAAGGTTGCGGTGGATGCGCTGATCGAGGCGCCGGAAGTGAAAGCGCTGAGCTTTGTCGGTTCGACGCCGATTGCCGAGTACATCTATAAGGAAGGCACTGCCCGTGGCAAACGTGTTCAGGCCCTGGGCGGGGCGAAGAACCACGCGGTGCTGATGCCCGATGCCGACCTCGACAACGCGGTCAGCGCACTGATGGGGGCGGCGTACGGCTCCTGCGGCGAGCGCTGCATGGCAATTTCGGTGGCCGTGTGTGTCGGTGATCAGGTGGCAGATGCGCTGGTGGCCAAGCTGGTGCCGCAGATCAAGGCGTTGAAGATCGGTGCCGGCACCTCCTGCGGGCTGGACATGGGCCCGCTGGTGACGGCGGCCGCGCGCGACAAGGTCGTGGGTTACATCGACGATGGCGTTGCCGCCGGTGCACAGCTGGTGGTGGACGGTCGTGGCCTGCGTGTGGCAGGCCACGAAGATGGCTACTTTGTAGGCGGCACCCTGTTCGACCGGGTAACCACCGAGATGCGCATCTATAAAGAAGAGATCTTCGGCCCGGTGCTGTGTGTGGTGCGGGTCGACAGCCTGGAACAGGCCATGCAACTGATCAACGATCATGAGTACGGCAACGGTACCTGCATCTTTACCCGGGACGGCGAAGCGGCGCGGCTGTTCTGCGACGAGATCGAAGTGGGCATGGTTGGGGTCAACGTGCCGCTGCCAGTGCCGGTGGCTTACCACAGCTTCGGCGGCTGGAAGCGTTCGCTGTTCGGCGACCTGCATGCCTATGGTCCGGATGGCGTGCGGTTCTACACCCGTCGCAAGGCGATTACCCAGCGCTGGCCACAGCGGGCCAGCCACGAGGCGTCGCAGTTCGCCTTCCCTAGCCTGTAATTGCGCGGTACATAAAGGGAGGCCGGTAGGCCTCCCTTTATGCTTTTTGGGCTTTTTTGACCGTGATGACAGATTTGTTGCAAATAAGGGTTGACGGCCGATTTAATCTCTCTATAATTCGCCCCACTTCCGGCGCAGTCGAAACGGAAAACTCCTTGAGAATCAACGAGTTAGATGTTTCAG
>NZ_QETK01000049.1 GCF_003105155.1 Pseudomonas sp. SDI | reverse complement strand
GCATCGCCGATGGTAGTGTGGGGTTTCCCCATGTGAGAGTAGGTCATCGTCAAGATTAAATTCCGAAACCCCTATCTGCTAAGCAGGTAGGGGTTTTGTCTTTATGTAGAAGCATCAAGAATTCGCTGGCACGTCATACGACGCTCCGGCACACAGAATTTCTTGACGACCATAGAGCATTGGAACCACCTGATCCCATCCCGAACTCAGCAGTGAAACGATGCATCGCCGATGGTAGTGTGGGGTTTCCCCATGTGAGAGTAGGTCATCGTCAAGATTAAATTCCAAAACCCCTGTCTGCAGTGCAGACAGGGGTTTTGTCTTTTCAGGGCCTACACTCAGGCCCTGCGCGCGATGCGGCGTAGGTACGTACGTGGCGCATTCAGCTCAGCAAAGTCCTCACATTGCCCATTGCCTCATCGGCAAACCCCTGTAAAAACGTCTGGAACTCCGGCAATGTCTCAGGACCGCCTTCATAGGGTTGGGCCTTGATCGTCCAGGTTGCGCGGCTGTGTCCTGCACCCAGTGCCTGCACCTCCATCGCCGCCCATAGATTGCCGATATTCAGGCTGGTGTAGATCAGGCTCCAGGTCATGTTCATGGCCTGATCGTCGCGGCTGTTCAACTGCTCGATCACCACGTTACCGTCCTTGAACAGCTTTTTGCGCACCGAGCGCACGCCGCTGCCGGTCATCTCGCTATGCGCCAGCGCCGGAATGAACACCGGGAAGCCGGCAAAGTTGCCGACCATGGCCCAGACACTGGGCGCGGCGGCCGCGATCTCGACACTGGACACCACTGTGCAGCCTTCCGGGTTGCGGATCAGGGTATCGGGTTGAAGTGCTTGCATGCTGTATTGCTCCTGCTTGGGTTGGGGAAAGGGTCAGAGAAAGCCGATCTCGCGCAGGTACTGGCAGCCACGCTGCAACAGTGCCGGGGATTTGGCCGGGTAATGCGCACCCATGCGCCGCACACCTTCGCGGGCGTTGTGGTGCTCGATGGGTTGGATATCGCCGATGTCCTCCTCGAAGCCATCGAGGTAGAAACCGAGCACGTCGAACAGCGCGTTGTCGCGATCCACGCGCTGCAACTGACGTTGCCACTGCTCGACCGCCACCAGCTCGAACGGCCGGCCACTGTCGCGGAACGCCTCGACGTATTGCCGCCAGCGCAGTGGCTCGGGGTTGTGCAGGTTGAACACCGCCGCATCGGCCTGGTGCCGGCTGCTGTGGAAGGCGATGAAGCGGGCGAGGAAGTCCACGGGCATCAGATCGAAGTCCAGTTCCAGTGCCGGCACCTGGCCCAGCTGCAACGAGCCCTTGAGCATCAGCATCAGGCGGTTGCGGTGTGGCTGGCAGACCCCGTGTCGGCTGTCGAAGGCGATGTTGCCGGGGCGGAACAGATTGACCCGTACGCCCTGTTCGCAGGCCCGCTGCAGAATCCGCTCGCCGACCCATTTGCTCAGGTTGTAGCCATTGCGGATATAGATCGGTGGCGTCTCCACCGGCGGCTGCTCCAGCACCCGGCCATCGGCGGTCCGCGCGCTGCACGCCGACAGCGTCGAGACAAAGTTGAACAGCTTCTTGCTACGCCCCTCGCACAGTCGTAGCAGGGCAAACAGCGGCTCGACGTTATCGGCGGCCAGCGCCGGGTAATCGAGCACGTGGTTGACCTGTGCGGCGTTGTGCACCAGTGCGCCAAAGCGCCGGTCGAGGTCGTCGTAGTCGGCGGCGCTCAGGCCCAGTCGCGGCTGGCGCAGGTCGGCGTCGAGTACCCGCACGCGGCGCATGTCCAGGCCTTCCAGGCGGTTATCCACAAGCGCCTGATGGAAGCGTTCGGCCGCCGACTGCCCGGCGCTGCTGCGGACCAAGCAGGCCACCTCAGTGCTGCCCCAGTCGAGCAGCGCCTCGACGATGTGCACGCCGAGAAAACTGTTGGCGCCGGTCACGATCACTTTGTGTGGGTCGCCCAGTTGGCTCAGTGGCAGCGCTTGCAGATCGAGCGCGCGCTGGGCGTCGTGTAGCGCCTGCGGGTCGACCCGACCGACCTCGGCCGCTTCGCCACTGAGCAGCGCCGCCAGGCGTTGCAGGGTTGGCGCTTCGATAAAGCGGTTGATCGAAATGCCGCGCCCGAACTGTTCGCGAATCCCCAGCAGCAAGCGTGACAGCAAGATCGAGTGGCCACCGAGGTTGAAGAAACTCTCGTCGCTGGAAATATCCTCCTCGGGCAGTTCCAGCAGCTCGCTCCACAGCCCCAGTAACTGCCGTTCGAGCACGGAGCCGGGCGCCTGGCGTGCAGTGGTATTGGCCAGGTTCAGCGGCAACGGCAGCAGCGCGCGGCGGTCGACCTTGCCGTTGGCGGTGTAGGGCATCTGCGCCAGCACCTGATACAGCACCGGGCGCATGTAGTCCGGCAGTTGCTGCGTCGCCTGGTCGCGCAGCGCGGCCTCGGCACCGGCCTGGCGTGGTTGGGCAAGAAACGCCAGTACCCGTCGGCGCTCGTCGATCACCACCGCCACTTGCGCGAACAGGCGGCTGGCGCGCAGGCAATGCTCGATCTCTTCCGGTTCGACCCGAAAGCCGCGAATCTTCACCTGATTATCTTGTCGCCCGCAGATTTCGATGCCGTCGGCGCCCCAGTGGGCGATATCGCCGGTGCGGTACAGACGCAGGCGTTCGCCTTGTGGCAGATCGAGGTGAATGAACCGTTCGCGGGTCAGCGTCGGGTTATCCAGGTAGCCCGGCCCGACCCCTGGGCCGGCAATGAACAACTCGCCAGGGGTGTGCTGGTCCACTGGCTGGCGCTGCTCGTCGAGGATCAGCACCTGGGTGTTGGGCAGCGGCCGACCGATGTTGCGGCTGTTGTCGCCGCAGGCGAATACCCGTGTGGTGGCCAGTACCGTGGTTTCGGTCGGGCCGTAGATATTGTGCAACCGGCACTGGCCAGCCAGGCGCTCGATCACCTCCGGCTCGCAGACATCACCGCCGGTTACCAGGTGGCGCAGGCTGCTGTTGGCCGGTAGGTCGAGAATGCTCAGCAGCGCGGGCGGCAGGAAGGCATGAGTCACCTCCGCTTGGGTCATCAGGTCCAGCAATTGCTGTGGATCGCGACGCTGGTCTTCGCTGGGGATGACCAGTTCGGCGCCGCACACCCAGGTGGGCAGGATATCCAGCAACGAGGCGTCGAAGCCGATGGTGGAGAACTGTAGTACCCGGCTCTGTGTGCCCAGTTCGACGTGTTCGGCGTACCAGGCCTGGAAATGGCTGAGGTTACGTTGATCGAGCAGTACGCCCTTGGGTTGCCCGGTGGTGCCGGAGGTGTAGATCGCCACGCAGGCCTGTTCCGCTGCGGGGCGTTGCTGCATCAACCCCGCCAGCGGCGCCGTGGCCGCTGTTGGCAGCTGGCTCAGGTCCAGGCGTGGCAACTGCCGCGCGCCGCCGCTGAACTGGCCGTCATGCACCAGTAGCGCGACTTGCGCGTTGTCGAGAATAAAACCCAGGCGCTCGGCCGGATGGCTTGGGTCCAGCGGCAGATACACCGCGCCGCTGCCGAGCACCGCCAGCAGGCTCGCATACAGGGCCAGCGACTTCGGCAGGCACAGCGCAATCACCGGCGGTGCCTGGCCGGCGCACCTGGCGGGCAACAGCGCGTCCAGCTGTTGCTGGATCGCCAGCGCCTGGGCATGTAATTGCGCGTAGCTGATGCGCCGCCCGCCAAGGTTCAACGCCGGCAGGTGGGCGAAGGCCTGCAGGCTACGCTCGAGGCGTTCGATCACCGGTGTCTGGCTTTGCGCCAATAGCGCGGGTGCAGCGGTGTGGTTGAACGGGTGGACGAAAGCAATGTGCTCCAGCCAGTACAGGTCATGTTCCTGGGCCTGCAGCATCGGTCCGACGGCGGCGGCCTGGTGCAGGTAGTCGGGGTTGCGCGAGCAGCGGCTGACGTGCACTTCGACCAACTCAAGCAAGGTATCGATGGCCCGTCGGCGCAGTGCCTGACCATTCCCGGACGGCTCGGGCGCCAGCGGTTCGCGCACGATCAGCCGCTGCGCGGTGGCGCTGCCAGTCCAGCACAACAGTTCCAGCGCCGGCAATTGCCCGGCCGGCGCGGGGCTGCTGCCCAGGCGCAGGCCAAGATGGGCACAGTTGCCCAGTCGGCTTCGCTCGGTGGCGTGCAGTTCCAGGCTGCCGTCCTCGATGAGCAACTGCGGGTGCGACCGATACAGCGCCAGCAGGTCGTGCGAACGGGCGTGGTACAGCACGTGCCCGTGTGACTGCAGTGCCTGGTTGAGGGTCAGCAGCGCCGGGCTGCGGCCCACCAGGAGGATCTCGAGGCGTTTCATGGGGCGCTCCTTGGCGAGGGCAGGTAGTCGGTCAGTGCCTCTTGTACGCAGGGGCTGTCGAGCAGCGTGCTGGCGCGGAAAAAGCGCAGGATGTTGGCCAGCAGCGGGTGCTGGCGGTTGATCGGGAAAGCCATGCCCAGTGCTTCTTCACGCAACGCATCGCGCAGCGTTGCGCTGACGTCCAGGTGGTCGATGAGGGCAAAATCGAAGGCTTTCTGGATATCGTTGGTCAGGTACTGGCCGATGAACACCGGCAGCACCTGGGCAATGCGCTCGCGATCGACCGGCGCGGCGCCCTGCCAGTACCAGCGCACCAGTCGCGCCCAGAACGTCGAGTGGCGACCCTCGTCGAGCAGGTGATCGGCCATCAGCCCCTTGATCGACTGCTTGACGCTGTCATCGCGGGCGAACGCCGCCACGTCGTTGGTCAGGGTGTTCTCGGCGATGCCTACGCAGATCAGCTCGACCGCATCGCGCAGGTGCGCCGGGACCATTGCCAGGGCGGCGGGAATCGCCCGGCTCAGCTCGATCTCGGCAGGCAGTGGGATCGGCTCGATACCGGTCAGGGCGACCGCTTGCTGCATGAAGTCCATCGCCACCAGCGCGTGATAGTCCTCGTCCACCACCACCGTCATCGCGTCGTAGCGACAGGCGAATGGGAAGCGGATGGCAAAGCGGTCCTTGGCGATGGCACGCGCCGTGCGGTCGACAATCTCGGTTTCGAAAATCACCACATCGTTGATGAACTTGTAGAGGCTCTGCACCAGGGCGAAATCGCGCAACTGCGGGCATTCGCGCAGGAACGGCGCGCTGAGTACCAGCGGCTGACGGCTGAGCGGGTAGATCAGCCGCTCATCGTCTTCCAGCCGCCGCCGCGGACGGGTGCGGATGGTCGCGCGGTCCTCCCAGACCTCGGCGAAAGAGTGGTAGTCGATGGCGTTCATACGTGCGCCTCGGCCCCGGCCCGCATCGATACGCGCAGGCTGTCCCAGAAGGCGATACGGCTGTCCACCGCGACAAGCGCCGTTTCGTACACCTCGCGCTCGCGTTGCCGGTCGCCGGCTACAAGGCGTTCCAGTAGCTGCTCTGCCGCCGGGCCGTGGTCTTCGGCGTCGACTTCGATGTGGCGTTCCAGGTAGTAGCGGAAGGTCGGTGCCTGCTCGCCGGTGATGCCCCAGTCGTCGAGCAGGCGCTGGAACATCCGTGGAATGACACTTTCGCGCCCGTGCAGGAAGGCTGCTGCCACGGCGTGGGCGGGGGCGTTCAAGGCGATGTCGAGGGTCTGCCCGACAAACGCGCGGGCGGCGCTGCTGGCGCCGACCCGTTGTAGCGCGCCGAGGTAGCCGATGCCGTTGCGCTGCAAGGCGACGAACTGTTCGATGGTGGCCGTCTGCGCACCCACTTCGCGCATCGCATCCAGGTACAGCTCGAAGTGGCTGTAATGGCCATGGTCGAGACGGTCGTCGGACTCCTCACCGAGCACGATCTCGTTGATCAGCCGGGCGGCTTTCGGGTCCTGCGGTGGCAGCCAGGGCAGCTGGAGACAGGTGAGTTCGTGCTGCAGGCGCTTGGTCAGCGACATGAAATCCCACACGGCAAATACATGGGTTTCCATGAAACGTTGCAATACCGGCAAACAATCGATTTCGGCAAAGATCGGGTGTTCGGCCATCTCGGCTTTCTTCTGGTCCAGGCGTTGTTTAATCGAATCCATGGGGAACTCCTGTTCGGGTACATCAATAAGGCGATGGTTGTTTTAACTTTCTACGTTCGAACGGGTGCCTCGAACGAGAAAGTCGATGGCAGTAATGGTTGCGAAGAAAATCGCCAGCGGGCCTAAGCTAATTGTGCTGTAGGCCTTGTTTCATAGGGCTTGGCGAAATTTCAATTTAAAAGTTAGAGCAACTTTAAGGGCTTCTGCAAGTAACTTTTAAATTATATTAAGTGACAGCTTTATTTTGATAATAAGTGTCTATTCAAAACAATGAATATTGTTTTGTTTCCACGTGAGTGCTCCTTTCAGCTAACTCAAGCCAAAATAATTAACGAGGAGTGAATGCCTCACTCGGAGCACTGGTCAGACTAAAAAGCAGGTCAGGCGATCTATGGGGGGCAGCTGATCGGTATCGGCCCTTGCCCGTGGGCAGGCTCCTTTTCTGGTCGGCGAGAGACGCACGACCTGGCCTGTGATACGGCGATCAGCGGTCGTTGCAGGCATAAGAGTGTGCTGAAAACAGCTGCACTGCCATGGCTGAATAGCCACTGGCAGTGCCCAAGTGGATTGCGCGAGGAAAAGTACAGCTATTCGGATGGGGGCCTTACAGGCTCAGAAGACCCAGGTGGGTATTGATGATCTGCAGCAGTCGCTGTTGCCCGCGGGAGTCGCCGGGTTGCGGATTTGGCAGCTCGATCAGCTCAAGCTCGCGGTGGTTGTAGTCGCGCCAGCTGGCCAGGGCCGTGGCAGCCCCCGCGGGGTACAGGACAGTGAGGGGGATGTTCAGTGCCGGGTCCGAGGGCTCGGGCGCATTACAACTGGAAACAAATACATGGCGTGTGCAGCCGGGGAAACGCCGTTGTGCTGCCTCTGCCACCTGATAGGCGACGGCGCCGCTGGCGCCTTGGGCAAACAGTGCATGGGGGCTGCCAAGGTAGGTGGACAAGCGCTCGATCAACGCCGGCAGTGCCTCTGCGCCGCTCAGTTGGGCAAACATCGGCGTATCTACTGCCAGCAGTTCGATATGGTCGCTGAGCTGGCTCGACCAGCGGCGGAACTGCACCTGTTCGCCGACGCTGCTGGCGAAACAGATGAGACGGATCTTTCCCGCAAGGTCGTTAGGGTCACCGGCCCGACGGTGGAATTTGTGCGCGTACACGGCCTTTCCTTTCACTCGGCTGGTTTCGAGTGGGTCTTGCGAGCCGTCGCCACCTTGTGAGCGGATCGGGCGCGAATCAAGCGTTGTTTTGTTGGTTCAGGTAGTTGCTGATCGTACGTTTTGCGTTGTTCAGGTGCCGCTCCAGTACCGCCACGGCGTTGTCGACCAGCTTGTCGCTGGCGGCGTCGACCAGGCCGATATGATCGTCCTGGGTCAGTTTGCCAAGCCCCATCGACGACAGGTGGAAGCGCAGGAAGCGCTCCTCCTCGTTGAGCTCGATTTCAATCAGGCGCAGCAATTTGCGGTTGCTGGCCTTGCAGTACAGCGACATGTGGAACAGCCGATTCAAGCGGCCGATCTCGGCATGCCGGGTTTCGTTCTCCAGCTGGGCGATGTAGCCACGGGCCAGGGCGATGTCCTCGGCCGTCAGCAGCGGGATGGACTGGCGCAGCGCCTCGGTTTCGAGGATGACCCGCAGGGCATAGGTGTCGACGGCGTCTTCGCCGATCAACGGCGCGACCACCGCGCCCTTGTGGGCCACCACCTGCAGCAGCGATTGCGCTTCGAGCTGGCGCAGGGCCTCGCGCACCGGCATGCGGCTGACGCCGAACAGGGTGGCCAGCTCTTGTTGGCGCAGCGCCATGCCAGGAGCCAGTCGACCATCCAGGATTGCACTGCGCAGCCGCTCTTCGATCACACTGCGCGCGAGGTGGGGCGGGACTTGCTCGCCACCCAGAATGCTGCTCAAAGGTTTGGTTTTCTCGGCCACGCTGACTCGGTCCTGGTATCGGAGCATTTGATGATTGGATCCAATTACCCTAGAGAGGGAAGTTATCCTTGTCAAACCGGCCCGACCAAAGTGCGTTGATGCCACCTCAGCCCGGTGATGCGGTGGCTGGCGGCGGACCGTGCGGCTATCGTGAAGGAAGTCGCTGTGTAAGGGAAGCGCCCGCTCAGTGGCGCCGGTCGGGCGTTGTTGCACCAGGCTTCGTAATATCGAAGTGATTGTTCTGTGCCATTGTTTTTTCCCGGTTCAGGCGGCACCATCGTTTTCTTTCGAAACTGCGCGGATAGTTCGCCTTGGCGATACGTTGGGCTGTTGATCTGACCATGCGCCGGGTAGGGCTGGCTCTGTTGCTTGGCTGCGTCTTGCTGGGCAGCTTGCGCGCGGACTGGGATTTCTCCCAGATCAGCCGCAAGGCCCAGGCCCTCTACGGGTCGCTGGGTGCCGGGCAGCAACGGATCGACGCCTGGCAGCAGTTACTGGCCACCCAGAAGCAGTTGAGCGAGGCCGAGCGCCTGCAGGTGGTCAATCAGTTCTTCAACCGCCAGTTGCGTTATGAAGAGGACATCGACCTGTGGCATGAGGTCGACTATTGGGCGACACCGATCCAGTCCCTGATCAAGGGCGCCGGTGACTGCGAGGACTACGCCATCGCCAAGTACTTCAGCCTGCGCCGGCTCGGCATCGACAGCGACAAACTGCGCATCACCTACGTCAAGGCCCTGCGCCAGAACCGCGCGCACATGGTCCTGACCTACTATTCCAGCCCCGACGCCATGCCGCTGGTGCTCGACAGTCTGATCGACGCGATCCAGCCAGCCAGCCAGCGCACCGACCTGTTGCCGGTGTACGCCTTCAACGGTGAGGGTCTGTGGCTGACCGGCGCCAAGGGCAACAAGAAAGTCGGCGACACGAAACGCCTGTCGCGCTGGCAGGATCTATTGAAGAAGATGCAGGCCGAAGGATTCCCTGCCGAGCCGGCCAACTGAGGAGCCCAGATGTCACTGTTCAAACAATTGCTGTTGGCCATCTGCCTGTTCCTGGTGGTCGCGTTCAGCGGTAGCTTCATGGTCAGCCTGGAAAGCTCGCGCAGCCAGTACGTCAATCAACTGCGTTCGCATGCGCAGGACGCAGCCACCGCGCTGGCACTGTCGCTGACGCCGAACATCGACGACCCGGCGATGGTCGAGCTGCTGGTCAGCTCGATCTTCGACAGTGGCTATTATGCGAGCATTCGGGTGGTCGACCTGCAGTCCAATGCTCTGTTGGTGGAGCGGCATGTCGAGCCGGATGCCGGCAGCGTGCCGGGTTGGTTCATCCACCTGATTGGTCTGGAGCCGGCCGGTGGCGATGCGATTGTCAGCCGTGGCTGGCAACAGGCGGCGCGGGTCGAGGTGGTCAGCCACCCGATGTTCGCGCTGGCCAAGCTCTGGCAGAGCGCCCTCGGCAGCCTGGGCTGGCTGCTGCTGTGTGGCGCGGCGAGTGCGGTGCTCGGCGCATTGCTGCTGCGCCGTCAGCTCAAGCCGCTGGACTACATGGTGGCGCAGTCGCACGCCATTGCCCGGCGCGAATTCCTCAGCCTGCCCGACCTGCCGCGCACCCCGGAGTTGCGTCGGGTGGTGCAGGCGATGAACCAGATGGTCGAGAAGCTCAAGGCGTTGTTCAAGGAGCAGGCCGAGCGCAGCGAGAAGCTGCGGGTCGAGTCCTATCAGGACAGCCTCACCGGGCTGGCCAACCGGCGCTATTTCGAGATGCAACTGAATGCGCGGGTAAGCAACCTCGACGAGGCGCGCCCTGGCTACCTGCTGTTGTTGCGGGTCAAGGACCTGGCCGGGCTCAACCAGCGGCTGGGCGGGCAGCGCACCGACCAGCTGTTGCAGGCGGTCGGTCAGCAGTTGCAGCGTACCTGCTCGAATTACCCGGAAACCAATAACCTGGTCACCCGCAGCCGTGGCGGCGAGTTTGCCGTGCTGGCGCCGGGGTTGGTGCATGACGAGGCGATCCAGCTGGCCCAGGCGCTGGAAGCGACCTTGCAGAGCCTGCATGCCACCGGTGCCTCCGACGTCACCCCGGTGGCCTGTATCGGCCTGGCGCCGTTCAGTCCGGGCGATGCCCCGCACGCGCTGCTCAAGCTGGCCGACGAAGCGCTGGCGCGGGCCGAAAGCCAGCTGGAACCGGGTTGGGTCTGCCTGGAGCAGGGCACGGCACCGCAGGCGGGGGATACCCATCATGCCTGGCACACCTTGCTCGACGAGGCACTGACACAGGGTCGCTTCGCGCTGTTCTTCCAGCCGGTGGTGGCCTGTGCCGACCTGGACAAGGTGCTGCACTACAAGGTGCTGTCGCGTCTGCTCGACGGGCAAGGCCAGACCATCGCCGCCGGACGTTTCCTGCCCTGGCTGGAGCGCTTCGGCTGGTCGGCGCGGCTCGACCTGCTGATGCTTGAACAGGTGCTAAAGCAGATGCGCAACCATGATCAGGCGCTGGCGCTTAATCTGTCGGCGGCAACCCTGGCCGACCCGAAAGCCCTGCAGCAGGTGTATGACCTGCTGGCGCAGCACCCGGCGCTGGGGTCGCGGCTGACGCTGGAAATCGCTGAGGAACAGTTGCCCGAGCAGTCGGTGCTGGAAGGTTTGACCCGGCGCCTGCGCACGCTAGGTTACAGCCTGAGTTTGCAGCGCTTTGGTGGGCGCTTCAGCATGATCGGCAACCTCGCGCATCTGGGCCTGGCGTACTTGAAGATCGATGGCAGCTATATCCGTGCGATCGACCAGGAGCAGCACAAGCGGATGTTCATCGAGGCGATCCAGGGCGCGGCGCACAGCATCGACCTGCCGCTGATTGCCGAGCGGGTCGAGACGGAAGGGGAACTGGCGGTGCTGCGGGAGATGGGCGTGTTTGGTGTGCAGGGGCAACTGGTGGGCGAACCCGCCCCCTGGCGCTAGGCCCAGAACACCCTATCGCGGGACAAGCCCGCTCCCACAAAGACCGCAGTGCCCCTGTGGGAGCGGGCTTGTCCCGCGATAGGGCCCTCAGATCAAGCCACCACTCTCTTCACTGTCATCGATCAAATTGCTCAACCCGCCCAGCGCTTCCCGCGCCGAACTGCGGTTCAGCAGTTTGGCCTGGGCGCCGGGTGGCAAGTCGGTGATGCTCAGCACACCCTTGGCCGTCAGCACCTCGATCAAGTCTTCCAGCACCCGAATCATGTCCAGGTCACTCTGCTTGAGCACGCGCAGACTGGTTTCGACCGTGTCGTCGGCAAACCACGCCTGAATCTCGGCATGATCGGCCGCTAGCATCTCCGTGTACTCCGCGTAGGCGGCGGCCTCTACCCGTACCAGTTGGCCCTGGGTGTCGCGTTGCACGTAGTACATGGGATATCCCTCATCAAATTCAGTCCGTCTGTGCCTTCAGCAGCATAGGCCAAGCGCACCAGGCTGTGTGCCTGGCGCGCGAGTATGCCTGCTGACGCGCCATGGCGGTCAACTGTTGGAATGATCGATCTTGATAGTCGGGTCGGCCCCGCTCACCAGCGAGTTGATCGTGGTATTCGCCCAGTTCACCCCTTCCAGCTTGATCGTCACATCCGCGTTGGCAATACCGCCCGCCGCGTTGAGCTTGCCCTCGGAGCTGACCTGCAGCGTCGATTCGCCATTGACCGTGGTGATCTTCAGGAAGTTGTCGATGGTGCTGGCCTTCTCGCCCTGCAACAGATCGCTCAGGTCGAGGCGGTCGCCGGCCGTCGGGTTGAAGTCCTTGATCACATCCTTGCCAGTGTCACCGGCCTTCCACACGAAGGTGTCGGCGCCGCTGCCGCCGGTCAGGGTGTCATCGCCCTTGCCGCCGATCAGGATGTCGTTGCCCTCGCCACCCAGCAGGGTGTCGTTGCCGGTCCCGCCCAGGAGGATGTCGTTGCCACGACCTCCGTCGAGATAATCGTTGCCGCCCTGACCGAACAGGATGTCGTTGCCATCCCCGCCCAGCAGGGTGTCGGCGCCGTCGTTGGCGCGCGACACGTCGAACTCGCTGACATGCTCGGTGATGTACTGGTGCAGTACCCGACCATCGACATCGCCCAGGGCCTTCCCGGTTTGCTGCGACACGTAGGCCTGTATCGCCTCGACGCCGTTACCGGCAATCGAGTTGAAGCTGATCAGGTCGCCGAAGATGATGTCGTGACCGTCGCCGCCATTGACCGTGTCGTTGCCCGGCAAGGTGGCTTCGGTATGCCCCAGGATCGCATCGGCGAGCTTGCTCGGGTCGATGTTGGCCTGTGGCGTCTTGTCGGAGTCGAACGGCTTGAGGTCGTCGAGCTTGACTCCGCTGTTCAGACCGATGGCTTCGACGTTGGACAGCCCGCTGAGAATCGCGAAGCTGGCCAGTGAGTTGTTCCAGGTATCGGTGCTGGTGTAGTTGCCTTCGCCATTGAGACTGGACAGCTCGTAGGTACCATCGCCCTGGGCATGGATAGTGCCCGAGGTCGCGGTTTTCCAGCCGTCACCGTAGTTGTACTGCGCGGTCAGCTTGCCGCTGGAATCGATGCTCACCCGGTTATAGGTGTCCAGCGAGTAGCGGGTCACGGTGTCGCCGATCTTGTAGTTGATCTGGCTCAGGAAGCTGTCCAGGGTGGTGTTGGAGTAGGCCAGCGTCGGGTTGGTCTGCTCGCCGCTCTGGTAGTAGGTCGGCTGACCGTCGGTAATGAAGAAGGTCTGGTTGCTGCCGGTGTTGCCGGCAGCCTTCAGCGCCTTGAACCAGTTGGCGGTGGTCTTGAAGGCGTCCTCATAGTTGGTACCGCCGTCGGACGACATCGCGGTCAGGGCGTTTTTCAGGGTTTGCAGGGCGGTACTGTCAGCCATGTTCACCGATACGGTGGTCTTGACCTGGGTGGCGAAGTCCACCAGCAGAACGTTCAGGGTGCCGGATTGCGCACCCTTGACGCTGTTGGACAGGGTGGTGAACACCGATTGCAGGGATTTCTGCGCGGTATCCACGGCGGTGTCCATGCTGCCCGAGGTGTCGACGATGAACGCCAGGTTGTAGTTCTGCCCTGGCACCACATGCAGGCCAGTAACGTCGGCGACGACGATGTCGTTGCCGTCGGTGCCGGTCCAGTTGTCGCTCTCGGTGGTGGCGTTGAGCGCGGTGTAGTTGTCGGCGTAGACCGTGACCTTGATCGTGCCCGGGGTCGAGGCCTGGTTGTTGTTGGCGGTTTCGGTGGCGGTCGAGGTGACCGACACATCGAAGCTGCCCTTGTAGTACGCCGGCGGCTTGATGCTCAGGTTGTTCAGGTTCCAGCCGGTGACGTCCACCGCGGTGCTGCCGACGGTCACGCTGTGCCCGGCATTGTCGCTGAGCACCGAACCGGTCGGGATGCCGCCCAGCTTGATGCTCAGGGTCTCCGACAGGTCGGTATCGGTCAGCGCGGTGCTGATGCCGACCAGCTTGACGCTGCCGTTCTCGGCGCCTTCGTTGAGCTTGTAGCCGTCGTAGTAGCCGTCACCGTTGCTGCCGTGCAGCTCCGAAACGTTCACGCCGGCGTTGGTCAGGTCGCCGACCCCGGTGTACAGCGGCACACCGGCGCTGCTCAGGTCGATGGCCGCACCGCCGTTCACCGACAGGTTGACGTCGTAGCTGCCGGGCCCGGCCTGGTTGTAGTGATAGATATCGAGGGTGTAGTAGCCGCTTTTGGTCGGCACGAAGGTGCCATTGAGCTGGCCACCGGCGCCCCAGGTGGTGCTGGCCACGTTCTTGCCACCCACGTTCACCAGCAGGCTGTCATCGCCAACCCCGGTGAACTTGTACGACTTGCCGGCTTCCAGGTAGATCAGCCCGGAGGTTTTCGAGGCGATACCGACGGTTACACTGCTGGCCGACACGTCGCTGGCGACACCGCTGGTTTTCGGCGTACCGGCGCCATCGATCACGGTTTTCAGGGTGCTGGCGCTGGCGCCATTGCCGTCGGTACCGAGGCCGTTGAGGCCGGTCCAGGTTTCCTTGATCAGACCGGTCGAGGTCACGGCATTGCTGCCGATGCTCAGGTTCGGTTTGTCGGCCACCGGGCTGATGTCGACTTTCAGCGTGGCTTCGTTGCCCAGCGCCAGGCCATCGGTTGGCTTGTAGTTGATCTGCGCGTAGTCGGCCATCTTGTTGCCCACGCCGCTGCCGCCGTAGGCATCGCTACCCGATTCGTTGGCTTTGGGCACGAACTTCAGGTTGCCGGCGTCGATATCGGCTTTGCTGAACACCTTGCCGGTATCGGCGGCGGAGAGGGTCTTCCAGGTCGCGCCATCCTTGTACTGCAGCGTGCCGTCCACTGGTAGCTTGGTGATGGTCAGACCGAGGTTGGCCGCCGGGCTGTCGACATCGGAGATACGGAAGTCGGTCCAGTTCAGTACCAGGTCGGTGTCTTCGGTACCGGTCACCGCGCCGCCGGTACTCACTGGCGCGTCGTTGACCGCCACCACGTTGACCGTGGTGGTCGCGGTGTTGGAGGTATTGACTCCGTCGGTCACCGTTACCGTGATGACCCGTGGCGTGGTGCTCGGGTTTTCGCTGGCGTTGCTGAAGGTGATGTTCTTGATCTGCTGGATGTAGTCGGCCAGCGAGGCATTGCCGGTGAGGGTCAGTACCACCTTGCCATCGGTCATGCTGGTGCTGATGTTGATGCCGGTGACCTTGTTGCCCAGGTTCAGCATGTCGTCTGGCTGACGGTTGGTGAGGGTGACGGTCGCGCCGGTCAGTTGGGTGCTGTCGATATCGGTGATCGACACGTCGATGTCGCCGATCGACACGCCTGAACCAGGTTGGTTCTCGGTGAAGGTGGTCTGGAAGTCGGCGCCGGTCTTGCCGCTGGAGTTGTTGGCGTCCAGGTCGAGAATCGGTGCGGGTTCGAAGATCTGCGTGGTAACGCTGCCCGCAGTACCGCTCACCACCAGGTTCTCGAAGTTGCCGCCACTGGCCGAGTCGACCTTGACGGTGAACTGCTCGGTGCCTTCGGTAACGTTGTCTTTCACCGTCGGGATGCTGAAGTCGGCCTTGTTGCTGCCGGCGCGGATGGTCACGGTGGCGACGCCGGTGTAGTCGCTGCCATTGGCGGCGGTACCGGTGTAGCTGAGTTTGACCAGCACATCGGCAGTGGCGGTGTTGTTCAGGGTGACTGTGTAGGTCGCTGTGCCGCCTTCGGCCACCGAGGTGGCGCCAGTGATACTGACGGTGGTGTCGTTGAGGGTATCGGTCACCTGGGTGACAGCCGGGGTGTCGTTGTACGACAGCGATTCGAAGTTGCCGCCGCTGGCGCCAGTGATCTTCGCGCTGACCGGGCCGGCGTCGAGGTACACGTCATCAGTTGGCGCGGCGACGTTGATGCTGTTCGAGGTTTGCCCGGCGCCGATGACGATGCTCTGGCCGTTGGACAGGGTCACCGTCACTGGGGTGTCGGCGGCGTTGTTCAGGGTCGCGGTATAGACGATCTGGCCGCCCTCGGCCACGGAGGTGCTGGCGCTCAGGCTAACCGTCGTAACGTCGGTTTTGTCG
>NZ_QETK01000048.1 GCF_003105155.1 Pseudomonas sp. SDI | reverse complement strand
GTTAACCCGAGGCCGAGTGGAGCCTGCGATCTGTGGGGTGAGGGCCATGGATGGCCCGAAAGCGCCGTTGGCCCATGGATGGGCCGTCGGCGCGGTCCCCGCGGATCGTAGGCGGAGGGAGGGGACCCGAAGCGCAGCGTAGGGCCGAGAGGTGGGGCGAGAATTTTTTGCTTACTTTTTTTTTCGACTGAAAAAAAGTAAGCCGCCGTCAGGGCGGAAGGGGCCAGCCCGGCCACTATCCAAAACGGATAAGCCCACCGCCCCCCCCCCAAAAAAAAATCACCGCTCGCTAAGCGAAAACTCGGTCAGGCAGAAACTCTCGATCCCTGCTTCAAGAAGTTTCTGCGACCCACCCAGCTCCGGCAGGTCGATGATCGCGGCTGCCTCGAACACCGCAGCGCCCATCCGCCGCACCAGGTTGGCCGCTGCCAGCAGGGTGCCCCCCGTCGCAATCAGGTCATCGAAAATCAGCACCGCATCACCTTCGCAGAGGCTGTCGGCGTGCACTTCGAGAAACGCCTCGCCGTACTCGGTCTGATACCCTTCGGACAACACGTCGGCCGGCAGCTTGCCTTGTTTGCGGAACAGGATCAGCGGCTTGTTCAGTTGATGTGCAATGATCGAACCGATCAGGAACCCGCGTGCGTCCATGGCTCCGATGTGGCTGAACTCAGCCTCGACATAGCGCTCGATAAACTGGTCGGCAACATAGCGCAAGCCACGCGGCGACTGAAACAACGGCGTGATATCGCGGAAGATCACCCCCGGTTTGGGAAAATCCGGTACCGGGCGGATCAGGGATTTGAGGTCGAAATTGTCGCTGTGCATGAGGCGGGTATCCTGGGAAACAAACGTCGGCAGTATACCCGCTGTAGGACGTTTCAGCTCTCCGCCGAACCACCGGCCAAGGCACACAGCTGAATCGGGTCGACGATCCGCACTTCCTTGCCTTCGGCTTCGATCAGGCCGTTCTGCTGGAAGCGGGTAAACACCCGCGAGACGGTTTCCACCGCCAGCCCCAGGTAGTTGCCGATCTCGTTGCGCGACATGCTCAAACGGAACTGGTTGGCCGAATAGCCACGGGCGCGGAAGCGCGCCGAGAGGTTGACCAGGAAGGTCGCGATACGCTCGTCGGCGGTCTTTTTCGATAGCAGCAGCATCATTTGCTGGTCGTCGCGGATCTCCCGGCTCATCACTCGCATCAACTGCCGACGCAACTGTGGCAACTGGACCGACAGCTCGTCCAGGCGCTCGAACGGAATCTCGCAGACCGAGGTGGTTTCCTGTGCCTGAGCCGAGACCGGGTAGGCTTCGGTGTCCATGCCGGACAGACCGACCAGCTCGCTGGGCAGGTGGAAGCCGGTAATCTGCTCTTCGCCGCTGTCGCTCAGACTGAAAGTTTTCAGTGCACCGGAACGAACGGCATAAACAGAGCCGAAATTGTCGCCCTGCCGGAACAGAAATTCGCCTTTTTTCAGCGGTCGCCCGCGTTTGACGATTTCATCCAGTGCATCCATGTCTTCCAGGTTCAGCGACAGGGGTAGGCACAGTGGCGCCAGGCTGCAATCCTTGCAATGGGCCTGGTTATGAGCGCGCAGTTTAACTGGCTCGGACATTTCATCAATCCTTGTGGGAAAGCACACATAAGCCGTAAGGGTACCTCAGGAACCCCGGTTCGGGCCAGCTTGCTCGGTTTGGGTGCAAGCCGGTCGTACGTTCGGCAAGGGTAGGCCGATACGGTCTAGATAGTGAGCCTCACAAGAAAAGCTGTCCACGTTAAGTGTGGGGGAATGGCCCGGTACTCAGATAACCCGGGAGAAACGCTGGCGGTTGTGCAGGTCCAGGTAGGCGTCGAACACCATGCACACCGAACGCACCAGCAGGCGTCCAGCCGGCAGCACCTCGATACGTTCGTGCTCCAGTTTGATCAGGCCGTCCTTGGCCATGGCCTGCAGGGCCGGCCATTGGTCGTTGAAATAGCCGCGAAAATCGATGGTGAAGGCCTGTTCGATGCTCTCGAAATCCAGCTCGAAATGGCAGATCAACTGCTGGATCACGGCGCGGCGGATGCGGTCGTCCTGATTGCAGATCAGCCCGCGACGGGTGGCCAGTTGCGCCGCGTCGAGGGCGCTCTGGTATTCGTTGAGGTCGCTGCTGTTCTGGCAGTACAGGTCGCCGATCTGGCTGATGGCCGACACGCCCAGGCCGATCAGGTCGCAATGGCCATGGGTGGTGTAGCCCTGGAAGTTGCGCTGCAGGGTCGATTCTTCCTGGGCAATCGCCAGCTCGTCGTCGGGCAGGGCGAAATGGTCCATGCCGATGTAGCGGTAGCCGGCGGCCGTCAGTTGCTCGATGGTGCGCTGGAGCATTTCCAGCTTCGCGCCCGGCGACGGCAGTTCGCTGGCGTCGATGCGCCGCTGCGGCATGAAACGCTCGGGCAGGTGCGCATAGTTGAACACCGAGAGCCGATCGGGTTGCAGCTTGATCACCTCGTCGACGGTGCGGGCGAAACCTTCCGGGGTCTGCTTGGGCAGGCCGTAGATCAGGTCGAGGTTGATCGAGCGGAACTGCAGGGTGCGCGCCGCCTCGACGATGGCGCGGGTCTGCTCCAGGCTTTGCAGGCGGTTGATCGCCCGCTGTACCAGCGGGTCGAGGTCCTGCACGCCGAGGCTGACACGATTGAAACCCAGCTCGCGAAGCAGGCCCATGGTCGACCAATCGGCTTCGCGCGGGTCGATCTCGATGCCATAGTCGCCGGAGTCGTCGTCGAGCAGGTTGAAGTGCTGGCGCAGGTGCGCCATCAACTGGCGCAGTTCGACATGGCTGAGGAAGGTCGGGGTGCCGCCGCCCAGGTGCAACTGCTCGACGGTCTGTTTCGGGTCGAGGTGGCAGGCGATCAGCTGGATTTCCTGCTCCAGGCGCTGCAGGTAGGGCAGGGCACGGCCGCGGTCCTTGGTAATGACCTTGTTACAGGCGCAGTAGTAGCAGATGTTCGCGCAGAACGGCACGTGCACATACAGCGATAGCGGCCGGGCCACCCGGCGGCTGTCGCGCAGCGCGTGCAGCAGGTCGAACGAGCCGACCTGGTTGTGCAACTGCACGGCGGTCGGGTAGGAGGTGTAGCGCGGGCCCGCCAGATCGTAGCGACGAATCAGGTCAGGGTCCCAGCAGAGGGCGTCGATCATGGCGGCAGTCCCTGGAATGGTGTCAATGCCCGGAGTCTAGGGAGCCTTGGTACAGAGCGTGTTGATTTGTATCAAAAGCGGATCAGTGGCCCATCAGCCAGTGCTGGTGCGGGCCCGGCAGGGTCCACAGGCCGAACAGGATCACCAGTACGCCGCCGGCCACGCGCACGCCACGCTGGCGCAACAGCGCCCCGGTACGCTCGGCGGCCAGCCCGGTGGCCAGCAGCACCGGCCAGGTGCCCAGGCCGAAGGCGAGCATCAGCAGCGCGCTGTGCCCGGCATTGCCCTGGCTGGCGGCCCAGAGCAGGGTGCTGTAGACCAGCCCGCAGGGCAGCCAGCCCCACAGTGCGCCGAGCAGCAATGCCCGCGGCAGGCTGGACACCGGCAGCAGGCGGTTGGCGACTGGCTGGATATGCCGCCACACGCCCCGGCCGAGGCTTTCGATGCGGGTCAGGCCGCTCCACCAGCCGGCCAGGTACAGGCCCATGCAGACCAGCAAGAGCGCCGCCACCACGCGCATGGCCAGCGCCAACGGACTGTCGGCCAGTGCCCAGCCGGCCAGGCCGAGCAGCAGGCCGGCGCTGGCATAGCTGAGGATCCGCCCGAGGTTGTAGGCCAGCAGCAGGCGGAAACGCCGGCTGCGCTGCTCTTTGGGGATGGCCAGGGTCAGCGCGCCCATCAGGCCGCCGCACATGCCCAGGCAATGGCCGCCGCCAAGCAGGCCGAGGATCAGTGCCGAACTCAGCAGGGGCAACAACTCAAGCACGGGGTGGCGCGCCTCTGTCGTCTGCAGGGGCGCTGTCGGCGGGCTTGGTTTCGTCCAGCGCGGCCTGATGATTCGGGTCCTGATCGTCGAACAGGATGCTGTGGGCGGGGCCGTCGAGGTCGTCGTACTGGCCGCTGTCCACCGCCCAGAAAAAAATGTAGACGGCAATGGCGACGATCAGCAGCGCGGCCGGAATCATGACGTAGAGCGCGGGCATGGGAACTCCTGATCAGGCTGTGGCCGGGTGGATGGCAGTGTGGTTGCCGGTTGCCGGTGCCAGGCCCTTGATCCGGGTCAGACGCAGGGCATTGAGTACCACGATCAGCGAACTCACCGACATGCCGACCGCCGCCCAGATCGGGGTGATCCAGCCCAGCGCGGCAAACGGCAACATGAGGCCATTATACAGGGCGGCCCAGAGCAGGTTCTCGATAATGATCCGGCGCGTGCGCCTGGCCAGGCTGAACGCTTGCACCAGCGCGTCGAGGCGGTTGGACAGCAGCACAGCGTCGGCGCTGGTCTTGGCCAGGTCGGTGGCCGAGCCCATGGCGATGCTGATGTCGGCGGCGGCCAGCACCGGCACGTCGTTCACCCCGTCGCCGAGCATCAATACCTTGTGTCCCTGTTGCTGCAAGGCGTTGAGGCGTTGCAGTTTGTCGTCCGGGCGCAGGCCGCCGATGGCCTGGTCGATCTTCAATTCCGCCGCAACGCTGGCGACCATCGGCGAGCTGTCGCCAGACAGCAGCAGGGTCTGCCAGCCCCGCGCGCGGCAGGCGGCGAGCAGGTCGGCGGCGTCCTGGCGCAGGCGGTCGTCTAGGACGAACCAGGCCAGCGGGCCCTGGCAGTCGCCGAGCAGCAGCCACTGGCCCGGTTCGTCGGGCATCGCCGGCAGCGCTGTGCCACTGAGGTCACAGACAAACGCCGGTTGGCCGATCCGTAGCTGTTGTTGTTCGACCCGGCCTTCGAGGCCAAGCCCCGGCGTGCTCTGCACATCCTCGGCAACCGCCACGGTGCGGCCGAAGGCACGTGCAATCGGGTGTTCGGAGCGATGTTCGAGCGCGGCGGCCAGGCGCAGGCACTGGTCGGCGTGCAGCGCGCCCAGCGGGCGGATGGCGCGCAGGGTCAGGCGGCCTTCGGTGAGGGTGCCGGTCTTGTCGAAAATGACCGTGTCGATCTGGTTCAGGCCTTCCAGCACGTGGCCACGGGTCAGCAGCAGGCCGAGCTTGTGCAGGGTGCCGGTGGCTGCGGTGAGCGCAGTGGGCGTGGCCAGCGAGAGGGCGCAGGGGCAGGTGGCGACCAGCATCGCCAACACGATCCAGAACGCCCGCGAGGCGTCCAGCTGCCACCAGAGCAGGCCGATGCCTGCCGCCGCGACCAGCGAGAACAGCAGGAACCACTGCGAGGCACGGTCGGCGATTTGCGCCAGGCGCGGTTTTTCCGACTGGGCGCGTTCGAGCAGACGGACGATGGCCGACAGGCGAGTGTCCTGGCCCAGGGCCTGGACTTCCACGGTCAATGCGCTTTCGACGTTGAGCGTGCCGGCGGTGACCGTATCGCCGCGCTGGCGCGGCTGTGGCAGGTATTCGCCGGTGAGCAGCGATTCGTCGATGCTCGACTGGCCGTCGACGATGCGTCCGTCGGCTGGCATTACCGCGCCGGGGTGCACCAGCACGCGTTCGCCGAGTTGCAGTTCGCGCAGCAGGATGCGTTCGCTGTTGCCATTGGCATTCAGGCGCAGGCACGACGCCGGCAGCAGGTTGACCAGTTGCGCGGTGGCAGCGGCGGTGCGTTCGCGGGCGCGGCGCTCCAGGTAGCGCCCGGCCAGGAGGAACAGCGCGAACATGCCGACGGCATCGAAATACAGCTCGCCGCTGCCGGTGATGGCGGTCCAGATCCCGGCGAAATAGGCCAGGCCGATCGCCAGCGATACCGAGACGTCCATGGTCAGGTGGCGAGTGCGCAGGTCGCGGGCGGCGCCGCGGAAGAACGGCGCGCAGCTGTAGAAGACGATCGGCGTGGTCAGGAACAGCGCCACCCAACGCAGGATGGTGTGCAGTTCGGGGCTCAGGTCGATGTTGAATTCCGGCCAGGTGGCCATGGTCGCCATCATCGCCTGGAACCACAGCAGCCCGGCCACGCCAAGCTGGCGCAGGGCGGTACGGTTTTCGCTGGCCAGCTGTTCGGCAGCGCGGTCGGCCTGGTACGGGTGGGCGGCGTAGCCGATCTGGCGCAATTCGCCGAGCAGGCGCGACAGCGGCAGTTCGCTGTCGCTCCAGTTCACGTGCAGGCGATGGTTGGACAGGTTGAGCCGGGCCTCGGCGACGCCGGGCAGGTTGCGCAGGTGTTTCTCGATCAGCCAGCCGCAGGCGGCGCAACTGATGCCTTCGATCAGGAGGGTGGTTTCCGCCTGGCTGCCATCGTGGCGCACGTAGGGCTGTTGCACATCGGCGCGGTCGTACAGGGCCAGCTCGTCGACCAGTTGCTGGGGCAGCGCTTCAGGGTTGGCACTGGCTTCGCTGCGGTGCTGGTAGTAGCTCTCCAGCTTGCCGGCGACGATGGCTTCGGCCACCGCCTGGCAACCGGGGCAGCAGAACGGCCGCGACTCGCCGAGCACCACGGCGGTGAAATGGCTGCCGGCCGGGACGGGCAGGGCGCAGTGGTAGCAAGGCGTTGGGCTGGTCATGAGTTCTTATCGCGATTCGGTGGTGAGGCTATCGCCGGCGTTGCCGGCGATCGGGGTCGACTCATTTCTCGAGATGTTCAGCCCCCTGCAACGCCTCATCGCCCAGCACCAGGGTCGCATCATGGCTGACCTGCTCTTCCTCGAACAGGCGCCAGGTTTGCGCGCCTTCCTGCCCGAGCAGTTCGACAAAGCGCCGGCCTTCGATCCGGTCGGTCAGTTGGCCAAGGTAGCGGCCGGCCTCGCTGTCGCTGCGGGTGAGGATCACCCGGCGGTCTTTCTCCGGCTGGGTTGGCGAGATCAGGTTCAGTTCCAGAGTCTGCGGCTGGCTGTTGCCGGTCAGGCGCAGGTCGACTTCGCCAGTCAGCTCGTCGAGATGGATGTTCGCCTTCAATTGCAGCGTCTGGCCGAGCAACTCACGGTCGAGCGAGCGGTTGATGCCCTTGCCGGCCTCGTAGTAGTTGTCGTTGACCAGGTTGTCCGGGTTGTTCACCGCAATGGTCACCATGGTCAGGCTGAGGGTCACCGAGGTGGCCAGTACGCCGATGATGATCCACGGCCAGAGGTGCTTGTACCAGGGGCTGGAGGCGGTAGCTGCGGGCATGAATAAACTCTCTTAGCGAACTTGTGGGCCGATGAACCGGCTCTTGGCTTGAACCTCGGTGCCGCTGTCGTCGGCGTCCTTGAGGATGAATGTCACTTCGTTGGTGGTCGATGGCAGTTTTTCCGGGGCCATCGACAGCTGCACCGGCAAGCTGACGATATCGCCAGCGGCCACGCGGATCTCCCGCGCACCTTCCAGCTTCAAGTCCGGCAGGCCGGCGGCATCGAGCACGTAGACGTGGTCGCGCTGGTCCTTGTTCATCACCTTCAGGCTGTAGACGTTCTCGATCCGGCCCTGGGCGTTCTCGCGGTAGAGCACGCGGTCCTTGCTGACGTCGAAGCCGACCAGCGAGCGCATCACGAAGGCACTGGCGAGCAGGCCGATCATCACCAGCAGGACGATGAAGTAACCGATCAGGCGCGGGCGCATCATGTGCGTCTTTTGCCCGGACAGGTTGTGCTCGGTGGTGTAGCTGATCAGCCCGCGCGGGTAGTTCATCTTGTCCATGATGCTGTCGCAGGCGTCGATGCAGGCGGCGCAGCCGATGCACTCGATCTGCAGGCCGTCGCGGATGTCGATGCCGGTCGGGCAGACCTGTACGCACATGGTGCAGTCGATGCAGTCGCCGAGGCCCTTGGCCTTGTAGTCGAGGTCTTTTTTCCGCGGGCCGCGGGTTTCGCCACGGCGCGGGTCGTAGGAGACGATCAGCGTGTCCTTGTCGAACATCACGCTCTGGAAACGGGCGTACGGGCACATGTACACGCACACCTGCTCACGCAGCCAGCCGGCGTTGCCGTAGGTGGCGAGGGTGAAGAAACCGACCCAGAAGTAGGCCCAGCCATCGGCCTGGCCGGTGAAGAACTCCACCAGCAGTTCGCGGATCGGCGAGAAGTAACCGACGAAGGTCATGCCGGTGACGAAGCCGATGGCCAGCCACATGCTGTGCTTGGCCAGCTTGCGCAGGAACTTGTTGGCGCTCATCGGCGCCTTGTCGAGCTTGATGCGCTGGTTGCGGTCGCCTTCGGTGACCTTTTCACACCACATGAAGATCCACGTCCAGACGCTTTGCGGGCAGGTGTAGCCGCACCAGACACGCCCGGCGAACACGGTAATGAAGAACAGGCCGAAGGCAGCGACGATCAGGATGCCGGAGAGGAGGATGAAGTCTTGCGGCCAGATGGTGGTGCCGAAGATGTAGAACTTGCGCTCCGGCAGGTTCCACCAGACGGCCTGGTGACCGCCCCAGTTGAGCCAGACGGTGCCGAAATACAGCAGGAACAGGACCGCTCCACCCACCATGCGCAGGTTGCGGAAGAGGCCGGTGAAGGCGCGGGTGTAGATTTTTTCCCGAGAGGCGTAGAGGTCTACGCTGTTGTCTGTCTTGGCAGGCGGGGTGACATCATGTACCGGAATCTGCTTGCTCATCATTGAGTCCCACGGCAGTGGAATAATGCCGCGGCCAGTGCGTGCTGACCGCAGTCAGAAGTGTTTGCTGCTCTGGTTCGCATGATACGCCTGTAGTGGCAGCCTGGGGCATGGGTGTGGCGTTTGGTCGCGTTGGGTTTGCCTGTCGATTAGTGTATTGGGCGCTGTCAATTGATCTGGGTCATGTGAGGCTGCTTTGAAGGCCCTGCTGGACTTGCCGGCGATCGGCAACCCGGCAGTTGTAAAAAAGCCCCGCCAGCCTTCACTGACGGGGCCTTGTGTGCAGCCCGCCGGATTACTCCGCCTTGGCCGCCTCTGCCGCCGGCTCACCCTGGTGCGACAGGCTGTAGACATAAGCCGCCAGCAGGTGAACCTTGTCGTTGCCCTGAATCGCTTCCTGGGCAGGCATCTGGCCCTGACGGCCGTAACGGATGGTCTGCTGCAGTTGCGCGAAGCTCGAACCGTAGATGAACGCCTGTGGGTGGGTCAGGTTCGGCGCGCCCATGGCCGGGGTGCCTTTGCCTTCCGGCCCGTGGCACGCCACACAGTTGGCTGCGAAGAGCTTCTGGCCATTGGCCGGGTCGGCCTTGGTGCCTTCCGGCAAGGTCCGGCCATCGAGGTTGCTCAGCACGTAGGCGGCGACATCGGCCACGCCTTGCTCGCCGATCACTTCCGCCCAGGCCGGCATCACGCCGTGACGACCGCCCATGATGGTGGCCTTGATGGTTTCCGGCTCGCCGCCCCAGCGCCAGTCGGCGTCGGTCAGGTTAGGGAAACCGTAGGAGCCCTTGGCGTCGGAGCCGTGGCACACCGAGCAGTTGGAGGCGAACAGGCGGCCGCCCATCTTCAGTGCTTGCGGGTCCTTGGCGACTTCTTCAATTGGCATCGCGGCGAATTTGGCGAAGATCGGCCCGAACTTGGCGTCCGAGCGGGCCATTTCCTTCTCCCACTCGTGCACCCCGGTCCAGCCCTGCTGGCCGTTGGCGAACTCGGTCTTCTTGTCGTTATCCAGGTAGGCATACCCCGGCAGCAGACCTTTCCAGTTGCCCAGGCCCGGGTACAGCACCAGGTAACCCAGGGCAAACACGATGGTGCCGACGAACAGCATGAACCACCATTTCGGCAGCGGGTTGTCGTACTCCTCGATGCCATCGAAGGAGTGGCCCACGGTTTCATCGGTGGCTTCGCTGCGCTGGCCCTTACGGGTGGACAGCAGCAGCCAGGTCAGGGCAAAGATGGTGCCCAGACTCAGAACGGTGACGTACAGACTCCAGAAGGTAGTCATTCGTTGTTACTCCTAGACGCTTTCGCTTGCGCTTGCTCGACATGCTTGCTGGCTTCGGGATCATCCGCAAAAGGCAGCATGGTCGCTTCGTCGAACTCGGATTTACGCCGCGAACTGAACACCCACAACGCCAGGCCGATAAAGGCCACCATCACCACGACGGTGCCCAGGCCACGAATCATCCCGATATCCATCAAGGTCACCGTTTGCTTTTGATGATGGTGCCCAGGCCTTGCAGGTAGGCAACCAGGGCGTCCATTTCAGTCTTGCCCTTGACCGCGTCGCGGGCACCGGCGATGTCTTCGTCGGTGTACGGCGTGCCGAGGGTGCGCAGGACTTCCATCTTCTTCGCGGTTTCCTTGCCGTCGAGCTTGTTCTCTACCAGCCATGGGTAGGACGGCATCTTCGACTCGGGTACGACGTTGCGCGGGTTGTACAGGTGTGCACGGTGCCAGTCGTCGGAGTAGCGACCGCCGACGCGGGCCAGGTCCGGCCCGGTACGCTTGGAGCCCCAGAGGAACGGGTGGTCCCAGACGCTTTCACCGGCGACCGAGTAATGGCCATAGCGTTCGGTTTCGGCGCGGAACGGACGGATCATCTGCGAGTGGCAGCCGACACAGCCGTTGGCGATGTACACGTCGCGGCCTTCCAGTTCCAGCGCGGTGCGTGGCTTCATGCCCTCGACCGGCTTGTTGGTGACGTCCTGGAAGAACAGCGGGACGATCTGGGTCAGGCCGCCGATGCTCACGGCGATGACCATGAAGAAGGCCAGCAGGCCGATATTCTTCTCGACTACTTCATGCTTCATCAGTGAGCTCCAACTACGGCGATCTGCGCGGCAGCTTCGGCTTCAGCCGGCTGCGAGGCGCGAACGGTACGGAAGACGTTGTACGCCATCAGCAGCATGCCGGAGGCGAAGAACGCACCGCCCAGGGCACGGACGATGAAGCCCGGGTGGCTGGCCTGGAGGGCTTCGACGAAGGAGTAGGTGAGGGTGCCGTCGTCGTTGATAGCGCGCCACATCAGGCCTTGGGTGATGCCGTTGACCCACATCGAAGCGATGTACAGCACGGTGCCGATGGTCGCCAGCCAGAAGTGCGCGTTGATCAGGCCGATGCTGTGCATCTGCGCGCGACCGTAGACTTTCGGGATCATGTGGTACAGGGCGCCGATCGAGATCATCGCGACCCAGCCCAGGGCGCCGGCGTGGACGTGGCCGATGGTCCAGTCGGTGTAGTGCGACAGCGAGTTGACGGTCTTGATCGCCATCATCGGCCCTTCGAAGGTCGACATGCCGTAGAACGCCAGCGACACCACGAGGAAACGCAGGATCGGGTCGGTGCGCAATTTATGCCAGGCGCCCGAGAGGGTCATCATGCCGTTGATCATGCCGCCCCAGCTTGGCGCCAGCAGGATGATCGACATGGCCATGCCCAGCGACTGCGCCCAGTCCGGCAGGGCGGTGTAGTGCAGGTGGTGCGGGCCGGCCCAGATGTACAGGGTGATCAGTGCCCAGAAGTGCACGATCGACAGGCGATAGGAGTAGATCGGACGCTCGGCCTGTTTCGGTACGAAGTAGTACATCATGCCGAGGAAGCCGGTGGTCAGGAAGAAACCTACGGCGTTGTGCCCGTACCACCACTGGATCATGGCGTCGGTGGCACCCGAATACGCCGAGTAGGACTTGAACAGGCTGACCGGCAGCGAGGCGTGGTTGACGATGTGCAGCATCGCCGTGACCACGATGAAGGCACCGTAGAACCAGTTACCGACATAGATGTGCTTGGTCTTGCGCTTGACGATGGTGCCGAAGAACACCAGGCCGTAGGTCACCCAGACAATGGCCAGCAAAATGGCGATCGGCCATTCCAGCTCTGCATATTCCTTGGTGGTCGTGTATCCCATCGGCAGGGTGATCAGTGCACCGACGATCACCGCTTGCCAACCCCAGAAGGTGAAGGCGGCGAGGCTGTCGGAGATCAACCGCGTCTGGCAGGTACGCTGCACGACGTAGTAGGAAGTGGCGAACAGTGCACAACCACCGAAGGCGAAAATCACCAGGTTGGTGTGCAACGGGCGAAGGCGTCCAAAGGTCGTCCAGGGCAAATCAAGGTTCAGCTGAGGCCAGACCAGTTGCGAGGCGATGAAGACGCCGAGCCCCATGCCAAGGATCCCCCAGACCACCGTCATGATGGCGAACTGGCGGACGACCTTATAGTTATAAGCAGTCGGACTGATTGCTGTGCTCATTCTAAGGTTCCACGGTTTTGGGTGTTTTTGTTGGTTAAAAAATCGGCGCAAGTATGTATAAACAGTGTGGGTATTGCAACGCGATGGACCTCGCGCGGCAGCTTGCCAAGGCCGATTTTACGGCGGTTCCAGCCATTCCGTGGCAAAGATTGTACACAATCATAAGTGCTTGATGTACACCAAAATTGCGTTTCTTTGTCTGCATCTAAGTGCTGCGCTTTGTCTTAATTTTTTCAGCGGGAATAATCCTGACAGATAGATGGCCCGGTATCTGTCAGCCTTTGCGGCAAATTGATGGCCATCATTCCGCCGAGGATCGGCGCAGGCGACCAAACTCAAAGCCACTGTGGCAACAAGCTTAGTCTCGTTCGGAGGGGGTGCAAGGGGAGGGCGATACGGGGTGCGACACTTTGTCACAAGTGCCGGGGCGGACGCCGCACCCTGGTGAGGTGCGGCGTTTTCAGTCAAGGCTCAGTTACACAATCGTTTCACTTGGCAGAAACGCTTTCCGCTTCCTGCGACAGGCTGTAGACATAGGCCGCCAGCAGGTGGACTTTGTCGTTGCCCTGGATTTCCTGCTGCGCCGGCATCTGGCCCTGACGGCCGTAACGGATGGTCTGTTGCAACTGGGCGAAGCTCGAACCGTAGATGAACGCTTGCGGGTGAGTCAGGTCGGGTGCGCCCATGGCCGGGGTGCCCTTGCCCTGCGGGCCGTGACAGGCCACGCAGTTGGTTGCGAAGAGCTTCTCGCCGTTGGCCGGGTCGGCTTTGGTGCCTTCCGGCAGGCTGCGGCCATCGAGGTTGCTGAGGACGAAGGCGGCCACATCGGCCACGCCCTGTTCACCAATCACCTCGGCCCAGGCCGGCATCACACCGTGACGACCGCCCATGATCGAGGCCTTGATGGTTTCCGGCTCGCCACCCCAGCGCCAGTCCTTGTCGGTGAGGTTAGGGAAGCCGTAAGCGCCCTTGGCGTCGGAACCGTGGCACACGGCGCAGTTGGAGGCGAACAGGCGTCCGCCCATTTTCAGCGCTTGCGGGTCCTTGGCCACTTCCTCTACCGGCATGGCGGCGAACTTGGCAAAGATCGGTCCGAACTTGGCGTCGGCCTTGTCCATCTCTTTCTGCCATTCGTTAACGCCGGTCCAGCCGTCCTGGTAACCGGGCAGGATGCCTTTCCAGTTGCCCAGGCCCGGGTAGAGGATCAGGTAGCCGACGGAGAACACCAGGGTGCCGACGAACAGCCAGAACCACCACTTGGGCAGCGGGTTGTCGTATTCCTCGATGCCGTCGAAGCTGTGGCCCATGGTCTGGTCAGTCGTGCCCGGGCTTTCGCCCTTGCGCGTGCCGAGCAGCAGCCAGGTCAGGCCGATCAGGCTGCCGATGGTCAGTACGCAGATGTACGTACTCCAGAAGGTGGTCATTGCCGGGTACTCCTCAGGGCTTTTTCTTCGGTGGCGGCTTGTGGCAGGCGCTCGTCGGCGAAGGGCAACAGGCTCGCCTCGGCGAACTCAGGGTCGCGGCGGCGGCTGAACACCCACAGCGACATGCCGATGAAGGCAATCGCTACCAGCAGGGTGCCCAGGCCGCGCAACTGGCCGATATCCAGGGTGAAGTCCATGGCGCTTACCTCTTGTTCTTGATCGCGGTGCCAAGCACCTGGAGGTAGGCGACCAGGGCGTCCATTTCGGTCTTGCCCTTGATCGACTCGACGGCACCGGCGATGTCCTCGTCGGTGTACGGCACGCCGAGGGTGCGCATGGTGCGCAGCTTGGTCTCGGTGTGGCTGCTGTCGACCTGGTTGGCTACCAGCCATGGGTAGGCCGGCATCTTCGACTCGGGCACGACGTTGCGCGGGTTGTACAGGTGCGCACGGTGCCAGTCGTCGGAGTAGCGGCCACCCACACGGGCCAGGTCCGGGCCGGTACGCTTGGAGCCCCAGAGGAACGGATGGTCCCAGACGCTTTCACCGGCGACCGAGTAGTGACCGTAGCGTTCGGTTTCGGCGCGGAACGGACGGATCATCTGCGAGTGGCACTGGACGCAGCCTTCACGGATGTAGATGTCGCGGCCTTCCAGTTGCAGCGCGGTGTAGGGCTTCATGCCCTCGACCGGGTTGTTGGTGACGTCCTGGAAGAACAGCGGGACGATCTGGGTCAGGCCGCCGATGCTCACGGCAAACACCATCAGCAGCACCAGCAGGAAGACGTTCTTCTCGATTACTTCATGTTTCATCAGGTTCTCCTCAGGCCAGCTGCGCAGCAGGTGCAGACGCGGCCGCGGTCACCGGGGCACGCACGGTGCGCCAGGTGTTCCAGGCCATCAGCAGCATGCCGGTCAGGAAGATCGCACCGCCGACGAAGCGCACGATGAAGCCAGGGTGGCTGGCGACCAGGGTTTCGACGAAGGAGTAGGTCAGCGTGCCGTCGGCGTTCACCGCGCGCCACATCAGGCCCTGGGCGATGCCGTTGACCCACATCGAGGCGATGTAGAGCACGGTGCCGATGGTCGCCAGCCAGAAGTGCGCGTTGATCAGGCCGAGGCTGTACATCTGCTCGCGACCGAAGACTTTCGGGATCATGTGGTACAGGGCGCCGATCGAAATCATCGCGACCCAGCCCAGGGCTCCGGCGTGGACGTGACCGATGGTCCAGTCGGTGTAGTGCGAGAGGGCGTTGACGGTCTTGATCGCCATCATCGGACCTTCGAAGGTCGACATGCCGTAGAACGCCAGCGACACCACCAGGAAGCGCAGGATCGGGTCGCTGCGCAGCTTATGCCAGGCCCCCGAGAGGGTCATCATGCCGTTGATCATGCCGCCCCAGCTCGGTGCCAGGAGGATCAGCGACATGACCATGCCCAGCGACTGCGCCCAGTCGGGCAGGGCGGTGTAGTGCAGGTGGTGCGGACCGGCCCAGATGTACAGGGTGATCAGTGCCCAGAAGTGCACGATCGACAGGCGATAGGAGTACACCGGCCGTTCGGCCTGCTTGGGTACGAAGTAGTACATCATCCCCAGGAAGCCGGCGGTCAGGAAGAAGCCTACCGCGTTATGCCCGTACCACCACTGCACCATGGCGTCGGTGGCGCCGCCGTACAGCGAGTAGGACTTGGTCAGGCTGACCGGGATTTCCAGGTTGTTGACGATGTGCAGGATCGCCACGGTGATGATGAATGCACCGAAGAACCAGTTGCCCACGTAGATGTGCTTGGTGGTGCGCTTCATCAGCGTGCCGAAGAACACCACGGCATAGGCGACCCAGACAATGGTGATCAGGATGTCGATCGGCCATTCCAGTTCGGCATATTCCTTGGAACTGGTGAAGCCCAGCGGCAGGCTGACGGCGGCCAGGACGATCACCAGTTGCCAGGCCCAGAAGGTGAAAGCGGCCAGGCGCGGCGAGAACAGGGTGGTCTGGCAGGTACGCTGCACCGAATAATACGAAGCAGCGAACAGTGCGCAACCGCCGAAGGCGAAGATCACCGCATTGGTGTGCAAGGGTCGCAGGCGACCGAAGCTGGTCCACGGGAGGTCGAAGTTGAGCGAAGGCCAGACGAGTTGCGCGGCGAGAAAAACGCCGAGCCCCATCCCGACGATTCCCCACACCACCGTCATAATGGCGAATTGGCGGACCACCTTGTAGTTGTAGGCGGTACTGCTGGTTGTGTTCATGTATGGGTTCCCATCCACGGTTATAGGCAGGCTAAATAGCGAGGCAAGCATGATTAATGGGCAACACGCCGGTATTGACGGGGATCAATTAGCGCAACGGGCGAAGGCCGCGGGCTGGTTGTGGAATGCCCCGCAAAATCAGGGGGATGGGGCCGCTTTTAGCACCCTGATCCTGGCCCATGGCGCAGGCGCGCCGATGGACAGCGGGTTCATGGACGAGATGGCGCAAAGGCTGGCGGAACAAGGGCTGGGGGTACTGCGCTTCGAGTTCCCGTATATGGCCCAGCGCCGCCTCGATGGTGGCAAAAGGCCGCCGAACCCGCAGGCACGCTTGCTGGAACGCTGGCGCGAGGTGGTCGAGCAGGTGCGACCATTGGTCGCTGGGCCGCTGGCCATTGGCGGCAAGTCGATGGGCGGGCGCATGGCCAGTCTGCTGGCCGATGAGCTGGGGGTAGCGGGTCTGGTGTGCCTGGGCTACCCGTTCTATGCGGCGGGCAAACCGGAGAAGCCACGGGTGGCGCATCTGGCTGACTTGAAGACGCCGACGTTGATCGTTCAGGGCGAGCGCGATGCGCTGGGCAATCGGCAGGCGGTGGCGGGGTATGCGTTGTCGCCGGTGATCGAGCTGCTATGGCTGGAGGCGGCGGATCATGACCTGAAGCCGTTGAAGGCCTCGGGCTTTACCCAGGCGCAGCATCTGTCGCGGGCGGCGCAGGCGGTTTCTGAATTCGCTAGGCAGATGCAGCCCCTGTAGGCGCTGGCTTGCCTGCGATCTGCCGCAGAGCGGCAGCAGAACAGGCAATCTCGGTGTGTCAGTCAAGCCGCGAATACACGGTTTACGACTGCTTCGCAGTCGATCGCAGGCAAGCCAGCGCCTAAAGAAAGCGGGGATCGCTTAGCCGCGGTACTCGCACAGGTAAGCAGTATCGACCGCAACCTTCAGTTGGAACTTGCTGTTGGCCGGGACGTTGAACTGGCTGCCGGCCGAGAAGGTTTCCCAGTTGTCGCTGTCCGGCAGCTTGACGGTCAGGGCGCCGGAGACCACGTGCATGATTTCACGCTGGGCGGTACCGAACTCATATTCGCCCGGGGCCATCACGCCAACCGTGGCCGGACCTTCGGCAGTACCAAAGGCGATGGACTTGACCGTGCCATCAAAGTACTCGTTGACCTTAAACATGGGCGACTCCTGAAAAAGCGACGAAAAAGGCTCGCCAGTATGCCCAAGCCGTCTAGCCTCGTCATCCGCTTTCAGGGGCCGCCCACCGGCAGGGTCAACGGCAGCAGCCGCGCAGTATTGCGCGCATCTTCCAAGGCTCGATGCTGCTGACCGCTGAATTGCAAGCCGGCCAGTTGCAGGGCACTGTTCAAGCCCAATGGCCGCTGCAAATGCCGGGCCTTGGCAAAGCGCTGCTTGAGGTTGATGTGGCTGACGCTGGCCAACAGGCTGTCGATCTGATGTAACTGCCATTCCTGCAGCAACTGCTTGCGGTCGTAATCGCCCCAGCTGAGCCAGCCTTCGAGCCTTGTCCGATGGTGTCCGAGCCAGCGCTCGAACTGGGCCCAGACCTCGGCAAACGGCGCCGCCGTGTCGATGTTGTGCTGGCTGATGTGGGTCAGCTCGCGGCAGAACGGGGTCAGTTGCGGGCGCCGCCGCGGCCGCACGAAACGCTGGAAGTGATCCACTTCGCGGCCGTCGCGGTTAACCAGGCTGGCGCCAATTTCAATGATTTCCATATCCGTGATCGGCCAGCCACCGTCGTCGGTGGTGGCTTCCAGGTCGATCACCAGCCAATGGCCCATACCAGGCTCCTCTGCAAGATGTGGCTAGAGCGTAGCTAAACACGTGGCCTGGCGGTATCCCGTGGCTTTTTGCCTTCTGCTCGAAATTGGCCTATCCGGCAGTTGTGCTGATACCGGAAAACGCCTAGCTTAGTCCCGATCCGCGTCCCCCCCCGTGAGAGTGAGTTGCCTTGATTTCAGCGCCAATGCCCCAGGTGTTGTCCTCCTTGTTGTCCCTCGGCCTGGTTTGCTGGGCCTTCCCGGCCTCTGCCCTGGAGGGCGTTGAGGTCAAGGTCGGTGCTGCGCATTTTCCGCCCTACACGGTGCGTCCGGAGCAGGGCGCCGACACCGGCTTGCTGCCGCAACTGGTCGAGGCGCTGAACCAGATGCAGAGCCAGTACCGTTTCGTCCTGGTGCCCACGTCGATCCCGCGCCGTTTCGGTGATTTCAAGCAAGGTCGGATCGACATGGCGATCTTCGAAAACCCTGATTGGGGCTGGCAGACGATTCCCCACGACAGCGTCGACATGGGCCTGGAGGATGCGGAAATTTTCGTCACGCACAACAACGGCCAGCGCAATCAGGGCTACTTTACCGACTTGAGCGGCAAGCGCCTGGCCCTGTTCAGCGGCTATCACTACGCCTTTGCCGGGTTCAATGCCGACCCGACGTACCTCGCCGACACCTATAACGCGACCCTGACCTATTCCCATGACAGCAACCTGCTGATGGTGCAGCGCGACCGCGCCGACATCGCCCTGGTCACGCGTTCGTACCTCAGCGATTTTCTCGTGCGCAACCCGCAGAGCGCCGGGCAACTGTTGGCGTCGGAGCGGGTCGATCAGGTCTACCATCACTACGCCTTGCTGCGACCCCATGCGCCGATCAGCGGCGCAGCGTTCAACCGCCTGCTCCAGCAACTGCGCAACAACGGCCAGATGTTGAAGATCTTCCAGCCCTACCGGATCAGTGTGAGTCCGCATCACGCGCAGTAAATTTATGCGTGGGCGTCACGTTCACAAAGGTGAGCCTTTTTCACTTTCGTGAGCCCAGACCATGTCGTTCGATAGTGCTTCCTCTACCTTGTCCTTGCCCCGCTGGCGCAGTCTGGCCGGCGATGAAACCGCGTGCCGTTTGAGCCTGCTGCTCGAGGGCCGGCCGCTGATTCGCTTGCGCCTGGAGCGCGGCGAGGCCCTGACCATCCATGTTGAAGAAAGCTGTAGCGAGCGTCCCGAGCAGGCCCTATGGGCGGCCTGCTACTGGTTGTTCGCGCGCGATCCGGGCTGCCAGCGCCTGCACTGGCACCTCGCCGAAGTGCCGGCGGCAGCCCTGGCCAGCGGCCTGTTGCTGGCCGACGATGAGGCGGGCTGCTATCGCTGCGAGCGCACTGTGTTCTGGCAGCTGCCGCAGCCGTGGCTGGGCGAGTCGCTCGGCCTGGCCTATCCGCAGCAGATGCAGATGACCGCCGGCAAGCGCCATCCGCTGCGTGCGCCAAAAGCGCGGGGCGAGGTCTATCGCCGTTTCGATGCGCGCCTGGGGGCCTGGGTGTCGCTGCGCACGCTGGAAATCGACCGCGACCTGGAGCGCTTCAACCGCTGGCAGAACAATCCGCGAGTGCTGAACTTCTGGCAGGAGGGTGGCAGCCTGGCGCAGCACCGCGATTACCTGAGCAAGCTGGAAGCCGATCCGCACACGCTGACCCTGATCGGCTGCTTCGACGATGAGCCGTTCGCCTATTTCGAGGCGTACTGGGCCAAGGAAGACCGGCTTGCGCCGTTCTATCCGGTAGATGATTACGATCGCGGCATTCATATGCTGGTGGGCGAGGAAACCCATCGCGGCCCGCACAAGGTGGCGAGCTGGCTCTCGGCGCTGGTGCACTACCTGTTCCTCGATGACCCGCGCACCCAGCGCGTGGTCGCCGAACCGCGGGCGGACAACGCGAAGATGATCGGCTACATGCACGATCAGTGTTTCCACTGCGAGAAGGAATTCGATTTCCCGCACAAGCGTGCAGCATTGATGATTCTGGGGCGGGAGCGGTTTTTCGAACGGTGCAAGCTGGGGTAGCTCGCGCAGAACTCATCGCGGGACAAGCCCGCTCCCACAGGACCTAGGTCATC
>NZ_QETK01000047.1 GCF_003105155.1 Pseudomonas sp. SDI | reverse complement strand
TTTCCGTTTCGACTGCGCCGGAAGTGGGGCGAATTATAGAGAGATTAAATCGGCCGTCAACCCTTAATTTGAAAAACCTTCAAATTAGTTTCGACGCCCTGATTAGCGCTATATAGAAGAAGGCGCTTAGAGCACCCCGGCACCGCGTAGACGCGACACCTCCTCGGCTCCCAACCCCAGCACTTCCGTCAGTACCGCATCGGTATGCTCACCCAGCAGCGGCGGTGCATGCCGGTACTCCACCGGTGTCTCCGACAACCGGATCGGGCTGGCCACCTGCGGCACACTGCCGGCCAGCGGATGAGGAATCTCAATTGCCAGCCCGCGGGCCTTCACCTGTGGATCCTGGAACATCTGCGCCAGATCGTTGATCGGCCCACATGGCACACCCGCTGTCTCCAGCTGTGCCACCCACTCGGCAGTGGTCTTGAACACTGTCGCCTGACGAATCAGCGGAATCAGCTCGGCCCGGTTGGCTACTCGCTGCTTATTAGTAGCAAAGCGTGGATCGTCGGCCCAGTGTGGCTGACCGGCCACCTCGGCGAACTTGCGGAACTGCCCGTCATTGCCCACGGTAAGGATGAAGTCGCCATCCGCCGTCGGGAAATCCTGGTACGGCACGATGTTCGGGTGCGCATTGCCCAGCCGCCGCGGCGGTGTACCCGTGGTCAGGTAGTTCATCGCCTGGTTGGCCAGACACGCCACCTGCACGTCCAACAGCGCCATATCGATGTGCTGGCCACCACCGTCGTGATCACGGTGGGCGAGGGCGGCCAGGATCGCTACCGTCGAGTACAGCCCGGTAAGGATGTCGGTCAATGCCACACCGACCTTCACCGGCCCAGCCCCCGCTTCACCTTCCGGGCGCCCGGTCAGGCTCATCAGCCCGCCCAGCCCCTGGATCATGAAGTCGTAGCCGGCACGCTTGGCGTACGGCCCGGTCTGACCGAAGCCGGTAATCGAGCAATAGATAAGCCGCGGATTGATCGCCCTGAGGCTTTCGTAATCCAGCCCGTAGGCCGCCAGGCCACCCACCTTGAAGTTCTCGATAAGAATGTCCGACTTCGCCGCCAGCTCGCGCACCAGGCGCTGACCTTCGGGCTGGGTAAAGTCGATGGTCACCGAACGCTTGTTACGGTTGGCGGACAGGTAATAAGCCGCCTCGCTGGTGTTCTCGCCGTAGGCATCCTTAAGGAAGGGCGGGCCCCAGGCGCGTGTGTCGTCGCCGCTGCCCGGGCGCTCGACCTTGATCACCTCGGCCCCCAGGTCCGCAAGAATCTGCCCGGACCAGGGCCCGGCCAATACTCGCGACAGATCCAGCACCCGCAGATGAGATAGCGCGCCCATGGGCTGGCTCCTTATTAATAGAAGGCCTGGATGCCGGTTTGCGCACGCCCGAGGATCAGCGCATGCACGTCGTGGGTACCTTCGTAGGTATTGACCACCTCAAGGTTGACCAGGTGACGGGCCACACCGAACTCGTCGGAGATGCCATTGCCGCCAAGCATGTCGCGCGCCAGGCGGGCAATGTCCAGGGCCTTGCCGCAGGAGTTGCGCTTCATGATCGAGGTAATTTCCACCGCCGCAGTGCCTTCGTCCTTCATCCGCCCCAGACGCAGGCAGCCTTGCAGGGCCAGGGTGATTTCAGTCTGCATGTCGGCCAGCTTCTTCTGGATCAGCTGGTTGGCCGCCAAGGGCCGGCCGAACTGCTGGCGGTCCAGGGTGTATTGCCGGGCGGTGTGCCAGCAGTCCTCGGCAGCGCCCAGTGCCCCCCAGGAGATGCCATAGCGTGCCGAGTTCAGGCAGGTGAACGGGCCTTTCAAGCCGCGCACATCCGGGAAGATGTTTTCTTCGGGCACAAACACGTTGTCCATCACGATCTCGCCGGTGATCGAAGCGCGCAGACCGACCTTACCGTGGATCGCCGGAGCACTCAGGCCCTGCCAGCCTTTCTCCAGCACGAAGCCACGGATGTCGCCGGCATCGTCCTTGGCCCAGACCACGAACACGTCAGCAATCGGGCTGTTGGTGATCCACATCTTAGCGCCGCTCAGGCGATAGCCGCCATCGACCTTCTTCGCCCGGGTAATCATCGAGCCCGGATCGGAGCCGTGGTTCGGCTCGGTGAGGCCGAAGCAGCCGATCCACTCACCACTGGCCAACTTGGGCAGGTACTTCTGTTTCTGTGCTTCGGTGCCGAACTCGTTGATTGGCACCATCACCAGCGACGACTGCACGCTCATCATCGAGCGGTAACCAGAGTCGATCCGCTCCACTTCGCGGGCGATCAGGCCGTAGCACACGTAGTTCAGGCCGCTGCCACCATACTGCTCGGGGATGGTCGCGCCCAGCAGGCCGACTTCACCCATTTCACGGAAGATCGCCGGGTCGGTCTGCTCATGGCGGAAGGCTTCGAGCACGCGCGGGGCCAGCTTGTCCTTGGCAAATTGTTCGGCACTGTCACGCACCATGCGCTCTTCTTCGCTGAGCTGCTGATCGAGCAGGAGTGGGTCGATCCAGTTGAAGCTTGCTTTGCCGGCCATGAGCGATACCTCGGGAAATGGGTTCGAGATGAATTTCTTGTGCAATGATCCTAGGCCCGATCGGGCGTCGCGACAAACGAGGATTACGCAACAACCTGTGTTAATTTCTCACTTCGAAAGAGCAGCAAAGGCCATTTTCAGGCCTTATTTGTGAGGTTGACGTATATGCGACGCAAGATTCCCAGCACCACGGCATTGGTCTGCTTTGAAGCGGCCGCGCGCCACGAGAGCTTTACCAAGGCCGCCCATGAATTGTCGCTGACCCAGGGCGCCGTCTGCCGTCAGATCGGTGGGCTGGAGGAGTTTCTCAATGTCGAACTGTTCCGCCGCTCCCGACGCGGTGTGAAGCTCACTGAGGCAGGCCTCTCCTACAGCCGCCGGGTGGCCGCCCAGCTCGATGCCGTCGAACGCGACACCTTGTCGGTCATGGGCCAGCAAGGCGCCAATGTGATCGAACTGGCAGTGGTGCCGACCTTTGGTACGCAATGGCTGCTGCCACGCTTGAAAGACTTCCAGCAGCGCCACCCGGAAGTCACCGTCAACCTCACCAACCGCACCCGACCGTTCCTGTTCGCCGACACCTCGTTCGATGCCGCGATCTATTTCGGCGATGCCGACTGGCCCGGTACCCATTCGCATCGACTGATGGGTGAAAACCCGGTGCCGGTGTGCAGCCCGGCGCTGCTGAACGGGCAGGGCAGCCTGAGTGCCGAGGCCATCGCGCAATTGCCATTGCTGCAGCAGAGCACCCGGCCTTACGCCTGGCGCCAGTGGTTCGACAGCCTGGCGCTGAGCGTGGCGCGGGACATGACCGGCCCACGCTATGAGCTATTCTCGATGTTGGCGCAAGCGGCCATGCACGAGATGGGCATCGCGCTGATTCCGCCGTTCCTGATCCAGCGCGAACTGGAGCAGGGCAGGCTGGTCATTGCCAACCCGCAAGCGCTGTCGAGCATCAAGGCGTATTACCTGATGATCCCCGAGCGCAAGGTGGAGTCGGCGTCTTTGCGTGCTTTCCGCGACTGGCTGATCGCCGAGGCACAGCGCTACGCCGCGGAACATAAGGACGAGACAGGTTTGCTGACCCCGTAGTCAGTAAATTTTGAGCCCTACAGATATACGGAAATGTCGCATATAAACAGACTGTTCCGGCCCACGCCAAATACCGCCTAACCCTGCTGTTTACGGGGCTTTCACGACATAAATTGGTTTGTCCGCGCCATTCCAGCAAATTTCTCGAAAAAATTTCAATTTTTACCGTAATCTCCCTGAAGCCCGCGTTTGGCGGGCTCCAAGGCTTTTGTTGCGACATTCGGTCACAGGGTGACTTGTAGTTTAGTTGTCGTCACCAAACAGAACTTGTTGAAGCGATTCAGGATCGCCTGCAAAATGCCGCGCCCCGCCTGTATTTGCAGCGGGATCGTGCTGATCGGCCGCCCCAGACGCACCATCCGCAGTGCGCTGGTTTACCAACAAAAGATCACGCAGGAGAAATTGACGTGCACATTGGTGTTCCTCTCGAAACGCAGACGGGCGAAACACGGGTCGCTGCCACCCCCGAAACCATCAAGAAACTGATTGGCCAGGGGCATCAGGTCACTGTGCAACGCGGCGCCGGGCTCAATGCCAGCGTGCCGGACAGTGCCTATGAAGCAGCAGGCGCCACTATTGGCAGCGCTACCGATGCGTTTGGCGCACAGCTTGTCCTCAAAGTTGTGGCACCTGACGACAGCGAACTGGCGCAGATCCATAGCGGTACCGTCCTGGTGGGGATGCTCAACCCCTTCAACAACGACCTCATCGCCAAGATGGCCGAACGCGGCATTACCGCTTTTGCCCTCGAAGCGGCACCGCGTACGTCGCGGGCCCAGAGCCTGGATGTGCTGTCTTCGCAAGCCAACATTGCCGGCTATAAGGCCGTGCTGCTGGCGGCTCACCACTACCCGCGCTTCATGCCGATGCTGATGACCGCTGCCGGCACCGTTAAGGCCGCCCGCGTGCTGATCCTCGGTGCCGGTGTAGCCGGCCTGCAGGCCATCGCCACGGCCAAGCGCCTGGGTGCAGTGATCGAAGCCTCGGACGTCCGTCCGGCGGTGAAGGAGCAGATCGAGTCGCTGGGCGCCAAGTTCCTCGACGTACCATACGAAACCGACGAAGAGCGCGAATGCGCCGAAGGCGTCGGCGGTTACGCGCGGCCGATGCCGGCCAGCTGGATGCAGCGCCAGGCGCAGGCCGTACATGAGCGCGCCAAGCAGGCCGATATCGTCATCACCACTGCACTGATCCCCGGCCGCAAGGCACCGACCCTGCTCAGCGCCGAAACCGTCGCGCAAATGAAGCCCGGCTCGGTAGTGATCGACCTCGCCGCAGCCCAGGGCGGCAACTGCCCGCTGACCGTGGCCGATCAGGTGGTGGTCGAGAACGGCGTGACCATCGTTGGCCCGACCAACCTGCCGGCGCAGGTCGGCGCGGATGCGTCAGCGCTGTACGCACGCAACCTGCTCGACTTCATGAAGCTGCTGTTCGACAAGGACGGCCAGTACACGCTCAACCTCGAAGACGACATCGTCGCCGCGTGCCTGATGTGCCGCGACGGCCAGGTCATCCGCAAGAACGGATAAGGAGCCAGACAATGGAAGACATGCTGATCTCTCACGGCGTCTACAACCTGATCATCTTCGTGCTGGCCATTTATGTCGGTTACCACGTGGTCTGGAACGTCACCCCTGCATTGCACACCCCGCTGATGGCCGTTACCAACGCCATCTCCGCCATCGTCATCGTCGGTGCCATGCTGGCGGCGGCGCTGACCGTGACCCCGCTGGGCAAGGTCATGGGCACCCTGGCTGTCGCCCTGGCGGCGGTCAACGTGTTCGGCGGTTTCCTGGTCACCCGGCGCATGCTGGAGATGTTCAAGAAGAAAGCAGCCAAGGCTGAGGGGCAGAAGTAAACATGAGCATGAACCTGGTAACACTTCTCTACCTGGTGGCGTCGGTGTGCTTTATCCAGGCCCTCAAAGGTCTGTCGCACCCCACCACCTCGCGCCGCGGCAACCTGTTCGGCATGCTCGGCATGGCCCTGGCCGTGATCACCACCGTCGGCCTGATCTACAAGCTCGGCGCCGAGCTGGCCACCGCTGGCATCGGCTACGTGATTGTCGGCCTGCTGATCGGCGGTACCGCCGGCTCGATCATGGCCAAGCGCGTGGAAATGACCAAGATGCCGGAACTGGTCGCCTTCATGCACAGCATGATCGGTCTGGCAGCGGTGTTCATCGCCATTGCCGCGGTGGTCGAACCGCAATCGCTGGGCATTGTCGCCAGCATCAGCGACCCGATCCCGACCGGTAACCGCCTGGAACTGTTCCTCGGTGCCGCAATCGGTGCAATCACCTTCTCCGGCTCGGTGATCGCCTTCGGCAAGCTCTCGGGCAAGTACAAGTTCCGCCTGTTCCAGGGCGCACCGGTACAGTTCAGTGGTCAGCACAAGCTGAACCTGGTGCTTGGCCTGGCCACGCTGGGCCTGGGCCTGGTGTTCATGTTCACCGGCAGCTACAGCGCGTTTGCTTTGATGCTGGTTCTGGCGTTCGTGATGGGCGTGCTGATCATCATCCCGATCGGCGGCGCCGACATGCCGGTGGTGGTGTCGATGCTCAACAGCTACTCGGGCTGGGCGGCGGCCGGTATCGGCTTCTCGCTGAACAACTCGATGCTGATCATCGCCGGCTCCCTGGTGGGCTCCAGCGGTGCGATCCTCTCGTACATCATGTGCAAGGCGATGAACCGTTCGTTCTTCAACGTGATCCTCGGCGGCTTCGGTGGTGCGGCGGATGCCGGCGGTCCGGCCGGATCGAAGGAAGCTCGCCCGGTGAAATCCGGTTCAGCCGACGACGCGACCTTCCTGCTGAGCAACGCCGACACCGTGATCATCGTTCCCGGCTACGGCCTGGCGGTGGCCCGTGCGCAGCACGCGCTGAAGGAACTGACCGAGAAGCTGACCCACAACGGCGTCAACGTGAAGTACGCGATCCACCCGGTGGCAGGGCGCATGCCCGGACACATGAACGTGCTGCTGGCCGAAGCCGAAGTACCGTACGACCAGGTGTTCGAGATGGAAGACATCAACTCCGAGTTCGGCCAGGCCGACGTGGTGCTGGTGCTCGGCGCCAACGACGTGGTCAACCCGGCGGCGAAGAACGATCCAAAATCGCCGATTGCCGGCATGCCGATTCTCGAAGCCTTCAAGGCCAAGACCATCATCGTCAACAAACGCTCGATGGCCAGCGGCTATGCCGGCCTGGACAACGAGCTGTTCTATCTGGACAAGACCATGATGGTCTTCGGCGATGCGAAGAAGGTCATCGAAGACATGGTCAAGGCTGTCGAGTAAGCCTTTGATCGGCTGTGACAAATAGCCCCAGCGCGGTATCGGCTGGGGCTTTTTCATCCCCGCCCAGCCGACAGAAGGCTCTATTTCAAGGCTTCGCATTCGACCTTGGTCGTGGGACGAAGCCAGGCGAAATCACTAGACTGCGCATCTAGCTTAAGTAGCCTGAGATAACAATCCATGTACCGTGATCGTATTCGCCTGTCCTCCCTGCACAGCAAGGTAATGAGTGCGGCCGATGCCGCTGGCCTGATCCAGGACGGCATGACCGTCGGCATGAGCGGTTTCACCCGCGCCGGCGAAGCCAAGGCAGTGCCCCACGCGCTGGCCGAACGTGCCAAGCAATCGCCGCTGAAAATCAGCCTGATGACTGGCGCCAGCCTGGGCAACGACCTCGACAAACAGCTGACCGAAGCCGGTGTACTGGCCCGGCGCATGCCCTTCCAGGTCGACAGCACCCTGCGCAAGGCCATCAACGATGGCAAGGTGATGTTCATCGACCAGCACCTCTCGGAAACCGTCGAGCAGCTGCGCAACCAGCAGCTCAAGCTGCCGGACATTGCCGTTATCGAAGCGGTCGCGATCACCGAACAAGGCCACATCGTGCCGACCACCTCGGTGGGCAACTCGGCGAGCTTCGCCATTTTCGCCAAGCAGGTGATCGTCGAGATCAACCTGGCGCACAACGCCAACCTCGAAGGCCTGCACGACATCTATATCCCGACCTACCGGCCGACCCGTACGCCGATCCCGCTGGTGAAAGTCGATGACCGCATCGGCAGCACCGCGATCCCGATCGACCCGGCCAAGATCGTCGGCATCGTCATCACCGAGCAGCCGGATTCGCCGTCCACCGTGCTGCCACCGGACGACGAAACCCAGGGCATCGCCAACCACCTGATCAACTTCCTCAAGCAGGAAGTCGACGCCGGGCGCATGACCAACAAGCTCGGCCCGCTGCAAGCCGGCATCGGCAGCATTGCCAACGCCGTGATGTGCGGCCTGATCGACTCGCCGTTCGAAGACCTGACCATGTACTCCGAAGTGCTGCAGGACTCGACCTTCGACCTGATCGACGCCGGCAAGCTGAGCTTTGCCTCGGGCAGTTCGATTACCCTGTCGACCCGACGCAACGCCGACGTGTTCGGCAACCTCGAACGCTACAAGGACAAGCTGGTACTGCGTCCGCAGGAAATCTCCAACCACCCGGAAGTCGTCCGCCGCCTGGGCATCATCGGCATCAACACGGCGCTGGAGTTCGACCTGTACGGCAACGTCAACTCCACTCACGTCTGCGGCACGCGGATGATGAACGGCATTGGCGGCTCGGGTGACTTCGCCCGCAACGCGCACCTGGCGATCTTCGTCACCAAGTCGATTGCCAAAGGCGGCGCGATTTCCAGCGTGGTGCCAATGGTCAGCCACGTCGACCACACCGAGCACGATGTCGACATCCTCGTCACCGAACAGGGCCTGGCCGACCTGCGTGGCCTGGCGCCGCGCGAGCGGGCGCGCGTGATCATCGACAACTGTGTCCACCCGGACTACCGCGAAGCGCTGAACGACTACTTCACCCGCGCCTGCGAGAAGGGCGGACACACCCCGCACATCCTGCGCGAAGCGCTGCAGTGGCACGAAAACCTGGAAGAAACCGGGCGCATGCTCGCCAGCTGATCGACTGGGTCAAACAGCCGGTGCTGCGCAATGCGCACCGGCTGTACAGCTCCACGCGCTAACGCCGCACAAACTGTTCTACTGTACCGGTCATTTGGCGGTGCTTTACGGCGAAAACCCCCTCCAGAGACAATGAAACGCACCACCTTGGTGCGAACCAGTACAGTTGCGCCAATTACGGGTGCAACAGTCCCCTTAAACAGTTAACTGACCCCTTACACTTCAGGTGAACTGTATCTACTGTTATGACCGGCGGAGGAGGATCATGGGCACCAGTTAAATCACTACCTAATCCCGCCACAAGCGGAAGGATGACACATCATGGAACGTACCCTCAGTTCCGGTCTGGTTTTCGAAAACACCGCTGAACAACCTAAAGCCGCTCTGCCTCTGCGCCTGCTGGCTAACCTGATGCTGTGGCAACGCCGCATCTCCAGCCGCCATCAACTGGCCCGCCTGGATTCGCGTCTGCTGGCCGATGCCGGTATCAGCGAAGCACAACGCTACGAAGAGCTGAGCAAGCCGTTCTGGCGTTAATGCAAGGCCTGCCGGCATCGCCGGCACCTGAATTCCCCAAAACCCGTCGCAGGTCACTGCTGACGGGTTTTGTCGTTCTGGAAGGCGCGTAATAGAGCGGTTGCCTAGCGACCAGTACAGTTTTTTAATTATTAATAACGACCTATACAGTAATGCCGTCCTGTGGCAGCCGCCACATGCGTAAAGCCTTGTTCTCCATCACAGGCGCCGCTCAAACCTGCGTGATACGCTTACCGGCAAGAACCAACCCTGTCCTTCTCAGGAGATCGACCATGTCCCGTTCCCGCCTGCTTGGCGCTGCGCTGCTGCTGACCCTGGCCTCCACCGCCCAGGCCACCAGCTTCGTCGTCACCACCGACACCGTCGTGCGCGGCGTTGCCGCGTCCACCGATGCCACTTCCGATGTGTCCTCCTCGTTCAAGGACGACAAGATCGTTCAGGCCGCCCGTGACGACGCCGCCAGCTTCGTTGCCAGCCAAGGCGATATCCGTGGCGTGAAACTGGAAAGCGCCTTCGCCCACATCCGTCAGCAGACCCCTGCGCTGCAAGCCACGGACGGGCAACTGGCCCAGGCAATCCTGGCCCTGTAAATACTCCGCAAAAACCCTGCGCTGGCCCCGGCCAGCGCATTGAGATAGCCTTTGCCGCCTGATTTCACAGCCTTTAAGACGTCATGCGTTATCTGCTCTCGCTACTGCTCATGCTGGTCGTACCCACCATCGCCCATGCCATGGACCTGACCACCAACACCCTGGTGGTCAGCGGCTACGCCACCAGCAAGGTCACCTCCGCGCCCTTCGAGCGCAAACTGATGCTCGCCGCCCAGGACGACGCGGCCATGTTTGTCGCCAGCGGCGGCACACTGCGCGGTGCCCGGCTGGAAGCCGCCCTGATGCACCTTCGCCAGGCCAACCCGCAATTTCATGCCGACGACCTTGAACTGGCGCAGGCAATTCTCATCCAATGAACCCCCTGTTTTCCCGGAGATGCTCCATGCGTAAGCCGCTGATTGCCGCCACCCTCGGCCTGTTGTTGCTGGCCGACCTGGCCCAGGCTCAAACCCTGGTGGCCACCAGCAACATCATCGTTCGTGCGTTTGGCCGCTCGATCGATTTCACCTCGGACACCACCACCTCGATCCGTGACTCGAAAGTGGTCCGCGAAGCCCGCGACGACGCCGCCAGCTACGTTGCCAGCCGTGGCGACATCCGTGGTGCCCAGCTCGAAGCCGCCTTCGATACCTTGCGCCAGCGCCTCCCGGAAGCCCGGGACGCCAGCGACCAGGTACTGGCCGAAGCCATCCTCGCCCTGTGAAATCCCTTCGTGCCTGGCTTCTGAGTGGCGCTCTCGCGCTGCTCAGCGGCCCCGCGCTGGCCGACCTCGAACTGCAACTGCAGACCGACGGCCTCGACCCGCAACAGCAGCGGGCCAGCCAGGCACTGCTGGACGAAGCGCTGCAAGCGCTGCCGCCGACCTTCAAGCACAATCTCGATCGCCGCGTTCAGGTCAGCTGGAGCGAGCGAATGCCCGAGGACGCCTACGGTCAGGCCTCGCTGGTTTCCACCCTGGAACTCAACCGCCGCCTGCTGCCTGGCCTCACCGACGGCAGCGCCGCCAGCGCCCAGACCCAACGCCCGCATGGCAGCGTGCGCCAGGAACTGCTGGCCACCGTGCTGCATGAACTCACCCACCTCTATGACCGCGCGCGCCTCTGGCCGGCTGCCGAGCGCACGCTGATCGGCCGCTGCCGCCGCGCCGAGGGCAGCCAGGGCAAGGTCGGCCTGCCGGATCAGTGCCGCGGCCAGAGCACCCGGCGCTTTACCTTGAGCGACGACCCGCGCCTGCTCGACCTGGCCGGCTGGCCGCAATACGTCGGCCGGCGCGGCGAGCGCGAACAGCACAACCATCAGGTCGCACGCACCCCGGACAGCTACGAGCTGAGCAGCCCCAAGGAGTTCATCGCGGTCAACATGGAGTACTTCCTCCTCGACCCGAGCTACGCCTGCCGGCGCCCGGCGCTGCACAGCTACCTGAAGGCGCATTTCGACTGGGCGCCGGCGCACCCGGCCTGTGCCCCCGGCTTGCCGTTCCTCAATGCCGGCAACGACTTCGCCAAGCAGCCGCTCGGGCAGATCGACCCCGAGCGGGTCTACGCGGTCGACTACCTGCTGGCCGAAGCCAACCAGAACTGGGTCAGCCGCTGGGGCCACAGCATGCTGCGCCTGGTCATCTGCGCACCAGGCCGGCCACGCGGCCCGGATTGCCGGCTGGACCTCGACCAGCACCTGGTGCTCTCGTACCGGGCGTTCGTCAACGATGTGCAGCTGTCGAGCTGGGACGGCCTGACCGGCGCCTACCCGTCGCGCCTGTTCGTACTGCCGCTGGCCCAGGTCATCGACGAATACACCAAGACGGAGCTGCGCAGCCTGGCCTCGATTCCGCTCACGCTGAGCCGTGACGAGCTTGAAGCGCTGGTGCGCCAAGCCGCCGAGATGCACTGGAGCTACGACGGCAACTACTACTTCGTGTCCAACAACTGCGCGGTGGAAACCCTCAAGCTGCTGCGCAGCGGCACCGCCAACCCGCGCCTGACCGGGCTGGACAACATCACCCCGAATGGCCTGCTCGAAGTGCTGCACGGCCGCGGCCTGGCCGACACCCGGGTACTCGACGACCCGCGCGAGGCGTTGCGCCTGGGCTACCGCTTCGACTCCTACCGCGACCGCTATCAGGCGATGTTCCAGGTATTGAAGCAGCAACTGCCGATCCCGCAGGACAGCGTCGAAAGCTGGCTGGAACAGCCCGCCGCCAGCCGCCAGCGCTGGTTCGCCCAGGCCGACCTGCGCACCAGCGCCGCCTTGCTGTTACTGGAGCAGGCCAGCCTGCGCCGGCAGTTGCTGCTGGCCCAGGACGAGGTCAAACAGCGCTACCTGAGCAAGCGTGCACTGGATGACGCCAGCGTGGCCAAGGCCAACCGCACGTTGCAGCAAGTGCTGGCCAACAGCGGTTTCCTCAGCAAGCCGGCCGAACTGCTTGGCCATTCCGGCTACGGCTTGCCGCAGGCCGACGAGCGCCGCCAGCTGGAACAACGCAGCAACGAGCGCCAGCAGCAACTGCAGCGCCTCACCGGCGACCTCGACAAGGAAGTCCGCGCCCTGCTCGAACCTGCTCGCGCGGCCGAAATCGCTGCCGTCGAAGGTAACCTCAAGCAGGTCGGTGAACACCTGCGCAGCCTGCACAAGGCCGCCGGCGGGCTGCAATTGCCCTGAGCCGGGAGTTGACTTTGAATCTGCCTGTGCCACTATTTCGCCGCTAGAAAAATGGTATTTTGACGCCATTTTGCCCACGCCGCCTCGCGGTCAGGGCAATTCGTGAAATCTCTTTTCATCGACGTGTCGGCCTGACCACTGCCAGGCAGGGCCGCGCACGGACGACCGTTGGCATGGTGGGGTTATATGGACGTAGTCGGTGACGATCACGCGTACGAGTGGTCACTGGAAGGTCAGCGCTGGCTTCAGGATGCCCACGGCAAGTTCACCCTGACCCAGGTCGATGGGCAGGCGCTGAACAGCAATGAACTGGACCTGGATTTCCTCGTCGGCGCACGCCAGACGGCGGATGGCGCTGGCTGCCTGCCCGCGGCGTTCAGCCATTGCCCGTACAGCGGCAAGGCCCTGGCCCCGGTTGCGTATGACCCGCAGCGCCGCTGGCTGCCACCGTATGGCAATGGCAGTGGCCGCCGCGTGGTGGAAAACGACTGCAAGCTCGACAGCGCCGAACAGACCATCGTCGCCCTGTTCGACACGATTGCCGCCAGCCCGCAGGCGAACCTCAACGATCACGCGCAATCGATCAGCCTGCCGCGCAAGAACGGCCTGAACTTCCTGGTCGCCAACCTCGGTGGGCACCGTGAAGCGCTGTTCGCGCTCGATCGCGAAGGTGGCCTGTTCCTTTGGCAACGCGGGGCAGGGCAGTGGACCACCTTGCTGCCGCAGACCACCCCCATCGGCCGCTCCAGCCTGCCCAACTGGGCCTGGGGCGTCAGCCTGCGCGAACAGGACGGCGAGCAGCGCCTGCTGCTGGCTGGCGACGAAGGCGCCAGCGAGATCAGCGTCAACCCGCTGAGTGGCCGCTACCGGCTGGAGCGCGCGCCAGGCAAGGCCTTGGGTGCACCTGGCGATCTCGACGGGCAAACCTTCATCCCGCAGCAACAGGCCGATGGCAGCGTCTGTCTGATCGAACGCAGTGCCAGCGGCTGGCAGCAGCACGCCATTGCCGAAGGCGACGCGCTGCGCATGAGCGACCTGTCTGCGCCGCTGCGCCTGCCGTCCTCGCGGCGGCTGCTGTGGATCGGCAAATTCGGCTACCTGAGCGTCAAGCTCGGCGAACGCGTCGAAGCCCACTGGCTGAGCTGGCCAAACGGCGCCGTAGCGCGTCCTGAATATGGCCCGCCGTTCGTCGACGGCTACGGCACCTGGCAACTGCTGCTGGAAAACGGCAAGCAGGTGGCCCTGCGCCTGGACTCGGACGAGCGCAAGGAAATCACCGGCTCACGGCTGGGCACCGGCCACCTGAACTACCAGTTCAACGTCCGCCTGGACGCGCCGTGGGCCGAGTTCGACCAATACACCACCGAGATGACCGGGGCCGTGGTCTACCCGTTCGTCGAGTTCAAAGACGCCGCGCATCACCTGCTGTCGTTCAGCGCCGACTGGCAGTCGAGCCTGCAGAAGTTCTTCGACAACGCTGAGCGCCTCGACGTCCAATACCGCCTCGAACGGATCGGTCGCACACCGCTGAACATGCTGCTGAAAGTCAGCCAGCCGTGGAACGCCCAATGGTTCTGCTACGACAACGCCCTGTGGCTGTATATCGATTCTTCCGGAGCGCTCTACCGATGGAACGTCTGACCCGCCGCCTGCGCCAAGGCCTGCTGTTCGCCCTGAGCCTGGCCTGCTTCGGCGCCCAGGCCGAGACCTTGCGCCAGGTATTCCTGGTGCAGAACTCCGGCTGGATGGAACCGTTCTACCTCGACCCGGCGTCCGGCTTCAAACCGCTGGTCAGCCAGCTGGCGGCCACCGCTGCCGGCAATGGCGAAGTGGTGATCGGCGCCTTCAACCAGGCCGATAGCAGCCACCCGTCACCCGAGTGGACCTACCGCGGTCCAGGCACCCACGCCAAGCTCGCCGACAGCGTCAACGCCCTCAAACTGGCCCGCAAAACCAGCGGCGCGTATGCCGACACCGACTTCAAGGAAGCCTTGCTGGCGGCCATCCAGACCGGCCTGGAAGGCCGCGAAGGAATCATCTGGATCGTCACCAACAACAAGAACAGCCCGAACAACAGCAGCGAAACTCAGCTGAAGAACCGCGAGTTCTACGACCTGTTGCACAAGGAAGCGGTGATCAGTCGGATCGCTGCGTTCCCACAGAAGATGCCGGTCAAGAGCAGTAACTTCCAGGCCAACGGCCTGATGATCTACGCCCTGGCCTACGGCGATAAAGCCGGTGTGGCACTGGAGCAGGTACTGGCCCAGCCGGCCCTGGCCAGCTTGCTCAAGGACGACCGCGTGCGGCTCAAGCCGCTGACCCAGGCTGCCGTGCGCTTCATTCCGACCGGGGTCAAAGACACCCCCGACGTCAGCGCCGAGCTCGCGCCCGACCAGCAGACCGTGGTGCTCAACATCGACGTCGACGGCTCGGCGAAGACCGCCGTGCTGCTCGGACGCTTCGAGAACCAGTTCAACCCCTACCAGATCCACTCGGCCAAGGTTGCCCTGAAGCTGGACATGCCTGGCGAGGCCTTGCAGTCGGCGATCTCCATCGACCGCATCGAGAACCTCGAACCAGGCGCCCGCTCCGACGAACTGGCGATCAGCCTGCAACTGCCACCGCTGCCGTCGCAGTGGTCGAGCGAGGTGATCTTCTCCAGCGGTTACCAGCGTGCCGGCGCTATCGAAGTGCAACTGAGCGAGCAGCAACTGCAGATTTCCCAGCAGTTCATCGCACGGATGAACGAACTGTTCCCCAACGACGCCTTGCCCGACGTGTTCATCCCGTCCAACGAAGCCGGATCCTCGGCCACCCGCCTGCCGATCGTGCTGCAGATCAGCTACCCGCTCGGCCCGGTGCTGTTGCTGCTGGCCCTGTTCATCCTGGCGCTGATCGGCCTGTTGCTGGCCAAGAGCCTGATTGCCGGCAAGAAGCCGGTCACGGTAATGGTCGAGGGGGTTGCCCAGCAGATCCCGCTCAAGCCGTTCAGCAGCGCGGCGGTCTACGACGACCGCCAGAACAAGGTCGCGACGGTCAAGCGCAGCCTGTTCGGTACCTCACTTGAAAAGCTCTCGGCGGATGTCGCCGTGCGCCTCAAATAACCCCCTTTATTGCCCCCGGAATCGGAAGCCCACGTCATGGCCCAAACCAGCTCCCTGCCAGCCCCAGTAGAAAGCGTCGCTGCTCCAGAAGTCGCCGCCCCTGTTACCACTTCGACCCTGAGCGCGCCGACCCCGGTGCTGGACCTGGGGCCAAAGAAAGTCGACAGCCGCGACGCGCTGATCGGCGTTGCCGTGCTGGTGGTACTGGCACTGATCTTCTTCGTGATCAAGAACGCCTACGCCAACTGGCGCGTCCGTGAGCGCGTTGCGCCAAGCCGGGCCAACGCCTCGGGCTGGTTCCTGTTCCTCGGCCTGCTGATGGTCTCGGCAATGGCCGTGCTGGCGGTACTCAACGCCGGTCAGTTCCTCACCCCGCTGTACCTGGCGCCGCTGGTCGGGGTTGCCGGCCTGTCGCTGATCGCCTGGCTGATGACCTTCTCGGCCAAGCGCTGAGACCCGCTGCCGCACCGCGGCTGGACCCGCCCAGCCGCCTTGAACCGATGTATGGATTAGCCCGCCGAGTTGCCTCGGCCCGCCCCGCCAGGGCTCATGGAGTTTCCCGATGAACGAGCAAGCACAACCTTCCGGCCCGGCCACGCAGAACCCGGTCAGCGAGAAGATTCACCCAACGCTGTTCATCGCCCTGGGCGGCACCGGCATGAAGGTCAACATTCGCCTGCGCCGGCGTATTCTCAACACCATCTGGGGTGGCAACAGCCAGGTGCAGCAGATTGCCGACTTCCCGCTGGTGCAGTTCGTCAACTTCGACCTGGACGCCGGTGAGGTGACCCAGGACGGCAAGTCGGTGAAAACCGACGTGCTGGCCGAGCAGGTGGCGTTCACCTCCGAAGAAAAGATCATCGAGCCGCTCAACCTGAGCAAGTACACCCACTCGATGGACGAGCTCAACCGCCACCGCGAAGTGGCCGAGTGGTTCCCGCTGACCCCGGACAAGATCCGTGCACTGGGCATCGACCCGTCCAAAGGCGCCGGGCAGATCCGCGCGCTGTCACGCCTGTACTTCTACGACAAGTACCCGGTGATCCGCGACAAGCTGCGCGACAAGGTCGGGCGCTTGCTGAGCAACATCGGCGGGCAGGCCGACAAGCTGAAGAAACTTGGCCTGGAAATCGACCCAGGCAAGATCCGTATCGTCATCAGCGGCTCGGCGGCCGGCGGTACCGGCTCCGGCTCGTTCCTCGACATGGGCTACCTGGCCAAGGCGATCCTCAAGGAATACAACATTGCCGGTAAGGTCGACCTGTTCTTCGTGCTGCCCGGCGGCTTCCACAGCTACAACACCGAGCGCGTGCAGGCCAACGGCTACGCGGCGCTGATGGAGCTGGAAACCTCGATGCGCGGCCACCGCCTGGTCAAACACTGGGACGCCAGCGACAACCTGTTCATCGACAGCCGGCCGTACGACGATGTCTACATCATCGACAACAGCAACGTCGCCCAGGCCAAGACCAGCGACCAGGAAGACATCTACGAGATGCTCTCCGACGTGCTGTTCACCGACTTTACCTCGCAGGACTTCGCCAACAAGAAGCGCTCGACTGCGGTCAACCAGAACCAGCACAAGATCCGCTCCTACACCGTGCGCCTGCCGCAGGACTACGGCGACGACACCGAGCTGCGCTTCCCTTGCCTGTACTCCTCGCTCGGCCAGGCGGTGCTCGACACCCAGGTCGACGCCCGGCAGAACGTGCGCCTGAACCGCCAGGTGCAGCACATGCTCAAGGCCTTCTTCGGTGTCGCCAACGCAGCGCTGAACGACAACCGCCCGACCGACCGCGAGCGCGATGACTTCCTCAAGGAGCAGCTCAACGTTACCCCGCGCACCTTCACCGAGATGCCGGAGTTCCTCTCCAAGGTCGAGCTGACCCTGGCCACTGGCGAGTTCACCCACTACCAACTGGCCGACGACCTGTTGCTGGTGGAAGGCGACAACAGCGTCACCGCGCAGATCGAGCAGAAGGTCGAAGCGCTGTTCGAACGCCTGCAGAACGGCGGCGCCGACAAGGACCAGTGGCTGACCCACGTACGCGAGATCCAGCAGCAGCTGGAGCGCGACACCAAGGGCAGCAGCGTCGACAGCGCCGAGCGCAACCATGAAGTGCGCATCCGCGAGAACCGGGTACGCCGTCTGGCCGAGCTGGTGCGTGAAGACGCCCTGCCGGAGAAACTCTTCCGGCGCCTGGACGACGACGAGCGTGGTGGCCTGGATTACACCCTGGCGCTGGTCGAGATGCTCAAGGACCGCCTGGAAAACGAAGGCAGCGGGATCATCCCGGCGCTGGAGAAGAACGCCGCACGCTTCAAGGAGCTGGCCGAAAAGCTGGAATCCTCGGAGCTGGCCCGCGAGTTCGAGCGGCTCAAGGAAACCACCGGTGGCGGCTTGATGGCACGCCTGAGCGGCAAGGAAAAACAGGCCGAGACCGTGCTCACCCAGGTCAAGGACACCCTGCGCGACAGCCTGCTGTTCTACGTGCGCTTCGTTGCCGCGCGGGAAGCTGCACAGCTGCTGCGCGACGTCTCCGACTGGCTCGGTCGCAAGGAATCGGTGGACCAGAGCGGCCGCGCCGTGTGGAACGGTTTCGTTGGCCGGCTGCAGGACGGCCGCAATGCAGTCGACCAGTTGCTGCGCCGGATCGAGTCGGATATCAGCAAGATCGACGCCAGCATCAAGGAAAAGCACGCCACGCTGATCCCGTTGACCCTGGTGCAGAACGGCGATGACCAGGCCGTCGACACCCAGCAGGTTCGCCTGTGGGCCAAGGAAGCCTTCAAGGACTTCGGTGGTTCGAAAACCCTGTTCGGCAAACTGCAGGACGACGACGGCCAGGAAGAACTGCTGTCCAAGCTGCGCAACAAGGCCGTGCAGCAACTGCCGAAACATCCGCAGGGCGTCGACCCGCTGCTCAGTGCCCTGGCCGCGCTGACCCCGGACGAGCAGCGCGACAAGTTCCGCCAGTTGCTGCAACGGGCCATGCCGTGGGCGCCGCTGAACCTGACCGGTGGCTTCGGCATCAGCAAAGACCCCTACACCTGCCTGGTCGGCGTGCACGATGCCGCCGAGTTCAAGCGTAGCTATGGCGCCATGCTAGCCCAGTGCATGCCGCAAGGCACCGGGCTGACGGCGGGGCAGATCCAGTTCGTCGAGTCGGGCACCCCCGGCAAGCTGATCTGCTTCACCGAGTTCAGCGGCTTCCCGCTGCCGGCGCTGACGCCGCTGCCGACCTACCTGGCCAGCTACCGCAAGGAAAGCACCACCATTCCGTTGCACACCCACAAGCGCATCAGCCAGTTCGTGCAGCCGATCCAGTTCACCCAGGAGCAGTACCGCCAGTTCGCCGAGGACTTCAAGCTGTACCTGCACGCCGTCGCTACCGGCGTGCTGCGCCGTACCCAGAGCGAGCGCTACGAGTTCATGATCGACCAGGACTACTTCGCCGTCGGCGACGAGTTTGCGATTCGTCAGAACGGCCTGAGTCCGCTGCAACGCAAGGACATCGAAACCCAGTTGCGCCAGCATTACGAGCAAGTCCGCAGCCCACAGCAACTGGCGGCCATGGTCGCGTTGTTCGAAGACATGCGCCGCGGCGCCTACAAGCCGCAGATGCGCCAGGACGAGGTCGGCCGCTCGGCGCTGTACCAGACCTTCCCGTACAAGATCGCCGAGCTGCTGAAGAACGAGTACGACACCCGCCTCAAGCGGCAGCACCCCGATCAGGCCGAACGGCTGGTCGAGCAGGCGCGTGGCTTACTCGACCAGTTCGCCGCGACCATCGCCGGCTCGCGCGCCGACGTCTACCGCGACGAAGTGCACGAAGACCACAGCGAGAAACGCACCCTGCGCAAGGAGTTCTTCACTGCCGGTTGGCTCGACGCGCTGTTCCAGCCCGCCGCCAGCGCCGCGCCGCAGGCGGCAGCAGCGGCCTTCGCGCCACCACAGGCGCCAGGCGTCGGGGCAGCGGTACCGCCACCGGCCGCCGTGCCGGCGCACCGTTACCACCTGAACGTGGCCGGGACCAACTATGGCCCGTACAGCGTCAGCGAGCTGCAGCAGTTCGTCCTCGGTAACCAGGTAACCCGCGACAGCCTGCTGTGGCGCGAAGGCATGCCGGCCTGGCTGAATGCCGGGCAGATCGCCGAACTGGCCCACCTGTTCGCCCCGGCCGTACCGCCAGCACCCGCTGCCGGCACGCCACCACCGGTTGCGCCCATGGCGCCGCCGCCTGTGAACTGAGGGAGGCACGCGCGCGATGTCTGCATCTGCCAAAAAACCGGCCTTCCCGCTGAACTGCGCCAATGCCGGCTGCGCCAAGGCGCTCGCCGGCCCAGTGAAGTTCTGCCCGTACTGTGGCGCCAGCAGCCAGGTGGTGGCCACACCGCCTCCGGCGCCGGCCGTGGCCGCCGTGGTCGCCCCTGCGCCAGCGCCTGCTGCGGTGGTGCCGGTAGCGGCACCAATCGTTGAAGCCCCGCCGCCAGCCCCGGTCAAACCGGCCACGCCGGTTGCTGCAGCGCCGGCCGCCGCAC
>NZ_QETK01000046.1 GCF_003105155.1 Pseudomonas sp. SDI | reverse complement strand
CGCCGTTGGCCCATGGATGGGCCGTCGGCGCGGTCCCCGCGGATCGTAGGCGGAGGGAGGGGACCCGGAGCGCAGCGTAGGGCCGAGAGGTGGGGCGAGCCCTTTGCTTACTTTGGGGCGTTTGCCAAAGTAAGCCGCCGTAAGGGCGGAAAGGTGAAGTGGCCTCGCCACGGCAAATGGATATGCCCAGCAAGATCGACAGCACCGCTCTGCGTAAGGACATCAAACAACGCCGTGCTGGTCAATTCAAAGTCCTACGACCTATCCTACGCAACCTGTCGATGCCAGCTGATTGCTGGGGGAACTATTGCCGACTAGCCTCTCGCACTCACCAAATAATTTGGTGATTGGGTTTGGCGACCCTGGCATTTAGTTTAGTGACCCCATAGCAATCGATCTATGGCGGCTGTGCGTGGGAGAGCTTCGGCTCTGCCGGGTTCCTAAGCTACCGGTTCGCCAACCCGCGCATAGCTGCCACCCTATTTTCGTTTGGCGACGAATGTTGGGTGGCTCCATTTTGCTTAGGAGATCCACCATGAAAAAGCACGTCCCCGATCCCCCCTCGCTTGCCACCTGCACCACCGTCGAAACCTCGATGGGCCACTGCCCCGACCACCCCGATTTATTCGCCGTACGCCCTGGCGTCAAAGCCGAAGACGCGCTGGTCCATATGGCCCTGCTGCTCAAATGCGCCCGCCTCACCTGCACCCAGACCATCGACGCCGCCAGCGACCAGGCCCGCGGCTTCGCCCAATGCACCGAACAAACCCTTGAACTGGCGTTGGGCTTGGCCACCGCGCTGCTCGGCGGCCTCGAACGCTAGAGCCCCCCTCACCGAGGGAGCCTGCCCCTGGCAACGATCCAGTGCTTGCGTTGCCGCGGGCGCAGGCTGAAGCTATAGCGCATCAGGAGACCCCCGCATGAATCTGCAAGAACTCACCCAGCGCCTGCACCAGATCCGCGACAACAACGACTGGCGCGGCTTCCACAGCCCGAAAAACCTCGCCATGGCCGCCAGCGTCGAAATGGCCGAACTGGTGGAAATCTTCCAGTGGCTCAGCGAAGACCAGTCCCGCCAACTGCCGCCCGAACAACTGGCCCACGCCGGCCAGGAAGTCGGCGATATCGTGCTCTACCTGTTGCTGCTGTGCAGCGAACTGGGGCTGGACATGGACCAGGTGGTGCGCAGCAAACTGGCCGACAGCGAAAGGCGCTTCGCCAAATGAACGACCGCCACTTCGATGAACTGGCGACCCGTTTCGCCGAAAAAATCTACGGCGGTGCCAAAGGCGCGATCCGCCTGGCGGTGCTCCAGGCCGACCTCGCCGAAGCCCTGCCCGAGCGCCCGCTGCGGGTGCTCGACATCGGCGCCGGGCTCGGCCACATGGCCTTGTGGCTGGCCGAACGCGGCCATCAGGTGACCCTCGCCGAACCCGCCGCACCGATGCTCGACGGCGCCCGCGAACGCTTCGCCGCCGCCGGCCGGCCGGCCACATTCATTCAGGCGCCCTGGCAGGACCTGCTCGGCCAGCTCACCGAACCCTACGACCTGGTGCTCTGCCACGCCGTGCTCGAATGGCTCGCCGAGCCGGAAACCATCCTGCCGGTGCTGCACCAGCTGACCCGCCCCGACGGCCTGCTGTCGCTGGCCTTCTACAACCGCGATGCACTGGTGTACCGCAACCTGCTCAAGGGCCATTTCCGCAAGCTGCGGCGCAACAGCCTGGCCGGCGAGAAGCAGAGCCTCACGCCGCAAAAACCACTTGATCCGCGCGAACTCAAGGCGCACCTTGAAGGTCTCTGGGCAGTCACCGCCGAGAGCGGTGTACGGGTGTTTCACGACTACATGCCCAAGGATTTCCAGGACAAGGCCGAACTGCTCGACCTGCTGGAAATGGAGCTGGCGCACCGTCGCCACCCGGCCTACGCCGGCCTGGGGCGCTACCTGCACTGGCTGTGCCGCCCACGCTGAGGACTCGCCCCGAACCTGCCGGGAGTGCCGTATGCCGTACCGTCTTAACCTGGGCCTGCTGGCCCTGGTCCTGGCCGGGTGCCAGGCCAGCAACCCGTATGTGGCCAGCTCACGCCCCCTGCCACCGGCACCGCCGCAGGCCGCCAGCACCTTCGACGCCAGCGCCTACCCGGCACCACCGCGCGACTACGGCCGCTACCGCAACTGGGCCTGGCGTAACAACCAACTGCCCACCGGCAGCGCCGACACCGACCCGGCCGCGCTGGCCGACGCGGTCAGTGCGGCCCTTGACCAGCACGGCCTGCGCCCGGCCCGCGAGGCCCGCAGCGACTTGCTGGTAAGCGCTAACCTGCGTGTCGAGCGGCGCCTGCGCCAGGTGCGCGACGACTACCCCTACGACAACTACGGCTACGGCGGCATGGGTTACAACCGTTACGGCGGCGGTTACCGCAACGGCTACGGCGTCTACGGCAGCGTGCCGATCGTGCGCACCTACGAGGTGGAAGTGATGGTGGTGCGCCTCGACCTGTTCGATGCTGGCAGCGGCCAGCCGGTGTGGAGCAGCAGCGCCGAAACCGCCAGCAAAGACAACCAGGGCGAGCGCGCCGACGCACTGCGCGCAGCCGTGCTAAAGGCCCTGAGCGGCTATCCTCCCAGCTAAAGCCATCGGAGTAATCATCATGTTCCGCCGTCTCGCCCTATTCGCGTTCGTGACGCTGCTGACCGCCTGTCAGAGCAACAACGTAACCCAGGACTTCGACGCCAGCCGCGACTTCGCCGCCTACCGCAGTTGGGTCTGGCAGGAACCGGCGCTGCAATACCGCCCCGACGACCCGCGGATCAAGAGCGACCTCACCGAACAGCGAATTCGCCAGTCGATTGCCGACCAGCTCGACCAGCGCGGCCTGCGCCCGGCTCAGGCCGGCAGCCGCGGCGATCTCAAGGTGCAGGCCTACCTGATCGTCGAGAACCGCCAGCAACAGATCACCACCAACTACGGCGGCGCCTGGGGCGGTTACTGGGGCGGCCCGGTGTACAACGAAACCCGCAGCGTCGACTACAAGGTGGCAACCCTCCAGGTCGACCTGTTCGATGGCCGCGACGGCAAGCTGGTGTGGCGCGGCAGTGCCGAGCAGATCATGAACAACTATCCGCCCAGCCCCAGCGAACGCGCCAGCGCCATTCAGAACACGGTGACCCAACTGATGGCCAACTACCCGCCGCATTGACCCGCACCGACCGTTCGCCCGATCAAGGCGAGTGGCCAGTATCTTGAACTACACTCCCTGAACGCACCGCGTTCGCGCACGGCCAAGCGCCGGCAAGGGAGTGCTCGTGTCTTTCCGTTTCGCTGCAAGGCAGCGCGGCGCCATTGGCTTGGTGGCTGCGGCCACGATGGGCCTGGCGGTGCTGTTTGGCTTGCTGGTGGTGGACAGCGGGCGGCTGTACTTGGAACAGCGCAAACTGCAGCGCGCAGCAGACATGGCTGCCCTGGAAGCGGTGACTGGACGTGGCGATTGCCTTGCTGGCGGAACAAGCGCGCTGGACCTGGCCAAAGCCGCCGCTGCGCGCAATGGACATGCGTTAGATGCCGACCACACCCTGTCGGTGGCATGCGGCATGTTGAACACTGGTGCGGCCAGCCTGCGCAGCTTCACCGTCGACGCCAACCGCAACGACGCTATTCGCGTCACCTTGCAGCACAGCGTACCAAGCAGCGTGGCCATGGCGCTGATCACCATGATGTCGGGCAAGAGTCACGCCACCACTATCAAGCTACAAGCCCAGGCCACGGCCGGACGCATCGGGCCGCCACTGGCCCAACTGAACATCACCAGCACCTTGTTGAGCATCGATACCGGACGTTCTCAGTTGCTCAACCAACTTATGAGCAGCCTGCTCGGTGCCCAGGTCAACCTCAACCTGGCTCAGTGGCAGGGGCTGCTACAAGCCAACGTCAACCTGCTGCAATATCTCGACAAGCTGGCGATCAAGGCCACGGTGAATGCCGGCAACTACACAGAGCTCCTCGGCAAGACCATCAAACTCGGCGACGTGTTTCTGGTGATGGCCGATGTGGCGGCGCAAAACAACCCACTGGTCGATGTCAGTGGTTTGCTAAGCCTCAGCGCTCTGACCAAGGATGCCGGCGGCATCGTTCTCGGCGAGCTGTTGAATATCCAAAACGGCGGCACCAATGCGGGTCTCGATGCCAACCTCAAGGCACTGCAACTGGTACAGGCCATGGCGCAGTTGGCCAACAGCAAACACGCCGCCGAGATAGAACTGCCGATCAGCCTGCTAGGCTTGGCCAACATCTCCACCAGAATCCGCATTATCGAGCCGCCGCAGTTTTCGGCCATTGGCGACCCACGCGAGGCCAAGGCCGACCCCAGGCTGCCCAAGCAGATCTACGTGCGTACGGCGCAAACCCGAATCCTGATTTCGCTCGACCTCAAACCCTTGCTCGGCGGGCTAAACTTGGGAATCGTCCAGCTCACGCCCAACCCCAGCCTTGACGTTGGCCTGGAGGTCTCCAGCGCCAGCAGCCACGTGACCGGCTTCAACTGCGCCTCGGCAGCCAGCAAGAGCTTGACCGTGGACAATCAGGCGGCGGCAGCAAAAGTGATGATCGGCACCATCAACAGGACCAATTTCTTCACCTCCACCAATCCGGCCAATGCCAGCCCGATGGTTCTGCTGCGTGTGGCGTTGCCGCTGGTGCCAGTCATCGACATCGGTTTGGGGGCCAACTCCCCACTCTTCAGCAGTAACGACAGGCACACCTACCTTCGCCCACCCGAGCTGGGACAGGCCTCCGCCTCTCACCACCTGTCGTCGAGCAATATCGTCGCCAGCCTGCGCGCCACACTCGCCGGGGTAGAACTCTCACCACAGATTCCACTGGTAAGTCTGGTGCTGAACCTGGTCACTGGCGTGATCGGTACCCTGCTTGGCAGCCTCCTCGACCCGATCATCAACAATCTGCTAACGCTGCTGGGTATCGATCTGAACGGCGTGGATGTCGGAGCCAACCTCAGTTGCATCACTGGCCGCCCGCAACTGGTGCTGTAGCCAACGGCAGTTCGATACAGAACTGCGCGCCTTCGTCGGCGTTGGCCACGCTCAGCCGCCCGCCCATGTTAGCGACGATGCCATAGCTCACCGACAACCCCAAGCCGGTGCCGACACCGCTGGGCTTGGTGGTGAAAAACGGCTCGAAGATTCGCTCCAGCAGGCGCGGGTCGATGCCACCGGCGTTGTCTTCCACCCACAGCAGCACCTTGTTGGCATGCTGCTCGGCGCTCAGGGCGATCCATGGGTGCAGGTCTCGCGCGGTTTCCAGGCGGCTGATCAGTGCATCGCGGGCGTTGACCATCAGGTTGATCAGCACCTGCTCCAGCTGGTCGGCATGCCCGCGCACAGCAAAACCGGCCAGCGGCGCGCCGATGCGCAGTTCCACGCCCTTGCCGCGCAAACCATCGCTAAGCAGCGACAAGGCGCCATCGATCGCCTGCCAGGGCTCGAACAGTTGCTGCTCCACCTCCGAGCGGCGGCCGAACACGCGCATGTGCTCAACCACCCGCGAGGCGCGGCTGACCTGCGCGTCGATGCGCTTGAGCTTGTCCTGCAGGTAGTCGAGCTGCACGTCGCCGCTTTCGAGGCGCTTGAGGGTATTGACCAGCGCCATGCGCATCACGTTGAGCGGCTGGTTGATCTCGTGCGCCAGGCCGGTGGCCATCTCGCCGAGGGTGGCCATTTTCGCGCTTTGCAACAGCTGTTGCTGGCTGCGCCGTACCTCGGTGTTATCGCGCCCCACCGCCTGTACTTCGAGCAGCGTGCCGTGCTCGTCGAACAGACCGCGGTCCGACCACACCCACCAGGCGAATTCCCGCCCCGGCAGTTGCAGGCAGACTTCCGCGCTGCTCAACGGCTGCGCCGGGGTAAGCAGGGCCAGGCGCTCGATGAAAGCCTGGCGCTGGGCGGCACTCATCCAGTCGCCGAGGTTCATGCCCGGCAGGTCCTCCGGGCGGCATTCCAGGTAATCGGCCAGCGGCCGGTTGCCGAACAGCAGGCTGAGGTCGGGGCAGTAGCGGCAGATCATCGCCGGCGAATCCTCCACCAGCACCCGGTAGCGCTCCTCGCTCTGGCGGATGCGCTCGGCGGCCAGGGTGGTTTCGGTCACGTCCAGCCACAGCCCGACCGCCTCCACCGGCAGGCCCAGATCGTCGCGCAGCAGCCGCGCCTCATCCAGCACCCAGTGATAGTCGCCACGGCTGTCGCGCAGGCGATAGCGGCTACGCACCTGGCCTTCGCGCAGCAGCACGCGGGCGCGCTCCAGCCACAGCGGCTGGTCGTCCGGGTGCAGCCAGTCGGCCGGGCGCAGGTGCTCGTTGGCCTGGGGTTGCCAGCCGAGCAGCGGGGTCAGGCTGGCGCTGAAGAATTCGGCGTGCAGAGCGCCGGCGTCGTAGCGCTGGATATAGATCACCGCCGGCGCCTGGTCGATGAGGTTTTCCAGGCGCGCCTGGGCGGCGCTGGCCTGCTGCTGTTGGCGCTTGATGTCGTCGATGTCGAGCATGAAAGCGTGCAGCCGGCGCCGCGGCCCTTCGCCCTGGACCTGCCCGCACAGGCGATACCAGTGGGCGACGCCGGCCGGGTCGGCGGGCAGCAGGCGCACGTTCAGTTGCAAACTACCGCCATCGCGTTGCAGGCCGCCGAAGGCTAACTGCGCGGCTTCGCGGTCGGCCGGGTGAATCAGCCCGAACCAGCGCGGCAAGGCCAGCGGCGTGCTCACCCCCAGGCTCTGCGCCAGCCCCGATGCGATGTGCAGATCGGGCTCGTGCAGCGCCCATTCCAACCAGCCGGCACCGAGCAGGCCCTGCACCGAATCCAGGCGCTGTTCGCTGGCGTGCAGGCGCTGCCCGGCCAGGCGCCCGAGCAGCGGTTCGAACAGCGCGCCGAGCAGGCTCTTGGCTTCTTCCACCGGCAGCGGCTGGGCCGGTGTGGCGCACAGCAGCCAGGCCTGCACGCGGTGTTGCTGGGCATAGGGCAACAGGAAAAAGCGCTTGTCCGGGTACAGCGTGTGCAGCGCCGGGATATCACTGCTGGCCAGCACTGGCGCAGGCTGCAACTGATCCAGCAAGGCGCTCAGGCGGCCATCCTCGGCCCACGGCAATTCGGCTTCGCTACGGGCGAACAGCTGCCAGCCCGCGGCACCGTGCAGGAGCAACGCGGTCCATTCGCTGTGCCAGTGCCAGGCCAACCGTTGCAGCTGTTCGCCGGCCACTGCGGGCAGGTGCTCCAGGCCGCAATCGCGCAAGGCGCCGCCGAGCTGCAAGGCCAATTGCTGCTGCAGGTGCAACTGGGCGCCCTGGTGCTGCTGCTGCACCAGGTCGCTGACATCGAACAGTTGCAGTAGCCAGCCGCCGTCGCGCGGCAACAGCCAGCCCCGGGTGTGCAGGATGTGATCGCCGGGGGTGCGGAAGTCCAGGTCCAGGGGTTGCCCCTGCCAGTCGGCCGGCTCGCCTTCAACTACCAGCAGGCTATGCGGGTGTAAATACTCATGCAGCCGCGTGTCGTGGCCATGCACCAGCGCCAGCGCCGTGCGCAGCGGCCCGCACAGGCGCTGCACCCGCGCCTGCGGGTCGAGCCACAGTTGCAGGCCGACGGCGGGCGGCGCCATGCTGTCGTGCTCGGGCACGGCACCGGCCCTTTCCGGACGGCTGCGCCAGCGTCCGAACAAGCTCGGCCCGCCGCTCAAAGCTGCAGGCTCGCCTGAGCACCAAGCTTGGCGGGAATGCGCGGCACCTCACCGATCAGCGGCAGGTTGAGCACCGGTATCACGGCGGTGAGCTTGGCCTTGTCGTAATTGATAGTGACGGTCAGCAGGTTGGCGGCCGTCAGGTTGATGTTCGCATCGGCAGCCACCTGAAACTTCAACGGCCCGCTCATCCACGACAACTGTTGTTCCAGCACGGCCTTGGCGGTGGCCTGGACGTCGGCGGCGTACGTGCCGCTGCTCGGGTCCAGCGCCACGCAGCGACGCACGGCCTCGCTGCTAGCCTGGTTGAACGACTGCACCATCAGCAGCGGCAGGCTGAAACCGAGCAAGCCGTAGAACACCGCGAAGAACATCACGAACACCAGGGCGAACTCGATGGCCGCCGCACCTTTTTGCCGTCTTCCCAGGCTTGCTTTCATGTTCGCGTCTACCCTGACAGTGACACCTGACTAACAGCATAGATTCATTCATGACCAAGGGATGGCATTTCGCCAATGCACAGTATTGTCCTGCTGTTGTGGCTCGTCTTATGTGCCGAACAGGATGTACGCGAACGCCAGATCGCCAACACCCTGACCCTCGGCGCCGGCGCCTGCGCGCTGCTGTACCTGTTCATTTCCGGGCATACCTGGATCGGCGCCGACGCCAGCGAAGGCGGCTGGGCGCTAGCCATCGTCATGCTGCTGACGCTGCCGGGCTACATGCTCGGCCAGTTCGGTGCCGGCGACGTGAAATTATTGGCCGCCCTGGCCCTGGCCACCGACCGTATGTATGTACTGGGCACCCTGATCGGTGCCGGGGTCTCGCTGCTGCTCTGGCTGATTGGTCGGCGTTGGCTGTGGTCCGTTCTGAGTCAGAACGTTAAGAATCGGCTTAAACAATTAAGCGAAGAAACGTCAAAAAAACAGCCGTTCGCGCCGTTCCTGTTATCTGGCTTCCTGCTTGCCACCGTTTGGATCCACTAGTCATAAAGCGCTCTGGAAAGCGCTACAAACCTTGTACATAGTTGCAAAGTGCGACTACTTTTCAGCTATGCCCCACACGCCTTCGAAGTATTGCTGAGCCACCGGGGAGGGAAGGCAAAACCGAGCAGGGAGTCGCGCACGACATGTCCGTAAGCCCAGTTAAAGTCTTGGTGGTCGACGACCAGCCGTTGATCGTCGAAGAACTCTGCGAGTTTCTCGAAAGCAGCGGTTATCGCTGCGTGCCATGCCAATCGACGGCACAGGCACTCACGCATTTTGCCGACGACCCGGCCATCGGCCTGGTGGTGTGCGACCTGCACATGCCGGAGCGCGATGGCATCGAGCTGGTGCGCGCGCTCAAGGCCTGTGCCGGGCAGTTGCGGGCGTTCGAGGCGATCATGCTGACCGGGCGCGCCGACAAACAGGATGTGATCAAGGCCCTGCGCGAGGGCTTTGCCGATTACTACCAGAAGCCGGTCGAGCTGGAGGAACTGCTCGAAGGCTTGCAGCGTCAGGAGCTGGTGCTGCAGGAGCGGCAGAAAAGCCTGAACCACCTGGGCCACCTGAACGAGAAATTGCAGCACCTGGCGGCTTCCATCGACGACCTCTACCAGGACCTGGACAAGGCGCGCAATCAGGCGGCGGTTACCACGGCCACGGAGGATGGCGGCGGCGCGCTGGAAGTGATTCCGGCGCTATTCGAGAAGCTCTCGCCGCGTCAGCTGGCGGTCGCCCGGCTGGTGGGCAAGGGCCAGACCAACTACCAGATCGGCTGTGAGCTGGGGATTACCGAGAACACCGTGAAACTGTACGTGTCGCAGGTACTGCGCCTGACCCATATGCATAACCGCACCCAGCTGGCGCTGGCGTTGTCGCCAAGCAATTCGGCGTTGCGCCAGCGGGTGACGGCGCATTAACACAGCCCCTGTATCCCGCGATCGGCTGCGCAGCGGCCGTAATATTTAAGCCTGCAGGGTGCCAGACTCAGCGCATGCACCGGCCTGGCTGGTGCTGCGCAGCAGATCGCGGGACCAGCCCGCTCCCACAGGAAGAACAAGCCCTGCTATTCCCCCGACTGCCCCATGCTTTCCACCTTGAACGCCTCCGGCAGCGGGTATTTGTAACTGTCCAGAAACCGCTGCTGGCTCAGATCGCGCTCCTTCGGCGTCTGCGTCTGCGGCTGCGGCGACGCCCGTTCGCCGTTGACCTGCAGCCGCAACCAGGCCTCGGTCGCGGCCTGCGCCGTCGACGACGGCCCCGGCTCCAGGGCCTGTGCCAGCATCGGCACACCCACCAGCACCACCAGTATCGCCATGCCCTTCATCACGACCTCCCACTGGCCGGCTTGAGCTGCTCGGCCCGCGCCTGCGCCTCACTGAATTGCGCCGCACTCAAGCCAAAGCGGCTGACCAGATCCGCCGCCTGCTGAAATTTGTCCTGATACAACAACAAGCTCACCAGGTTCACCGCCGCCAAACGGTCCGAATCCTTCAATTCGATTGCCGTCAGAAACTCGAAACGCGCTTTCTCCAGCAACCCCTGCTTGAAGTACACCACGCCAAGGTCGTTGCGGATCTTCTCGTCGGTCGGGTTCATCTTCACCGCCCGCTGCAAATGCTGCTGGGCCTGCACGTTGTCGCCACGGCTGGCGGCGATCTGTCCCAGGCCATGCTCGCCCTCTGCCGCCATGCAACTCCCCAGCAAACCCCGATACAACGGCTCGGCCTCGGCACTGCCAAGCATGCGCAGTACCTTGGCCTTGCGCGCCCGCACCTGCAGCAGGTTCGCCGGCATTTCCTCCAGGTGCGCCAATGCCGCATACGGGCGACCATCGGCGAGCAGGTCGTCGGCCGCGCTCAAGGCCAGCGCCTGGGTCGCATCCGCTCGCGCGCAACTGCTCGCGCTGCCCGGCAAGGCTAACCACTGCGCCGGGCCGCCATTGGCCACGCAGCCACCCAGCAGCACCAGGCTCATCATCAGCAAGGCTGTCTTCACTTGCACACTCCCTTCAGAAATTCCCCAACGCCCGCGCCAGTGCGGTAAACCCTGGCCCGGCCAAGACGATCAACAACGCCGGAAACAGAAACACCATCATCACGATGGACATCTTCCCGGACATCTTCGAAATGCGCTCCTGCATGCTGGTCAGGCGGCGGTCGTCGAGCAGTTGTTTCAGTGCCAGCAATGACTTCATGGCGCCACCACCCTGGGTCAGCAGCTGCTGCAAAATCACGCAGGTGTCGCTGAACTCGTCTACCGCCAGCACCCGCGCCGCCTGCTCCAGCTCCGGCCCCAGGGCCAGCCCGGAATCCACCCGCGCCAGCACCAGGCGCAGCTCCTCGCTGAGCACCGGCAACAGCTCGCGCGCCTCCTGGCTCAGCACCCGCAACCCCTGCTCCACCGCCAGCCCCGACTCGAACAGAATCCGCAACAACGGAATGAACGTGGCCACCTCGCGCACCACCTGCTGCTGGCGCTGCGCCGCCGCCCAGGCCAGCACGCGCTTGGGTAGCAGGTAGCCCACGCCGAGACCGAACAGCGGCGCCAGCCAGGGCGCCTGCGCGTCGCGCAGCAGCGTCTCCTGGACAACCAGGCCAAGCCCCAGCAGACACAGCGGCAAGCCGACCTGAATGGCCGCGAACAACGAACGCTGGCGCGACCGGCGCCAGCCCAGGCGATCAAGCAGCACGCGGGTTTCCGCATCGAGGCTGAGGCTGCGCTGGCCCAGGCGGCTGCTGCCCATGCGCTGCAACCAGTTGCCCAGCTGGTGTTCGTCGCGCGCCGAACCCTGCAGGCGTGCGTCCACCAGGCGCTCACGGCGCCGCTGGCGCGCCAGTTGGCCGAGCAGCAGCACAAAGGCGACGAAGAACAGCACCGCACTGAGGATCAAGGCCATCTCAGATACTCCGCAACATGCGCCACAGCGCCACGCAACCGAACAACTGCAAGGTCAGCGCGCTGGCCAGCAACAGCTGGCCGCTGCCGTCGTGCCACAGGCTCAGCAGGTAACGTGGGTTGACCAGCAGGAAGTAGCCGATCATGCCGATCGGCAGCAGCGCCAGCACCAGCGCCGTCATCCGCGTTTCCCCAGTCATTGCGCGCAACTGGCGGGCGCCCTGCTCGCGCTCGCGAATCAGCTTGATCAGGTTCTCCAGCAACTCGCTGGCATTGCCGCCATAGCGATGGTTGATGCGCAGGCCGAGGGCGAACAGGCGCAGTTCATCCTGGGCATAGAGTTCGGCCAGGTCCTTGAGCGCGTCGTCCAGGCTCACGCCCATCTGCACGTTACGTCGCACCCGTTGCATGGCCCCGCGCAATGGCTCACGCGAGGCGTCGATGGCGCCGAGCACGGCATCGCTCAAGGTACGCCCGGCCTTGAGCGCACGCACACTGTGGTCGAGCAGCACCGGCAGTTGTTCGATCATCCGTCGCACCCGCCGCTGGTAGCGCCAGGCCAGGTACAGGTGCAGCGCCAACGGCCCGAGCAGCAGCACGCCAATGGCCCCGGGCCAACCGCCCAGCAACGTCCCCAGCGCCACTAGCAGCAGCCACACGGCCAGCCACAGCAGCAGGCGGTCGGTGCGCCGGTCGAGGCCAGCGCGCAGCAGGGTCAGCTCCAGCCAACTGCGCTGCCCGCCCAGCGTCGGCGCCACCTGGGCAACCTGCACCTGGCCGAGGCGCTGAAGAATGCGCTCGTCGCCAGACTTGCGCACACCGCGGTAGAACAGCCACACCGAGGCGCCCAGCATCAGCAGGCAGAACAGCCCCAGCAGCAGTGCCACGGCGATCATGCGCCGGGCTCCGTCAGTGCGCCGAACTCGCGCCGCAGCTTGTCTCCGGCCGGGTTGATCGCCTCGCGCAAGAAGCCTTCGCCGCCACGCCGATCCAGACGGAACAGGGTGTTGGTGACATAGATGTCGTCGCGCAACCCGACCACTTCCAGCACCTCGCTGACGCAGCGCCGACCATCCGGCAGGCGGGTCAGCTGAATCACCACATCGAGCGCCGCGCAGATCATCTGCCGCAGGGTTTTCTCGGCCACCTGGCGCCCAGTCAGGCCCACCAGGGTCTCCAGGCGCAGCAAGGCATCGGCGGCGGTGTTGGCGTGCACGGTGCTCATCGAGCCATCGTGGCCGGTGTTCATCGCGGTGAGCACGTCGAGCACTTCGACGCCGCGTATTTCGCCGAGCAGAATGCGGTCGGGGCGCATCCGCAAGGCATTGCGGATCAGCTCGCTGGCCTTGATCTCACCATGCCCCTCGGCGTTCGGCGGGCGGGTTTCCAGGCGCACCACGTGCGGGTGATCGAGTTGCAGCTCGGCCACGTCCTCGATGGTGACCAGCCGCTCGTGCGGGTTGATCAGTTGGCTGAGGATGTTCAGCAAGGTGGTCTTGCCAGTGCCGGTGCCGCCGCTGACGAGAATGTTGCAGCGTTTGCCGACAGCGTGTTCGAAGAAGTCGAAAATCGCCTGGTCGATGGCGCGGGTGGCCAGCAGGTCGGCGCTGCGCAGCATGTCCTTGCGAAACTTGCGGATCGACAGGCACGGCCCGTCCAGCGCCACCGGCGGGATGATCGCGTTCACCCGGCTGCCGTCGGGCATGCGCGCATCGACCATCGGCGACGATTCGTCGAGGCGCCGCCCCAGCGGCGCCAGGATGCGCTGCATCACCCGTTCGACATGGTGCGCGTCGATAAAGCGCAGGTCGGTTTGCTGCAACACCCCGGCCCGCTCGACAAACACCCGGTGCGGGCCATTGACCAGTATCTCGGTCACGCTGGTGTCACGCAGCAGCACTTCCAATGGACCGAAGCCGGTCAGTTCGTCGACCAGCTCTTCGGCCATGCGCTCCATTTCATAACGCGACAGCGCCAGGTGCTGACGGGCGATGTAATCGCCGACCTGCTCGACCACAAACTGCGCCAGCGCCGGCCGCGAGCCTTCGAGCAGGTTGCGCCCGGTGTCCTCGATGGCATCGATGATGTAGCGATGCAGGGCGCGCTTGAGCCCCTGCGGGTCGGTGCCGAGGTTGTGCCGCGGGCCGCCGAACAGCTCGTCGCTGCTCACCGCGGGCTCCACAGGCGGTTAAGCCAGTTGCCGGGTTTGGGCTTGAGGCTTTCCGAGCGCCGCGCCAGCCGCTCGCCGAGGGCCTTGAGCGCCTGGGTCAGGCTTTCCCGCGGGGCCAGGTCGAACAGGCTCAGGCCCTGGTTCTTGGCGTTCAGGCGCACCTCGGGGCTGTACGGCAAGGCCACCAGCAGCGGCAGGCCGAAACGCTTGCCGAGGGCCTCGGCATCCGGCGCGACACTGCGCAGGTAGCGGTCAACCAGCAGGCTCGCGTGCTCCAGCTTCATGCCCCTCTCGCGCCAGAGGTTGAGCACGTCGAGGTTGCGCCGGCAGTCGATGACGTTCTGGTCGGTGTACCAGATCAGCTTGTCGCAATGGCTGACGAAGGTCCGCAGCGCCTCGCTGTCGGCCTGCCCGGTAAGGTTCACGACGATGTGCTGAAAGTGTTGGCGCAAGGCGCTGAGCAGCATGTACAGCTCGGCGGCGCTGGTGCGTTCCAGCGGTTCGTCGGCCTCGGCGTAGGCCAGCAGGCGCAGGCCGGAACTGTCGCGGGTGAAGGCGCTGTCGATCAGTGTGGTGTCGAGCCGGCGCAGATGGCGCAGGGCATCGCCGAAATGAAACGAGGCCTCCAGCCCCAGCAGTGCCAGGCTATCGCCGCGCGGCAGGCCGAGGTCGAGCAGCAGGGTTTGCTGGCCGCTGTTCTGCACCACCCGCGCCAGGTGACTGGTGAGCAGTGCGCCGTCGGCTGCGCTCTGGGCGCCATACAACACGGTGAGACCGCCCAGGTGCGGGTTGGCGGTGACCGCCGGCAAGCGTTTGCCCAGGCGTCGGACCAACCCGGCCACCTCGCTGGAGCGCGAGCCGTAGGCAACGAAATCGCGCGCCCCGGCGCGCATGGCGTTGAGCACCAGCTGGTTGTCCATGCCGTCGCCGAGGGCGACGATAGCCAGCATCGGCTTGGCCTCCAGCACGCCTTCGATCAGCGCGCACTGGTTGACCAGGTGATCGCGGTCCAGGCCGATGAACATCAGGTTGGAGAAGGTCACATCGACCAGCGCCAGCAACTCGTCGAGGCTGCCGCTGCCGGCACCGACTACCTGGCCCAGCGGTGCCAGCGCGGTCTGCAACCATTGCAGATCGCCATCGTTACGGGTGATGGCAAGAAAGGTCTGGCTCAGGCTTTCACTCATCGGGATAACCCGCTACGGCTGTCGAAATCGCCGTTTTCCAGGAAGAACAGACGGCCCCAGCTCGGGTCGTAGTTGCGCAGCCGCTCACCGGGCAGCTCTGGCAGCGTGGCATTCACCGCCAGCGGCTGCACCAGGTGCGGGGTAACGATCATCAGCAGCTCGGTTTCTTCGCGCTTGAGCTGTGACTGGCGGAAGAACGCACCAAGAACCGGGATATCGCCCAGCCCGGGAAACTTGTCCACCGCCGAGCGGGTGCTGCTGCTGATCAGGCCGCTGATGATGAAGCTCTCGCCATCGGCCAGGGAAATGCTGGTGTCGGTGCGGCGGATATTCAGGCCAGGCACCACGGTGCCGGCGATGGTCACCTGCTTGCTGTAGTCCAGCTCGCTGACCTCCGGCGCCACCTTGAGGTTGATCCGGTTGCGGCTGATCACCGTCGGCGACAGCGCCAGGCGAATGCCGAATTCCTTGTACTCGATGGAGACGTTGTCGCTGCCGCTGCTGGGCACCGGAATGGGGATTTCGCCGCCAGCCAGGAAGCTCGCGGTAAGGCCGCTGAGCACCACCAGGCTGGGACGCGCCAGGGTGTAGGCGAAACCGGTTTGCTCAAGGGCGTCGATGGCCGCCAGGAAGCGGCTGCTGCCGCCGCCCCAGACGATGTTGAAGGCGTCGTTCACCAGCGGGATCTGCGGGGGGGCCACCGGCACCTGGCCGGGGCTGACCACCGTACCCGGCACGGTGCCCGGCGAGCCGATCAGTGAGTTGTTCGAACCCTTGAAGAACAGCCGCGCCCCGGCCTCCTTGAGCTTGGTGCGGCTCACTTCGATAAAGCGGATATCGGCCTGCACCTGGCTGGGCAGGTCGGCGTCGGCCTGCGACGGCAAGGCGCCTTCGCTCATCTGCGCAGTGGCCTGGCCGCGAACGAAGATCATGCTCTGGCGCGGCGTGCTGGCGCAGCCGGTCCACACCATCAGGCTGGTGGCGCCCGGCGCCAGCGCGGTAAGCAGCACCGCCTGCGCGCCCATGGCGTGCACATCGGCGACTTTCGGGTCGCCGATGGCCACCCGGGAAATGTTCACCGGCAGGCGCAGTTCCTGCTGCAAGCCCTGGTCGATCTCGATCACTGCCGGCACCCGCTCCAGCGCCGAACAACCGGCCGCCGCCCAGGCCGCCGGCAGCGGCAAGCCGGCCAACGCCAAGGCCAGCAGGGAACGATTGATCAACCGCGCGGAACGACTGCTCATCGAAGGGCATCCTTGCTGCTCAGGGGGTGGTCGCAGCGCTCTGGGCACCGCGGATGATTTCCATGCTACGGCGGCTGCCGGCCGTGCCGACGGCTAGCGGTTGAGCGGTCGGGGACAGGCTCAGCTGACTGAAACGGAACAGCTCGCGGCGGGCATTGGCGAGATTCTGCGGCGCGGCATTCGGGTCGGCCCAGTAGTGCGCCAGACGCTGTTCCACGGCGCTGCGCACGGCCAGGCGTACAGTGCCGGCCTGCACCGCCAGCAGCAGTTGGTTGAGCAGGCCTTCGGGCACCGCCAGCACCACCGTGCGCAGGCCGGCCTTGCGTTGCTCGTCACGCACTTTCGGGTCGGGCTCGGCCGGCCGGCCATCGTTGGTCAGGCCCAGTTGCTGGCCGACGCTGAGCAGGCGCAGGGCCGGCACGATCACCTGGGCGGATGCTTGCGGATTGCTCGATTCCTCACGCAGGAACAGCAGCACGTCGACGTAGTCGCCCGGCACCAGTTGCCCGGCAGCGCCGGACACCTCGTCGACCGCCACGGCCAGGGCCCGCTCGCTCGGCTGGATCATTCGCGCCAGCGGACCGCCAGCGTCGAAGCTGTGTTCATCGAGCCAGCTACCGGCCACAAGGTTGCGCCAGGGCTTGCGCCCGAGCACCTGATCAACGCGGCTGAAACTGCCGGGCGGAGCCAGTTGTACACGCTCCAGCAGCAGGTCTTCGGCAGTGAGCGCGGTATAGGCGGCGACATCGCGGCGCAGCACCACGATGCTCTGGCGCAGCTCATCTTCGACAGGTTTGGCCGCCGCTATGGCAGGCGCTTGCACCGCGACGGGCGGCACCGCCTCGGCGGGCTGCTGACCCAACACCAGCCCCCAGTAACCGGCCACAATGGCGCCAAGCAGAAACAACCCGGCGAGGATCATGGTGATGCGACTGCTCATGTCGGCGCCTCCCTCTGCCTGCCAGTTGTTGCATCCCTGTTTGTGAACAGGCCCACATCAGCACGTCGCTAAGTAACTATTTCGCTATTTGACGGTAGCGTAGCTAGGACAAAATGCCATTACCCCGTCAGATTTTTTCCGTCTGAAAACTGTCCCCCCCATAAAACAACAGGTTATTGGCGTCGTCTTTAGCGCTATCACTTTTGGATTAATGCTTTCTTCTATTTGCTGAACGTTGGGCGGTTGACGATTCTGTGGTGGCAAAGGGGAATCACTGTTACGCCCCAGCCATCGCGCTCTGCAGCGCAAGGAGTCACACCATGCGTCTTTCCCGGATATTCAAACACCTCAAGCTGTTCTTCTGGCGCAAGGACGGCGCATCAGGCATCGAGTACGCGATTGTCGCGGCGATGGTGGCAGTAGCGTTGACCGCCTTTATCACCCCCATCAGCGGCGGCGTGACGGCGGTGATGGACAAGGTCAAGGCGGCCATTCCGGCAGCAACTGCGCCGACAACCGGCGGTGGCACGGGTGGCAGCACCAACCCCTGAATTTCCCGCGGCGGTTTCCTGACTACTTTCATTGATCTGTAACAGGAATGAATCATGTCGTCAGCTTTCCCACGCCAACAGCTGTTATTGGTGGACGATGAAGAGGATGCCCTGCTGGAACTGGCCGAGTTGCTGGAGGGCGTGGGTTTCACTTGCCTGACCGCAACCTCGGTCAAAGGCGCCCTCCAGCAACTGACGCGCTACCCGGACATAGCACTGGTGATTACCGACCTGAACATGCCGGAAGAAACCGGCATCTCGCTGATCAAGCGCTTGCGCGAGCACACTGCGCGTCAGCATTTACCGGTGATCGTTACCTCCGGTCACGCCGACATGGATGCGGTCAGCAACCTGCTGCGCCTGCAGGTGCTGGACCTGTTTCGCAAGCCGATCTATCACGTTCGGTTGCTGGAAACCCTGGATAACCTCTTCCCTCAGCCGCGGATGCATTTGGTGCAATAGCGGCGACCTCACTGACCGCCTCGCGGGCCCCACCCGCTCCCCCAGGATTCGCAGTGATCGATGTGGGAGCGGGCGGGTCCGGCGAGGCTTTTACAGCTGATAACTGAAACTCACGGTAAACCGCGGCCGCCGGTTAAAGCTGTCGAGGGCCATGTCCGACATCGGCTTGGCCGCCTCCAGCGAGATGTTGTAGTAGCGGGCATCGCCAAAACGCAGCCCCAGCGCCAGCGACGACATCTTCGAATCCTTCACCTCCTGCTCGTTGAACCAGGTACGCGCCGCATCCAGCACCGCATACGGCTGCAACACCTTCAACCAGTCGCCTTCGCGGCGGATGCTGTAGTTCAGCTCATACGCCGCGCCCCAGCCCTTGTCCCCCGAAGCCTGATCCACCGGATAGCCACGGCCGAAGTTCTGCCCGCCAAACACCGCACGCTCGCTGTCGGGCAAATTGGCGTCGGTCCAGTAGAACGCCGCCGACACCACACCCTGCAACGCTTCAAAGTAACGGTCGCTCTGCAACCCGGAGAGGCGCAGGCGCAGAAAGTCCAGGTCATAGCCACTGTTGGTATCGGCACCAACGTAATCCAGCCCCTGATACACCCCACCGCTGAGAATGCGCAACTGACGGTCGCTGGCCTTGCTCCAGTCGCCCTCGAACGCCAGCACCCGAAGATCGGTTTGGCTGCTGACCTTGAGCGGCAAACCGACCACCCGGTAATCGGTCGTGTCATCCACCGCATAGAACCGCGCCGCCACGCTCAGCGACTCGCGCGGCGCCGCAATCAGCGCCTGGCTCAGGCCAATCGAATAGCGGTCGTTTTCGCGGTGCTGCCTGAGGTTGATGCCATTGTTCAGGCGTACCAGCGCACTCGGGTCGCTGCGGTAGCGCGACGCCGACAGGATCAGCTGACTGCCTTCGGTATCCAGGTACTGCGCGTAGTCGAGCCGGTAGTAATGCTCGTGATCGTCGCCCGGCGGCACCAGCGCACTGACGCTGAGTTGCTCGGCATACGCCGTCTGCGCATTGCTGCTGGCGCCGAGCAGCGCCTGAAACTGATCGCGGCTGCTGTCGGTGAGGTTCATGGTAGTGGTGAACGGTTTGCGCGAGGCCTGGGCGATCAGCGTGGCCGCGCCGTCGCTGGTGCCCGGCGGCGGTACCTGGGCCTGCAGGGTCAAGCCCGGCACCCGGCTCATCAGGGTGGTGTAGCGTTCGAAGGTCTTGCGCGTGAGCGGGCGCTCGGCCTTTAGCTTGGCCACCAACTGGTCGAGGTAGGCCGAGACCCGGCCAACGTCGCCGTGCAATGCGTAATCGCGGATATAGCCCTCGACCAGCACCACACGCAGCCGCCCCTCGGCGAAGTCCTGCGGCGGCAGGTAGGCGTAGGACAACAGGTAGCCGTCCTGTTGATAACGCTGAGTGAGCTTGCGTGTGGCCTCGATCAGCTCGTCCAGGCTCACCTCACGGTCGAGCAGACCCTGGTAGTTGGCGCGCAGTTCGCTGAGCGGGTAGAGGGTGCCACCTTCGACGCGCACCTTGTGGATCACCACTTTACTGCCCATCAACAGTTGCTGCTTTGGCGTGGCGGCCGGAACCGGGACTTGCGGGGCCGGGGTAGTCGGTCGATAGGCGTCTACCGGCAGGTTCGGCGCGGGCAGGTTGCGTTCGGTTTCGTTGCTGTTGAGGTAACTCGGCAAGGGCTCGGCGTACACACCCGTCACCCAGGAAAGACCCCATAACGCGACAACCATCGATCGCATAGGACACTCCATGTTCCTGAAAAATACGAGGGAACCAAGACGGTTCCCTCGTCAGACTCAAGCGTAGGTGTTGCCCGTAAAATCGTCTAACCGATGCTGGCCATTTACCTATTACCACCCAGCAAGCCGCCTTGCAGCCCCCCTGTCACGTTGTTGAGCAGGCCGCCGACAGCACCGCCCTGCCCGGCACTGGTGCCACCGCCGAGCAGACCCCCGACCTTGCCGACCGTGGCGCCGACCGCCCCGACCGTAGCGCCGACATTATCGACCACCGGGTTAGTAGTGGCTGCCGCCACCTGCGAACCCACCCCGCTGACCGCCCCGCCGACCTGGATCAGCAGGCCATTGACTGGCGTGCCGAGCCCGGTGCTGGCGCCAACGTTCTGGCTAACGCTGGCCACTGTGCCGAGCACTGGCGCGACCGCTGCGCCGACGTTGCCGGTGAGGGCTGCGGTAGGGACTGCCGCCGCCGTGCTGGCAACACCGCTGCCGCCCAGCACCGGACCGACGGAGGCGACGCTGCTGCCCAGCGTGGCGACGGTCGTGCCGACGCTGCTGACCAGGCCATTGTTGTTGCTGCTGCCGGCCAGCCCGCTGCCGGCACCGACCACGGCGCCACCGACGGTTTCCAGCAGGCCCACGCCGGCCGTGCCGCCACTGCCGCCGCTGCCAGTGGCCGGGGTGGCCAGGCCGCCAGCCGTGCTGGCCGCCGTGCCGAGGTTGCTGACCAGACCACCGACGGCAGTGGTCAGCGGGTTGCCGTTGCCGGCGGCGGCGAGCTTGTCACCGACCCCATCGACGGTGCTGCCGACTTTATCCAGCACGCCGTTCAACGGCCCGGCCAGCCCGCTGGCACCGCTGACCTTGCCGGTGCTGGTCTCCGCCAGCGAGACCACCTTGACCACCTGATTGCTCAACTGTTGATTGAGGTTGCCCAGTGGGCCGCTGGTGCTGTTGGCACTCAGCGTATCGCCGAGCATGGTCACGGTTTCGCCGACCTTGCCCAGCACCCCGCCCACCAGTGGGATCTGCTCGATGGCCGAGCTGCCGGCCAGGGTTTGCACACCGCTGCCGAGGTTCGACAGCGCGCCGCCGGCACCGGCCAGGGTGGTGCCGATGGCGTTGCCAGCGGTGCCGATCTGGCCGACACCGCCACTGAGCCCGGTGCCGATGCTGGTAACCGCCGAGCCGAGCGAACCCACCAGGCCACCGGCGCCGGTGCTGCCGACGACTGGCAGGTTATCGACCACCGTGCCGACACTGCCAACGCCAGTACCCAAACCACTCACGGCATTACCGACCTGACCGACCACCTGGCCGGTGATCAACGGGGTTAGCACCGGGTTGGTGGTGCCACCGCCGGTGCCGCCGCCTGTTCCACCTGTTCCACCTGTTCCACCTGTTCCACCTGTGCCACCTGTGCCACCCGTGCCGCCTGTTCCACCACCCGCCAGGCCGCCATCGCCAGTGCCGGTGCCTCCGGTCCCACCTGTGCCGCCGCCGGTGCCTGCCGTGCCGCCGTCCGTGCCTCCGGTTCCGCCGGTTCCGCCTGTTCCGCCTGTTCCGCCACCGGTTCCCGCCGTGCCGCCATTGGTGCCGCCGGTGCCACCCGTACCGCCATCGGTGCCACCCGTGCTGCCGGTCCCACCGTCGGTGCCGGCGGTCGGCGACGATTCGTCGACACTGCTGTGATGCCCACCACCGCCACTGCTGCAGCCACCCAGGCTCATGCTCGCTGCCAGCACCAGGGCCAGCGCCGTACTTGCCTTACACCACGCTTGAGTATTCATTCTGGCGACTCCTTGTTACCGCTGCCGCTGCTCTTGTTTGCGGACGGCGCCGGTATCGCCGGCACCTCCACGTCCGTTGCAGTCATCTCAGCCCCGGCTGGCCAGGCGAACAATCCAGAACTTGGTATTAACCCCTTCTATACCTTTGCGCAGTGGCCTTTTCCCCCGCTGTTTCAAGGGCTTGGGCATGACCGTCGGGCGCTTTTACTTTCGCGCTATATCCAAGCGACAGGCTATTTGCCGGCGCGCTCGGTATACTCCGCGCCCACTTTTTTCCTGGAGTACGCCATGCCCGCCCCTGCCTGGTGGCTGCTTTGCCTACCTTTTGTCGCCGGCGCCTTCCTGCCCTTGCAGGCCGGTATCAACGGCCAGCTGGCCAAACAGGTGTCCAGCGTGCTGGCCGCCGCGCTGATTTCTTTCGCCGTGGGCACCCTGGCCCTGCTGGTGCTGGTGTTGCTACAACGCGAGGTGCCCAGCTTCAACGCGCTCAAAGGCCTGACCTGGTGGCACTGGTGTGGTGGCCTGCTCGGTGCGTTCTTCATCACCACGGCGGCGTTTGCCGGGCCACGGATCGGCGCGTTGCTGTTCATGGCGCTGGTGCTGGCCGGCCAGTTGGCCATGGCCCTGACCCTCGACCACTTCGGTTGGGCGGGCTTTCGCGAAGTGCCGGCCAGCCTCGGCAAGATCGCCGGGCTGGTGCTGATTCTGGGAGGGGTGTGGATGATCCGGCGCTACTGAGGCGCCGGGTTATTCGCTGACCTGAAACTCGACCCGCGCGGTCTGCCCGCTGGCGTCGAGTACGCTCAACTCGAAGTGGCCGAGCGCTTCGAAACGCGCGACCAGGCTCTGCTGACCAGCCGTTTCGCCCAGCGGCGCACCATTGAGGAACCACCAGCGCTGGCCGCTGCCGCCCAGCGCCGACACGTCCAGACGCAACGGCTCGCGACTGGTCGCCGGGCGGCGCAGCTGATCGCCGCCGCGCACGCCGACAATCGACAACGGCGGCGCGGTCGGCGGCACCCGCGGCGGGCAGTTGGGATCGATGGCCGGCAGCCGCGCCTCGCGCCGCTCCAGCCTCGGCAGCCAGGGTTCCAGCGGCGCCGGCCACAGGGCAATGTCGCGCGCCTGCGCCCCGGCGCAGGCCGAATCCACCCGCTGGCCCTGGGCATTCAGCCAGACCTTCTCCAGCAAGCCCATCCCCAGTGGCTGATCCTGCGCCAGCAGGGTCGGCGGCGTGGTGTTGTCCAGGGTCCAGGCGAAGCGCTGGCGCCGGCAGTTCGGGTCTTGGCGGTTCAGCGGCTGGCCCAGCGGCCAGCAGATCGCCGCCACGCCGACATTGGCCGGCACCGCCGGCATCGGCGCCGCGATGCCGCGCTGGCTGTCGCGGTTACTCAGCACGTCATGCACTTGCAGCATCAGCGGCGCCGCCGAGGCCAGGCCAAACTGGCCGGGCACCGGCGTGCCGTCGGGGCGGCCGATCCAGATGCCGATCAGGTAGCGCGGCCCCACGCCAATCGACCAGGCATCGCGAAAGCCGTAGCTGGTGCCGGTTTTCCAGGCCAGTTGCGGGCGTTGCACCAGTTCGGCGTGCGGGTCGCGGTCGGGCCGGGCCTGGCCGCTGAGGATGCGTCGGACGATCCACGCCGAGCCGGGCGACAACAGCCGCCGCTCTACCAGCGGCGCGTCGGGCTGCAAGCGGATCGGCGCACTCAGGCCGTCGCGGGCAAAGGCGCTGTAGCCGCCGACCAGGTCTTCCAGACGGCTGCCGCCGCCGCCCAGGATCAGCGACAGGTTGGGCTCGGCCAGTGCCGGCAGGCTCAGCGGCACACCGCCCATGCGCATCTGCGCGGCGAAGCGCTTCGGCCCGTAGGCTTCGAGCAGTTGCACGGCCGGCAGGTTGAGCGACAGCGCCAGCGCCGAACTGGCCGCGACCGGGCCGCTGAAGCCCTGGGAGAAGTTGCCCGGCCGATAGTCGCCATAGCGCCGCGGCACGTCCTGCAGCAGCGACTCGGAGTGAATCAGGCCGTCGTCGAGGGCCATCGCGTAGAGGAACGGTTTGAGCGTCGAACCGGGCGAGCGCAGCGCGCTGACCATGTCGACGTGGCCGAAGCGGCGCTCGTCGTTGAGGTCGACCGAACCGAGGTAGGCACGCACTGCCATGGTTTGCGACTCGACCACCAGGATCGCCGCCGAGGTGCGCTCCGGCAGACGCGCGCGCCAACCCAGCAGCAGGTCTTCGAGGCGTCGTTGCAGCGCGGCATCGAGGGTGGTGCGGATCAGCGGCGGGCTGTCGGCGCGGTTCAGCCGGCGCGCCAGCAGGGGCGCCAGCGCCGGTTCCTGGCGTGGGGCGAGCAACAGCGGTTCTTCCTGCGCTTCGGCGATGCGCTGCGCGGGCCAAACGGTGTATTCGCCAAGCCGTTGCAGCACTTTGTCGCGGGCGGCGCGGGCGCGTTGCGGGTGGCGGTCGGGACGCAGCCGGCTTGGCGCTTGCGGCAGCACGGCGAGCAAGGCAGCTTCGGCCGGGGTGAGTTGCAGCGGCGATTTGCCGAGGTAGGCCCAACTGGCGGCGGCGACGCCTTGCAGGGTGCCGCCGAAGGGGGCGCGGTTGAGGTAAATGGCGAGGATCTCGGCTTTCGACAGGTGCCATTCCAACTGTGCGGTGCGCCACAGTTGGCGCAGCTTGCCGGGCAAGGTACGGGCGTGCGGGTCGAGCAGCCGAGCGACCTGCATCGACAGCGTGCTGCCGCCGGAAAGCACGCGCCCGCCCGTGAGGTTCTGCCAGCTGGCGCGCAGCAGGGCCAGCGGGTTGACGCCGGGGTGCTGGTAGAACCAGCGGTCTTCGTAGGTGAGCAGCGCTTCGAGGTAAAGCGGCGAAACTTCCTCGGGGCTGACTGGGTAGCGCCACACGCCATCGGCGTCGGCGAAGCGCCAGAGCGGCGTGCCGTCTTCGGCGAGGACCACACGGGCGAGGTCGTCGGCGGGCATCGGCAGTGGCCAGAGGCGGTCGGCCAGCCACAATAGCGCGCACAGCAGCAGGCTGCCGAGGGCGATGGCGCGCAGCAGTTTTACCCGGCGGCTGTAGGGGCGGGCTACGCTGAACATCGGCAGGCCGCCAGGGAACTGCGTGGCGCCCGGTGTGGCCAAAGCGTGGGACGCGGCGAATTCGTCGAGATGATCATCAGGAAGCGACTGACTATGCAGGTAGAAGGGTTTTTCGAGTGGTTGGGCCAGGCGCTGGGCGCGTTGATCCGTTTTGTGGTCGATGGCTTGAGTGGGGTGTTCAACTGGCTGGCGGTAATTTCATCGATGGCCTGGCGCACACGTTGGGCATGGATACCTCGCTGATCAGCATGCTGATATTGGTGGTGGGGTTGCTGTTGCTGTATTCGGCGGTGCGCGCGTTCATGCGGGCGTCGATTGTGCTGGGGATCATCTGGTTGCTGCTGGGGTTGTGGGTGTTGAGTTTGGTGGTGCGTTGAAGCGCATCGCGGGACAAGCCCGCTCCCACAGAAAAACACAGCGGCTCTTCTGTGGCAGCGGGCTCGTCCCGCGATAGGGCCCTAAAGCCCGTCAGCGCCCGCGAATCACCATCTCCCCTGGGGTCTCACCCAGTGCCTGCCAATTTGGCCGGTACATCGATTCCACCTGCGGCGGCGGAACCCGATAAGTGCCCGGCGTCACCGCCCGGGCCAGGTACAGCAGGTGCGTGGTGCCATAACCCTCCAGGTTCAACGCCGCCACATAGCGGTCATCCCGGAATTCCTGATGCACCACGTTGGCGTTCTGCATCGCTTCGCGCCACTGCTTCACCGCACTGCTGGCGTTGTCCAGGCTCGCCGCGCTCTGCGCCAGGTTCTGGTTCTCCAGCTCCAGCCCGGCCGGCAACAGGTCCACCACCAACGCATCCGGCACCCGCTCCTTGGCGGTCACCGCCAGGTGCACCAGCACCAGGTCGCCGCTGTGCAACTGCTTCAGGTCCAGCGCCTGACCATTCATCCCAAGGAACTCGCGACGAATGCTCATGTTGTGGCCAAACGCCGCCGGCGCCGAGCGCGGATACCCGGACAAGGTCAGTTGCTGATACAGCACCTGATCGCCAGCGTTGCTCACCGTCAACGGCGAGGCCAGCAACGCCCCCTCCAGCTTCATCCCGGACTCGGCCGCATTCAGCTCGCGCACTTCACCGGCGCTGTCCAGCCGCGCGCTCCACTTGCCTTCCGGCAGTTTGAGCAGACCACGCCCGGCGAGGAACAGCGCATTGCGCTCCTGCGTCGACAACCACTGGCTCGCCGCCAAACGGTCGGACAACTCGAACAGGCGATCCTGTACCTGCGTCGGCGCCAGGTTGTTCTCCTCCAGCAGCGCCAGAATCAGCGCCTGGTCGCGCACCGGGCTGCCGTAGTCGGCCATCCAGTCGTTGTTGCGCGTCACCGCCAACCCAGCCTGCAAGGCCTGCTCGGACCGCAGCTTGTCGCCCATCTTGTCCAACGCGATGGCCAGTTGCACCAGCGGCAAGCCGGAGCGCGCATCGGCACGCCGCTCGAACAGGCTGCGCAAGGCCCCCAGCGGCGCCTGCCGACTGCGCGCCAGCACCAGCGCTGCATACGCCTGCACGGCAAAGCGGCTGTGCTCGGCGTTCTGGCTGTAGTTCACTTCGATCAGGTTGCGCTCCTGCAGGTAACGCAGCAGCCGCTCGTTGGCCTTCTTCAGAGCCTCGGGCGGCACCGCGTAACCCTGCTCGCGCGCGCGCAGGAGGAAGTCGGTGACATACGCGGTCAGCCAGTATTCCTCCTCGTCGTCCGAGCTCCACAAACCGAAGCTGCCGTTGTAGCGCTGCATGCCCAGCAAGTGTTCGATGCCCATCTCGATCTTGCGCTGACGTACCGGCGCCGGCTCACCCTTGAGGCCGAGGCGCTTGAGCGTGGCCTCGTCGGCATACAGCGACGGGTAGAGCCCGCTGGTGGTCTGCTCCAGGCAGCCGTAGGGGTAGGCTTCCAGCGCGCGGATCTGCTCAGCGAGGTTCAGCGGCGGGCGGCTCGACAGCGCCAGCATGCCTTCCAGGCCGGCCGGTTCGAAAGCCGCCAGGTCCTGCTCGGGCAGGCTCCATGGCTGCTCGCGCAGGGCCACACGGTAATGCTTGAGTTGCGCCGGATAGGCCGGGCGCACACCCAGCGTCCACTCGCGGCTGAACACCTGCGGCGGCTCGCCGGGCAGGTCCAGGCCCTGCACCTGCACCGTGACGCGGCCCTGGCCGAAGCCACCTTCGGCCTGCACTGGCACCTGCAAGGTGACGCGCTGGCCCTGGGTCAGGGTCAAGCTGCGGGTGGTCGGCGCAATCAGGCTCAACTGGCCTGCGGTACTCAGCGACACATTCAGCTTTTGCGCCTTGCCCGAGAGGTTGGCCAGGTCTAGCGCCAGGCTGGTGCGGTCGCCACCGGCGAGGAAGCGCGGTGCCGACAGTTCGGCAATCAGCGGTGCAGCCACCACCGTCTTGCCTTCGGCCACACCAAAGCGCTCGTCGGTCCAGGCTTGGGCCATCAGCCGCAGTTCGCCGTTGAAGTCGGGGATATCGACCGTGGCTTCGCCTTCGCCCTGCGCGTTGAGGGTCACTGGCGCGCTTTGCAGGGCGACGATGGTCACGCTGGTATCGGGCCGCTTGCCGCCCTTGGCCATGGCCGCGTCCCCCCCGAAGGCGAGGCTCGCCAGTCGGCCCTGGCCGGCTTCGATCAACTGGCCATAGATGTCCAGTTGGTCGGCGCCATAGGCCTTGCGGCCGAACATGCCGGTGAACGGATCGGGGGTGACGAATTCGGTGATGTTGAGAATGCCCACATCCACCGCCGCCAGCAGCACCTGTACCTGCTTGGGCACACTACCGTCGGCGTTGCGCGCCTGCAGCTTGACCGTCAGCGGCTGTTTCGGGCGCATCGTCTGCGGTGCCTGCAGGGTAACCGCCAGCTTGCGCTGGGCACGGTCGAGCGGCAGGTGCAGCACGCCCACGGCACGCTTGGGCGTGACATTGGCCTTGCGCTCGCCGGGGCGGATCACCAGCGCGCTCACGTACAGATCATGCCGCGCCCATTTCGGGTCGAGCTTCACCGCGAAGGCCTTGCCCTCGGCCGGCACATCGATTGCTTGCCACCACAGCGGGCCGTCGCCGCCCTCAACCATCAGGTAGCCCTTGCCGGCCGCCGGCGGGGTAACGGTGACAGTGGCCGTGTCACCGTCGGCGTAGGCCGGTTTGTCCAGCGCCAACTTGACCTGGTCGGGGCGTACGGCACCGCCGTCGGCGTTGTCCTGGGCGCGGTAGCCGGCCCAGAAGCGCAGGCTGCTGACCACGCCAGTTTGCGGGTCTTCCAGCTCGACGCGGTACGGGCCCCACTCCACCGGGAAATTCAGCTTGGCGGTGCTGCCGGCCTTGACGCTGAGGGTCTGCTCGCTCTGGGTAAGGAATTTCTCGTTGTAGTTGTAGCTCCAGCCGTCGCTGTCGGAGTAGTTCCAGTAGTAGTCGCGGCGCTCCTGGATCAGGCGCACCTTGAGGTTGTCCGCCGCAAGCTTGTTGCCGTCGCGGTCGGCGACCAGGAACTCGAACTCGGCCGGCGCATCGCCGTCGGTTTCCTCACCGTCGAACAGCCCACGCAGGCCAGGCAAGCGCTCGGCCGGCCAGATCGGCTGCTCCAGGCGTCGGCTGATCGGCCGGCCGCCGGACTCCTGCAGGCTCGCCTGCACCGTCAGTTGCAGCGGCGAACGGGCCTCGGACCATTTGCTTTCGATGCTCAGGGTGGCGTCGCCGTTGTCGTCGAGGGTGGTTTCGTCCAGCTCGAAGTCCTGGTTCAGTTCCTGCTCGGTGATCGAGCCGAACTGATAGCCCGGCAGCGCCGGCACCGCTTCGCGCAGTGGCCGCAGGTACACCTGGCCACTGAGGCGATTGCCCGCAGCGGGGGCGCCATAGAGGTAGCGACCGTTGACGGCGATCTCGGCGGTTGCGTCCGGGCTCAGCGGCGTGTCGCTGCCTTTGAGCGCCAGGGCCATACGTTCGGGCAGGAAGTCTTCGACGAGGAACTCGTGGACCTGCTTCTTGCCGCCGCCCAGGTCGAACACCAGCTGCCAGCGCCCGGTCGGCGCTTCGCCGGCGAGCTGCAACTGATACTGATAGAAGCCATTGGCATCGGCCTCCCAGACGAACTTGCGGCTGACCTGTTCATCCGGCCGGCGTACTTCCACGGTCACCGGCTGGGCCTTGACTGGCTTGCCGTCCTGATCGCGCAGCAGACCGTTGAGCAGCACGGTTTCGCCGGGGCGATACAAGTCGCGCGGGCCAAACACGAAGAACTGCAACGGGTTGGCCTGCGGGCCGGTGATGCTGAATTCGGACAGGTCGAGCGCCGCGCTGTTCAGGCGCAGCAAGGTGGTGTGCGGGCCCTGATGGGCGAGCAGCACGTCGGCCTTGGGTGGCAGCGGCAACTGGGCGTGGCCGGTGCCGTCGGTTTTGCCCTGGGCGAGCAGCTTGCCGCTGGTGTCGAGCAGTTCGAGGTTGACTGCATCGAGGGCCTTGCCGCCTTCCAGCGCCTGGGTGAACACGTCCAGGCGGTTGCTGTAGCGGTGTGCGGAAACGCCGATGTCGCTGAGCGTGAACAGCGTCGCCGGCTGTGAATAGTTGTAGGTGCCCGAGGCACGCATCACCGCCAGGTACACCCCCGGCGCCTGCAATGGCTTGATCCCGCCGATCGGCAGCAACAGGGTTTCGCGGGTGTTGCGCGCCGGGTTGAGGTCGAAGCGCCCGGCATACACCAGGTCGGCCATCGGCAGCAGCTCGCGCGACTCGTAGTACTGCATGGCGCTGCTGCGCCCCCAACTGCCGAGGAAGGTCGGCAGCGACTCGGACTTGATGCGGAAGAACTCCACGTCGACCTTGGCGACGTTCAGCGCGATCACCGGCAGGCCCTCGGCCAGGCGCGTCGGCAATAGCGAACCGCGGCTGGCGAAGCCGATGCTCGGTTGCATGTCGCGGGTTTCCAGGCGGCTGACGTATTCGGCGGCGAGGCGCTTGCCATTGACGCTGGCCAGGCCGGCGTCGATGGTGAGGATCAGTTTGCGTTGCGGCTCAAGGTGACGCAGGCGCAGTTCCATCTGGTTGTCGGAGAGTTCCCAGGCGCCATCGATCTTGCCTTTGCTGCTGTCGACCAGGTGCAGGCGGTCGGCGAACGGTTGGTCGGCCTCCAGCGGGGCGGAGAAGGTTACCGACAGTGCGCTGGCGCCATCGACCTGCACTTCCGACACATCGACCACGTTCAGCTCGCGGCCGGCGTAGCGTTGCGCCAGGGTGGCGGCATCCACCTTGCTCGCCGCCGGGGCGGCAGCGGCTTTCTCGGCGGGGGCCGGGGCCGGTTTATCCACAGACGACGAGTCGCAGGCGCTGAGCAGCGCCAGCGCGCAGGCCAGCCACAATCCTTTGTTGAGCATGGGGGGGTAACTCTTTTGGCAGCAGGGTCTAGGGAAAGAACTATATATCAAGCCCGGCGCTTTGGCCGGCCGAAGGCGGCGAGGTGAGACCGCGTTCACCTGATTAGGTGCCCGAGCTGGTTACAATGCCGGCTCTCAAGGAGCTTCGCATGGCACAACTACTCGCCGATTGGCGCGACCGCCCGACCCACCGCAAGGTGTGGGGGCTGGCGGCGCCGATGATTCTTTCCAATGTCTCGGTGCCGCTGGTGGCGCTGGTCGACAGCGCGGTGATCGGCCATCTGCCGCATGCGCATCAGCTGGGTGCGGTGGCGGTGGGTGGCAGCCTGTACACCTTGCTAGTGTCGGTGCTGGGTTTCCTGCGCATGGGCTCGACCGGCTTTGCCGCGCAAGCGGCGGGGCGTGCAGACGGCGCCGCGTTGCGTCAGGTGCTGGTGCAGGGGTTGCTGCTGGCGTTGTTCTTCGCCCTGTTGCTGGGGGTGTTCGCCCTACCCTTCAGCCACCTGGCGCTGGGCCTGATGAACCCCAGTGCGGCACTGGAGCAGAGCACCCAGGACTTCTTCCAGACCCGCCTGCTCGGTTTACCGGCGGCGCTGGCCACCTTCGCCCTGGTCGGCTGGTTCCTCGGTACACAGAACGCACGGGCGCCGCTGGCGATCCTGCTGACGACCAACGTGCTGAACATCGTCCTCAACCTGTGGTTCGTACTGGGGCTGGATTGGGGCGTGCTGGGCTCGGCGCGGGCCTCGGTGATTGCCGAGTGGTCGGCGGCGTTGCTCGGGCTGGCGCTGACCCGGCCGTCGTTGCGGGCGTACCCGGGGACGATTGTCTGGGCGTTGCTGACACGCTGGCAGAGCTGGCGGCCGCTGCTGAGTGTGAACCGGGACATCTTCATTCGGAGCCTGGCGTTGCAGGGGGTGTTCTTCCTGATCACCGTGCAGGGTGCGCGGATGGGCGAAGCGACCGTGGCGGCGAATGCGCTGCTGCTCAATGGCCTGCTGCTGACGGCGTATGCGCTGGATGGCCTGGCGCATGCGGTGGAGGCCTTGTGCGGGCACGCGATTGGCGCCGGGGATCGACCCGCGCTGCGTCGTTCGCTGACGGTGGCCTGTGGCTGGTCGCTGCTGGCCAGCGTGGGCTTTGCCGGGTTGTTCTTGCTGGGCGGGCATTGGTTTATCCAGTTACAAACGGACATCCCGAGTGTGCGCGAGACGGCCTTTGAGTACCTGCCGTATCTGGCGGTGTTGCCAGTGATTGCGGTGTGGAGCTATTTGCTCGACGGCTTGTTTATCGGTGCGACGCGGGCGCGGGAGATGCGTAACGGGATGCTGGTGAGTGTGGCGATTACGCTACCGTTTGCCTGGCTGGCCAGCGGGCTGGGCAACCATGGCTTGTGGTTGGCATTTTTGCTGTTCATGGCGTTGCGGGCGGTGACGCTTGGGCTGATGGCGTGGCGGCTGGAGCGGCGGGATGGGTGGTTTGCGGGGTAGCAGGTGGTGACATCGACCTCGTGCCCGAACACAAATCCCGACACCTGCGGTTAACTGACCGACGCCGGCGACGAGGCCAATACCCTTCACCGCGATGTCCATCGTTATGGCAGCCAATCGCTTCGATGTTTGCCTGAACTCGGCTAGACCTTGCGCTGGCGATTTCTTACCCGCATCTACAAGCTGCTGCAGAAGCATCCCAGTAGTCGGTTTGCTCATGCGGGAGCCGGCCTTGCCGACGGTGCTTTTGATTTTTTGGCTGTTGGTTTTGGCCTTGGTCTTGGCGGACATATCCATTGTGGATGGCGGCTCTGCCGGCCCCTTCCGCCCTGACGGCGGGTCACTTTTGACGGCGCAAAAGTGACCATGGGCCTGTCCCGTGACAACGGACGCCAAGAAGCGATACTTAAGTCGCTCTCTTGGAGGTTGCCATGTACCCAAGTACTCGCCGTAACTACACCGAT
>NZ_QETK01000045.1 GCF_003105155.1 Pseudomonas sp. SDI | reverse complement strand
GGGGGAGGAGGACGAACACGGCTCGCCAGAGAAGACGCGCAAGGCCTACAAACTGCTCGCCATCGGTACCTCCACGGGCGGCCCGGTGGCCCTGCAGCGTGTGCTGACCCAGTTGCCCGCGAACTTCCCGGCGCCGATCGTGCTGATCCAGCACATGCCGGCGGCCTTCACCAAAGCTTTCGCCGAGCGCCTCGACAAGCTGTGCAAGATCAGTGTCAAGGAGGCCGAGGACGGTGATGTGCTGCGTCCGGGCCTGGCCCTGCTGGCCCCTGGCGGCAAGCAGATGATGGTCGACGGGCGTGGCACGGTGAAGATCCTGCCGGGTGACGAGCGCCTGAACTACAAGCCCTGCGTCGACATCACCTTCGGTTCGGCGGCCAAGTCGTATGGCGACAAGGTCCTCGCCGTGGTGCTGACCGGCATGGGCGCCGACGGCCGCGAGGGTGCGCGCCTGCTCAAGCAGGGCGGCAGCCAGGTCTGGGCCCAGGATGAAGCCAGTTGCGTGATCTACGGCATGCCGATGGCCATCGTCAAAGCCAACCTGGCCGACGCGGTATACGGGCTTGACGACATCGGTCGTCACCTGGTCGAGGCGTGCGTCTGATGGATGTGTTAAGCCTCATCGGGATCATCCTGGCCTTTGTCGCCATTATTGGCGGCAACTTCCTTGAGGGTGGTCACCTGTCGGCGCTGATCAACGGTCCGGCGGCACTGATCGTGCTTGGCGGCACCCTGGCGGCAGCCTTGCTGCAGTCGCCGCTGAGTGCATTCAAGCGGGCCATGCAGATTGCCCGCTGGATTCTTTTCCCACCGCGCGTCGACCTGCCGGGCGGTATCGACCGCGTGGTCAACTGGAGCCTCACCGCACGCAAGGAGGGCCTGCTGGGCCTGGAAGGGGTGGCCGATGCCGAACCCGATCCGTATGCGCGCAAGGGCTTGCAACTGCTGGTCGACGGCGCCGAGCCGGAAGCCATCCGCAGCATCCTTGAAGTGGATTTCTACACCCAGGAAAGCCGCGATATTCAGGCGGCCAAGGTGTTCGAGAGCATGGGCGGCTATGCGCCGACCATCGGCATCATCGGTGCGGTCATGGGCCTGATCCACGTAATGGGCAACCTGGCCGATCCGTCGCAGCTGGGTAACGGCATTGCCGTGGCCTTCGTCGCGACCATCTACGGTGTGGCCAGTGCCAACCTGATCCTGTTGCCGGTGGCCAACAAGCTCAAGGCGATTGCCCTGCGCCAGTCGCGCTACCGGGAAATGCTGCTGGAAGGTCTGCTGTCGATTGCCGAAGGCGAAAACCCGCGCTCGATCGAACTGAAGCTTCAGGGCTTCATGGAGTAACGCATGGCGCGCCGTCGACAACCCGAAGAACATGAAAACCACGAACGCTGGCTGGTGTCGTACGCCGACTTCATCACCTTGCTGTTTGCCTTCTTCGTGGTCATGTATTCGATTTCCTCGATCAACGAGGGCAAGTACAAGATCCTTTCGCAGGCGCTGATCGGGGTCTTCAACGACCCCGAGAAGAGCATGCGGCCGATCCCTATTGGCGACGAGCGGCCGCTGAGCGTGAAGCCGGCCGAGCCGCTGATCAAGGACAGCGAGCAGGTCGATGCCGGCCTTGCGCAGAACGCCGTCGACCCGTTGAAGACCATCACCGACGATGTGCGCGATGCCTTCGGCGACCTGATCAGTTCCGACCAGATGACCGTGCGCGGCAACGAGCTGTGGGTCGAGATCGAGCTGAACTCCTCGCTGCTGTTCGGCAGCGGCGACGCCATGCCCAGCGACATTGCGTTCAACATCATCGAGAAGGTGGCGAAGATCCTCAAGCCGTTCGCCAACCCGGTGCACGTGGAAGGCTTCACCGACGACTTGCCGATTCGTACGGCGCAGTACCCGACCAACTGGGAGCTGTCCTCGGCGCGCGCGGCGAGTATTGTCCGCCTGCTGGCGATGGAAGGGGTGAACCCGGCGCGGATGGCCTCGGTCGGCTATGGCGAGTTCCAGCCGATTGCCGGCAACGACAGCGCCGAAGGGCGCGCGCGCAACCGGCGGGTGGTCCTGGTGATTTCGCGGAACCTTGAAGTGCGCCGCAGCCTGACCGGCACCGGCAGTGCCAACGCGAAACCGGATGCGGCGCTGAAGCGGGCTGGCACACAAACTGCACCGCCAGCGGTATCACCGACGGCCGGGCGCAATCCCGTCAATTCTCCGTCGCCGACCTTTTAATCGATCCCGGCGCGATCATCGCCCGACCGGGAGGAAGCAGCGCTAATGAGAGTCTGGGCAGTAGCCAATCAAAAAGGTGGGGTTGGCAAAACCACCACTTCCATCGCCCTGGCCGGTTTGCTGGCCGAGGCGGGCAAGCGCGTGGTCGTTGTCGACCTCGACCCGCATGGGTCGATGACCAGCTATTTCGGGCATAATCCCGACACCCTGGAGCACAGCAGCTTCGATCTGTTCCTGCACAAGGGCAGCGTACCGGAAGGCCTGCCGGGCCAGTTGCTGCTGCCGACCAGCGACGAGAAGATCTCGCTGCTGCCGTCGAGCACCGCGCTGGCCGTGCTTGAGCGTCAGTCGCCGGGGCAGAGTGGCCTTGGCCTGGTGATCGCCAAGAGTCTGGCGCAGCTCTGGCAGGATTTCGACTACGCGATCATCGACAGCCCACCGTTGCTCGGCGTGCTGATGGTCAACGCCCTGGCCGCCAGCCAGCAACTGGTGATTCCGGTGCAGACCGAGTACCTGGCCGTGAAGGGCCTGGAGCGCATGGTCAGTACCCTGGCGATGGTCAACCGCTCGCGCAAGCAGGCCTTGCCGTACCATATCGTGCCCACCCTGTTCGACCGCCGTACCCAGGCCTCGATGGGCACCCTGCGGGTGCTGCGCGACGCCTACCCGGACAACATCTGGCAGGGTTACATCCCGATCGATACGCGCCTGCGCGACGCCAGTCGGGCCGGGTTGACGCCGTCGCAGTTCGATAGCAAAAGCCGTGGCCTGGTAGCGTACCGGGCGTTGCTCAAACATCTGCTGACGCAGAATTCCGTTTCGCAGGTGGCTTGATGAACCAGGCACACCCCATTGCCACCCGGCCCCAGATGGCCCTGCAGTCCTACCTCGACGGGCTGTTGCACGACGCCACCGAGGCGCTGGAGCCAGAGGTAGCGGTTGTGCCGACGCCGGTCGAAGCGGCACCGGCAGTGCTAGCACCGGTGGCAGTGGTGGAAACGGCAGCCGAGCTGGACGAGTTCCAGGCGGCCGTGCTCGAAGAACAAGTGCGCGATGCCCAGCGCCAGGCCCAGCCTGCGCCAAGCGTCAAACCCAGCGAATTTGCCGAACCGAGTCGGCTGCGCATGCCGTTGTCGGCGCCCATGCTGGAAGTCGCAGTGCCGGCCGAGCCGGTCGTGGAAATCATCGTCGAGGCCTCGCTGCCGCCGCCGGCGCCGGTCGAGCCGCTGGTCGATGTGCACCGACCGCCGGCGCTGACGCCGCCGTTGCCACCCAGCGGCATCGATGGCCGACCGTCGTGGGCGGCCGAGCCGTTCGAGTGCCTGCTGTTCGACGTGGCCGGGCTGACCCTGGCGGTGCCGCTGGTATGCCTCGGCTCGATCTATTCACTGGCGGGGCACGAGTTGACCCCGCTGTTTGGCCAGCCCGAGTGGTTCCTTGGCATTCTGCCGAGCCAGGGCGGCAACCTGAAGGTGCTGGATACCGCGCGCTGGGTCATGCCCGACCGCTACCGCGAGGATTTCCGCCAGGGCCTGCAGTACGTGATTTCGGTACAGGGCTACGAATGGGGGCTGGCGGTGCATCAGGTCAGCCGTTCGTTGCGCCTGGACCCGAACGAAATCAAGTGGCGCACCCAGCGTGGCCAGCGGCCATGGCTGGCGGGCACGGTGATTGAACACATGTGTGCATTGCTCGACGTGGCAGCGCTGGCCGAGTTGATCGCCAGCGGCGCAGTCAAGCAGATGCAACACACCCATAAATGATCGGTCGCGCTGCTAGCGACCGCACTGAGCACACCGCCGACGGCGGATTTTGAGGGTTAGGGGAATGAAAAAGACGTCTGCACAGGGTTCCGAAGATCCGATCCTGCAATGGGTTACGTTCAAGCTGGACAACGAGTCCTATGGCATCAATGTGATGCAGGTGCAGGAAGTCTTGCGTTACACCGAGATCGCCCCGGTGCCGGGTGCCCCTAGCTACGTGCTGGGCATCATCAACCTGCGCGGTAATGTGGTTACCGTGATCGACACCCGCCAGCGCTTCGGCCTGGTCTCCAGCGAGATCACCGACAACACCCGGATCGTCATCATCGAGGCGGACAAGCAGGTGGTCGGTATTCTGGTCGACAGCGTGGCCGAAGTGGTTTACCTGCGTCAGTCCGAGATCGAAACCGCACCGAACGTGGGTAACGAGGAATCGGCCAAGTTCATTCAAGGCGTGTGCAACAAGAACAACGAACTGCTGATCCTGGTCGAGCTGGACAAGATGATGACCGAGGAAGAGTGGTCCGAGCTGGAGAACATCTGATTGATCCTTGAGCTTGCCGTTCTGTTTCTGGCGCTGCTGTGGCTGCTGAGCTTGTGGTTGTTCTATGGCTACAGCAAGCGTCAGCGCGAGTTGGCCACTCAGCAGGCGCAGGGCGACGCCTTGCGCGACCAGCGCCTGAAGGACCTGGCCAAGCGTCTGGACGATTACCAGAACGGCTCGGTGCGCATGGGTGAGGCGCTGCACGAGTTGCGTGCAGTGGTTGCGCCATTGCCGGACAAGCTGCTGCAACTGGAGCAGCGCGACCCCAACAGCCTGTCGTTCGCCCAGGCAGCGCGGCTGGTGGGGATGGGCGCCAGCGTCGATGAGTTGACCCAGACCTGCGGCTTGACCCAGGCTGAAGCGGAGTTGATGAGCAAGTTGCATCGCGGCTAAGCCGCGATGCCTTGCGCCGAATGCCCAGGGGCGCGGGCTGTGTCCGGCAATGCGCCGCTCAGGTGTAGATCCAGCTATGCGCCTGCCCGCTGACCCAGACCTCATCGACCGGGAAGAGCCGTTCGAGCACCTGCACGGCGCGCTGGATATCGACAACGGCCTCCAGATGCACATGCGGGCAGGTCATCAAGTGACACACCTCGCGTATCTGCCGTAGCCACGGCAGGCGCTGGTCGATCACATCGTTGAGCATTCCCGGCCCACTCAGGCGGCTCAGCCGTTCGCTGTAGCGATATAGTTCGGGCAACGCTTCCTGCGGTGGCCGAGACGTGTAGAAGTCTGGGTCCTGCGCATAGCGCCGGAGCATTTCGTCGGAGATTGCGTCCAGTGTCGGATTGCCAGCATGGCTGCCAATCACGCTGCTGTTGAACTTTATGTGCAGGTTCATCGCCTGGTTCGACACCGGCTGCGACAACACCAGGCCGTCGTCGCTGGTATTGAACGCGAGCGCATCGATCGACGGTACCTGGCGACCTTCCTGCCACGTCCCCGGGGCCAGCAGGCGGTCATCGGCATCCAGGTGAAAGCCGCCATTTTCGTACAGTTGCCGGTAACGCAGGACATCGCTGGCCGAGGAGAAGTTGGTTGCCACGCCACCGCTGCCGTCCAGTGCATCGCGGTACTGGGCAAAGTACTTGCTGGTGACGAAGCGTTGGTAGAACGGCTGCTCCTCCAGCACTGCCAGCTCCAGGTGCGGCGCATGCTCGCGCAGCAGGCGCACGTTTTGCGCATACACGGCCGAATCCTGGCGGGTGAGATACAGGCAGTAGTCGTACGCGGTGTCCTTGAGGATCTCGGCATTGCTGGCCAGCGCGTCGAGGAATTTATCGCCGATCACCCTGTCGCCCACCCACAGGCTGGCAATCCGCTTCGGGATCGGCGTGCCTTCCAGCGCCTCAAGGCTGGACAGGTCCAGTGGCAGCTCAAGATCGATACCCAGCCCCTTCAGCGTCCGCATGCGCTGCGCATCGCTGGCAATCCGTGGCAGGCCGCTGCTGCGGACCAGGCCGGGTTCGCCCTGCTCAGGAGCCACGTAGCGGATCGGATTGGCGCTGTTGAGCTCGCTCGTGCGGATGAAGCTATCGCTCGCCAGGTCATAGCTGACCGTGGCGAAGGCGACGTGCTCTTGCGACGGGTCGAACAAGGTCGCGTGCAACGAGTACGAGGCATCCTGGTCCATCTGCTGGCACACATACGCGCTAATGCCCGACTCACCGGGCGCCACCGGCTCGACACGCTCTTCGAGCTGGAACGCTTGCTCGACTGCACTCATTTCGCTGGTCGCACGTTTTGGGTCGCCACTCAGTGGGTAGCCAAGCCGACCATTGACCCGCTGCGGTGCGACAAAGCGCAGGCTTTTCACCCGATACAGGTATTTACTCGCACAGGCCTGCGCCATCGTCCCGGCGTTGAACAGCCCATACAGCTGGTTTTGCAGGCCATCGACCTTATCCGCCAGGGTCTTGCCATTGAGCGTCTGCTCCAGGCCGAGACCGAACTGGGCAATCCCGCCGGCCATGAACAGCGGCGCCAGCTCCGGCACCACCAGCACCAGCGGTGCGAGGGTCTGCATGGCGTTGGCCAGGTAGCCACGCCACTGCTCCTTGAGCAACTCGCTATTGCTGTGGATCTGCGCGTCGGCCTCTGCGAACGAGCGGGCCTTCTGCCGCTCGGTGAAGGCCTTGAACAGATCGCCGGTCAGCGCCGGGCTGTACTTGTCGGGCTTGAAGTTGACGGTCAGGTCCGGGTCCCAGACGCCACTGGTGGCGAAACCGGGATGGTCGTCCTTGTGGAAACGGTGTGCCTGGGGAAACAGGCCGAGGCCGCTCAGCGCGGTCGCTACGCCGCTGTAGCTGAGCCCGTCGGGACGGTCGGCGGGGGTAAAGTAGCAGAGCAGTGCGCGGCGCCTGGCCGGGTCGCGGCATTGCCGGGCCAGCCAGTGCTTCATCGCCGATTCGTCGGTGAACTCATGCAGCGGCGAAGCATTGCCGGGGATATACAACAGGGTCAGGCCGCTACCATTGTGCTTCAGGCACAACAGGCTGCTGGCGGCATAGCCGTAGATGTTGAGTGGCGCGGCCTGGATCGCCGGCTGTTCACGCGGCTTCAGGCCCAGGCTCTTCCAGGTTGGCCGGGGTAGCAGGCCGGCCAGTTGCCAGACCAGCAAGCGCCCGGCATCCGACAGCGAGCCTTCGTCGACCTGCTTGTTGCAGGCGGCGATGAAGGCGATCTGTGCGGCCTGTCGATAACTCGCCTGATGCAGTTTCCAGTAGGTGTACAGGCGTTTGCGAAAGCGCGTGCCAAAGTCCAGCGTCTGGATAAAGCCCTGGAAGGCCTCGGCCGTAATCTGTACGTGGGTTGTGCTTGAATAGAGGGCAGGGAAGCGCTGCCGGTAGAGGCCGTTGTAAGTCTTATAGTCGGCGCCGTAGTGAAGCAGGCCCTGCCCGTGCAAGTGATCGACCAGCACCAGTGAGTCCGGTGGCGGCTGGCCGGCCCAGGGGGCATCGAGCGCCGCGCCGAGCAGGTTGTTGGCCGATTCGCCCTGCCAGTTGTCGAGCAGGGCCTGGGTCAGCGAGGCACGCTGGCTGACCTGGCCGACCCAGCCTTGGTTCAGCGGCTGGTAGTGCAAGGTCACCACCTCGACCTTGTCCGGGTTCAACTCGACGCCCTGGCTCCACGCCCAGGCGCGGACTGCGTCGGCCGCGGCGCGCTGCGGGCAGGGGAAGTCCTGCAGTGCTGCGTGGACCAAGGCCCGCCCGCTGCGGCTGATCAATGGCTGGTTCATCCGTTCACTCCCTTGAAGGCACGTCAGTGTGCGCCGTCAATCGTTCGCACTAGGACGGTACCCGGGGTGATAACTATGTAGCGGCAGGCGGCAGCGGTAGGCCCTGCGGGGTGATGTCGCGCTCGGGTGGCGGCTCGTCGCGGAAACCGACCGGCACCTTGCCGCGCAACTGCCAGGCAAAGGCAATCACTTCGGCGATGGTCAGGTACAGCGCCTCGGGGATCGCGTCGCCCAGTTCCAGGCGCGCCAGCAGTCGGACCAGTTCGGGGTTCTCGTAGATCGGTACTTCATGCTCGCGGGCAATCGTCAGGATCGCTTCCGCCAGTTCGTCGTCGCCCTTGGCGGTCAGGGTCGGCGCCTGCTGGCCGTCGTAGCTCAGGGCAATGGCCTGGCGTGGCACGTGCTTGCTCATGCGTTCTCGTCTACCCAACGTTGTTCCAACTGTGTTCGCGAACCCTGCGGCGGGGTGCCCTGGTGGCAATGCAGCTCGCCGACAGTCAAGCCGCGCGCCACCAGGCGCTGTCGCAATTCGTCCAACTGGCTCTCGATCAGGTGCGCGGTGCTCGGCAATTCTGCCCAGAGGTGGCTGCTGAGGTTGCCCTGTGACACCTGCGCCTGGACCTGTAAGGGCCCCAGTGGATGCAGGTCGAACGACAGCTCGATGCGCCAGAGCATTTCCAGCGGATCGCGCCGCTCGCGCTCGGGGTCGGCTTGTTGTTCCTGGGTTTCCTCACGCTGCACCTTGACCTGCAAGGGCATGAACTCCTGCCCGTTGCGCACCGGGATCTCCAGCTGCCAGGTGGTTTGCAGGCTGCCGTCGGCGGTGCTGCCGGTCTGTTCCAGGCTCGACAACTGATGGCTCTGCACACGCGACACCGCGGCGGCCGCCAGTTTCAGCAGGTGTTGCAGGTCGCCTTCGCCTTCCAGTTGCTGCATTAGCCGGGCGTGCAGTGGAAAGCCACCCTGGGTAGCCCGTGCGCCGACCTGTCCGAGCATGCCCATGGCCGCGCGGACCATGCCCGGCAACGCCTGTGGAATGACCGCCGCAGTGCTCGGGCTGAGCAGGCTGGGGCCTGGGCTGGGCACGTTCGGCAACAGTTGCGCGACCAGCCGGACCACCTGCGCCTTGAGGTCGGGGCCGAGCTGGTTGGCAGCGCCGCCGAGCAGCTTCGCTTCAAGGAAGGCGCCGCTGTTGCTCAAGGCCTGGGCCACACCCTTGGCATCGCTCATCTGGCGCATGTCCGGCAGGCTGGCCAGCAGCTTGACGACCGTGGCACGCACGTCCGCCGGTTGCGCGGCGTCGCCGGCCATCTGTTGCAGGTTGCCCAGCAGACCCTGCAGCGAGGCCTGGCGCGCCTGCTGGTTGGCCAGGTTCTGGGCAATCGCCAGTTGTTCCTGACGTCCGCTCAGGGGGACGAAGGTGACCTGCTGCTCGCCGCGCACCAGCGCACTGAGCAGGCTGCCCAGGGCCAATGGGCGCGGGCTGTCGATGCTCAAGGTGGCGCCGGCCTGCACGGTATTGAGCAGGCTCACCAGCGAGCGGAACTGCGCCGGCTGGCCGGGGGTCGGTGGCAACGCCTGGGTGGTCAGCACCTTGCCTTGCAGCAGGCTGCCGACCGGCAATTGCCGGGTGTCGAGTTGGGTCAGGGTGGCCACGTTGCTGGCGATGGCCTGCTGCACCGTGATGGCCAGGTTGTTTGCCGACGGCTGCGACACCATCAGCTGGCTGCCCAGCGCCAGTGGCTGGCTGGCGCTGGTCTGTACGATGGTCTGGCGGCCGTTGTCCTGGGTCAGGCGCAGCAACAGCTGAACCGCCTGGCCGATCTGGCGCAGGCTGAGCACCTCGCCCTTGGCCGACTCACCGGGCGCCAGCAGCCCCGGCTGCGGCTGCAGCAGGCGCAGCAGCTCGCCCGTCGCTGCCGCGCTGCGCACCTGCGGGTTGGCCGGGACCTGCGGGCCAAGGCTGTTGATCTCACCTGTCATCACGTTACAACCTGTCGAAATAGCCCTCTTTGCAGTAGGACATGACATGTATAATGCCGCCCGATCTTCCGGGGTACCTGTGGTCTTGCAGCCCCCGATCAGACCGTCCGGGCGCGTTTCCGTTTCCACTATAACGGCCGGGCCGGGACCGACTTGAGACCGTGATTCGAACCATAAGGCGAACCTGTGACCCCTCATCTCGAAGCTGTGGGCCTGGCCTGCGAGCGTGACTGGCGAATGCTCTTCGAAAACCTCGATCTGCAGCTCAAGGCCGGCGACATGTTGCAGATCAGCGGGCCCAACGGCAGCGGCAAGACCAGCCTGCTGCGCCTGCTGTCCGGGCTGATGCGCCCGACCTCCGGCGAGATCCGCCTCAACGGCAAGCCATTGGCAGAGCAGGGCAGCGAGCTGGCCCGGGTGCTGCTGTGGATCGGCCACGCCGCCGGTATCAAGGACCTGCTCAGCCCCGAAGAGAACCTCGCCTGGCTCTGTGCCCTGCACCAGCCGGCGGCGCGCGAGGCCATCTGGCAGGCATTGGCTGCCGTCGGCCTGCGTGGTTTCGAAGACGTCGCCTGCCACACCCTGTCGGCCGGCCAGCAGCGCCGCGTGGCCCTGGCCCGGCTGTACCTGGACAGCCCGCCGCTGTGGATTCTCGACGAGCCGTTCACTGCCCTCGACAAGGAAGGCGTGGCCCAGCTCGAAGCGCACCTGGCCGCCCATTGCGAGCAGGGCGGGATGGTCGTGCTGACCACCCACCACAGCCTCGAACGCAAGCCTTCCGGCTACCGCGAAATCAACCTGGGACGGTGGGCCGCATGAGCGTGTTCGTTCTTCTGTTACGGCGCGAAGCGCGACTGTTGTGCCGACGTCCGGCAGAGCTGGCCAACCCGCTGGTTTTCTTCGCAATCGTCATCGCGTTGTTCCCGCTGGCGGTCGGACCTGAGACTCAACTGTTGCAAAACTTGTCTCCTGGGTTAGTCTGGGTGGCCGCACTTTTGTCCGTCCTGCTCTCGCTAGACGGCCTGTTTCGTAGCGATTTCGAGGATGGATCGCTCGAACAGTGGGTCCTTTCGCCGCACCCCCTGCCGCTTCTGGTCCTGGCCAAAGTGCTGGCACACTGGGCCTTTTCTGGCCTGGCACTGGTATTGTTGTCGCCGCTGCTGGCACTGATGCTCGGCTTGCCGGTGGCGTGCCTGCCGGTGTTGTTGGCATCGCTATTGCTCGGTACCCCGGTACTGAGCCTGTTGGGCGCCGTGGGTGCGGCCCTGACGGTTGGCTTGAAACGCGGTGGCCTGCTGCTGGCACTGCTGATTTTGCCGTTATATATCCCGGTATTGATCTTGGGCAGTGGCGCCATGCAGGCGGCACTGCAAGCTATGCCGGCGACCGGTTATCTGCTCTGGCTTGGCAGCCTGACCGCCCTGGCAGTAACCCTGGCACCCTTTGCAATAGCGGCTGGCCTGAAGATCAGCGTCGGCGAATAATGAGGTCTGGGCGTCGCCCAGCAAAGACCCTGGATGTACCGTGATGAAAAGCAGCGCAATAAGCTGGACGTGGTTTCACAAGCTGGGTTCTCCGAAATGGTTCTATGCCATCAGCGGCCGCATGCTGCCGTGGCTGACCACCGCGTCCATCCTCCTGTTGGGCGTCGGCGTGGTCTGGGGCCTGGCCTTCGCGCCGCAGGACTACCAGCAGGGCAATAGTTTCCGGATCATCTACATCCACGTGCCGGCCGCGATGCTGGCGCAGTCCTGTTACGTGATGCTGGCGCTGGCCGGGGTAGTGGGCCTGGTGTGGAAGATGAAGATCGCCGACGTCGCGCTGCAATGCGCCGCGCCCATCGGCGCCTGGATGACCGCCGTGGCGCTGGTGACCGGGGCCATCTGGGGCAAGCCGACCTGGGGCAGTTGGTGGGTGTGGGATGCCCGCCTGACTTCGATGCTGATCCTGTTGTTTCTGTATTTCGGGCTGATCGCCCTGGGCCAGGCCATCAGTAACCGCGAAAGCGCAGCCAAGGCCTGCGCGGTGCTGGCCATCGTCGGCGTGATCAATATCCCGATCATCAAGTACTCGGTGGAGTGGTGGAACACCCTGCACCAGGGCGCCACCTTCACCCTCACCGAAAAGCCGGCGATGCCGGTGGAAATGTGGCTGCCGCTGCTGCTCACCGCACTCGGTTTCTACTGTTTCTTCGGCGCCGTGCTGTTGTTGCGCATGCGCCTTGAAGTGCTCAAGCGCGAGGCCCGCAGCAGTTGGGTGCGCGAAGAGGTGATACATAGCCTGGGTCGGGAGATGGCACGATGAGTTTTGCGTCTTTCAGCGATTTTCTAGCCATGGGCCATCACGGTCTCTACGTCTGGTCGGCCTATGGCATCTGCCTGCTGGTGCTGGCTGTCAACGTCGCCATGCCGCTGCTGGCACGACGCCGTTACCTGCAAGAAGAGGCGCGCCGTCTGCGCCGGGAGAGCTCGAAGTGAATCCGCAACGCAAGAAGCGCCTGTTCATCATCCTCGGCCTGCTCGCCGGCCTCGGCGTTGCCGTCGGCCTGGCCCTGAGCGCGCTGCAACAGAACATCAACCTGTTCTACACCCCAACCCAGATCGCCAATGGCGAAGCGCCGCAGGACACGCGGATTCGCGCCGGCGGCATGGTCGAGAAAGGCTCGCTGCAACGCTCGGCAGATTCGCTGGACGTGCGCTTCGTGGTCACCGACTTCAACAAGTCGGTGCCGATCACCTACCGCGGCATTCTCCCGGACCTGTTCCGCGAAGGGCAGGGCATCGTTGCCCTGGGCAAGCTGAATGCCGACGGCGTGGTGGTGGCTGACGAAGTGCTGGCCAAGCACGACGAGAAATACATGCCGCCGGAAGTCACCAAGGCGCTGCAAGAGAGCGGCCAGGCCAACGCCGGCCAGGCCGAGGTGAAACCATGAACGCCGCACTGATCATTCCCGAACTCGGCCAGCTGTCGATGATCCTGGCCATCTGCTTTGCCTGTGTGCAGGCCAGCGTGCCGCTGCTCGGCGCCTGGCGCGGCGACAGCCTGTGGATGAGCCTGGCGCGCCCGGCGGCCTGGGGGCAGTTCGCCTTCCTGGCGTTTGCCTTCGCCTGCCTGAGCCATGCCTTCATGACCGACAACTTCTCGGTCGCCTATGTTGCCAGCAACTCCAACAGCGCCTTGCCCTGGTACTTCAAGTTCAGTGCCGTGTGGGGCGCCCACGAAGGCTCGCTGCTGCTCTGGGCGCTGATCCTCGGCGGCTGGACCTTTGCCGTGTCGATCTTCTCCCGGCAACTGCCGCAAGTGATGCTGGCGCGGGTACTGGCGATCATGGGCATGATCAGCGTCGGCTTCCTGTCGTTCCTGATTGTTACCTCCAACCCGTTCCAGCGCCTGTTGCCGCAAGTGCCGACCGATGGCCGCGACCTCAACCCGTTGCTGCAGGACATCGGCCTGATCGTTCACCCGCCGATGCTCTACATGGGCTACGTGGGCTTCTCGGTGGCCTTCGCCTTTGCCATCGCTGCGCTGCTGGGCGGGCGTCTCGATGCCGCCTGGGCGCGCTGGTCGCGGCCATGGACTATCGTCGCCTGGGCGTTCCTGGGGATCGGCATCACCCTCGGTTCGTGGTGGGCCTACTACGAATTGGGTTGGGGCGGCTGGTGGTTCTGGGACCCGGTGGAAAACGCCTCGTTCATGCCCTGGCTGGTCGGCACTGCACTGATCCACTCGCTGGCGGTGACCGAAAAGCGTGGGGTATTCAAGAGCTGGACCGTGTTGCTGGCCATTGCCGCGTTTTCGCTGAGCCTGCTCGGTACCTTCCTGGTCCGTTCCGGTGTGCTGACCTCGGTACACGCTTTCGCCTCCGATCCCGAGCGCGGTGTGTTCATCCTGTTCTTCCTGCTGTTCGTGGTCGGCGGTTCGCTGACCCTGTTCGCCCTGCGCGCGCCGGTGGTCAAGAGCCAGGTCGGCTTTGCCCTGTGGTCGCGGGAAACCCTGCTGCTGGCGAACAACCTGGTGCTGGTGGTCGCGGCGTCCATGATCCTGCTCGGCACGCTGTACCCGCTGGTGCTCGACGCCCTCACCGGGGCCAAGCTGTCGGTCGGCCCGCCGTACTTCGACGCGTTGTTCATTCCGCTGATGGCGCTGCTGATGGTGGTGCTGGCGGTGGGTGTGCTGGTGCGCTGGAAAGACACCCCGGGCAAATGGCTGCTGAGCATGTTGACCCCGGTGCTGATCGGCGCGGCCGTGCTTGCTCCGATTGGCGGTTGGCTGGTCGACGATTTCGACTGGCCGGTGCTGACCACCTTCGCCCTGGCAGCGTGGATCGTCCTGGCCGGTGCCCGCGACATTCTCGACAAGACCCGGCACAAAGGTCTGCGCAAGGGCCTGCGCGGGCTCAACCGTAGCTACTGGGGCATGCACCTGGCGCACCTGGGCCTGGCGGTCTGTGCGCTGGGCGTGGTGCTGTCGAGCAACAACAGTGCCGAGCGCGACCTGCGCCTGGCCCCCGGCGAGTCGGTAGAACTGGCCGGTTACCAGTTCGTCTTCGAAGGCGCCAAGCACTTCGAAGGGCCGAACTTCACCTCCGACAAAGGCACCGTGCGGGTGCTGGAGGACGGCCGGCAGATCAGCGTGCTGCACCCGGAAAAACGCCTGTACACCGTGCAGCAGTCGATGATGACCGAAGCCGGAATCGATGCCGGCTTCACCCGCGACCTCTACGTCGCCCTCGGCGAGCCGCTGGAAAACGGCGCCTGGGCGGTGCGTGTGCACGTCAAACCCTTCGTTCGCTGGATCTGGCTGGGCGGTTTGCTGACCGGCCTGGGCGGCGTGTTGGCGGCGTTCGACCGGCGTTACCGGGTCAAGGTCAAGAGCCGTGTACGTGACGTACTCGGCATGCAAGGAGCGACTGCATGAAGCGCTGGATCATGGTGCTGCCGCTGGCAGTGTTTTTGCTGGTGGCGGTGTTTCTCTACCGCGGCCTGTACCTGGACCCGGCCGAGCTGCCGTCGGCGATGATCGGCAAGCCGTTCCCGAGCTTCTCGCTGCCCAGCGTGCAGGGCGACCGCACGCTGACCCAGGCTGACCTGGAAGGCAAGCCGGCGCTGGTCAACGTCTGGGGCACCTGGTGTGTGTCGTGCCGGGTCGAGCACCCGGTACTGAACAAGCTGGCCGAGCAGGGCGTGCGGATCTATGGGGTCAACTACAAGGATGACAACGCCGCCGCGCTGAAGTGGCTGGCCGAGTTCCACAACCCCTACCAGCTCGACGTCCGCGACGAGCAGGGCACCCTCGGCCTCGACCTGGGCGTGTACGGCGCACCGGAAACCTTCTTCATCGACGCCAAGGGCGTGATCCGCCACAAGTACGTCGGCGTGATCGACGAGACCGTGTGGCGCGAGAAGCTGGCGCCGATCTACCGTGAACTGCTCGACGAGGCCCAGCCATGAAGCGCTGGCTGGCAGCCGCCGTACTCGGCCTGAGCCTGGGCGGCGTGGCTCAGGCGGCCATCGATACCTACCAGTTTGCCGACGATGCCGAACGTGAGCGCTATCACGACCTGACCAAGGAACTGCGCTGCCCGAAATGCCAGAACCAGGACATCGCCGATTCCAATGCGCCGATTGCCGCGGACCTGCGCCGGGAGATCTTCCGCATGCTCGGCGAAGGCAAGGACAACCAGCAGATCATCGACTTCATGGTCGACCGCTACGGTGATTTCGTCCGCTACAAACCGGCCCTGACCGCGCGCACCTGGTTGCTCTGGTTCGGCCCCGGCGTGTTGCTGGTGGGTGGCTTCGGCGTGCTTGCGCTGATCGTCCGCAAGCGCCGCGTGCAGGCTGCGACTGGTACTGCCGACCTTTCCCCCGAGGAGCGCGAGCGCCTCGCCAAACTGCTGGACAAAGAACAGACCCATGACTGATTTCTGGCTTGCCGCAGGCCTGCTGTTACTGGTAGCCCTGAGCTTTTTGCTGATCCCGGTGTTGCGCGGCCGTCGCGCGCAGCAGGAAGAAGACCGTACCGCGTTGAACGTGGCCTTGTACCAGGAGCGGGTTGCCGAGTTGCAGACCCAGGGCGATGAGGGCGTGCTGACCGCCGAGCAACTGGCCCGTGGTCGCGACGAAGCGGCCCGTGAACTGCTGGCCGACACCGAGCATGCCGAGCCGGATCGTTTTGCCCGGCTGGGCAAGCCGTTGCCGCTGCTGGCGGCGCTGCTGGTACCGTTGATGGCGCTAGGCCTTTACCTGCATTTCGGTGCCAGCGACAAAGTGGCGCTGACCCAGGAGTTCGCCCAGGCGCCGCAGTCGATGGACGAGATGGTCACCCGCCTGGAGCGCGCAGTGGCGGCCCAGCCGGATTCTGCCGAGGGGCTGTACTTCCTTGGTCGTGCCTATATGGCACAGGAGCGTCCGGCGGACGCGGCGAAAGTCTTCGAGCGCGCTGCCGGCCTGGCCGGGCGCCAGCCGGAACTGCTCGGGCAGTGGGCGCAGGCGCTGTATTTCGCCAACAACAAGCAATGGACCGCGCCGATTCAGGCGCTCACCGACGAAGCGCTCAAGGCCGACCCGAAAGAAGTCACCAGCCTCGGCCTGCTGGGGATCGCCGCCTTCGAGGGCGAGCGTTATCAGGACGCTATCGACTACTGGAACCGCCTGCTCGCGCAACTGCCGGAAGGCGACACCTCGCGGGCGGCGTTGCAGGGCGGCATCGAGCGCGCCAGCGAGAAGCTCAAGGCCGGCGGCGAACAGCCGGTGCCAGCGCAGGCGCCGCTGGCAGCCAGGCTCAAGGTTCGGGTGGAGCTGGCGGCAGCGCTCAAGGACAAGGTCAAGGCCGACGACAGCGTGTTCATCTTCGCCCGCGCCAGTGTCGGCCCGCCGATGCCGCTGGCGGCCAAGCGGGTGACCGTGGCCGACCTGCCGGTGGAGGTCGAGTTGAGCGATGCCGACGCGATGATGCCGAGCATGAAACTGTCGAGCTTTGCCGAAGTCCAACTGGTTGCGCGTGTCTCCCGCGCTGGCCAGCCGACCAAGGGTGAGTGGATCGGCCGTAGTTCGCCGCTGGCCAGCAGCACCCAGGCCGCGCAGCACCTGATCATCGACAGCCCGGACCCGTAGAGAGCACCCTTATGAACAGCATCGCCCGCCTTGCCCTGATCTCCCTTGTCGTCGGGCTGAGTGCGTGTACGGTGCATCGTCCGGCGGAGCAACCGGCGCCGCCGATCGACACGCGGCCGCCGGGCGGCCCGCTGACCAAGCCGGCGCCCAGGCCCGGCAGTGTGCCAAGCAAGCCGGTCATCACCCCGGCGCCCAAGCCGATGCCGCGCACTTCCGCCAGTTTCGCCCCGCCACCGGGGGGCGCCAGCCACTGGGACCCACGCCTGGGCGTGTACGTGCTGGAGGGGCAGAGCAACACCTTCTACCGGCAACGCACCTACTACCGCTGGAACAACGGCTGGAGCTGGTCGACCAACGTGCAGGGTCCCTGGCAGGCAACCGACAGCAGCGGCGTGCCGGGCGGCCTGGGCCGGGCGTTTGCGCAGTAGCTGCAGCTTGAGGTGTTTTTTGCCGCGGAGCCGCTGCCGTCCGGTTGCCTGAGCTGGGCTAGACTGCCTGCCTACCTTTCCCCAGCAAGGAGCCCCTTCGATGTCTACCAGCCAGGAAAAACAGGGCAGTTGCCTGTGCGGCGCTATCCAGCTCAGCATCATCCTCGATGACAACAGTGTCGCTGCCTGTCACTGCGGCATGTGCCGCCAGTGGGCCGGTGGGCCGACGCTGATGGTGCACAGCGCGCACCCGGTGCGGATCACTGCCGGTACGCCGCGGCTGTTCAGTTCTTCCGATTGGGCCGAGCGGGCCTTCTGCGAGCAGTGTGGGACGCACCTCTATTACCGGCTCAAGCAGGGTGGTTTCGAGTCGGTGTCGGTGGGGGTGCTGGAGGGCGACGATTGGGACTTCAATCTGCAGGTGTATGTGGATTCCAGGCCCGGCTTCTATTGTTTTGCCAACAAGACCAAGGAGATGACCGGCGCCGAGGTGGAGGCGATGTTCAGCTGACGGCGTGCAGGGTGCTGTTGATCTACCTGCTACGTTGGGGCATTTGCCAACGTCGGCCGCGCTGAGGGCAGAGCTGCCGCCAGCCAAGCCAGCGAAACCGGATAAGCCGCCAAAATCCCAAAGTAGCGCTGGCATGGCCAGCGCCTAGCGGTTTAAATTCTCCAGCCCATTCAAGCCAGGAACAGCAGCTCCCCAATGACCTCCGAACTCCAGATCACCGACCTCCACCTGGGCACCGGCAAAACCGTGCTCAAGGGTGCCTTGATCACCACCCAATACAACGGCTGGCTCGAAGACGGTAGCGAATTCGACTCCTCCTGGTCGCGCGGCAAACCGTTCCAGTGTGTCATCGGCACCGGCCGCGTGATCAAGGGGTGGGACCAGGGCCTGATGGGCATGCAGGTTGGCGGCAAGCGCGAACTTCGCGTCCCCGCGCACCTCGCCTATGGCGAACGCAGCATGGGCAAAATTCCCCCCAACGCCAACCTGCGTTTCGAGATCGAACTCCTCGAAGTCCTCACCCGCGACGACTGAAAAATCTCCCCACGACTGCAAGGAAGCAGGTCGAACATTTTTCACTAAAGGCTAAACGCCACTAGCCGATAAATGATCACCGTACTCCTCTGAATAAGGACATTCCCCTGTGTTGCGTACTTTCGCCTTGCTCCTGGCTGCCTTGAGCCTGACCGGCTGTATCTCATTCACCCCGCAAGGCCCGATCGGTCTACCGGAAAATGTCGCCGACAACACCATCGGCCATGGCGCGCAGATCGCCGACGTCGCGGTCACCGCACCGAACCTCAAGGACGACGTGCGCCTGAACGTCAGCCGCCAGCTCACCGAGCAGATCACCCGCTATGTCGAACACGGCGAATACTTCCAGAAACTGGTGGTGTTCCCGACCAAGCTCGACGAGCAGGACGTGGTGCTCAAGTTCACCTTCAGCTCGCTCAAGGGCAAGCGTACCCCGCACCCGGGCTACTTCCCCGGCGCACTGCTGACCCTGACCATGTGGATCTGGGTCAACGGCCCGATCTACGTCGACACCTACGACCTGGCCGGCGAGCTGGTGGTCGAAGACCGCAGCGGCAAGCGCCTGGCCCAGGTCAACGACCAGATCAAGTTGGACAAGAACATCGGCCTGTTCGATGGCGAGTACGTCGCCGTCAACCTCGGTACCGCCGAGCTGCGCCAACTGGTCAGCCAACTGCTTACCCGTGCCACCCAGACGCCGCAGGTCGCGGCCAAATGAAAGGACTCGTCTCCATGCGTAACTTGCTCGCCATCGCCCTGCTGGCGCTGAGCACCTCCCTGACCGGATGCATCAGCTACTCGCAAAAGCAACTGGCCCCGGTCGAAGCCTGGCCGCCGCTGGCCGCCTCGCAACCGCAGGCCCCGGCGGCCAAGCAAACCGCCTATGTGCGCCTGAACTCGATCTACCAGTTCAACGGTGAACAACGTGCCGGCGGCCCGAACCTGACCCACTTCGAAAAAACCGTGGTGGAAAGCTTCCAGCAGAGCGAACGCTTCTCGCGGGTGACCAGCGAGAAGGAAGAGTCTGACGTCTATGCCTACACCACGCTGAAGAACAACGAGCAGGGCAACCTGTTCGCGGCGGTCATCACCGGCGCCACCCTCTACGTGATCCCGTCGACCTTCGATAACACCCTGACCCTGGAAACCACCTTCAAGGACCGCGACGGCAAGCTGATCGGCAAGGTCACCAAGAGCGAAACCATCACCACCTGGATGCAGGTGCTGTTCATCTTCGCCGTGCCGTTCAACGCCAAGGGCGAAGATGTGATCCGCAACCTGTCGCAGAGCACCGTGGAAGAGGCGATCAAGCGCAAGCTGATCTGAGTGCCGTCTTAATTCGGCAATATCCCGGCGGTACAGTCCCTTGGGCTCAGGGACGAAACATCACGGATGAACCAAACGGCTTCGCGACACTCCTATGAAGCCCGTTTCCAGGATGGAACGACAGACAGGGATTGCCCCGCAGCTACGGCTGCGGGGCAGCACAGGCGGGTCAGCCGCAACCCTATTTGCCGTAAGAGCCCATCACCCATGAAATTGCCCGCGCTGTTTCGCCGCCGTCGCCACGCGCTGATGGCCCTTGCCCTGAGCGGCGTCGCCACACCGCTGACCTTACAGGTGGTGGAAAGCCATGACCGTCCAGCCGACGGCACCCAGACCCTGGTATTCCTGCGCCATGCCGAAAAGCCCGGCGAAGGCCTCGGCCAGCTCAACTGTCAGGGTCTGAACCGCGCCATCGACCTGGCCAATCTTTTGCCGCAAAAGTTCGGCAAGGCCGACTATGTGTTCGCCGCCAACCCGTCGCGTCACGTCGAGGAGGGCAGCCAGGACGACGCCTACAGCTACATCCGCCCGCTGATGACCATCAGCCCCAGCGCGATCAAGCTCGGCCTGCCGGTGAACATCGACTTCGCCGCCAACGACACCGCCGATCTGGCCAACGAACTGCTGCAGGACAAGTACCGCAACGCCACGGTCTACACCGCCTGGTCCCATGGCTACCTGCCGGAGCTGATCAACACCGTGGCCGGCAAGGCACTGGGCGAGAAGCGGGTGATCACCGACGACTGGGACGGCCAGGACTTCGACTCGCTGTATGTGCTGACCCTGACCTGGCACGATGGCAAGGCCAGCCTGCTCAGCCGCAATTACAAGCAAGGCTTGAATGGTGGCGACCAGGCTTGCCCGACCTGATGGCGCGCTAGCGCGCCACCCGCAGCAGGCTGGCCAGGCTCGCCAGCAGCGCAATCAGGCAGGCGCCGCCAAACACCACCTGCACAAACACCGCCGACTGCTGAAACTGGCTATAGGCGCTGAAAGCCATCAGGCTCAGTGCCATCAGCGCCGCGCCGGTCGACTGCCCAAGCGTGCGCGCCGTGGAGAGAATGCCCGAGGCCGTGGTACTGCGCTCCTTGCGCACGTTGCCGAGCAGCTCCTTGTTGTTCGGCGGCAGGAAGAAGCCGTATCCCACGCCGCACAAACCCACCCGCCAGGCGATGCTCCAGGTATCTGCCGCCAGGGGCATCAACGCCAGCGCTCCCAGCCCGGCGGCAAGCACCAGCACACCGATGGACGCCAGCAGCGCCGCATTCATCGTGCTGCACAGCCGGCCGGCCAACGGCGCACAGATCACCACTGCCAAGGGCCAGGTGGTAAACACCAGGGCCGCATGCATCACGCTGTGGCCATAGGTGTTCTGCAGGACGAACGGCAGCGCGACCATCGCCAGCCCCTGTGCGACAAACACGCATGTTGAAGCGCTCACGGCGAGGTTGAAGCGGCGCGAGGCGAAGATATCCAGCGGCACCAAGGGAAACGGCGCACGCTGTTGCCGATGGACAAAGCCCCAGAAGCACAGCCCGATGAAGGCAAACAGCAGCAGCGCCTGCCCTCCGCTCAGGCTGGCCAACCGCTCGACGCCCAGGACCAGCAGGCATATACCCAGCGCCGACAGTGCGGCGCCGGGGCCGTCGAAGCCGCTGGCGCCGGGGTGCTCCTGCGGGACTGCCTTGCAGGCACAGACCAGCGCCAGCAGACCAAACGGCAAGTTGATCAGGAACAGCCATGGCCAGCCCAGGTAGGTAACGATCAGCCCGCCCAGGCCCGGCCCGGCCGCCGTACCGAACGACACGATCAACGCATTCAGGCCCAGCACCATGCCCAGCGCGCTAGCCGGGAAGATGCTGCGATACAGGCTCAGGCCGATGCTGATCATCGCCGCATAGGCCACACCCTGGGCGACACGCATGAGCACCAGCCATTCGAAGCTGCCGGCCAGGGCGCAGCCCAGCGAGGTGAGGGTGAACAGCGCCAGCCCGCCCGTGAACACCGCGCGTTGACCCAGTACGTTACCCAGCGCCGCGAAGATCAGCATGCAGGCAGCACTGGCAACCAGATAGCCGTTGGCCACCCAGATCACCGCGCCGGTATCGACGTCAAGTTCACGGGCGATGCTCGGCAGCGCGAGGTTGACGATGGCGCTGTCCAGCGACGCCATCAGTATGCCGATCATCACCGCTGCCGCCGCCAGGTGGCGCTGTGGTGCGGGCAGCCCGTCAGTGTCGCCTGGCGGGGCGTCGAGTGCGCTCATGGTTTGCTGGCGCCGAGCAGGCTCAGGCAACCCAGGGCCAGTACTTGCTGAACGTTGGCCTGGCTCGCGGCAGGGTCGGCGGCGGGTTCGGCATTCAGGCGGATGCTTCTGAGGAAGCAGTACACGGTCAACGCATACAGCCGTCGTCGGTCCTCATCCGCCACCCAGGCATGTAGCCCGGCAAGGCTGCGCAGCTCGGGTATACCATCGAGCAGTTGCTGATGCTCGGCTTGCGCCAGGCGATAGTGGCTGGCGCCTGCGTCGCGCTGGACGAGCACACTGCCGCGGCCCTCGGTGGCAATCTCGTGCCAGAACGAAAAGGCAAAGCGGGCCAGGCCGAACAGCGGGTCCAGGCCCTTGAGCGAATCGTCCGGGTCGATGAAGAAGATCTGTCCGCTGGGCTCATGTTGCAGGACGTTGCCAAAGTGGAAGTTCAGGTGCGCCGCCTGCACCGAGCTGAAGCGCTCGCTGTTGGCGAAACGGCAGGCGCGCCGGTAGTGGTCGGCGAAGCTGTGTTCGAAGCGCAGCCCGTTGAAGGTCGGATGCTCCGCGAGCAGGCCGTGCAGTGGCTGTACCTGCTGCCATTCCAGCTCCAGCCAGCCGCGCAGGTCGAGGGGCACCTCGGGGGCCTGCGCCTGTTCGCGGGCGATGGCCTGTTTGATCTGCTCCAGTGCCTGCTGTAGCGCCAGACGCTTGAGCGGCAGCGGCCGGTTGGGGTCGAAGACGATGCTCGACAGGCTGGCACCGGATTTTTTTTCCAGGGTATAGAAAGTCCGCCCATCGATGCTGCCTTCATGGTTCACCGGAACCATCTGCTGCGGATGCACATGACACAGGCGCTTGATCTGCAGCACCTCACGGGCGAGCTTTTCGCTGGTGGCTGGCGCCCTGGCCATTTTCATCACCAGACCTGCCTCAAGGATGTCCACGCTATGCGATTTCGACATGCTCAGACCCCCGCGAACACAGGCAGTGGCTGGCCGCTGGCGATAGCCTGCAGGGTGCGCAGAACCAGTGCGGAGTAACCCAGGGTATTGCTGACGTAGCCCTGCAGAATGATTTCCGTAAGGCCCTGGCGTGCCAGGTGAGCAGGGCGCTGCAGCAGCAGGTGGGCATCGTCCAGCAGCAAGGTGGCGCAGCGCGCGCTGGCGCTGAAGGCGCGGCTGCCCAGCGGCACATCGGTGCCTGCCACCACCGCCGGGTGGCGCCGGTTGACCGCGGTGCTGGCGGCGATGATGTCCTGTTTGCTCAGCAAACCCTGGTCGGCAACCACGAAGCGGTTGATTTGATAACCCGGTGCCTGCACGGCCGCACGCAACGACACGGTGTTGAGCAGATCGGCCCAAGGCAGCACCTTGCGCCGGCTCTGTACGATCTGCGAGAAACTCGGGCGCAGGTTGTTGCGCGCATCCTGCATCCGCCCTTCGAACGACCGCGTGCCGAGTACGCCGTTGGGCGTGTCGGGGTGAACGATGTCGGTCTGGATCGACAGGACTGCCCTGGCGCTGCGGGCCTTCATTGCCAGGGCTTCGAGTACCACACGCAGCGAGGCGTGCATGCCATTGGTCTGGCACGAACCGAGACAGTACAGGCCGCGTTCGATGACCTGGTTGTCCAGGCTCGGCAGTTGTGGCGCCTCCAGCCCGGCCAGGCAGCCATAGATGCTGTTGGCCGAATCGGCTTCGGCGACCCCGACCACCACGGCGGCGAGTTCACCGATGGCCTTCGCCACCGGGCTGTCCGGGAGGATATCGGCCTTGGCGGTGGCGATGATGGCCAAGTCGAAACGCCCTGGCAGCATCAGTTGGCGCTCGGCCGGGTTGGCAAAAATGAAGTCGACCGGGCGCTGATCGATGCACAGGCGTGTCGGCGACACCACGGTCAGCCGTTCCAGCGCCGCCGGTTGTGCGAGGGCTAGTTTGGCAACGATACCGTGGATGGCCGTCAGGTGCGGATAGTGTTTATCCAGCGGCGGTGGGTTAGTGATCACCGTGGAAATAGTGAACTGATCAACTTCGGGTGTATTCAGTAACAGCAAGTTTGCGCCAATTTCTGCGCCACAGCCGACGAGCAGACATTGTTTCATGTTTTTAGTCCTGCGTATGAATGCGAATTACGGGGGTCAGATCAAGGCGCTCATGAACGCGTGCACCGGCAATGTTTCAAGTCGGGCGGCGTCGCCGATCAAATTTTCGAGGGCCAGAATACGTTCCGGCTGATAATGCTCGGCGGCATTGCGGCGGAACTTTTCCAGTAAAAGTGGAAAGCACTCTGCACGGCGTAGCCGATGCCCGAGCGGGTATTCCAGGGTGGCTTCCAGGGCTGGGGTAGTTCCACGGAAGTGAATTTTCAGGCGGTTGCCAATCGAGCGCTTATCTTCGGCGTAATAATTTGCGGTGAACGTCGGGCACTCTTCGCAGTGCATCTTGCGCCGCAGTTCTTCCACCTGCGCATTGTCAGCCATGGGGGCTTCGAAGTCGGCCGACGTCAGGTCGCCCGTCAGTAGGGCCACTGCCACCATGTATTGCAGGCAGTGGTCGCGGTCGGCCGGGTTGTTCAGGTGGCCGCGCTTGTTGATGATTTGCATGGCTGGTTTTTGCGTGTGAATCTGGATGCGCTCGATAGCGTCGATGCCGATGCCCTGGGCGCGCATCTGCGCATGCAGACCGATGGCGGCTTCGACTGCCGTCTGGGCATGGTATTCAGCCGGGTTGGGCACCTTGAACAGGATATTGTTGATCACATACTCGCCCAGCACTCGGCTCATGCTCAGTGCCTGGCCGCGGAACAGTGCATCGTTGAAGCCCCATTTGCTGGCGCTGAGGGCACTGGGATAGCCCATTTCCCCGGCGCGGCTGAACAGCGCCAGTTGTACGCCACGGGCACTGGCATCGCCGGCTGCCCAAGATTTACGGGTGCCGGCGTTGGGCGCGTGACGGTAAGTGCGCAGTGCGTGACCGTCGATAAACGCATTGGACACGGCATTCAGCGCCTGCTCGTGCTCAAGGCCCATCAGGTAGCTGGCGGCCGCCGCAGAGACCACCTTGACGAAGATCACGTGGTCGATGCCCAGGGCGTTGAAGCAGTTTTCCAGGCACAGTACGCCGTGCACTTCGTAACTGCGGATCATCACCTCGAGCACGTCGCCCATGTGCAGTTCGGCCAGGCCCTGGCGCTGTTGCTCGCGGGACATCCAGTCGGCGACCGCGAGAATGGCGCCGAGGTTGTCGGAAGGATGCCCCCATTCCTGGGCCAGCCAGGTGTCGTTGAATTCCAGCCAGCGGATCAGGGTACCGATATGGAACGCCGCCTCGACCGGGGCTAGAACCGTGCGGGTGCCGGGGATACGGGCACCGTTGTTATAGTTTTGGCTGAAGGTTGTGGCGTTAAGCAAGTTGCAGCAGGATGGATTGCCCAGTGCCGCGAGGGCGCAACCGATTGAATCAAGAAGTGCATAGCGGGCCATTGTGCGGGCACCATCGGAACTTCGTCGTGGTGTGTAAATGTGCTCAACTATCTTTTGAATCAGTGAGTCGAATTCGCGAGTGTCCATGGTGTGCTCTTGCCAGAGTAAAAAGTATGCCGTTGGTGCCGGCATACAATAGCTATTGGCTGCACTCTTGAAGATAAGACGAGCTACTTTTGAAACGGTAAGGCGCTGGTTAAAGTGCGCGTGATGTTGTGGTAACTGTTGTGCGAATTTTCCTGTGGGTTTTAATTGGCATTAATTCATTGGGGGCAGGCGGCGCTTGACCGGAGTCTTCTTGACGATGGCGGTGTTGGTTTCGGCATGGCTGTTGAGTCTGTCGAGGAGGGTGTCGAGTTGCTCCATCGAGCGCACGTGCAGGCGGGCGATGAAGCAGTCGTCGCCGGTGACCTTGTCGCATTCGGTGAACTCGGGGATGGCGACGATCTGCCGTTCCACTTCCTGTAGTTGTCCCGGCAACGGCCGGATGCGCACGATGGCCTGTAACTGGTAGCCGAAGCAGCGCGGGTCGATCACCACGGTGTAGCCCTTGAGCACGCCGCGTTCCTCCAGCCGGCGCAGGCGCTCGCTGACGCTGGGCGAGGACAGCCCGCTGAGCTGGGCCAGGGCCTTGAGCGACAGACGCGAGTCGTCCATCAAGGCCTGGATCAGGATCTGGTCGATGTCATCGGTCACTGCAATCTCCTGAGGCACTTTGCGCAAGTAGCCTTGATAAAAAAGGTTATTCGTCAGTCTAGCCTTTTTTATCCGCTGGAGCGGGGCCGGCGACGCTTGGCATACTTTACCCATCGTCAAGGAGGTGGAAGATGGACAGTTCATTACGCCGTGGGTCACTGGAAATGGTTGCCGCGATGCTGATTTCCGGGACCATCGGCTGGTTCGTACTGGTCTCCGGGCAACCGGTGCTCGATGTGGTGTTCTGGCGTTGCGTGTTTGGTGCCGGTACCTTGTTGCTGATCTGCGCCGCCATGGGCTTTCTCAAACCTGGCATCCTCACCCGCACCACCTTCGCCCTGGCCGTGCTCAGTGGCGTGGCCATCGTCGGCAACTGGGTGTTGCTGTTCGCCTCCTACTCACGGGCTTCGATCGCCATCGGCACCGCGGTGTACAACGTCCAGCCGTTCATGCTGGTGGGCCTGGCGGCGTTGTTTCTCGGCGAGAAGATCACCGTGCCGAAGCTGTTCTGGTTGGCGCTGTCGTTCCTCGGCATGCTGGCCATCGTCAGCGCCCATGGCAGCGACGCGGGCAGCGCTAACCGCGACGACTACCTGGTCGGCATTGCCCTGGCGCTGGGTGCAGCGTTTCTCTATGCGGTGGCTGCGCTGATCATCAAGCGCCTGAGCGGCACGCCGCCGCACCTGATCGCGCTGATCCAGGTGAGCACCGGGATCCTCCTGCTGGCGCCGTGGGCCAACACCCATGGCCTGCCGGCTAGCGGCAGCGAACTGGCCAGCCTGGTCACGTTGGGCATCGTCCACACCGGGGTGATGTACGTGCTGCTGTATGGCGCGATCCAGAAACTGCCGACCGCATTGACCGGCGCGTTGTCGTTCATCTACCCGATTGCGGCGATCTTCGTCGACTGGTTCGCCTTTGGCCATCAGCTGGGGCTGTTGCAATGGCTGGGGGTGGCGGCGATCCTGCTGGCGGCCGCCGGCATGCAGCAGGGCTGGTGGTTCAAACCAGCCGCCACTTCGGCGGCGCGAGGCCAGTGAGCTGAGTGGGATTGCCACGGCATGCACGGATCCCGGGGCGGACGCGCTAGAATATGCCGCTTTGCCCCTGCGACCGTTGCCATGACCCCTGAAATCGCTACATTGCATGCCCACCTGGTGGGTGCCCTGAGCCCAGCTCCTGCCGAGACCCGCCGGGTATTCCATGGCCGTGGGCGCTGCTGGCCGGGGTTGGAGCAGATCACCGTGGACTGGTTGCAAGGCGTGCTGCTGGTGTCGTTGTTCCGCGAGCCGCCGGACGGACAACTGGCCGCTCTGGAGCAGATGCTGCGGGATTTGGCCGCGGCTGCCGAGTGGCCGCGGGCATCGATCCTGATCCAGCATCGCTACCTGCCGGAGAGCCCGGGCCAATGGTTGCTCGGCGAGCCATGCGAGCAGCGGGTGATCGACGAAGACGGTTTGCGCTATCAGCTGGACCTGGGGATTAAGCAGAACACTGGGTTGTTCCTCGACATGCGGTATGGCCGGCGCTGGGTGCGCGAGCAGGCGCCGGGCAAGCGCGTGCTGAACCTGTTTGCCTACACCTGTGGTTTTTCGGTGGCGGCCATTGCCGGCGGTGCGGAGCAGGTGGTGAACCTGGACATGGCACGTTCAGCGTTGAGCCGCGGTCGCGACAACCACCGCTTGAACGGGCATGACCTGGGGCGCGTGGGCTTCCTCGGGCATGAGCTGTTCAAGTCGTGGGGCAAGGTGCGCAAGTCGGGTCCGTACGACCTGGTGATCATCGATCCGCCGACGTTCCAGAAGGGCAGCTTTGTGCTGACCCAGGATTATCAGAAGATCCTGCGACGCTTGCCGGAGTTGCTCGCTGAGGGGGGGACGGTGCTGGCCTGTGTGAACGACCCGGCGATTGGGCCGGACTTTTTGATCGAGGGCATGGCCGAGCATGCACCGGGGTTGGTGTTTGTGCAGCGGCTGGAGAACCCGCCGGAGTTTCCTGACCGCGATGTGGCGGGTGGGTTGAAGGCGTTGGTGTTCAAAGGCTGACGATTTCAGGCTGTCTGGCTCCGCTTTTGTAGACGCTGGAGCGGCGTTCGTTCTAGCGCAAGCGCCGCCAGCCCAGCACCACGCCACTCACACTGATCAACAAGCCGCCCAGGCTCAAGCCGATCATCCAGGCATCCCACAGCGGCCGGCGTTCCAGCAGCGGTAGCCAGTCCCAACTGTGCAGCAAGGCAAACAACCAGCGCGACGCCCGGCGTGGCCGGTCCAGCACCCCGAGCACTTCCCCGGTATACAGGTCCAGGTGCAGCCAGCTCTGCTGGGCGTCGTCGAACTTCACCCGTAGCATCGGCAAACGCTTGTCCAGGTGCCCGAGCATGCTCTGCTCGGCCCGTGCGTAGTAGTAGAAGTCATACCCCTCCAGCAGCTCGCCGACCCCACCCGGATGCACCGCTGCCGCAGCCTGTTCCAGCACCTCGCGCGGCAAGCGATTCAGCACCGCGCCATCTGCCATCGACAGCAGGCGCGTGCCGCCAGCGCCATCGAAGCCGACCACATAGCCGGCGCCGCCGACCAACCGCCACTCCAGCTCACGCGCCCTGAACCCCTGGGCGGCAAAGCGCTCCAGTACCTGCGCGGCTGACAACGGGAACGCTGCGGGTGCCAACGCACCACCCTGATACGCCGCCACCTTCAACGGTGTCGCCGAGCCGAACAGCTGCCACGGGTTCATCGACATCAAGCCGCTGAAGATCCAGGTGATCGCCAGCCCACCAAACAGCAAGCCGCCCAGATGATGCCAGCGGGCAAAGCCGCGATACGGCGTGCGCGAGCCGCTGCGATACGGCTGGCGAAAGCGCCAGCGCAACACGCCGATCACCGCGCCCAGCAGCGCCATCAGCGTCGCGGCCAGCGACAGGTAGATCACCAGGTTGCTCCACAGCCGGTCCAGGCCGAGTCCGCGCAGCGGATACAGCCAGTGCAGCCAGGCACCCACATAGTTCCAGCCACGCTCCAGCGCCGTGGCGTCGCGCACCACTTCGCCGGTCTGCCCGGAGATGTACAGCAAGGTATTCGCCGCATCGTCCAGCTCGACCCGTTGCAGCGGTCGGTCGGCATCCAGCGCCCGCGAGTGGCTCCAGAGGTCTTCCTGCACCAGCCCGCGATAGCTCAGCGGCGTTGCTGGCGCGTACTGCTGGGCACTGGCCAGGGCTTGCGCACGGTCGCTCGGCGCCAGCTTCTGCCCGCTGAGTGCACTGACCGCCACGTTCTCGCGGCCGGCATAGCTGAACAGGTAGCGCGGCTCGCCAGCCACCGTGCTGAGGCGGATCCGCGTTGGCGTGCGCTGGCTGTCGGCCGCCTGCATGGCCGCCGCCAGCGCCACGCAGCAGGGCTGCGCGCTCAGCGGCGGCAGGTGCGCGAGGTGCTCGCGCGGGGTGAGTTTCGGGTAGCCGACATACAGCATCACCATCCCGGAGAAGAACCACAGCGCCATGAACAGGCACAGGGCAATCCCCAGCCAGCGATGCCACAGGTACAGGTAACGCTTCATCGCACAACTCCTCGCAAGCCGGGGCCCCTGGCCCCGGCCCGATCCGTCAGAAGCGGGTCTGCACCGCCAGTTCCAGGGTTCGCGGCGCGCCGAGGTAGAGCATGCTGGAGGAGGTCCAGCGGGCGTACACCTCGTCGGTCAGGTTGCGCACCCGCGCGGTAATGCGCGTGTCGTCATCCACCTTGTAGCCGACGAAAGCGCCGAACACCGTGTACGACGGCGCATAGCGGGTGTTCGCTGCGTCGGCATACACCGACGACACGTAGCGACTGTCGGCGCCGATCTGCCAGCTCGGGTCGATGTCGTAGGTCAGCCACAGGTTGGCGACGCGCTCGGGAATGTTGGTCGGGGTGTTGCCCTTGCGCGACACGCTGCGCCCGCCGACGTTCTCGTTGAACTCGTCGTACTGTGCGTCGACATAGGCAACGTTGCCCTCGGCCAGCAACTGCGGCGTCACCCGCAACGAGGCCGCGACTTCCACCCCGCGTGACGACTGCTTGCCCACCGGCTGGGTTACGCCGGGGTTGCCCGGATCGGCGGTGGCGAGGTTCTTGCGCTCGATCTGGTAGGCGGCGATGGTTGCCGAGCCAAGGCCGTCGAGGAAGTCGAACTTGCTGCCGACTTCGATCTGCTTGCCGGTGCTCAGGTCGAAGTTGCGCACTGTGGCAAAGCTGGCAGTGCTGAGGATGCCCGCGGGCGGGTCGGCGGCGGTGCTGTACTGCACGTAGACGTTGGCCGCCGGGGTCAGCGCGTAGACCAGGCCGATGCGCCCGGTGGTCGGCTCGTAGCTGCGCTTGAAGTCCAGCGGATTGTTGGCATCGACCGTGCGGTAGTTGTGCACGTCGAGGTCGATGCTGTCATGGCGCAGGCCGCTCAGCAGCGACAGCCGGTCGCTCAGTTGCAGGCGGTTCTCGACGAACGCCGCCCAGGTATTCACGGTGTTCTGGCGGTTCTTGTCATAGCCGGGAACCATGCCGTTCAGGTCATAGAAATGACCCGGTGCGAAGTTGGCCGGGTCAACGCTGTCGAACACCTTGTTGATTGAGCGCGGGTAGGTCATCTGCACGTTGTGGCTGTAATCCAGCCCGCTCGACCACTGGCTGCGCCGGCCGAACAGCTGGCCCTCGTGCAGCAGTTCCAGGCGGTTACCGTTGAGCTCCTGGTCGTGGCGTTGCAGCAGCGCGCCGGAGCGGTTCACATGGCTGTTGTCGGCGCTGTAGGCGTAGGTTTCGAGGTTACGGAAGTTACGCTCGGTGTTGTAGTGATAGAGCGTGTTGCGCAGGGACGTGGCATCGTCGAAGCGGTACTCGGTGATCGAGCGCAGCCAGCGCACGCGCTGCTCGTAGCGGCCATCCTCGACGTTGTAGTTCTCGAAGCGTCGGCTTTCGTCGACCTTCATTTCGCCGCCCAGCGGGTTGAGTACCGGCGTGCCCCAGTAGGGGCTGTCGACCACCTCGTTCTGGTACTCCACGGCCAGGGTGTGCGAGAGCTGGTCGTTGATGTCGGTGAGCAGCGAGAAGGCCACGGTCCAGGCGTCGCGCTGTTCGCGGTCGGCGTAGCCGTTGCTGCGGGTGTGGCTGAAGTCCAGGCGCGCGTAGTTGCGCACGCCGTCGCCATCGTTCAGCGCGTGGTTGAAGCCGAAGGCGGTTTCGCTAGTGTCGTAGGAGCCGTAGCTGAGGCGACCTTCGTTGAATTCCTCGTCGCGGCTGGCCAGCTTGGTGATGTAGTTGATCGAGCCGCCGACGGCGCCGGCGCCGAACAGGAAGCTCGACGGCCCACCGATGGCCTCGACGCGGTCGTAGATCCAGCTGTCGACCGGGCGCGCGGCAATCGAGTCGTACTGCACGCTGATGCCGTTGAACAGCTGGGTGATCTGCGCCCCGGAAAAGCCCCGGTAGGCCACCGAACCGGCCGAGCCGGGCGGCGACGCGGCGGTCATGCCGGGCACCCCGGCCAGGGCGTCCTGGGTATTCTTCGCGCCGCGTTGCTCCAGCTGGCGGTGATTGACGATGCTGATCGAGGCGGGGGTTTCCCGGGGTGTCAGGCCCAGCCGCGAGCCGGTTTGCGAAGGGGTGTCGAGCAGCACGCCGTCCTGCTTGTCCTCGACATCGGTGATCTGCACCTCGGGCAGGGTCACGGCATGGTCGGCCAGGGCGTTGAACGAGAGCGCGCAGAGCAGGGCCGCGCAGCCGGGGGTACGGAAAGTGTGGGTCATGGAGCGAACTCTGGAAGTGAGCCAGCGGCCCGCCGCAGCTGTCACGCAGCTGCGGCACGATGGGCCGGTTTCGGGCAGCCGCAGGCGCGGCCGGGGCGGTCAGACCAGAGTGGGGGAGGCGCGCGGGTTGGCCGAGGGCCAGCAATAGCGCGGCGGGGCCTTGCTGCGCAGTTCGCGCGCATAGCGGCGCGGGCGGCCGACGGCGAGCAGCCAGCCGATCACCAGCGTCAGGGCCAGGCAGACCACGGCGGCGGCACATACCGGGCAGGTTTGCAGGCTATCCCAGCCGGCGACGCCCTGATCGCTGTAGTCGTTTTTCAGGGTCGGCCCGGGGTTGCCCATGGCCGAGCAGAAGCCGCCGCCGATGCCGTTGAGTTTCAGGCCCATCATCTGCCCATGGCCCAAACCGCAGGCGAACAGATTGAACAGGACGCAGAAATAGAGCGTCCAGGCAATCAGCGGGCGGTGAGTGGCGGCAGGGGATATCATGGCGGCGACTTTAGCACTGAATCCCCTGTGGCCAGAAGCCTGTCAGGCCTTAGAAGTTGCCCGCGGTCGTCTTCAGTTTCTGTGAAACTGTGTCTGACGAATCCCTAGCCTTTACTGGCCGGTATAGATCTGGTCGAACACACCACCGTCGTTGAAGTGGGTCTTCTGCACGCTGCGCCAGTCACCGAAGGTCTTCTCGACCGAGAGGAAGTCCACTTTCGGGAAGCGGTCGGTGTACTTGGCCAGCACCTGCGCATCGCGCGGACGCAGGTAGTTGTTCGCCGCAATTTCCTGCGCTTCAGGCGACCACAGGTACTTCAGGTACTCGTCGGCCGCCGCCCGGGTGCCTTTCTTGTCGACCACTTTATCCACCACGCTCACCGGCGGCTCAGCCTCGGCCGACACACTCGGGTAGATCACTTCGAACTGATCGCGACCAAACTCGCGGGCAATCATCTCCGCTTCGTTCTCGAAGGTCACCAGCACGTCGCCAATCTGGTTGGTCATGAACGTGGTGGTCGCCGCCCGGCCACCGGTATCCAGCACCGGCGCCTGCTTGAACAGCTTGCCGACAAAGTCCCTGGCCTTGTTTTCGTCGCCACCGTTCTTCAGCACATAACCCCAGGCCGACAGGTAGGTGTAGCGGCCGTTACCCGACGTCTTCGGGTTTGGCACGATGACTTGCACGCCATCCTTGAGCAGATCCGGCCAGTCCTTCAGTGCTTTCGGGTTGCCCTTGCGCACGATGAACACGGTGGCCGACGTGAACGGTGCACTGTTGTTCGGCAGACGGGTCACCCAGTTGTCCGGCACCAGCTTGCCGTTGTCCGCCAGGGCATTGATGTCAGTGGCCATGTTCATGGTGATGACATCCGCCGGCAGGCCATCGATCACCGAACGCGCTTGCTTGCTCGAACCGCCGAAAGACATCTGCACCGCGATCTTCTCTTTGTGCTCGGCCTCCCAGTGTTTCTGGAACGCTGCGTTGTAATCCTTGTAGAAGTCGCGCATCACGTCGTAGGAAACGTTAAGCAGGGTCGGCGCGGCTTGGGCCAGGTTGCCCAGGGCCAGGCCGGCGGCGAGAAGCGAGGCACTGAAGAGTTTTTTCACTGCGCATTCCTTGTTGTCGTCAGGGTTGAAGGCATTATGCCAGCGACTATAGCCGCTGGCCTTTAGTCGTAAAAAGATTAAAAAGTGCTTTGCTTATTCGATTTTCTTGAACAACGCATTGCCGCAGCGCGAACAGAACGCCGCGCCATGCTCATGGCTGTTCTTGCGGCAGGTCGGGCAGTCGTGCTGCAACTGTTCGCCGCGCAGCGCGTTGGCCAGTTCTGCGGTGAAAATCCCAGTGGGCACGGCGATGATCGAGTAACCGGTGATCATCACCAGCGAGCTGAGCACCTGGCCCAGCGGGGTTTTCGGGACGATGTCGCCAAAGCCCACGGTGGTCAGGGTGACGATGGCCCAGTAGATGCCCTTGGGAATGCTGGTGAAGCCGTGCTCGGGGCCTTCGATCACGTACATCAGGGTGCCGAACACGGTAACCAGGGTCGACACACTGAGCAGGAACACGATGATCTTCTGCTTGCTGCCGCGCAGCGCCGCCATCAGGTAGTTGGCCTGCTTGAGGTACGGGCTGAGCTTGAGCACGCGGAAGATCCGCAGCATGCGGATCACCCGGATGATCAGCAGGTACTGCGCGTCGCTGTAGTAGAGGGCGATGATCCCCGGCACGATCGCCAGCAGGTCGACCAGCCCGTAGAAGCTGAAGGCGTAGCGCAGCGGTTTCGGCGAGCAGTACAGGCGCGTCAGGTATTCCACCAGGAACACCGCAGTGAAGCCCCACTCGATGATCGCCAGCAGGCCGGCGTAGCGCTGGTGCACGTCGTCGATGCTGTCGAGGATCACCGTCACCAGGCTGGCAAAGATGATCAGCAGGAGGATGCTGTCGAAGCGCCGGCCGGCAACCGTGTCGCTTTGAAAGACGATAACGTAGAGCCGGTCGCGCCAGCTCGAAGGGGTATCCATGCTCAACTCCATTTCACGATGGCGCTGAGCCTAGGGGTACCGCCTCAGCTGTGCAAGCGGTCGGCACGCCGACCTAGGGGTTGACGCAGCGCGCGTTGGCCGATCTGCAGCAGCCAGCAGGCCAGGATGAACGGTGCGGTCAGGCCCGGCACCGGCAGTTGTGCCAGCAACGGTTGCAGGGCAATCGCCAGGCTGATCGCCAGCAGCGGTAGCCAGGGTTGCCGGCGCGTCTGGCTGAAGGCCAGCGCCGCCAGTGCGGCGTTGAAACCGTACAGCCCGGCGTAGGCTGCGCTCGCTTCGCCGCCGATCAGCGCCACGCTGCCGCCGATGGCCGCGCCGAGCAGCGCCCAGGCCGCCGCGTAGCGGTTGGCCAGGAGCAGGCCGATGGCGATCAGCAGGCCAGCCAGTGGGTTATCCAGCAGGAAGATCTGCCCCAGGCCACGGGCCAGGGCATACAGCGCGTTGTGTTCGAGCGGTGCGGCGCTGCTGGCGCCCGGTTCGCCGACCAGCAGCACCGCCCAACCGATCAGCACGAACGGCGCGGTAAACGCCGAAAGTACCTGCTGCGGGCCGGAACGCTTGAGCCACTGGTGCACGAGCATGCTGCTCAGGCCGCCAGCGGCGATGATCAGCGGTGGCAGGATGGCCGACCAGGGCAGGGCATGGCTGAGCAGCAGGCCGATCAGTACGCCGTTGTAGCTGTACAGCCCGGCCTGGCGGTCGACGCGGTTGTAGCCGCGGCGCTGCGCAGTGAGTAACCCGGCGAGTGCGCCGAGCAGCGCGCCGCCGATCAGCTCGGGGGCACTGAAAAGGATCGCCAGCAGGCAGAACAGGCCGCACAGCGGGTTACGCTGCAGCAGCACCTGGCTGAAGCCGTTGAGCAAGGCCGTTGCCCAGTCTGGGCAAGGGTTGACGAAATTTTTGGTGTACATGGGGGCAGTCTGGTGGGTGGCGTGGGGCGCCTCTTTGGGCTGTTGGTCCCACATGGAATTTTGGGGGTAGCCATCGCGGGACGAGCCCGCTCCCACAGCAACGCACAGGGCT
>NZ_QETK01000044.1 GCF_003105155.1 Pseudomonas sp. SDI | reverse complement strand
GGGTGCGGGTGCGGGTGCGGGTGCGGGTGCGGGTGCGGGTGCGGGTGCGGGTGCGGGTGCGGGTGCGGGTGCGGGTGCGGGTGCGGGTGCGGGTGCGACAAAAAGTAGCCCAAATGGGCTGTTTTCTGAGAATTCGCAATGGTAAAATCTTATACCAATGGACATTTTAATAGTACACCGAGTGTACTTAAGGCGTCAAGCATGTCAGCTGAGATTTTTTTCAGTGCCGCATTTCCAGCAGAGACCTATGCCCTCGCATCCCGTCAGCCCGTGACCGCCAAGGCCGGCGCGCCCACTCCCCGCGCACGTCATCACCACCTGAGCCCAGGCCCAAGCCTAGACCCTAACCAAATGCCATCCGCAAGCCAGCTCCCCACCTGCCTGGGAGCACAGCGCTGATGCAAATCATGAAGATGCCGCCGCTGACGGCCATCAAGATCAAGGTCGAATACCAGAGCCCCACCCGGCTCAAAAAAATCCGCCTTCCGGGATTGATCACCAGCCAGGGAGTACTCGTCTCCTTGCTCCAATACCTGAGCGAGAAAACCAGGAGTAATTCGTGGCGAGTGAAGGTGACCTCCTCCGTGGCGATGCTCTTGGACTACATCACGCTGAGCGGCCTTCCCTTCCACAATCCGACCACGCTCCTGAAATCGTTTCGGGCCGCATTAAAGAGCGGGACTATCGACCTCAACCTGGAAGATCCGACGGGCCTCTACTGGCCCAACCGCAGCCAGGAGAATGCGGATGACATCATTTGCCTACTGACCGGATACACCGACTGGCTGACCAAGCAGCCGGGGCACAGCGGCGTGGTCATGAATCCGATTAGAGAAGCCACGAAGCACGAAGAGAAATTGAACTGGTGCGCTTATCACCATCGTCAAGACAACAAGCTTCTCAACCACTTAACGTCAGACGAAGAGCGAGAGATGAATCATTTTAGGCGTGAAGTAGGAAGAGAGAGAGCGTCACCTGTGATCCTTGACGAAGTTAAACGTTTTCCTCAAGAGCACTTCAACACGCTGATTGATGACGGTTGCCTAGTAGCCAGCTCTCGCAGTGAGCACAAGCATCTGCGTATTGATTACAAAAGCCAGGCCATGACCCTTCTGATGCATTATGGCGGGCTTCGAAAGAGCGAACTATTCCACATCTATCTTGACGATATCGAAATAGACGTAGAGCGCTGCGAGGCCATCGTCAGAATCCATCATCCGTCTAAAGGCAGAGCACCTGAGAAAGGCTATAAAGATCGTGAAGACTACTTGCTTCGCAAGTTTCGCATGAAACCGCGAACAGACTATCTGAAATCGGAATCGCTGCACGCGGGCTGGAAAGCACCCACGACGAACAAGCAAATGTTTTTTACCGTCGACTTCTATCCACCTTCTAAATCTCAGGAGTTTCTGCTCGCCTTTCAAAACTATCTCCTATACCAACGGGTAGACGCCGGAGGTAGGCATCCTTTCGCCTTTACGAATTTAAAGGGCAGACCTGAAAGCATTAAGAACTTCCAACGGCTCCACAGAGCCGCTGTCGAGAGGATCGGATTGCGCTGTTACAAATACGACGGCACAAGTGAACACGGCCATCGGCATGCGTATGGTTACCGACTTGCAGAAAATGGCTTTAGCCAAATTGAAATTCAGCGCTCGATGCATCATGCACATCCTGATTCTTGCCTTGTATACCTACAACCGACAGATCAGGAAGTGCGGGAACGGATGCGCACCGTCGAATCGAGAAACAACGCCAAACAAACTGCCGAAAACTGCGTAACTGAAGAATATGCGCCTCCCGGTCGACCTATCGCCAGCTACCGGCGGATAACAAAATCCAGGAGTTAACAATCGCGCAACAAGCGCCAAATACGCCACAGCTGCCGACCAACTGCCTTTAACCTAGACGGCCCGGACAGCTAATTAAAACTTTTGCGCACAAGGCTCAAGAGCGAACCTGCACGCCTGCGCGCCTGAAATTTAGCTCTATTGATATAAGGACTACAGACCATGGCACCCAAGCAAAAATTCTATGAAACCTATGAAGAAGCGCGCGCAGCGTGCATTAAGTTAGGAATCAATACAGTCACCGAGTATAACAAACGGCGCTCTGAAGACCCCATGCTCCCTTCAGCCCCATACCAAATGTACGTTAATCAATGGACAGGCTATGGCGAATTTTTCGGCAAGATAAAAGTCAAGATTCATGATTATGAAGAAGCAAAGGCTGTTGCCCTTGGACTAGGCATAACCTGTGCACAAAGCTACCAAGAGAAATACAAGCAAGATCCGCACCTACCCTCTCGCCCAGACGTACAATATAAAAAGGAATGGATCAGCTGGAACGACTTCCTCGACAAAGGAGAAAAGTACCAGGACTTCTTTGAAGCAAGGCTGATTGCGCGCTCCTATAACTTCAGAACCCTACAAGATTACAAAGACACCTGCTTGAGTGTCGACCCAAAGCTTTATGCTGCCCCTCACCTTATATATAAAGAATGGAACGGCTGGTACGACTATCTCGGCATTGAGAGACGTCCCACGCTACTGACATACCAAGAAGCCAAGGCCTTCGTCGCTAAGCATGGCATCAAAACGGGCCGCCAATATTACGAATTGAAAAAGTCACATCCCGAGCTTCCAGCCTCGCCATACAACACTTACAAAAAACACTGGGTAGACTGGCCGACCTTCCTTGAGCAAAACACGGAGACCTATAAACTTTACTCCGAAGCGCAGCAGGCTGCACGAGACGCAGGCATCAGCACAGCTGAAGAGTATGCTGCTTGCTATTCAGAAGAAGATCCAAAACTCCCAAAAGACCCGTCTAAAGCATACAAAGACGCATGGATGAGCTGGGAGCATTTTCTTGGTACAGTCCCAACATATGAAACCATTGATCACGCGACAGCGGCTGTCCAGCGACTCGGAATTAAAACCAAGTCCGAGTATTTGAACCGATTCCGAGAGGACAGCCTGCTGCCGAGATGCCCGGACATCATCTATAAAGACCAGTGGCCTGAGACCGGCTGGAGAGCATTCCTTTATGGTGATTTCTACCCAACAATGCATTCTGCGGGTGCAGCTGCAAGGGCGCTTGGAGTTGTGACCACTAAAGATTACGCAAAACTTGCGCACCTTGACCCAAAGCTCCCGCTGACGCCCCGCGAGGTGTACAAAGAATTTACTTCCTGGCAGGAATTTATCCTTCCTGAACGGTGCTCCACTTACGAGGAAGCCAAATTCGCCGTTAAAGTAATTGGCATAAAAAATAGCGCTGAGTATCGTCAAAAACAGGCACTCTACCCCTGCCTGCCAGCCAACCCACATCGTGATTTCCATAACGACTGGATCGACTGGTATGATTTTTGCGATATCGTTCAACCTTACTCTTTCGAAGAAGCCAAAGACTTGCTGAAAGAGCTAAGCATTCTTTCCGCCAGTGACTATAAAAAACATATTGTAGCCAGTGATGATCGGCGCTTCCCATTCGCACCGGACAAAGTGTATCAAGGTTCATGGATCAACTGGGCTGATTATTTGGGCCGGACGCAACCGTACACTATCGTCACCATCCCTAAAAGCCATGCAGCCTGGCAATTTGTTATCGGCTCGCATCTAAAAACGGTAAGAGGCGGCAGCGTCAAAGAGAACTACTTGGTGAGGTTCGTCCGAGACTTCCTCGTCCCACTAAAGATTGGCCAAGATCCTACAGCAATATTCACTACCGACAGATTCACACTGACGGAATTCGAGTTATTCATTGGGAGCATTAAAGAAACCCAACAACGCAAAGCTGTACACGCGCTGCGAGAGTTTGCAGAGAGCTTTATCAAAGACAACCTGTGCATCACTTGCGAGGACACCGGTGAGCGCACTCTGATTCTCGGCGCGCGCGATCCATTCGCGCCACTGAACAAAGACATTGGCGTCGTCATAACTCCCACGGAGACGGTTAAACCTGCGCTGGCTTACCACTTCGTCGACGAACTCAAAGAATGGATTATCCCCCCGAACGCCACAAGCTTTTCCGATCTGACCCACCTGCACGAGTTCAAAGCAGACTGGTTTGATGTTGACGAAAACAAAATTGACCGTGACGACCCAGACTGCGTCTGGAAGTGCGAAAAAGGAAAGTATAAAATTTGGTTCCCGGGTTCCTGGATGCATACTTACGCACTGGCATCTGTCCCTGTTCGCGGAATACAACTGGCTTACGTCGACTCCGGTGAAGGCGACGATGAAATTCCTGTGCTGGAAGATGGGGAAATTATTTGGAAACCCAATCCCTCGCCATTTCGTGGTTGCAAGAAGAACCAGGGATTTGTAAAAAAGTACCCCAAGGACGAAATTGGTATGCACATCACGACCAATAAGACGTCACGCACCAAGCCAGAGTACGATATCCCTTGGTTGCCGGAGGCGCTGGCAATCTGGTGCATCCGCTTTCGAAATTGGCAAACAAAGTACAACCCCATTAGCAAACCCATGCGATGGGAAGACTGCGAAAACACCAACTTGAACTTGGAAGATCGAAAGGCAAAGCAAGAAAACTGCTTCCTATTTCGAGATCTTGACAAAGAAGAATGCATCGGAAGTTTTGGCTTACGCCTAGGCTGGCGGATTGCCATTGCACTTTATAACATTCAGCCACCTGAGATAGAGCTGGCCACGCTTCAGGGCGATCCGACTAACGTCAGCTCATATTCCTCTCAGTACACAGCCCACACAATGAGGGTCAGCCTCATTACTGCGTACGTGATGGAGTTCAGACTGCCTCTTGAAGATATTGTAAAGATTGCAGGCCACAGCTCAGTAATCATGTCCATCTATTATGTCAAAGCGAATGGAGAAATGCTGCGCATGAAGTTTGAGGAAGGAGAAAAACGGGCATTAGCAGATCGAGCCAAAGCTGTTTGGCAAATGGTTCAGCAAGGCCGAGCCAATGCAGTTAAAGGCCAACTCGTCGCCAACAACGAGGAAGCCATCAAACGTTTCGCAGGAGACATCGCTGCTGGCAGTGCATTATTCCGAGATTACGGCCTCTGCACGTTTGCTGGTAGCCGATGCCACGACGGCTACTTGAATGAGCTTGGTAAGGCCATAGCAGTTCCCGCCGGTTACTTGGGCAGCGAAAACTGCATCCGTTGCCGTCACTTTGTAACGGGGCCCGTTTTCTTAGGCGGCCTTCTTTCCCTGGCTAATGAAATTTCACTTGCTGCCAGAATGCAATTTGACCACCTTAACAGCATGGGCCAGAAAGTCACCGATATCGACGAGCACCTACAAGAACTTGGCTATCAGCAGTATGATATGGAGAAAAAAGGGCTGGTATTTGACGAAACGCCCATTCGCGAACTCGAACTCGAAAAGCTCGCCATTAAGGGGCAGATAGAGACTGCCTCCCAGAAAGCGAACATGTATTTGTCGGACATGAACTCTATCAACCGGCTTGCCGGCCAGTGCCAGGCTGTCATGAACGAGCGCATTGAAAACGACGATGACGCTGACTCGACCCAGCTGATTATGCACAGTGATCATGAGACCACGCTTCAAGTAGATGAAACGTCATTCTTTCATCAACTGAACGAAGTTTGCGAAAATGCTGAGATCTATGTTTCTGCAAAGGCAGAACTGGCGGTTACACCCCGCACCCAGCTTCTCGACCGAATGATCCAGTTCAATGAAATGAAGCCGTCGCTTTTCATGCTGGACGCAAAACAGCAATTGACTATCGGCAACCAGCTAACCAAGTTCATGTTATCCCGACTTAACTCGTGGACAAAGCTTGATGCGGTGGTAGAGGGGCGCCTTCTGATGCGTGATCTTCCCGAGGATGAGCGGCTGTCGGAACATTCCATTAAACAGTTGCTGTCTGGCGCGAAAGCTCAAGAGGTGCTGGCTCTCGAACAAGATGAAAAACCATACCCTAAGCAGCCCAGCGGCCTGTCTAAGAAGCTTGGCCGCGCCCCCCATCCACACGCATTGATCGAATACGATGAAGAGGCCTATGTATGATGTCGCCTGAAGAAATCCTTGAAAGCCTCAAGGCCAGTAGTCCGCCTCGGGTGCATAAAACCCTTGACGCTGTTTATCTGGCTTGCCAGGAGCAGAAGGAGCGCAAGAGTACTGACTTCAGTTATGCCACGATCGCTAAATTCGGCAAGGTATACGGCGTTCCGGCCAAACAGAGCCTTCATAATGAAGGAGGTGCCCGGTACCGCGCGCTGATCGACGCCTTTGCCGCCGAGGTACCCGCAAAACCGAAACCAGTGGCTGGCAAGTATGCTTGGATTGACGCGCTCCCGATTGGCGAACAGAAATTATTAACCAATATGCTCTTAGCGGAGTTGAAAGCCTCGGAGTTCAAGCTTCGAGAGATTGTGCCACCCAATAAAATCATCTCCATCGACACACGCCAGCAACCCTCCGAGCTATTTAAACTTTCGCCCGGCGAACGGCGCGCACTTGAGTACCTTGTTTCAAGTGAGTTCCTCTCTGAACGCTCACTTACACTTGGTGCTCGCGGAGATGCATACGGCCCGAACGGCGAGCAGTTGTTCCGTCCAGGCACATTCGATGCGTTGAAAAAAGCGCTTGAGCACCTTTGAGCAGCGAAGCGGGTCTACAGCACATTCTGTGGGCTCGTCGCCAGGAACCCTCGCGACGCCAAGAACATCCTCGGCGCCAGGATCTCCGGCGCCATAACCCGGCCTTGCTACCCCTGAAGGTGGCGACCTTTTCAGCCCCAACCACAGGCGGGCTGCCACCCAAAGTCCTGGCGCCCAGGGCCTTTTCTACAGTGCGAACCAGGGCTGATTGATCTGAGTTTGCACAGTGATCGACTTCACGTGGGAGTACTGATTCAGGGTATCGTGACAATACTCGCGGCCGATCCCGCTCTCCTTCAAGCCCCCGAACGGCGCGCGACTTTTGAGGTTGAAATACTGGTTGATCCAGACGTTGCCGACTTCAAGCAGAACTGCGGTCTTCATGGCGTTGGCCAGCTTGGACGTATAGATCCCAGATGCTAGGCCGTACAGCACGTCATTTGGCCTGTTCGACCATGGCGTCGTAATCATTCCAGCCAATCACACAAAGCACCGGGCCGAAGATCTCTTCTTGCGTAATGTGCATCCGGTTCGTTGCTTCGAACACGGTAGGCTCAATGAATTAGCCATAACCATGTCCCGCAATGTCACGGCGCTGTCTGCCGATGAGCAGTTTCGCACCCTCCTCTCGCCCTACGCCGATGTAGCTGAGGACTCGTCTCCCCCTGCTTCTGATTGATCAAGCAAATGAGGCGCGTGGACTCGGACATCGGATCGCCCAAGGTGATACGGGAAACGGCTTGCGTCAGCTTGTCGATGAAGGGGGGCATAGATGCCGTCGTGGATGAACATCCCTGCAGTTCTGAGTCAGTCTGTCGATGCTCTGGGTGGGCTTGGCAGTGTGAGTTTGGTCGGCGCGTCGCACCTGGGCGCCCTGGTCTCGTTCGATGTTAACGACTGCTCATCAACGGGAAAAGCACCCGAGGCATCTGCGAGAGAGACAGCGTACCGCAGAAGTTCATCCCAGACCTGGTACGCCTGCTCATGCAAGGACGCTTCCCGTTCGACCGGATGGTGAAATTCTATCCTTTCGACAAGATCAACGAAGCAGCGGCCGACAGCGAAAAAGGCACCACCCTCAAGCCCATTCTGATCATTGATCCGACCTTTCCAATGAGCCACTGACGTCCTACATCAACAGCGCTCTCCGAGTGCACCAACAGCCTGTGGGTGCACTCGGAATGGATCGCGAGGTGGCATCCTTTGGGGCTTCAATCCTCAATCCAGATCTGGCCGTCCTTGAAGGTGACGAGATAGACGTTTGTCGAGATCTCCAAGAACTCGTAAATCGCCCGCACTTTGCTGACGAAGGCCGTGTCTGCGCTTAGTAGTACGTGCGAGTGGGAGGCGACTGACGCATGCGCGGCGTCGCTGATCGCTGCAATGTGACGGTGTTCTTTATTGAGGCTGCTGTCTGGCTTGTAACCGATCACGTTGAGCACGTTGTAGACACTGGTCACCTTCTCATGCTGGTGCATCTCTCGCCCATAGATGGGGTGCAGTGAGATCCCGACAAAATCCTCGATGACATAGCCCATGCCCCTGTAGCCATTCAGCTCCTGGTGCATCTCCCATAATTTTCGGATGACATTGGGCGGCTGAACATTGTTGAGCTGTACAGGCCCGACACCCACCGCGCTGCGATAGGCCTGAATGCCTGACTGGCCCGAGGCATCGTCTATGTATTTTTCCAGCTCCCCACTCGACACCTCAATCGCAATTTCGAACTGGCGTTGGAGCATGTCCATGTATTGCTTCATCGCAGTGGCGATTTCCGGCTGCTCCTCACCCACCAGCGCCAATTGCTCGGACGCATGCGACATGAAGGCATTGAACGCTTCCACTTGCTCGCGAGAAATGGCTGAAAAGCTGCTGTCCTTACGTCCGCCATAGAGTTTCAGATTGGTCTGATGAGCAGCGGCCAGCATCACATCGTAGATCGGCTCATTACTCAGGTAGGTTGCATAGGTCTGAAACGGCGAATGACTGGTGATCAGCATGCCCCCAGTGGGCTGGAGGGTATGATCGGTTTGGAACTTGAAGTGCATCGCACTCATGGATTCCAAGGCAGCGAGGAACACTTCAGGCTGCCCACTGCGCTTGATCTCCCTGAGGGTCTCATCAGAATAAACCACCTGATAATCGTTCATCAGCCGAGAAAAAAACGCCGGATCCTTTTCCTTCACCACGAGGTCGAGGACATTCTGGTCTAAGTAGACAGTGGGTTTACCGGCATAATCCGGGGGCGGCTCTTGTTCAACCATGTGTGGGCATCCCTGCAAGTAGACCATTAACTGCGTAGGTCTTAACCTTAGCAAAGTGGCGCCCCCCGTCGAACAGCTTTCTCTTCACCCAGGCCAAGGTCATCCGAGCGCCTGCCCGCTCCCAATCACAGGCTAGGCCAGGACGACCAATCAGCGCCTCTCTGATCCCAATCAACCTAGTTTCGCCCTCCCTCACCCCACGGCAGATCCGCCCTCAGGATCCACCATAAGTGCTTACAGCCATGCTCCACCAGGGTAACCCTGGGAATGCCTCGACTACCCCTCCAGCCCCCTTTACCGACGCTTACCTCTCGATGCACAGCACGTTCTACCGACCTGTGCCACCTGGTTTCTGGGAGCGCCAGGTCGGCATCGACAGCTTGGAGGTTGTTAGCACAGCAGAAGGTGGTAGAGGGTTGCAATTGCTCGCCCGTAGCTGCAAAGAGGCCCGGCTATTCGAGAGAACTGACACGGCCATTTGCGCCCTGAGACCCACTGCATTGGCAGCACCGTTCAGGACAAATAATGGTTGTCGTGTGCGTGACTCTCGCCGCGCTTTACCTTTCCTGGCGACCTTTGGTTAGACAGTGACGACCTGACCAACCACTTATACTGTATTTATATCCAGCTTTTTTTGATCACCCGTCCACGCGATAACTAGACCAGATGGCGGCATTTTGCTAGCTTCGCCCGATACGGTCTTTTGACTCCAACACGGCTGACGCAGTTTGGCGGGAATGGATTAACCTGATGCAGCGGGGCAGGTAAGCTTTGATTAATACATCAGTGGGCGCATTTAACGGAACCAGTTGGGAATTGTTGATGCAGCTCGTCTTAAAGGCAAAGTACGGCGCTGAAGGGTATCAGCATGTACCTGCTACGCCGGGTGACTTTGGCATTGAAGGTTTTACCCGAAGTACAGGCCTCGCGTTCCAATGCTATTGCCCCGACTTCCATTATGAGCGTAAAGAGCTCTATGAGAAGCAGCGGGACAAGATGACCCAGGATCTCAAGAAGCTAAAAGACAACGAGAAGAGCCTGTGCACCATTCTAGGTGGCACGCGGATCAAGAGCTGGTACCTGATAACCCCTGACGTTATCCATAACAAGATACTGTCGCACGCTGTAGAAAAACAGACCGAAGTCCGAGAGTGGAAACTGCCCCACCTTCATGAGGATTTCACTGTTTACGTGCATGATGCCGGTTATTACATGCAAGAGATCAATCAGCAAAAGAAATTCGAGGGCTTGCCCATTTCTTTGGGCCAAGACCTGCATGAAATACCCAAGGTCAACGAAGGCAACACCGAGTATGACGACAACTTGGAGCGCAAGACCAACCTGCGCATGGCTGAGAAGGGCGCATTGGCGGCTGAGGGTTTATTGAGGGTCACGAAGAAGTCGTTCCTCGATCACGACAGCTACTTCCAGAACCTGTATGACTCTCACCCTCAAACGTATTTCCAGTTGGCCAGGGCCTTACATGGCTTTGAGAACAACATTGAAGAGTGGAAATTCACGATCACTGGCGACCCTGATCAGCTGGTTGAGAAGGTCAAAACCAAGTTGCAGGAGCGCTTGGTCGGCGATGAGCTTTTGAGCATCGATGCAACCACTGCCGACGAGATCATCCGAAGGACAATGGCTCGCTGGCTGGCCGTCTGCCAGGTGGACTTCTACTAATGGCCACGCTCAAATTCACCTCACGGCCCAGCCCAGTACTGACGGAATTGCGGCCCATCTACAAGATATGCCAAGCCCTTTTGATCATGCACCTGACCGGGCGTGGCGACAAATGTAGCTTGGTAAAACTGCACCTCATGAACTGGGCGATAAAAACGCCACCCCGTGTCGAAACGATGAGGCTTGCTGCCGACCTCGGACAGATCACGCTACCGGTCTGGGGATTCGACCCAGCCCTTTCCATGGCGCTCAACCTCGCTTACAGCGATCAGCTGATCGAACCTACTACCACGGGCTTTGAACTGTCTATCAAAGGCAAACAGCTTGTGAAAACGATCATGGACGACAAGAGCGTCATGGTTGAGGAAAAAACAGCGCTACTCAAAATCGGCAAGAAAATTACGGAAGATATGGTTAAGACCGTATCCAAGGAATGGGAATAACCGTGTTCATCAAATCGATCAAGATCTCAATTGATACCAACGAAGGCCCGTTTGGCTTTCTGACCTATTTCAAGCGCAACCTGAACATCATTCGCGGGCGTAACTCAGCCGGTAAAAGTACCATTGTCCATAGCATCCTCTATGCACTGGGCATGGAGCAGCTGCTCGGTGCCCAGAACGACAAAGCCCTGACCTACGTCTTGAAAGACTATGTCGAGTATGGCGGGCGAAAGTGCTTCATCACCCGCTCTCTCGTCATGATGGAACTAGAGTCGAACGGTAAAACCATTACCGTGACTCGCAAAATCAGGGAAGAAAAGGTCGATCCGCGACTTGTCGAGATCCAAGAGTGCGCGGTGCTGACCAAAGGCGAACAGGCCGAACCGCTCTACCGCTACCTGCACGACGGTGGCAGCGCACAGATCGAGGAAGGCTACTACACCTACCTGGAAAAATTCCTCGGCCTTGACCTGCCTCAGGTACCGCACAAGAGTGGCACACAGACAAAGCTCTATCTGCAGTACGTCTTTGCTGCGCTGGCCATTGAGCAGAAACGGGGGTGGACGGATTACATTGCCAACCTGCCCTATTTCGGCGTCCGTGACGCCCGCATCAAAATTGTGGACTACCTCGTCGGCACCAACGTATTCGAACTGGATGCGAAACGCGCGAGGCTTGACCACGAATCTGTCCAGCTCAACACTGCCTGGCTTGACATAACCAAGGCGCTTTCAAATGATGCGCTGAAAAACTCGATCCAAGTGGTGAGTCTACCCCCGGCGCCTACGGCGGTGTTCCACGCCAGTGAAGTGAGCTACCTCAAGCGTACGGCTCAAGGCCCAATGAGCCTGGATGAGTATAAAAACAGCCAATTCCAAGCTCTGCTGAGACTTCAGCAAGAAGAAACGAAATGGAAGGATGCAACTCCTGAAGCCACGCTCAAGCAGATTGAGGCGGAGACCGAAAGGCTGCTGAGATTGACCGCTGCGTATGAGGCGACTCTGGGCGAACTCACCCTGCACCGGGCTTCACGCAGCGCTAACACTGTTCACCTGAAGCAAGCCCAAGACGAACTCATTAAAAACAAAGCTGCGCAAAAACTCATCAACTTCGGCGCATCGTTGGATCTGAGCATTGCCAAGGATGTCTGCCCGGCGTGTCACCAGGATGTAGGTCACTCCCTGACTGACCTCCATGAGCACACGCCCCATATGGACATCAAGACCAACATTGACTACCTGCAGTCACAGATCCGAATGCTGGAGCGCGACAGTGCCTCCATCGCCTTATCCATGAGAGAAACCACTGTCACCAGTGAGGATCTAACACGGCGCATCTCCGAATCCAAATCCAGGCTGCGCGCGCTGAGAACCGACATTACGACGACCTCAACAGTCTCGAAAGCTAATCTACGTCAGCAGCTACAAATGGAGATGGACATCGAGGAGGCCTCGATGTTTTCTCAGCGCAACCGGGAGCGCCTGGAAAAGCTGGAAGCCCTCGCCATTGAGGTCGATCTAAACCAGAAAGCCCGTGCCGACCTGCCCAAAGAACATTACTCCGAGACAGACCAGAAAAAATACGATCTGTTTGCGAAGCTGTTCAGATCCAACGTAGGCGCATTCGACTACCACAGCGCACCTGTCAAAGACATCATCTTCAACACAGATAATCTCTTGCCAGAACTGGCCAAGATAGAACTCAGAGAGATTTATCAAAAAGATTTCAGCGAGATCAAACAAGCCTCCGAGGAGCGTTCGTCACGAGACAGCAGCAACATCGCCCAGGAATCGAGCGCAAGCGACTTTGTCCGCCTGATATGGAGTTACATCTTCACCTTGTACGAAACCTCTTCGCACCCAACGGTGAACGGTAACCATCCAGGTTTTCTTCTTCTGGATGAACCTGGGCAGCACTCCATGGCGACTAAAAGCCAGCAAGCCCTGTTCATGAAGCTCGCGGCAGCCAAAGACCTTCAGAGCATCGTTGCGGCGTCTTTCGACGACAGCGAATCAACCTACCGCGAGTCCACCCACAACGTGGATTTCAAACTCATCAAACTGGGCGATAAGGCAATCACTCCAGGCGGCGACACCGATCCTGTTGGCGAATGATGCCAGTCACGTGACCGCGATACCTACCTGTTCCTACCACGCTGGGAGCCTTCGCCAAGGCTTCGAGCGCAACACTCAAGCAAGTCGCTTCAGGGTCAGCAGATCGCTGGCCCCGGAGCGCTGTGCCTACTTTTTTGATCGGATATAGCCCACTACGCTAAACCCACTTCATGACGAAAGAGGGTTGCACCATGGGACATTCAGTGGCCGGCCAGCTCAGGAAAGCTCGGCTGGATCGTAAGCTCAACGTAAACCAGGCTGCGAAGTGGGCCTCAGTCACGTGGCGGGCATGGCGAGCCTGGGAGAGTGACGCCCCCTCCAAGCGCAAGCCATCTCCCGCTGCGCTGCGTTTGTTCTTCTTGCGCGCGGGCATCCCCATCCCCAACGATCTACGCGAGTACCTAGACCCCCATCGCAGGTCGCACGTGATCAGCATCACCAGCTCGAAGGGAGGTGTTGGCAAGTCGCCCATCACGGTTAACGTGGCAGCGTGCCTGGCCTTCAAGGGCATGCGGGTGGCAATCATCACTGACGACGCGGTCTATCGTTCGATGGTCAGCGCTGGAGAGGGGCCTGAGGCCAACAGCCTGGTGAGCGCCGTGGACATCTACGACCTTCGGGATGTCGTGATCCACCCCTCTGAAGCGAAGAACCTTGCCAAGAAGATCGACCGAGACCTGGAAGCTTGCCCTGACAAGGAGATCGCCCATCTTTACCTGCGAGAAGATATCGATACCCTGAAGCGAAAACAGCAATCCGTTCACACGCTGGATAACCTGAAGCAGAAGTACGACTATCTGTTGCTCGACGTGAAGTACGACTTCAAGCTGCTCAAGGACAACTGCGACATCATTGCCGTAATCGTCGACAGTTATTGCGTACTCTCGGTAAGGGCTGCTCGACGGTTTATAGATCGACTGAAAGGCGAACCGTCCAGAAAGAAACTGCCAAAAATTTTCAGCTTGTTGACGCGCTACGACATTGGAGGACAAAGCCGTGAGCTCGTGGAGTTCCTGGGCGACCGCAAGGACATCTCACCAGAAGTCTTCGAAAAACTTAGAAACGAGCGGTACCAACGCTATCGGTATCGGGAATGCATCTTCAGAAAAATCATGGAACTGCCCATTCCGCCCCTGAGCGTTAGACTGACCTCAGCTCACGATGTGGTGATCGATAATTTCAATGAAGAGAAGTCGATCTGGGAGGGTTATTGCTACTTCCATTCACTGCTAGATATTGCCCCTCACTCTCCCGCAGCAGCCGAGTGCATGAGCCTGACGGAAGAACTTATAGATATGCGGCTTTAACCCATCGAAGCGGGAACCGCCTAAACGGCGGCTCCCGGGTCGATCAGTTCGCCAACCAGCTTTCTACGACGTCAGCACCATGCTCAGCTTTCCACTCTTTCAACAACCGATGGTTACCGCCTTTGGTTTCGATCCGCTCACCGTTGTGCGGGTTCTTATAAACCTTGAGCTGCCGAGTCCGACGCGGAGCTTTCTCGACCACCGCAGGTGCGCGACGCACGCGCTGAGGATCCAAAACATTGATGATGTCTTTGAGACTGAAGCCATACTCCGTGAGCAAGTGACGCAGCTGGGTTTCGAATTCAATTTCTTTTTTTAGCTCACTGCTGCCCTTGAGCAGTTCAAGCTCTGCCAACTGCGAGGCCAGCTTTTTTCCAGTTCACGAAATTCTGCCAAACGAGACATGAAGCTTCCTCAAACAATGATCATGATGTAGACGATTGGCCTAGTGTAAACCATAAAAGTTGAGCCAAAGGACTCTAAGGGGGTGAGCCGTGTCTACGGCTGCTTGCTGCCCTAATCTTCCTCCTAGAGCCAGTGGCTACTGGCCGGTGTACCACGGCTTCGCTCCTCCTCACAGAAATGATGAGCATCCTGACAGCCGACGAATTACCAATCACCAGCCACGCCTCATCGCTGTTCCAGCCAAAAAGCGCCCTGGCCGCAGAATAAAAAACGTGATGCCCATCACAAAAATCCTGATCCATCGGTGGCCAAGAGCCATCCCCGCGCGGGACAGCCAATCGGGGAAGGGCTTTCGTTGTAAGCTCGGGCGACCCAATCGTATGGAATCGCGCAACGCCCCGAGCCCATGAAGGAACGACAAATTCGAAAAGTGCTGATCGACGCGGGAGTGCTCCTCGCCTACCCAGACATCATCACGAAAATTCGCGTCAAGAATAATCTGCCCGTGCTCCTGGCTCAGGTGATGACGACGCTCATCGAGCATAGAGGCAAGCCTACCGTTCAAGGACAGAACGCCGAGCGCGTCCTATCGCAGATTGAGGGCGGTCATGCGAAAGGTATCGCTTCCTTCCCCACTGGCGAGCCCATCCTCTCAGGTGATTTGCTGGCCAAGTTTCGATTCGATGATGATTCTGCGTTCATCTTGAAGCGCCAGGTGTTCACCGCACAGGGCATGAACGCCCAGCTGATTGAAGTGGCCCGCGACTACGGGATGGCCGTGGTCACCTGCGATGATCACTTCAAGGGCCAGGCGGAGGCTGCCGACGTGGCCTGTCACAAATGGCCGCCTCAAACTCAAGCATCAACGCCCCCTCAATCCCAAACGCTACGGCCAAGCCCTGGCCCGCTCAAGCCGTTTGCCGAGCACCGCACCCCCATGAGCACTGCCGACGTAAACGTCGACGTCAAAATGCTCCCCGGCTCAAACGACGCCGTTGTCACACCCGGTGGAAAACGGATGGTGTTGGGCAAAAAGATCAGCGAAGGCGGTGAAGGAGTCATTTACGAAACCGATACCCCCTCCCTGGTGTGCAAGATCTACCACAAGGGAAAGATGACCCGGCTCAAACGTCAGAAGATTGAGTTGATGGTGTCGCGCAAGATCAACCGCGAGGGCATCTGCTGGCCCACTGATCTTCTGTTCAACCGACACGCCGAGTTCGTCGGCTACCTCATGCCGAAGGCTCAAGGTAAAACGATGCAGGTCTCGATGTTCGTCAAACCTGTCCTCGAAAAGTCGTACCCGACCTGGGGGCGTATTGACCTGCTCAATCTCTGCCTTGCCTTCCTTGAACACCTACGCTTCCTGCACAGCCTGAACATTCTGGTGGGGGACATCAACCCGATGAACCTTCTGGTCACCCAGGACAGCAGCAAGCTCTGGTTGGTTGATACAGACAGCTTCCAGATCGAGGGCTTTCCCTGTCCGGTGGGTACTGTGAATTTCACTGCGCCCGAGATCCAGGGTGTTGCCTACGAAAGCTTCCTGCGCACTCGAAGCCATGAGCTTTTCGCGGTGGCAACCATGCTGTTCATGATTCTGCTACCCGGCAAACCGCCGTACTCGCAGCAAGGCGGCGGGTCACCCTCGGATAACATCAAGGCGATGAAGTTTCCCTATCGCGACTTCAGCGACAAGGACAACCACACCGGAGATAACGCTCCTAGGGGATCCTGGGAGATCATTTGGAATCACCTGAAAAAAGACGTCCGCGAAGCGTTTCACCGCACCTTCCGACAGAATGACAGGGTCTCCATTGAGCAGTGGATCGACCTGCTATCCCGCTACCGCTTCTCTGTAAAAAAGGGATATCTAGCTAACGAAATCTTCCCAACCTCGTTCTTCATGATCAGGGATCCGGTGGAGGTCGCGTGCGGGAAATGCTCGAAGAAGATCACCACCTCGAAGAAGAATGTTCAGATTCAGGCGAGCAAGGGCCGCAAGGTGTGGTGCCAGGACTGTCACAAGCAATACCGACTGAAACGCATGGCTGAGGAAAGCTATAAAGAAGGCTTACAAGCGGAACAGCAGAATCAGGGAAGACCCGCCCCACCAGCGCAGAGCGCTCGGCCGGTAAGCGCTCCACGCCCGAGGGCCGCGCAGCCAGTCCAGACAGCGCCAGTACGCCCGTCACCGCCAAAGCCTGTGAACCAGCAGCCGCAACCCAGCAGAGCAGCCACGACGCAGCCGCATGCAGCACAACCGACCCGCCCGCAGCCAATACATGCACAGCGATCGGTACCGCAACGCCCCAGACAACAGTCCAAGGTTGCTGAATTGCTCAGCAAACTCTGGCGCGCAATCTTCGACTGATTTTTCGATGACCATGCAACTGAGAGATCGACCATGAAGGAAGAATACATCCTCAGCCAGGAAGACCTGGTAGATAACCCAACCGCAAGGGTACCCATCTGCCTGGTGCTGGACGTCAGCGGCTCCATGAGCGGCGAACCCATTCGAGAACTCCAGGCTGGAGTACAAATGTTCTACGAAGCAATCCGTGATGACGAGATTGCTCAGTACGCCGCTGAAATCAGCATCGTTACCTTCGGCAGTCAGGCGCAAAGGACGGTCGACTTCATGTCAATCGAACGCCAGGACGTGCCTGCATTGATAGCAGAGGGAACGACCGCCATGGGCCAGGGTGTAAACCTTGCACTGGATCTGCTGGAGGTTCGCAAAGGCGACTATCAGCGAGCGGGTGTCGACTACTACCAACCCTGGATGGTGATCATGACCGACGGTGAGCCCACCGACGACATCAGCCGTGCAAGTGAACGCGTCCGAAAGCTGTGCGAGACCCGAAAACTGTCGGTGTTCCCGATTGCGATCGGCGCCGCCGCCAATATGGACACCCTCGCCCTGCTCTCGCCTGGCCGCCCACCCCTGCGCCTGAAGGGACTGAACTTCAAAGAATTCTTCCTGTGGCTCAGCCGCAGCGTATCGCGCGTGTCGCAGTCGACTCCTGGTGAAACGGTGCCGTTGGATCTAGCCGGTATCGAAGCTTGGGGTCAGGCGTAACTCATGAGTGAAGCGGATCGCAGCTACTCCTACCGCACGTCGTGTGGGCAAATCGCCGGACGGTCGCACCTGCAAAGCAATGCCCCCTGTCAGGACTACGTTGCGGCCCGCGCTCAACGAGACGTTGCCTGTGTCGCTCTCGCAGATGGTGCCGGCTCCAGATCGCACTCGGAGCATGGCGCTCGGGTTGTCGTAAAAGCGACCACGCGCTTGCTGATGGATCAATTCGAGGAGATCTGGGCGCTTGCCGGAACGAATCCCAGCCAGGCCACGGCTGAGCTGCTGGATCACTGCCTGACAGCCTTGCAACGCCAGGCATCGGAGCGGAACTGCACTGTTTCGGCCTTAGCTAGCACGTTGCTCTTTGTCGCGCACTCCAAAGGCCGGTTCCTGGCAGGCCACGTGGGCGACGGCTGCATCATTCACCTGCAGGACGACGGCCAAATCGTGGTGCTATCGCATCCCGACAATGGGGAATACGCGAACACCACGTTCTTCGTCACAGACGCGACAGCGCATGATCGCTTTCGGTTGTACCGAGGTCATTGTGCACAAGGTTCTGGATTTGTGATCATGAGTGACGGAACGGCAGAGAGCTTGTACCGGAGGTCGGATAAAACACCCGCCTCTGCGGCGTTACGGCGGATGTTCGCCTGGAGTAATACCTCAACGCGTAGCGATATGCGTGACGCGCTGAACCGTAACTTGAGGGAGATCTTCGCCGCGAAGTCGGCCGACGATTGCTCCATCGGCGTTCTGTCACTCAGCTGCACCAGTAATAGCCAACAAGCAGGCTAGGAACGCGAAGTAGGCCACGCCTGCTCAGCGTCTTAGCCCCAAGGTTAATCGCCAGGGAGACATGATGAAGCAGTTGCACGACCGAGCATCAGACCCCATGGGGCAGGACGTGATCGCGTTGCGGCCTGACAACTTGGCTGAGCTCGAAGTCATTGAGCGACTGGCAGAAACAATTGGCGTCGCAGCGTTCGCCGTCCAGGCACAGCGCTTGGCTGAGCTTCATAAAATTGACCCAACGGCGCCGATTCAGTCGATCACGCGCTGCACCCACCCCACTCAGATCGGGATGACCGATGGGCCCTTTGAGGTGTTGAGCAATCTGTGCGAGCAGCTGATAGCGCGTGAACCCTCACTGCTGGAACGGCTGAGCTATCGGTCTCGTGACATCCAACGCACAGCACTACCCTTGCTGCTCTGGCTCGACCTGGTCAGGTACGCTCGCGAATGCTTTGACCCAGCGGCACAGGACGCAGATTTTTTGGTAGCAAAGCTGAAGGAGGGCCTGTCGAGCAAAGAGGCCTTTTATGCCCTGATCGCTTCCAAGCGACGCAAGTCGTAGTGCTTCCCTGAAGCAAGCGCTGGCAATGATTGCGCGACGTGTTGGCATACGCCTTTGATGGCGTCAATGGCGGGTGAGAGTCTGGTAGCCCAACGCTGCGAGTTGATACTCGCCGATCGTGGCAAACAAATGTTCTGCCGTAAGCGGCCAGCAAACACACCTTCAGAAATCCCGAATTAAAGACGATGGTGTCCACCTATTTTTAAGTGAACGCGATCACCCTTATCGCCAGGATTCCCATGCCCCAACGAAGCTCCTATCCCAAACTCTTCAAGGCCCAGGTCGTGCAGGAATGCCTGCAACCCGGTGCCTCAGTTTCCAGCGTCGCCATCAGCCACGGCATCAATGCCAACGTGATTCGCAAGTGGCTGCTCATTTACCGCGATAAACCCGACGCTCCACTTCCCGCGTTTATACCGCTGCAACCGATACCTAAACGGCACGCTGATGAAGCGGTGGTGATCGCACTGCCGCTGGGCGACAAATCCATTACGGTAAAATGGCCCATCTGCGACCCAGACGGTTGCGCACGCTTCATCCGTGGCCTCTCGCAATGATCCGCATCGACGCCATCTGGCTCGCCACCGAGCCCATGGACATGCGCGCTGGCACCGAAACGGCGTTGGCCCGCGTGGTCGCCGTGTTCGGTGCGGCGAAGCCGCACTGCGCTTATCTATTCGCCAATCGCCGAGCTAACCGAATGAAGATGCTGGTGCACGATGGCGTGGGCATCTGGCTTGCTGCACGGCGTTTGAACCAAGGCAAGTTTCACTGGCCTGGCATTCATCGCGGCTTGGAAGTCCGGCTTGATGCTGAACAACTTCAAGCGCTGGTGCTCGATTTGCCATGGCAGCGAGTTGGCGCTAACGGCGCAATTACAGTGATTTAATCCTGCCTTTGAGCTGTAGTGGACGAGTTGCTTTGGTAAAATCCACTGCATGACTTCCTCGCCCAATCTCGACCAAATGACACCCGAACAACTGCGCACACTGGCTGCGCAGTTGCTGTCGAAGGTCGACACCATGGGCCGAAAAATCCATCGTGACGAGAAGATCATCGAGCAGCTCTCTCACGAGATTGCCATCCTCAAGCGCCACAAGTTTGCCAAGCGCAGCGAGCAGATCAGCCCGGCGCAAGGCAGCTTGCTGGATGACCTGCTCAACACCGACCTTGAGGCCATCGAGGCAGAGCTTAACGCGCTTCGTCCTGCCCCGACGCCGCACGAAATCCGCCAAAAGCCCAAGCGCGCGCCGCTGCCGCCGCAGCTCCCACGTACCGTCATTCGTCACGAGCCAGAGAACACCCAGTGCGTTTGCGGGTGCCAGCTTCAGCGCATCGGCGAAGACGTCAGCGAAAAGCTGGATTACACACCGGGCGTGTTTACCGTTGAGCAGCATGTACGTGGAAAGTGGGCCTGCCGCCAGTGCGAAACACTGATCCAGGCACCAGTGCCGGCCCAGGTGATCGACAAGGGCATCCCGACCGCAGGCTTACTCGCGCATGTGATGGTGGCCAAGTTCGCTGATCATCTGCCGCTGTACCGGCAAGAAAAGATCTTTGGCCGTGCAGGCTTGGCGATCCCGCGTTCAACGCTGGATCAATGGGTTGGGCAAACCGGCGTGCAACTCCAGCCATTGGTGGATGCACTGCGCGAAGCGGTGCTGGTTCAGCGAGTCGTGCATGCCGATAAAACGCCGGTGCAGATGCTGGCACCCGGCGAGAAGAAAACGCACCGCGCCTATGTCTGGGCTTACTGCACCACGCCGTTCTCGGTACTGAAAGCCGTGGTCTACGACTTCAGTCCCAGCCGTGCAGGGGAACATGCACGTAACTTCCTTGGCACCTGGAGCGGCAAGCTGGTCTGCGATGACTTCGCAGGTTACAAGGCCAGCTTCGAGCTGGGCATCACCGAAATCGGCTGCATGGCCCATGCTCGCCGTAAGTTCTTCGACCTGCATGTGGCGAACAAAAGCCAACTGGCCGAACAGGCACTGCACTCAATCGGCGGCCTGTACGAGATCGAGCGGCAAGCCAAGCAAATGAGCGATGAAGACCGCAGACGATTACGTCAGGAAATAGCGGTTCCCATCGCAGGAAAGCTGCATGAATGGATGCTCGCTCAACGCGAACTTTTGCCGGAGGGCTCGGCTACGGCCAAAGCCTTGGACTACAGCTTGAAACGCTGGGTAGCGCTGACGCGCTACCTGGATGATGGTGCTGTGCCCATCGACAACAATCCGGTAGAAAACACGATCAAGCCATGGGCGCTTGGGCGCTCCAATTGGTTGTTTGCCAGATCGCTCCGCAGCGGTAAGCGCGCGGCAGCGATTATGAGTTTGATCCAGTCGGCGCGCAACAACGGGCATGACCCGTATGCCTATGGCTCTGATAGGATCGCGCGAAGAAGAGAGCGCGCATCTAGTAGCACAACCTCTGCCTGTGAAGGCGAATTGAGCAGGCTTATCGGGTGGACATATATAGGTCTCACCCAATTCCGGCATGCACCTAGGGATGAATATGCATATTTTTATAGACGAATCTGGACTATTCTCAACTGAGCCCAACCCACATGCTTGGAGCACTGTAGGCGGGGTCGCGATTCCCGACAGCTCACTGGCCAAAGTCAGCGAAGCACTCAATAGTCTCAAAAAAGCATATGAAATTGAACCCAGCCAGGAGTTCAAGAAGGTTCGTCCGGACTGCGCATCACAGCCCTACCAAGAGTTCCTAGAGGCACTTGATGCCGCCGACTGCACGCTATATGTCCTGTCGACTAGAAGCTCTAACACTGAACGTGAGAGCTTGGAAAAGCATAGATCTGCGACGGCCATGGCCATTCGCAACTATGCTACGAAGGTTCCAGATGCAGCAACCCATGCCGAAGAAGTTATCAGCCTTTTCGAAAGCTTAAGTCAGCAGGAATATAACCAGTGCATTCTGCAGGCACAAATGATTTGCGACATGCTTCCGAAGATGGTTTCCCACTACGCTGACATTTCACCTAACGAACTTGGCAGGTTTAAATGGGTTGTTGATCGCAAGAACATCTCTGAGAATAGGTATGAGCGCTCGTTTAAAGAACTCTATGTAGGACTTGTTACCGTACGTTCTAAAAGGCAAACCTCTTCAATATTAGCAGGTCGCGACTATAGCGCATTCTTTAAGGCATTCTCTTCAGATGACGACATGGATGAGGTAATGAGGCAATCTAAAGAGATGTATGAGATCGATCATACGCACCTTGCACAATCTGCCGTTCCATTGTCATTCGGTACATTGTTGCAAGATGAGTTCAGCCTTGAGGACTCGAAGCTCAGTGATGGAATTCAGGTTTCAGACCTGCTTGTTTCAAGCGTGAATCGCTGCCTCAAGCAAAACTACACGGACAACGTGAAAATGGCTAAAGCCTTGGGGAAGCTGATGATTAACGCCCCCAGAATTGACGAGCAAGCCGTTAAAATTTTCGGACACGGCCCTAAGCGCCCAATAGCTAATGCTCCAGCAAAACTGTTAACTCTTATGGATAGCTCATCCAAACAGCTATACAGCCTGACATTTAGAAAAAACTTTTCCAAGAATGCCCCGCTCTTGTAATTAATCTGACTAGATTCTGAGGGAAAAGCCAAGCGAACTCGGATTTCTGATTCTGACCGGTTTCTGCCAGCTCAAGCCGGGTGGGGGATTTCTTTCTCACCCCGCTGCGAGAAAATGTATTGGTCAACCCAAGACGCTTCGGCAAAATATGGAAGGGCCTTCACAACGATACCCAGCCTCGGAGTAGCGTCACGATCGCTTTACTCGCTAGCCTCGATGGTCGCCGTACTGCACCCCACATCAGTCGGCTGGACTGCCGCGGAACGATCAGCCAGAGGGCAGGATGCGCAGTGGTGGAGAGGGTCGTCCACGAGGCCCGTTGTCGTATGCTTACTGCGCAACAAAGCCCTCCATTTGAAAACGACACCGTCTGCCCCCACCACATCCGCACCATCGATAATGAACAAGGGCAACATTGCCGCAGGTAGGCTGTACCAAAAGCCAATGCACGACGCTATGTCGTTCGTGCCTAGAGGCTTATCAGGCAGGATCTGGTCGCCAATGCTCTTGCACAATTTTCGAAGGGCCTTCTCATCAGCATCCACGTAGCGCAACAACGCAAGATTTTGAAACGCTAGCCCCTTTTGCCCGGATTTGGCCCCCAGCACGCTGAATCGGTTACCTTCAGGACATGTAACGCGTACCGCTCCCTCGTTCACGACTTTCTCTTGCACAAGCTTTTCCAGATCCCGCGCAATTCGTTTTTCGGCTACGTCAGTGATAAACCCCAACCGCACATCGAGTCGCTGACTCGAATGGAGCGCATGGGATTTCTTATCGCAGGCCTTGAACAAACAGTGGACGCGACGCAGGGTCTCTCCCCCACTCCAGGAACCATCACAAAAAAGCCGGACTTGGTGCTGCTTCTTCATGACAGGTAAACGCCTGCTGTCATGCAAAACATTGTTATCTATATTGGCAGACAGCACGCCGACCAGTGACATGTCTCCGCTGTGAGGGTCGGCACCTAGGAAAAAGGCGTTCTGATCCACAGCCGGAAGATCGTCGAAATAACTTGCCAAGTCAGCTGCGCTCGCGATTCGAAGTTGAGCCAATAACGCAGCGCCCGCTCGCCGCCCCAAGACTGGATCGACCTTGAAAAACTGAGATACCCACTCATCCGGTGGGATGCTCCGGTATGGAGTTTTAGCGCATTCCCGACGAGATCGAGTGCGCCAATTCAGATTCTTCCCGTCTAACCAGTCCTCAATCTGCTCAATGAGCTCATGCTTCTTGAAGCGTACGATATTAAACCGGGCGACACTCGCAGATGTTAAGTGCTGAGAAACGTAGACCAAGGCATCGAGCGAGCCCGCGAGACTAGTGACCAAATTGTCGTTAGCCGCCTTGTCGGCACTGAGAGTGCAGATTTCAATGTGATCAACCCAGGCGCCCGCTGAAAGCTCATCCCATCTACTCTTGGCGCCTCTCAACCCGTCCTCGGGCATCGCAACGATCAAACGCAGCATCGCCGGGAACTTACAGCTTTGGCTGAGTGAGCAATGTTACGACAACGTCCATTGGAACCATGATCTTCGATAACTGCGAATCATCAAGCGTCTCCAAGGCCCTGAGCAATAACTGACGTGCCCCCTCGGCGGAAGAGTTGGCGTGCGGGGTCGGTGCTATCGCACTAGGAACTTTGAGACCGGCCCGCTCAACTCCCTGCCGTTGGCTGGCATGATCCGCCTGGAATTCGGCTACCAAGCGCGCCCTAGTAGCCTCATCCGTTGTGACATCATTCACACGATTAGAAAATATTTCTACGATCCATGAAACACGCTGAATGCCCCATTCCTTGAACAACCCGGGTACAGCCTTGAGCGACGAAGCCCAGGCCGCATACAGGCTGGTGTCGAAATTCTCGACGGTGCTTGCAATCTGCTGTGTGGATTTTCCGTCTCTCTCAAGCAAGGCCAGGAACCGTTCGCACATTTGACGGTGGTCTTGCTCTGACAGGCCTTGAATCACCTGTGCATCCACATCCACGTCAATTCCGGTGCCGAGGAGGAAAAGCGTGTTCTGCTTAGGGTTGAAATAAATCGTCTCGGTCGGACGCGTAGCACAAAAAGCCTTCCACAGCGCTCCGCCAAATGAGGGCGTGATTGGCTGAAAATCGACCTGGTACAGGTAGTCGTAGCCCTGCCGTTCGGACGTCGGAGTGACGATTCCCGAAAGGAAATTATCCACGAAAGAACGTAAATTGGGGCGATTCCCATCCAACCACGATTTGTAGTTGTCGGGAGAAAGCACACCATTGATCAAAGCCCCTAGCTGAGTACCAAGGATCTTTGTTGCTTGGTGAGAATTGAGATGCTGGGCGACGGCGGAGCGCAATCTCTCCAACGCGTCTAGAGAGGGAGGAGAACTTAGCTGCGTCATGCATGCCCCGGAGAAGAACGACGGCCCACATACCGTGGGCCCGTTGGCTAAGATTCTAAGTGCTTCACGGCTAGCTTTTCCGTTGCACTAGGGCAATTATCGCGAGCGCCCCTCGGGTGAGACGTAACTGAGACGTCCAGCGCACATATTTTATGCCGTGTACCAAATATACCGGCATGTCTAAACATGCACCCGTTCGCCTAGCATACCAGCTTTCTAATCGAGAAACCAAGAGCCATTGCCCGACGCAGCACTACACTGGCGTGGCCAGCTGGAAGGTATTTACCGGATAGCTAGCCGTCCCTTCCCATGACGCTGCCATTCGCGTAGTGGAATGCCCCAGCACCCTCAGCTTGTCCGCGTTCCGCACCTCAAGCTCCGCAAGCCATCAGCCTCAGCGAGGCGCGTGCGCGTTGAGCCCGAGACCTGTCGCACTAACCCCGCCATATCGACTTGCATACGATGTGAAGCTGGCCGTCTTTTTGAGCTTCAGAGACCAGAGAGGGGACAGATCCGCTGCTTTTGTTGAAAAATTCAGACGCCTCCACAAAACGATTTTGAGCACACAATACCTTCGTACCGTTGAGCACAAGAAATCGGCGCGTTTTTTCATCAGTCGGATTTAGCTTCAATCCCTGACTGAGGCTCTGCAGCGCTTCGTCCAGACGGTGCAGGCGATACATAGCATAGCCTTTGAAATTCCACGCCAACGCATCAGAAGGATTGACTTGTGTCGCGCGAGTAAAGCTCGCCAATGCGTGCTCGAAATCGTTGGATTGCACAAACATTCTGCCCATGCTCATGGGATCGGTCGCCAACGACGCTGAGGGCTCTACGCTTGCGGCAGCAGGAGTTACCACCTGAGGCTGGGGATCAGTCGGTTTCTGTTCACTGGCGGTGGGTGTAGCCGTTGCCAGTCGCGCCCTGCGCTCCTCAACCAAGCGCCTGACTGCCAACGCATCCTGAAGGAGCAGATTCCCGTCGGGCGTCGGTAATCCGAACTGGGCCAATGCCTGCAGCTTAAGATCGGCGTCTGGGGTCTGGGATACAATGAGATCGGCAAGGTACTGCCTCAGAATCACGTTTTTGTCGGCACTGAGTTTCTGGCCCTCATTAGCCTTCAGCGAAAGCTCTGTGTCCTTGCGCACGAGATCGGCCTGGTGGGCTTTGTCCTCGTACTGGATGCGCACCGAATTCGTGTAGACGAGCCCGAAGGCTCCGATCACCCCCGCGACTATTAATCCCGCAAATCCGATCCAGTGACCACTTGTCCCAGCCATCGATTGTGGCTCTAGGGGCGTAGCTTTGATCTCTGGTGTGACAATGTGCTGTACATGTCCACGGGCAGGCCGAGGAGGAACCAGTGAGTGCTCAGGCTTCGTAATTCCTGGTTTTGAATGGAAATCCGTCATGCTTGCTTGGTCGCGGTCAGATTAGATACTCGCTCGCGAACCGAACCGCCCTTCCCTATCGATGGTGCCAACTCAGAGTGCGAACGCGCCTTGCGGACAGCCCATAGATTGATCGGGCTGACGCTGCGTGATATTGCCTCAAACCAGGAAGCCCGTGCTAGAGCGTTCACAGCGATCCAATTGCATGAAAACAGAACTATCGTTGCGCTATCTGGAGAACCTCTCCCCGATCTGCTGGATTGATGCTTGCCTGGGCGGCGTCTGACAGGTCAGTCAGGTGTGATTTACGTAAGGGCCCGGCGAACACACCTTCCCGATGCCACCGCCGAAGGACATGGTGTCCACCTAATTTAAGTGGACACCATTTCTGGCCCATCAGGCGGATTCTTCATGCACCTTCAGCGCCGCACCTACAGCAAATCCTTCAAAGCCCGGGTCATTCAAGAGTGCTCCGAGCCCGGCGCCTCCATCGCCAACATCGCCTTGGGCCACAGCCTCAACGCCAACCTCATCCACAAATGGATACGCCTGCACACGCAGAAATCCACCGCGTTGCAACCAGCGTTCATCCCGCTGCATACCCAGATGCTCCCGACCGGATCACCAGGTCAGCCCTAACGACGCGAGAACGCCTGGAATTTGAGTACCGGTGTAGTGACTCTTCTGCTCGCTCAGGATCTCGCCTAGACGCTCACGTAACGCAATCAGGTTTGACGGGGTTCGGGGCATTCGAGAACCTTTGTGCAGAGGACGACAGTGAACTTGAACGTGCGTGATGCTACGGTCGCGCCGCGATCGGCAAAGCCTACCCTTTGTGATGCCTTGAACGTAGCTGTATTCGCACTGAACAGCAGCTACGCTTTGCACACACCATTTAGGCCCGGAGGAAATCACGATGGCGTATTCAGAGCTCCTGCGCGACCAAACTGAGCGAGTCTTTGGGGACAAAGTCAAATCAGCGGTGTGGCTCAGTCAGCCACGTGCTGCGTTTGATGGGCTAAGCGCGCTGGAGTATGCCCGAGACGAGCCTACGTATCTTCGCGTAAAGGAAACACTGGACAGCATCGAGCATGGGTTTGCAGCCTGACTCCGTTTCAGCAAGGCCTCTGCCCGAAGATCACTCCGACTAAGCGCTCGAACGGTAACCGCTATCCAACATCCTGAGCGATGGCAAACTCTCATCATGGGAGGTGCAGCTGATTGTTCTACAGCCCGTCCCGCGCTTCCAAAACCTCTGCTTTCCAGAATGATCCTTTCACCGAGGTAATGCGTGTTCGTGGGGGGGGGCGATTCTAAATCGCATGTTCCAAAACACCTGACACTGAGTTTTCATAGGTCAATCAAGTTTTTCAAATCGAGCACAGGTAGCCCCATGGACACCATCGACAACGAACCGTTAGACCTCTCGATGTTTATGAGGCGCGAGTCCTTGACGGAGATGAAAAATCATCCGAACCATTGGTTCAATCGGTCTTCAGACTTACACGCAAGCGCCGGCGCGGTATGGCACTCCATGGGCGCTCAATCAAAGGAAATTGCTCAAGAACTCGGACTTTCATCTGGTTTTGACATGGGTATAGCCTGTTACCACGTCTACCACATGCTCTGCGGCCTAGCCCTTGAAGTCATGATGAAAGCCGTGCTGATGCATCGCCAGGTCGAAGAGAGCGAATTCAAGACCCATTCCTTCGAGAAGCTCCATAGGCTCCTGGAGATCTCATTGACAGAGGAAGAGCTACGCCTGCTCAAGTTCTATGAAGGTGCTCTGGTCTGGGCGGGGCGTTACCCCACCCCCGTGAAGGCAAACGATGACAAGCTCATGGAATTTTACAGTTTGGCCAACAGCGTGCTTACCAAGGATGGGCCACCCTTAGAAGGCACTAGCTTGCGATTCACTGTCGATAGCGGTGCAACAGACTGGCCGCAGTATCATGAGCTCTGGGCCAAATACGCCAGGATGTTTCACGAGTAGGATCACAATCGACCGCATGATGGGGAAGGCCCAATCCCCCTACCGGCATAAATCATCCTGCAGATCGCCTCTGAGCTTCTGAGTTGAGTACGGACTCAGCGCAAGCGGCCCAGGATGTGTTCTGACCTGACACTGGAGTGACCGGTCAGAGGGTGCTCAGCGTGATTCCGTTTTAGTTAGGGCTCTGTCCAGTGGTCACCCTGATAATGCGAGCTCAGAACTTGAAGCCGCTAGATCCCGAGCCAGCACTGCCGTCACAAACACTTAGCTCGTGTCAGCGTTTGAAGCGCTCCTAAGGATCAAGCCTCGCGGACGTTTGAGAAGAAGCGTTCGGCAGTGCATCATCCACTGCAATACTCAATAGGAGGGGTAGCGATGATCGTATGTGAAGGACAACTCAGTGGCGACTTTGAAGGCTTTGACGACACCGACACCATTTTCGAGTTCTACAACGGTCAAAAATGGCAGCAGGCGGTGTACTCCTACTCCTACTTCTACTCCTACATGCCGCAGGCCAAGGTCGTCCAGGAGGGCGGTGTTTATCGACTGTATGTGCAAGGCATGATGGGCAGCGTTGAAGTGAAACGAGCCTGAAATGCGGGTACCGGGTACTAAGCCTTGCCCCATTGAACGCTCGACCGAGTAGACTCCCTCAAAGTCTATTCAGGCTCTGGCCAGCGCTCTCCCACAGCCTGAAAGCTGCCAAAGAATTTCCGAGGTAAGGAGCTGTTGATTGGCTACAAACATCATCACCCGAGCAGGGCATGAGAAGCTCAAAGGCGAGCTCGATCACCTGTGGCGTGTGTACAGACCTGAAATTACTCAGAAGGTCGCCTGGGCAGCATCCCTCGGGGACAGAAGCGAGAACGCGGACTACCAGTACAACAAAAAGCTTCTACGCGAGATTGATCGCCGCGTCAGGTATCTTCGTAAGCGAATGGAGGATGTGAAGGTCGTGGACTACTCGCCGGAGCAGGAAGGAAGAATTTTCTTTGGCGCTTGGGTAGAGATAGAGAACGAAGACGGTGAACGGAAGAAATTCCGGATCGTGGGCTACGACGAGATCTACGAACGCAACGACTACATTTCCATCGACTCCCCAATGGCGCGCGCCCTGCTCAAGAAAGAGGAAGGCGATGAATGCGTGGTGAAAATCCCGGACGGCGAAGCCACCTGGTATGTGAGCCAGATCTCGTACGAGCCATGAGGATAGCTCGATGGTTCAGCGCCGGCTGTGACCATGCCCTAGCCTGCTTTGACGCATTTACTCACCGCTGCAAGCATGTACCTTGCTGCTCACGTGTCGCGGGCACCGTCACCCTCCCCTGGAGGCACTGAGCCTTGGCTGATCTCATTCTCCACGGCGGGGCCTAGTGCTGAACGCTTCAGTGCGAGTTGTTCAAACATCCAGTCGCCCGCTGAGTTGAACTCGCGCATCATCGACTCGAACTCTTCGTCACTCAGTGATAGTGGTACGTTAACGCTCTCCATGGGGTCTCACCGAACTCTCCGGAATCGAGTCACTGGCTCCACGCCATTTTCGACCGAATCGTTCCTCACACACCATGATCCGCCGCGAAGAACGCGTCCCTCAAGTCAGGAGTGCACAGATGGTCGTGAAAGATCTTGCGCAGCAAGTAGTCCACCAAGTAGGCCCGAAGACGGGAGCGCAGTTCGATGTAGGATCCCGAGCACTCAATGGTGTGGCTGGGCCAACGAAGCATCAGGGCATGCCTCAACGCCATGAGTGCATGGCCACCGGCAATGCTCTCGTACAACCGCGTTGAATCATCAAAACCTGCGACGCGCTTGTACCGTGCCAAAGCCTGACTCAAGACCTGGGCCAGGGACTCCCGGTACACCTCCGACGCCCGATGCCATACCTGTTTCTCAACATCACTGTTCAACGATAACCTCACTGTCGACCGTGCACTGCCCTTGACCCAGGCGCAGCACGATGACCACCACCATCCATGACACGAGCATCAGCATGCACATCGAATTCGATTTGAATCAGAACGAGCTTGAGGCCCTTCTACGCCACTGCCAAACCTACAAGCCCACCAGTGGTGACGTTCGAGAAGATCGACGTGTACAAGACGCGCTTGAGGCTCTGGAGGAGGCCCTGCTGTCAGCCAACGCCTCGCATTGAGCTTTGATGCCCGCTAGGTGCGCTGATACGTCGCTACCCTAGCAGCAGGCCGCCCACTCTCAAAAACGCAGGCCGACTTCACCCAACGCTGACACATGTTGTCCGAAATGGGTATGTCTTCAGACGCAGCTGTCGCTTCAAAAAAAGCTGGAAAGGATGGTGCTTTGTAGTCAAAAGCAAAAGCAGCGGCCTAACGGCCGAAGTACCGATTTCCCCTACCAGCTCTGCCTCGCCTATCGGCAAGGCATACCAGGCTGAAAAACCTCGAAAATCAAAACCGTAAAGCGAGTCCGCGACACCGCGCTATACCCGTGCATCGGGGGTGCAAGCACTACGTAGCTTTTTCTTTGCTCTCAAATATAAGAACTCCGTCTCGTTTAAAAATTTTCAAGAGGGGGGGTAAAAAATGAAGAAAAGTAAAATTCACTGAATTAATCAATAAAATTAGTGATAATCACTGGTTTTTTGCACCTCTACCCGTTCAAGGGTGGCTGGATCAGGTCATCCAAAATCGGCATCCATTACCTGCACCAGTGCGCATGATCGTGTGGTTTCTTGTCGAGGTCATGCCTTGGCGGATGACAGCTTAAAGCCATGCAGAATGTACGGTTAGTCATCCTGGCAAACCTCCTCCGATCACAACCCTCGGTCGGCCAGGTGACTGCTTAATTCGCCTTGTCCGCCCCGTCAGTACACAGCAGAAGCTCCGGTGATGGCCTGGGGGCCGGCAACACTCAACCGGCAAGATGGCTTCCCTCCAATGGCCTGGCTTATTCAAAGGCGCAGACCGCGTCGTCATCCTGTCCCTGCCCTGCAAGCCCTGAGCTAGACAACGCGAGAGAAATTGGTAAATTCCAATGGTTGCCCCCATACGGCTCGCAAGCAGCCACACCTCAGGTCTAAGGAAGATCTCAGATGTCAGTCGATAACGTCGTTCGCCATTACAAGCAGAATGAGGCACAGCGGGAAAGCAATCGGGTCAAAGAGAAGGAGCGTGAACCACACACCATCGCGCCCCTCGACGGCCACCGAGATTTCATCCTTCGTATTCAGCTCAGCCACGAGCGCCACTACGACCAAATTCACGATCTGCTGGAAGAGAGCGGCTGTACTCGAACGGTCATCACGCAAGACGGGGTCAAACGTGATCTACCCCACGCGATGTTTTACCTGCGCGCGCAAGGGTCACCCACTAACCAGATGGTGTTCGAAGCTGTGGCCGAGATTCTGAATGAGCACGCTGATCTGCACCCCCTGGACGACCTCAATCCTCAAATCATTGTCATGATCGCACAGGACGTTTACCTGGATCTCGACGTGAGCAAGCAACCATGATCGGTCATACCCACGGTTTTCCAGACTCCGATTGGGCGCAAGCCAAAACCACTGCACGAGAACTCCTGATCAGGCGCGCACGGCTCAAGGATCGCGAGTTTGTGACCTATGGTGAGCTCGTGACCAAGCTCCCACTGGCTATAGAGCCCACCGATCCCCGGCTCAGCTACCTGCTGGATGAGATCTCGACCGAAGAATACGCCGAGGGTCGAGGCTTCCTCACAGCACTCGTGGTGCATCAAGAAGACTGGCTGCCGGGCACTGGTTTTTTCACCATGGCTCGCCGTTGCGGCGCTGAATACAAGAATCAGGAGACGTTTTTCTTGGAAGCGTTTAATTACGTGGTCGAATACTGGCGAGCGCACCGGGACTGAGTGTAATGGGATCCCTGCTGCGACAGGGCCCACTACTCATGCGCTGATGTGGTGCTACCTCCCGGACAGAGCTTATCTGGAGGGCCCACATCAGCCTAAAGCGCTTGTCCCGCTGAACGGACGAGCCGCTCGCAGCGAAGGGCTACTGGCTTTGAGCGTAAAGAATGCGCCTCACCAGTAGCCCTAAAGAAGCCCCCGCCCGAGAGGGTGAATGGCCCCCCGGTACTACCGAACAGTAACCCCATGACTGGCCAGATCACTTACCAAAGTATTGCGGCGCAGCATGCCCGGAATTTTAAAGACATTTCGATAGCCGTAATACATAAAGCCGGGAATCAGCAATAAGCCCAAACCGTAAGTCGCAGTCGCCACAATGATGCCTGCAGGAATGGCTGCAAACGACATCAAAACACCCTTAAACATACTCGACCTGGCAACAATTCGCACATCATCCAAGTCATATTCCACTTTGCCGTCACTTTTTTCAAACGCAATCAGCACGATAGAGCTTTTAGCAAGATGCTTGTAATACCAAATCCTGGGCACATCAGTAACGAGCGCACCCTGATATTTAAGATACTTCAACATCACAACTTCCTTGAAGTGAAACGTATTACCTTGCTCATCCTCTAGCCTGACCCTGCCATAGAGCGCATCGATGTCACCTACCGCCTTAACATCAAAGTTTTTAACAGTGACTTTCAGCTTCTTCAATTCAGACATGCATTGTCCTTAATTGCACTTAACCATAAGACAAGCGGATGAAAAAGGCCGCATACCTGGCGTTTTACCAACCGACCCTAATCATCGAGTTGATCGTTGATTACCTTAAAGCGCTCACGATTGCGGGTACCCACGAAAGATCCTGCAGGTAGCGCCCTGGCAGTCCGGGCTACAGCACGAAAGCCTTGCCGGCCTAGCAACAAGATGTCCTCACCCATCACACGCTCAGCTCACTCGTGATCACAAAGTGGTCTGCCCCGCCGACGCTGCGCATCAGCTTGAATCCCGCCCTCTCCTCGACGAACTCCAACGGCGGAGTGGCAACAGTCATCCCGTTGTCGCTCGCGCCCGACAAATCGCTGAAAACAGTTGCTGCGTAGCGTTGACCCGCTCTCGCAGCACTGGCCAAGTACGCGTCGATGGTTATCCCCCAATCAATGCTCTGCGCCTGAACGACCTCGATAGGCACATTGTGCTCAAGCGGCACGGACTTCAAAGCATGCGGGAAAGCCTGCTTTCTCACAGAAGTCGACATCAAATTTCAATCTCAAATAAAGGGTCGAAACCGTTTGCTTCGTTGGGATAGCCCCGAGGATTGGAGATCACCCGGCAGCCTGCCAGCTCGACATCAACACAGTGATGCGTATGGCCGAACACCCACGCATCGGCCTTTTCAATTAACGTCGACCACTCGTTGGTGTAGGCAGCGTTAAGATGTCCCTCATCCTTTATCCCGGCCACAAATGACGCTGGGGCATGGTGGGTAACGACGACCGTTTTGCCTTCAAATTTTTGGTCAAGCTGCTCGGTTAGCCACGCTCTGGCCGCGTGGTTGCGAGTCACGAGATCATCAGGCCTGAGCCGCCTGTAATTGGTATCTATCCGGATGTATCTAAAATCGTTCATCCACTCTTTTGCCATCTTGCATGCCGCAACCTGGTCACCGCTGCTCGTGAAATCTGTCCACGCTGTCGTGCCTAGGATCCGGACGCCGTTGATGATCAGCATCTCGTTTTCCAAGACGTGTACGTGATCAAGCGCAGCGTCCTTCATCTTCTGAAGGGTTCGGTCGATGTGACCATCATAGAATTCGTGATTTCCGCAGACATAAACGATGGGGCACTCGAACGCTTCACTGGCCCACTTCACGCCGCGACCCTTTTTGTCGATATCACCGGCGAGGATCACCAAGCCAACGCTCGGGTCTAGGGGCGGTGGGTCGAAGCGATGAAGCTCTCTGTGCAAGTCAGAGTAAATCCGAACTCTCAAACACTACCCTCCGTTGGATCGGCCACCGTCTCATCTTGCGATAGCAGCAGATCCCGATTCGATTTAGCGGTGAATTGAAGCCACTACCCAGGCCACTACCCTGCCCCACCTCTGGAGCTACAGGCATGGCGACGGCCACTGGCTCCGGGCCTGGTAGCTCACCGACAACCGAATCAGGAAACGCCAATAGCCACCTACGACCAGCGCAGCGTCCAGTTTTATACACCATATGCGGTGTAACTGTACATCCCGGCATGGCTACATCCTCCAATTTGAGGATATTCGCGTTGACGTTGATCAGACCGGCCCTCGCGGCCGTCATACGAGCAGTTCGAGGCAGCCTGGGGCTAACCCAGGAGGGCTTGTCTCACGCAACCTCTCGCACCTACGTGGCAAAGATCGAAAACGCGCAGAGCACGCCAACGTTGGACAAGTTTTCGGAGCTTGCCGAGGCACTGGGGCTGAGCCCCTTAGCGTTGCTTTCACTCGTTCTGGCCACACGTGACAACGTCTCGACTCAGAGCTTGCTCGCTCAAGCCACAGCGGAGTTGGAGGCCCTTGAGCAACGGATAAGCGCCTCAGATATCGCCGAACATCTCACCGGGGTGGGCGTCTTGAAGCGGCCGGCCGCGCGACCAGTCAACGTGGTCAAACTCAAGAAGGTGCTCCAGTGCAAAGAGTCGGGCTTGACCCAATCTGAGACTGCACGGCAACTCGGCATCACTCGATCCACGGTGAATTTCTTGTGGAAGCGATCACTGCCGGCTGACGATTGAGTAGCTGATACACGACCCGCAGCAGAAACACTGCCCAAGGAAAGGCGCATGAAGCAACGCACACTAGACTGGCGCAAACGCCGTAGCTGGCTGGCCTCTATCCGCTTCTACGCGAGCGACCTGCTAGACCCAGCACTGCGTAGCCACCTCCAGCGAAGCCGTCCAGACTGCTGGCCAGATGATCTAACCTGGCTGCCGGATCATGATGAACTCGTCCCCGCCTTCTGCGAAAAGCTGACTGGCTATTACAGCCATGTGAAAGCCTTCCACGGGTGCCGGCCTGAGAACCTCCGTTCCTATTACGAACTAGGGCTACAGGGTCAACAGATCGACCGCATTCAAACGCGCTTTCGGCAGCTTTTCCATGACGTCGATCCCGCTAGAGTCCAGCAAGCACTCGATGAACTGCAGACTCGGAGCACCAGTGAGAAAGGGAAAATCTGGTTATCCGGGGATGACCGCGACATGCTCAAGGACTATGGCCACTACGCCATCAACGGCAGTGAGTACCTCATGGCGCTCGCCGCTGAGTTGAACGGCGATAGCGGCCGAGGGGTGGACTATCGCTGGCGACTTCGCGAAATCGGAGTACCGACCATTCTTGAGGTGGACTGGGCCTGTCCCCTGGCAGCGGACGCCAAGAAGCTTGTTATCCAGCCTTCTGCCTCAAGCCTTTGGCATATTCGTTCGGAGAACGGTAGCCCAGCGCAGAGTGCAGTCGGCTGTCGTTGTAAAACCCATGGATGTAACTGGCGATCGATAGCTG
>NZ_QETK01000043.1 GCF_003105155.1 Pseudomonas sp. SDI | reverse complement strand
GTCGGTCAGGGTGTAGCTGAAGGTCTCGATGCCGTTGCCGCCGCCATGCAGGTCATAAAACGCCTGCCCGGCCGGGTTGAGGGTGTAGGTGTAGGAACCGTCGGCCGCCAGCACCAACGTGCCGTAGGTACCGCTGAAGGTGCCGGCCGTGATCGGGCCGCTGGTGACCCGGTCGGCGCCCTGGATGTCGTTGCTCAGCACGTTGCCAGTGAGGCTCAGTTGCTGCTCTGTCGCAGTCATCGCGTTGGTATCGGCCACGGCCGTCGGTACATCGTCGACGATGGTCACGTCGAGGCTACCGCTGGTGTTGCTGCCGTCTGTGTCCACCGCGTTGACGGTGAAGCTTTCGGTCAGGTTATTGATGCCGTTGGCCGTTGGGTGCCCTTCGTTGTCCAGCAGGGAGTAGGTGTAGGTCACCACGCCGGTCGTGGCGTTGTAACCGGTTACCGTCAGGGTGTTGCCGAGCACGGTAGTGACCGACTGTGGGAAGCCGTTGGCCACCCCGCCACTAACCACGCTGATACCGCCTACGGTCAAGGTCTGCAAACCATCTGGGGCGTTGATCGTGAAGGTACCGGTCTGCGTCAGTGCTGGCGTGTCTGGGTTGCTGCCGTCGCTGAGGTTTTTCTCCAGAACAGTGAGTTCCGGCCCGTCCAGATTCAGCCCGCTGATCAGCACCGGGTCGTTGAGGTTGCTGACGTTCAACACCAGGTTGGCGGTGCTGACGTCACCGTCGGCGTCGGTCAGGGTGTAGCTGAAGGTCTCGATGCCGTTGCCACCACCGTGCAGGTCATAGAACGCCTGCCCGGCCGGGTTGAGGGTGTAGGTGTAGGAACCATCCGCCGCCAGGACCAAGGTGCCGTAGGTACCACTGAAGGTGCCGGCTGTAATCGGGCCGCTGGCGACCCGGTCTGCACCTTGGGTGTCGTTGCTCAGCACGTTGCCAGTGACGGTCAGGTTCTGCTCGGTAGCCGTGCTGGCGTTTGAGTCGGCGACCGCCGTCGGCGTGTCGTCAACGATGTTCACATCGATGCTGCCGCTGGCGCTGCTGCCATCGGTGTCGGTGGCCACCACCGCAAAGCTTTCGCCGAGGCTGTTGGCACCGTTGGCGTTCGGGTGCGCCTCGTTATCCAGCAAGGTGTAGGTGTAGGTCACCACGCCGGTCGTGGCGTTGTAGCCAGTAACCGTCAGGGTGTTGCCGAGCACGGTAGTGACCGACTGTGGGAAGCCGTTGGCCACCCCGCCACTAACCACGCTGATACCGCCCACGGTCAGGGTCTGCAAGCCATCCGGCGCGTTGAGCGTGAAGGTACCGCTCTGCGTCAGTGCTGGCGTGTCTGGGTTGCTGCCGTCGCCGAGGTTTTTCTCCAGAACAGTGAGTTCCGGCCCGTCCAGATTCAGCCCGCCGATCAGCACCGGGTCGTTGAGGTTGCTGACGTTCAACACCAGGTTGGCGGTGCTAACGTCGCCGTCGGCGTCGGTCAGGGTGTAGCTGAAGGTGTCGATGCCGTTGCCGCCGCCGTGCAGGTCATAAAACGCCTGCCCGGCCGGGTTGAGGGTGTAGGTGTAGGAACCATCCGCCGCCAGGACCAGGGTGCCGTAAGTACCGCTGAAGGTGCCGGCCGTGATCGGGCCAGAGGTGACGCGATCCGCACCTTGGGTGTCGTTGCTCAGCACGTTGCCAGTGACGCTCAGGTTCTGTTCCGTGGCAGTCGTGGCGTTGCTATCGGCAACGGCCGTCGGCGTGTCGTCGACGATGCTCACGTTGACGTTGCCGCTGACCGTGCTGCCATCGGTGTCGGTGGCGCTGATCGCGAAGCTTTCGGCCAGGCTATTGGCGCCATTACCGGCAGCATGCGCCTCGCTGGCGGTGAGGGTGTAGCGGTAGCTCACCTCACCGGTGGCAGCGTTGTAGCCGGTGATGGTGAAAGTGTTGCCCAGGCCGGTGCTGATCGACTGCGGGAAGCCGTTCGGCGCGCCGCCGCTGATCACGCTGATGCCGCCCACGGTCAGGGTCTGCAGACCATCGGACGCCGAGACATTGAAGCTGCCGGTCTGGGTCAGCGCGGCCACATCCGGGCTGCTGCCGTCGCCGAGGTTCTTCTCGAACAGGGTCAGTTGCGGGCCGTCGGCGTTGACGATGTTCAGCCGCACCGGGTCGTCGAGGTTGCTGATGTTCAGCACCAGGTTGGCGGTGCTGCTGTCGCCATCGGCATCGTTGAGCGTGTAGGTGAAGGTTTCGGTGCCCTTACCGCCGCCCTGCAGGTTGATGAAGTCCGGATCGAACGGGTTCAGCGTGTAGGTATAGGAACCATCGGCGGCCAACACCAGGGTGCCGTAGGTACCGACAAAGGTACCGGCGGTGATCGGGCCCGACGGAATCCGGTCGGCGCCCTGGATATCGTTGCTCAGTACATTACCGGTGAGCACCGTCGAGGCTTCCGTGGCGGCGCCCGGATTGCTGTCGTTGAACGCCTGCGGAACGTCGTCGCGCACGTTGACATCCAGCGAGCCGCTGGCAACGTCGCCATCGGTGTCGCTGGCCGAGACCAGAATGCTTTCGCTGACGTTGTTGGCGCCGTCAGCGGTCGGGTGGCTTTCGGCGCCGTTGAGGGTGTAGCTGTACGTGACCACGCCAGTGGCCGCATCATAGCCGGTGATGGTCAGGGTGTTGCCCAGCCCGGTCACGATCGACTGGCCAACCCCGGTAACGGCCCCGGCCGTGATCACGTTGATCCCGCCGATGTTCAGGTTGAACACCCCGTCCGGGGCCACCACGGTGAAGGTCCCGACCTGGGTCAGTGCGGCCGGGTTGCTCGCCGCCCCCTGGGCCAGGTTGGCCTCGTTCATGTTCAGCTCACCACCCTGCACCGACAGGCCGTTGAGCGACACCAGGTTGTTCGGCACCGGCGGGGTGTCGTTGTCGGTGAACGGATTGCCGACGTCCAGATCGCGCAGCTCGGGGAAACCGTTGAAGCCGGCAGTGGGGAAGCCGATGATCGGGTCGACACGGCCGGCCACCTCGGTCAGCAGCACGAAGGAATGGCCGCCGCCCAGTGCCCCCGGTGCCCCGCCAGTCGGCCCGGCCGCAGTGGCTTCGGCATCCTGGGTCGGGTCGCCGCCGGCAGCGATGGCTTGCTGGATTTTTTCCACATCGGTCAGTTGGGCCTGACTCGGCGTCAGCGCATCCGGCGTATCCACATGGGGGGCGCGGTTGGCCAGCAATTCGGCAGTCATCTGCAGGCTGCTGTCGCGGCCCAGGGTTAGTTCGGCACCGTTCTGCATGTGCACCGCCACCGCCCCAGCAGCACCGGTTTCCAGCTGCTCGCCGGCAAACAGGCGGTCGCCCTCGACCAGCGCACGACGTGTTCCGTCACTGGCGACGGCGAAGACCTCACCGACCACCTTGCTGACAATACCGATTAACTTGGCCATGTACGCACTCCTCCACTGCCGAAGGGCTTTTTCGCAGAAAAGTGCTTGGGTATGGCGTGCAAGGCGCCCGAAGCCGCCTGCTTGAGTCAGAGCACTGCACAACGCGGGTGCGGCCAGATCTCAATGAAATCAATGACCTCGCCCGCGTAATACTCCGAAGAAGTGGCAGTGGGAAGTGGCGCCTGGCTGTCTGCCAATTTTTTGTCGCCAACTTCGCCCTGCCTCCATCCCCTCCGCTACATCCGTTGCCCTATGCCGCAAAAAACCTGGGACTCTCACTGACGCCGGAAAAAAGCGCCCTAGCGCTGATGAACCGGTTGCCTGAGTAGAACTGTGTCTTGGATTTCTTAGACCGCATAAGTTTTTTTTCGCATAACCGTTATGACAAATTCTTCTTAGCTTCCTTAATAAATGTTCTTAGCTCTGTTGTTACAAGCCTGAAACGGTTTGAGCTGATTTATCGTCATTTTTTTGGCGACAGCGGCACCTCATAAGAGATCAGGGAGATGTACCCCATGCGCGTTTTGACCCCCATCACCAGTGCGATTCTATTGGCCATGGCCTGCGCCAATGCTCAGGCGATGTCGATTACGGAGGCTGTGCAGAGCGCCGTGGACCAACATCCGGAAATCAATGCCAGCCGAAACAGCAGACTGTCGGCCGATGAAGACGTGAACTTTGCCAAGGGCGGTTACTACCCCAGTGTCGACCTGATCGCCGGCTACGGCCGGCAGCGCTCGGACAACACCAACACCCGGGGCCTCAACCCCGACGGCAGCCGCAACCACAACAAGGAGACGCTCAACTACACCCAGTCCGAGCTGCGCCTGCGGCAAATGCTGTTCGACGGTTTCAATACCTCGAACGAAGTCGGGCGGACCAAGGCGGTGGTCAACTCGCGCGCCTATTACACCCAGGCCACGGCCGAAACGGTGGCCCTGCGCGCCATCGAGGTGTACCTGGAAGTGCTCAAACGTCGCGAGCTGGTGACCCTGGCCAAGAACAACCTGCAAGCGCACCTGCGGGTCAACGACCAGATCGGCCTGCGCAGCGAACGCGGCGTCGGTAGCAATGCCGACCTCGATCAGTCCAAGGCGCGTCGCGCACTGGCGGAAAACAACCTGGACACCGCCGAAGTCGACCTGGCCGATGCCGAGGCGAACTTCTTCAGCGTGATCGGTCGCTCGGCCGACGAGCTGGAAACCCCGGTAACGATCAAGGGCGAGCTGCCGGCCGACCTCGGCGCCGCGCGCCAGGGCATGCTGGAAAACAACCCCTACTTGAAGTCGGCACAGGCCGACGTGCAGGCCGCCGAGCAGCAATACGAAGTGGCCAAATCGCCGTTCTATCCGCGCCTGGACGCCGTGCTGGCCACGGGGGCGAACAACAATACCGCCGGCCAGGTCGGTCACGCCAACAACGATTGGCAAGCCGGTGTCGAGCTCAGCTACAACCTGTTCCGTGGCGGCAGCGACAAGGCTCGCCTGCAGTCGGACGCGCACAAGATCAATCAGGCCATGGACATCCGCAACAACGCCCTGCGCACCCTCAACGAGAACCTCTCGCTGGCCTGGAACGCCATGACCAACGCGCGCAAGCAAACCCCGAGCGCCCGTGAATACGCCGACACCACCACCCGTGTGCGGGCCGCCTATCAGGATCAGTTCGGCCTCGGCCAACGGACCCTGCTCGACGTGCTCGACAGCGAAAACGAGCTTTACAACGCCAACCGCCGCTATACCGAAGTGCGTTACACCGAGGAGTTCTCGATGTACCGCGTCCTGGCCAACATGGGCGAGCTGCTGAGCAAGCAACGCATCGCCCTGCCGCCAGAAGCCATTGCTGCAAGCGAAGTCCGGACCGACGCCAGGTTGCCCGATATGCGTTGAGTGTTTCCGCCGCCTCAGGAGTAGGCCATGACCAGCATGCAACCGGCGAGCTCGGTGGACCCCCGCCAGAGTTTCGACGATCCGTTACTCGATGGGCTGTTGATTCTCTGCAAGCTGCACGGTTGCTCGGTAAGCCGGGCCAGCCTGTGCGCCGGCTTGCCGCTGGCACAGCAACGCCTCGACCTCGACCTGCTGCCGCGCGCGGCAGCGCGGGCCGGCTTACAGGCGCGGGTGCTGCGGCGCCCACTGGAGGCTATTTCGGCCCTCAACCTGCCGGTGCTGTTGCTGCTCGACGGCGGCCGCTGCGCGGTGCTGCAACGCTGGGACAACGACCGCGCGCTGATCCTGCCCAGCGAAGCCGAAGGCGGCGAGCAGTGGGTCAGCCGCGAGGAACTGACCCAGGCGTATGCCGGCCAGGCCCTGTTCGCCCGGCCGCGCCACGAACTGGAAGACCTGCGCAGCCCGCTGATGCCACGGGTCGATGCCTGGTTTCGCGACACCCTCAAACTGTCGCGCTGGCTGTACAGCGATGCGATCCTGGCCAGCCTGCTGATCAACCTGCTCGGATTGATGGTGCCGCTGTTCGTCATGCAGACCTACGACCGCGTGGTGCCCAACCAGGCCACCTCGACGCTGTGGGTACTGGCGATCGGGCTGCTGATCGGCACGCTGTTCGAACTGACCTTGCGTGTGGTCCGCGCGCACCTGCTTGACCAGGCCGGAAAAAAAACCGACCTGATCCTTTCGGCAACCTTGTTCGAGAAAATCACCGGAATGTCGATGAAGGCCCGCCCGGCCACGGTCGGCGGCTTCGCGCAGAGCATTCACGACTTCCAGGGCCTGCGCGAATTCCTCACTGCGGTGACCCTCACCAGCGTTATCGACCTGCCCTTCGTGGTGCTGATGCTGCTGGTGATCGGCCTGCTCGGCGGCTGGCTGGTAGTGATCCCGCTGATTGCCTTTCCGGTCACCATCATCTTCGCCATGCTGATCCAGAGCCGTCTGCGCGACACCGTGCAAAAAAGCCTGAGCCTGGGTGCGGTGCGCCAGGCGCTGCTGGTGGAAACCCTGGGCGGACTGGAAACGCTGAAGGCCTGTAGCGCCGAGAGCGAGCGCCAGTACCAGTGGGAAAGCACCCACGGCGCGCTGACCCGGCTCGACGTGCATGCGCGCAACCTATCGGCCCTGGCCACCAACGGCACGCTGTTCATCCAGCAGTTCTGCGGCATGGCAACCATCGTCGCCGGGGTCTACAGCATCATCGCCGGCAACCTCAGCGTCGGCGCCCTGGTGGCCAGCTACATGCTCGGCAGCCGGGTGCTCGCGCCACTCGGGCAGATTGCCGGGCTGATCACCCGCTACCAGCAGGCGCAGCTAACCATGAAAAGCACCGACGCGCTGATGAGCCTGCCGCAGGAGCGCCAGCCCGGCCAGCAACCGCTGGAACGCACCCAGCTGCAGGGCGCGCTGGAGATCAGCCGGGTCAGCTTCCGTTATCAGGGGCAGAGCGCCCCGGCGTTGAATGGGGTGAGTTTCAGCGTCAAGCCTGGCGAGCGGATCGGCATCATCGGCCGCAGCGGCTCGGGCAAGAGCACCCTGGCGCGGCTGATGATGGGCTTCTACGAGCCCGACGACGGGCAGATCCTGCTCGACAACCTCGACCTGCGCCAGCTCGACATCGCCGACCTGCGCCAGCAGATCGGCTACGTCGCTCACGACCTGCCGCTGCTGGCCGGCAGCCTGCGTGACAACCTGACCCTCGGCGCACGCTACGTCAGCGACGCGCGGATGCTGGAAGTGGCCGAACTCACCGGCGTCAGCGAGCTGGCCCGGCAGCACCCGCACGGCTTCGACCGGCCGGTGGGCGAACGTGGCCAACTGCTCTCCGGCGGTCAGCGGCAAGCGGTGCTGCTGGCGCGGGCGATGCTGCTGGAGCCACCGATCATGATTCTCGACGAACCCACCAGCCACATGGACAACAGCAGCGAAGACCAACTGCGCCAGCGCCTGCATGGCTGGATCGAGGGCAAGACCCTGCTGCTGGTGACCCATCGCACCTCGATGCTCAGCCTGGTCGACCGGCTGCTGGTGCTGGACAACGGCAAGGTGGTGGCCGACGGGCCGAAGGATGCGGTGATCGATGCACTGCGCAAGGGCCGTGTCGGCTCGGCGCTCTGAGGGGGTGCAACATGTCCGCCAGATCTGCGATTCGCAGCTATTTCCAGAGTTTCGGCAAGACCGCCGAGCGCGACTACATGCCGGACCTGGCCGGCGCCACTCTGCAGGATTCGCCGCGCCTGTCGCGGGTTACCGTGTGGCTGGCGGCGGCGCTGCTGCTGGTGGCGCTGCTCTGGGCCAAGTTTGCCGTGCTCGACGAAGTGACCATGGGCGAAGGCAAGGCCATCCCGTCGAGCAAGGTACAGGTGATCCAGAACCTGGAGGGCGGCATCGTCACCGAGATCTTCGTGCGTGAAGGGCAGATGGTGAACAAGGGCGATACCCTGCTGCGTCTGGACGACACCCGCTTCAAGTCGAACAAGGGCGAGAGCGAGGCCGACCGGTATGCGTTGACCGCGCAGGTCGAGCGGCTGTCGGCGGAGAGCGAGGGGCGGCCATTCCAGGTGTCGGACGAGGTGCGCAGCAAGTCGCCGCAGGTGGCCGAGGACGAGATGTCGCTGTACCAATCGCGCCAGCGCCGCCTGGCCAGCGAGAAGCAGACGCTCAACGAGCAACTGCGGCAGAAGACCCAGGAGCTGGCCGAGTTTCGTTCCAAGCTGGAGCAATACCGGTCGAGCCTGGGCTTGCTCCAGCAGGAGCTGAACATGTCGACGCCGCTGGTCGGTACCGGGGCGATTTCGCCGGTGGAGATCCTCCGTCTCAAGCAGCGCTCGGTGGAGGCACGCGGGCAGATGAATGCCACGGCGCTGGCGATTCCGCGGGCCGAGGCGGCGGTGGCGGAGATCCGCAGCAAGATCGAGGAATCGGAGGCCGGCTTCCGCTCCGAGGCGGCCAAGGAGCTCAACGAGAAGCGCACCGACCTGTCGAAGATTACCGCCACCAGTATCGCCATCGACGACCGGGTAACCCGCACCACGGTAGTGTCGCCGGTGCACGGGATCATCAAGCTGCTCAAGGTCAACACGATTGGCGGCGTGGTGCAGCCGGGCAGCGACCTGGTAGAGATTGTGCCACTGGAGGACAACCTGCTGATCGAGGCCAAGGTGCGTCCGCAGGATGTGGCGTTCCTGCACCCGGGACAGAGTGCGATGGTCAAGTTCAGTGCCTATGACTACACGATCTATGGCGGTTTGAAGGCCAAGCTGGAGTTGATTGGCGCCGACACGGTGACGGACGACAAGGGCAATGCGTTCTACCTGATCCAGGTGCGTACCGACCGCAATCACCTGGGCGGGGATAACAAGCCGTTGCTGATCATCCCGGGGATGACCGCGACGGTGGACATCATTACCGGGCAGAAGAGTGTGCTGGATTACCTGCTCAAGCCGGTACTGAAGGCGCGCACCGAGGCCTTGCGCGAGCGCTGAGGCACTCGGGGGCTGCTGATGCTCCCACACTTGCTTTTCTGTAGGCGCGGGCTCGTCCCGCGATAGCATCAACGCCGATGATTGCGCTCGAACGTCTCCCGCCCCATCGCCGCAATCTGCCCGTCGATCAACGCCTCGAACGGTCGTAGCAACGCATCGAATGCCTGCGGCGCCTCCAGCACATTCAGTGCCTGCACCACCGCCTCCAGCGTCGACAACGCCCCTTCTTCCGGCGCTTTGCGCAAGCGATAGCGCGACGGCACCCGCACATCCAGGGTCACCCGCGGCAACCCCGCCAGCAGCGGGTTCACATGCAACAGCTTGCGCGCCTTGCGCCAGGTGCCATCCGGCACCACCAGCAACCATGGCCGCGTATCCTCTTCAAGGGCATACGCGCGCACCGCCTCTGCGCCCTCCCCCGGAAACAACAACCCCAGCCGGTAGCCCGGCGTCGCCAGCAGCGCCTCCAGGTCGTCGAACACTTCGCCCACCCGCAACTCGGCATTGCGCAGCCCCAGCGCGGCCAGCTTCGCCGTGTTCAAGGCATGCCTGACCTCGCTCGGATGCTGCAACAGCACCACGCGCGTACGGCTATCGAGGGAAGGAATCAGCGGACAAAGGCAGTGGGATTGTGGGCGCAAGCAGCGCTCGCAGTGGATTCTGGACATCGGGTTCTCCTGAGCTGGCAAAGTGTGCCACAGCAGTTCCCGAAAATAGACCCCACATCCCTGTGGGAAGCGACGAACAAGCCTTAACGGTTAAAGCGTTCGGCCAGGCTGTGCAGGTACTCGGCCATGCGCTCCAGATCCTGACTGATCTGCGCGCCCTGCTTGGCCTGCCCTGCCGAGTGATCGCACAACTGCGCGATGCGGGTGATCTGCTGGTTGATATCCTCGGCCACATGGCTCTGCTGCTCGGATGCCGTGGCCATCTGCTGGCTCATGCCAGTGATGCGACTGACCGCCTGGCTGATCCCGACCAGCGCCGACTGCACCGCCTCGACACTGTGCACGCTGTCGCGGGAAATCTGCTCGCCACGACTGGCCGTGGACACCGCCCGCTCCGCCCCCGCCCGCAACGAACCGATGATCTGGTGGATCTCCTCGGTCGACGCCCGCGTACGCTGTGCCAGCGAGCGTACCTCATCGGCCACCACGGCAAAGCCCCGGCCCTGCTCGCCGGCACGCGCCGCCTCGATGGCCGCATTGAGCGCCAGCAGGTTGGTCTGCTCGGCAATCGAGGTAATCACGTCGACCACGCTGCCAATCGACTGGGTCTGCTCGGCCAGCGCATTCACCGCCTGGCCGATATCGTTGACCGCCTCGGCCATGCTGCCCATCGCCTGGAGGCTCTGCTCGGCCAGGTCGCTACCCTGCTGGGCCAGGTGGTCAGCGTCGGAGGCGGCATGGGCGGTGTTCTGCACGTTGTGCGTGACCTCCTGAATGGTCGCCGCCATCTGCGCGATGGCCGTCGCCGACTGGTCGGTTTCGCTGCGCTGGCGGTCGAGCATCTGCGCCTGTTCGCCAGACAGGTCGGACGACTGCGCCGCCCGCGTTTTGACCCCTACCCCAGCGTCCACCAACCGGGTCAGCGCCGTCTGCAAGCGCGCCTCTTCGCCGATGATGGCCAGGTCCAGCTGGCCCTGCAGGCCGAGGTTGTCGCTGTAGGTCAGCGCCACCAGCGGGCTGGTAAAGGCTTTCGGGTGCTCGGCCAGGGTGCGCCGGATCACCCGGTTATGGCGGTTTTCCATCAGGTACCAGGCGCCCAGCAGGCTCGCCATCAGGATCCCCAGTGCGGCGTACTGCGGCAACCACAGGTAGCTGGCCACCGACACCACGCCAGCCAGCAGCAACGGCCAGCCATGCTCGAGCAGATCGCCCAGGCGCGCCGCCCACGGCGTCGGCGAACGCCCGGCCCGCAAGCGAGCGTAGAGCGCCGAGGCCCTGCGGATCTGCTCGCGGCTGGGCACCGAACGCACCGACTCGTAGCCGCTGATGCGGCCGTCTTCATAGATCGCCGTGACATAGGCGCTGACCCAGTAGAAATCGCCGTTTTTCGCGCGGTTCTTCACGACCCCCATCCAGGGTTTGCCCTGTTTGATGGTTTCCCACATATGCCCGAACACTGCCGGGGGCATGTCCGGGTGGCGCACCAGGTTGTGCGGCTGACCGACGAGCTCGTCGAAGGTAAAGCCACTGATGGCCACAAAGGCGTCGTTGCAGTAGGTGATACGGCTGTTCAGGTCGGTGGTGGAAATCAGCCGTTGGTCGTTAGGAAAGGTTCTTTCGTGCTCAGTGACGGGCAAATTCATGCGCATCTGGGCGTTCCCTGCTTTGGAGGATGATGGGAAATTTCATCAAAGCAAGAACAGGTTTAGCAGAGCATTTACGGGGCTGCGGCCGATTTCACAGGGATTTCGCGCAAATTTTTCGGCTTTTTTTTCAGTGTACTTTGCTCACGCTGGCACGAGCTGTGCTTTGAGCAGATCGCGGAAGGTCTGAATCAAGGGTTCGCGGCTTCGCCCACGCCGCGTGATCATCGAGAACGGCGCCTGATAGCCGAAGGTCGCCGGCGATAGCACCCGCAAATCGCCCTTGTCCGCCCAGGCCTGGGCATAGTGTTCCGGCAGGTAACCGATGTAGGCACCGGACAGCACCAGGATCAGCTGCGCCTCCATGCTTTCCACCGTTGCCGCGCTGTGCTTGAAGCCATGCCGGGCCAGTTCCGCCTGGCTCCAGTAGCCGCGGCCGACCATGCGCTGCTGGGTGATGACCTGCTCGGGGATGCGCCGCTCGTGGTACAGCGGGTGGCGGTTGCTGCAATACAACCAGTGCTGCTCGCGGTACAGCGGCTGATAGACCAGCCCGCTCATGCGCGTGGAGAACGCGCCGATGGCCAGGTCCAGGCGGTTGTCCTGCACACCCAGCTGTAATTCGTAAGGGCTCGATACCGACAGGTGCAAATGCACCGCCGGGTGCTCCTGGCTATAGGCACCGATGGCCTCGGCCAGCGGCAGCGCGCGGTCACCGACGGTGGAGTCGATCACCCCCAGGTTGAGGGTGCCGCGCAACTCGCCCTTGAGCGCCGCGGCGTACTGCTCGAAACCGTCCATTTCAGCCAGCAGGCGCAAGGTTTCCTGATGGAATAGCTCACCCTTGCTGGTCAGGCTGAAGCCGCCACGGCCACGGTGGCAGAGCACGATGCCGAGCGCCGCCTCGAGCTGGCTCATGTAGGTGCTGATGGCCGAGGTCGACAGGTTCAGCTCGCGCTGGGCGTTGGCGAAGCCCTGATGGCGCACCACGCTGACAAAGATGCGCAGCAGTTTCAGGTCAGGCAGGGCGGTGGCCATGGCAAAGGTTTCCCGGGTAGGCGCGGACCTGCGCAGTCTAACCAGATCGCTAGGGATAGTTTAGAAAAACCTGAACTAAGTATTTGCCGGTAGCGATTCTTCTCCCCCACTACATTTTGCAGACTCTGCCGCAATGCAACTGTTGCATGGCGTTTTGCAGTGCTGACGCTGCCCCGGCAACAGGTTCCAACAACTAGAACAATCGAATGATGAGGCCCGACCGTGGACAAGATTCTTCACCAACCACTGGGCGGCAACGAAATGCCGCGCTTCGGCGGCATCGCCACCATGCTCCGTCTCCCGCACCTGGCCACCGCCGAAGGCCTGGACGCCGCGTTCATCGGCATCCCGCTGGACATCGGCACCTCGCTGCGCTCGGGTACCCGTTTCGGGCCACGGCAGATCCGTGCCGAGTCGGTGATGATCCGGCCGTACAACATGGCCACCGGCGCCGCACCGTTCGACTCGCTGTCGGTCGCCGATATCGGTGACGTGGCGATCAACACCTTCAACCTGCTCGACGCCGTGCGCATCATCGAAGCAGCCTACGACGAAATCGTCGCGCACAACGTGATCCCGCTGACCATGGGCGGCGACCACACCATCACCCTGCCGATCCTGCGCGCCCTGCACAAAAAGCACGGCAAGATCGGCCTGGTGCACATCGACGCCCACGCCGATGTCAACGATCATATGTTCGGGGAAAAAATCGCCCACGGCACCACCTTCCGCCGCGCCGTGGAAGAAGGCCTGCTGGACTGCGACCGCGTGGTACAGATCGGCCTGCGCGCCCAGGGCTACACCGCCGAAGACTTCAACTGGAGCCGCAAGCAGGGCTTTCGCGTGGTGCAGGCCGAAGAGTGCTGGCACCAGTCGCTGGCACCACTGATGGCCGAAGTGCGGGAAAAAGTCGGCGGCGGCCCGGTGTACCTGAGCTTCGACATCGACGGCATCGACCCGGCCTGGGCCCCTGGCACCGGCACCCCGGAAATCGGTGGCCTGACCACCATCCAGGGCATCGAGATCATTCGTGGCTGCCAGGGCCTGGACCTGATTGGCTGCGACCTGGTGGAAGTCTCGCCACCTTACGACACCACCGGCAACACCTCGTTGCTGGGGGCCAACCTGCTGTACGAAATGCTCTGTGTTCTGCCTGGCGTAGCACGTCGCTAAGGCCATCGGCGAGGAGCTTCACCCCCGGCAGGAGCCATGAACCGGCAGCGCGCGAAGACGCTGCCGGCGTTGCAGAATGACCCGCGGCAGCTGCCTGCCCGCGGGGTCGATCTCACCATAATAAAGATAATCGGAGACACCCCATGGCCTTGGACCTATTCGTTGTACTGATCTATGCCGCCGGCATGCTGTTGCTTGGCTACTACGGCATGCGCCGGGCAAAAACCCATGAAGACTACCTGGTTGCCGGGCGCAACCTCGGCCCGAGCCTGTACATGGGCACCATGGCCGCGACCGTCCTCGGCGGCGCCTCCACCGTTGGCACGGTAAAACTGGGTTATGTGCACGGCATTTCCGGCTTCTGGCTGTGCGCGGCCCTGGGCCTGGGCATCATCGCCCTGAACCTGTTCCTTGCCAAACCGCTGCTGCGCCTGCGTATCTTCACCGTCACCCAGGTGCTGGAACAGCGCTACAACCCCATGGCCCGGCAGGCCAGTGCGGTGATCATGCTGGCCTACGCGCTGATGATCGCGGTGACCTCGACCCTGGCCATCGGCACCGTGCTGCAAGTCCTGTTCGAGCTGCCATTCTGGGCGGCGGTACTGCTCGGTGGTGGCGTGGTGGTGGTGTACTCGACCATCGGCGGCATGTGGTCGCTGACCCTCACCGACATCGTCCAATTCGTGATCAAGACCGTCGGGCTGATGTTCGTCCTGCTGCCAATCTGCCTGTACCGCGTGGGCGGCTGGGATGAACTGGTGGCCAAGCTGCCAGCCTCCAGCTTCAGCCTGACCACGATCGGCTGGGACACCATCATCACCTACTTCCTGATCTACTTCTTCGGCATTCTGATCGGCCAGGACATCTGGCAGCGGGTGTTCACCGCCCGTGACGAGAACGTCGCCAAGTATGCAGGTACCACGGCTGGCGTGTACTGCGTGATCTACGGTCTGGTCTGCGCCGTGATCGGCATGGCCGCCCACGTGCTGCTGCCGGACCTGGACAACGCCAACAACGCCTTTGCCGCGATCGTCAAATCGGCCCTGCCGGATGGTATTCGGGGCCTGGTGATTGCCGCCGCCCTGGCTGCGATGATGTCCACCGCCAGTGCCGGTCTGCTGGCAGCCTCCACTGTCCTCACCGAAGACCTGCTGCCGAAACTGCGCGGCGGCAAGCAGTCGAGCCTGGGCGTCAACCGCCTGTTCACCCTGCTGACCGGTATCGTGGTACTGGGCATCGCCCTGGTGGTGGAAGACGTGATCAGTGCGCTGACCCTGGCCTACAACCTGCTGGTCGGTGGCATGCTGATCCCGCTGATCGGGGCGATCTACTGGAAGCGCGCCACCACCGCAGGCGCAATCACCAGCATGGCGCTGGGCTTCGTCACCGCGCTGGTGTTCATGATCAAGGATGGGATGGATGCGAACACCCCGATCTACTACAGCCTGGCCATCGGCCTGGTGAGCTTCGTGGTGGTCAGCCTGGTGTCGCGCCGTTCGCTGAACGCAGCAAAACTGGCCTGACGAGCACCGGCCGGCGCATCGCAACGATGCGTCGGCCGATGCGCAACGTTATCGCCGGGGTTGGCGTTTACGTTGCTCCTCGTCGGTGGGGATCGGCACCGGTTGCAGTGGCGGAGGGATGAGGCCCAAGGCAACTGCAAGGTCATGGAGCCAGTTGAACAATACGTTTCTCATAACTCCCCCTTACGGGTCTAACTTCGCAGCTGAATTGGCTGCGACGCTTCCCACTGATAATAGTCCGATGTCCTATAAGACGCTCGTAGAAAAATACCTTGAATTGATCTTGATCAGGCGCTGAACGCCTGCTCGACGGACGGGACGTCCAGCCCTGGTGCCCGGTTACTGCCCGAGCAGCCCGCGCAGACGCCTGCGCACCCACTGCTCTGCACTGACCAGGGTAATCCCGACCAGCACGCAAACCGCGCCGAAGATGAAGTTCAGGCTCAACGGCTCATCCAGCAGCAACACGCCGAAGGTCACGCCGAACAGCGGGGTAATGAACGAGAACACCGCCAGGTTCGAGGCAAGGTAACGGCGCAGCAGCCAGAACCAGGTCAGGTAACTGAAGAACGACACCACCAGTGCCTGGAACAGCACGCTGGCAATCGACACCGGGGTCAGCGTCACGTGGCTGATCTGTCCGCTCAGCGCAGCAATCAGCAACAGGCCGACGAAGCCGACCAGCAACTGATAGAACAGGGTCAGGGTCGCCGGCGCGTCCGACAGCCGCGAGCCGCGGACCACCACGGTGGTCGCGCCCCAGGCGGCGCCGGCCAGCACACCGAGGGCATCCCCCATCAACATGCGGGTATCGAGGTCATCCAGCGACAGCCCCCCGGCGAAGGCCACGGCGATACCGCCGAAGGCCAGCAGAATACCCAACCATTGCAGCGGCCGCAGGCGCTCGCTGGGCAGCATGAAATGCAGGCCCAGCGCGGTGAAGACCGGCGCGGTATAGAGAAACACCGACATGTGCGCCGCCGAGGTCAGTTGCAGCCCCTCGGCAATAAAAAAGAACTCCAGGCCGAACAGGCTGCCGGCCAGCAAGCCACCGCGCCAGGTGGCGCCGACCTGCTCCCAGCCGCCGCGCCAGCAGATCAGCAGGCCGACCAGCAACGCGGCGATCCCCGAGCGCGTGGCGGCCTGCATCACCGGGGCGATATCGGCTGCGGCCCATTTGATCATGACCTGCTGGATACCCCAGATCAGGCACAGCCCCAGCATCACTTGCAGGGCGAAAGCATCGGTATTCTGACGGGACGCGCTCACGCGAAGCCCCCTTTTACGGTCAATGGCATGACGGACACTCGGCGACGGTTGAGCCCAGCGCCGATTATCGACACGTGTTGCCGCTTATTACCAGAACAGCGTGTTAGCTCAGGCAATCTGCGCTTTCGACGCCAGCTGGTCGAAGGTGGCTTCATCAAGGGCGTCGCCCTGCTCGTCGAGCACCTGGCGTGGGTGATCGCGGCGTGCTGTTCGGCGTAGGGGCGCAGGGTGAAGCTGTGACCGGCCTGGCTGGCGAGGGTTCGACTGAACTTTACGCACGGCACATGGCTCCAGTTGGGCATGCACGCTGGAGGAAGCCGCGCAGAAGCGTGAAGAGCTGGCCAAGGAAGTGACCCACCTGACCGAACAGAACCCGCAAAAAGCCAAGGAGAGTTGATCGACAAACGCATGCAGGAACTGCAAGCGGCGGAGAAGAACGTCTGAGAGCGGTGCTGAAGCTATCGCAAGTGTAGGCGCTGGCTTGCCTGCGATGGAGCGCGAAGCGGTCCTAAAACCTAAATACGCAAACTACCTGATCCAACGCACTCTCAGGATTTGCTGCCGCTTCGTCCGAACGCGGCCCGGCCAGAGCGCAGGCAAGCCAGCTCCTACAGGGAACGGGCTTACCTTACGATCAGTGGAACGCCGCGTTACTCAGCCGCAGGTGCCGGCTTACGCTTCTTCAGCGGCGCCAGGCCATCGGAACTGGCCAGCGGTGCGTTCGGCTTCGGCTTGGCGGTCGGCTTGCGCTTGGCCACGGCCTTCTTGTCGGTCTTCTTGTCGGTCTTTTTCTTCTTCACGCCGGCAGCCTTGCCCGACGCCTTGACCTTCTTCGGACCGCTGTAGGTGCCTTTGACTTCCTTGATTACCCGGCGCTCGAAGCTCTGCTTCAGGTAGCGCTCGATGCTCGACATCAGGTTCCAGTCGCCGTGGCAGATCAGCGACACCGCCAGGCCTTCGTTACCGGCACGGCCAGTACGGCCGATACGGTGCACATACTCGTCGCCACTGCGCGGCATGTCGAAGTTGATCACCAGGTCCAGGCCATCGACGTCCAGGCCGCGGGCGGCAACGTCGGTGGCGACCAGTACCTTCGCCCCGCCCTGCTTCAGGCGCTCGATGGCCAGCTTGCGGTCCTTCTGGTCCTTCTCGCCGTGCAGCACGAAAGCCTTCACATCCTTGGCCACCAGGTGACCGTAAATGCGGTCGGCCATGACCCGGGTATTGGTGAAGATGATGGCCTTCTGGTAGGTCTCGTTTTCCAGCAGCCACTGCACGATCTGCTCTTTGTGCTGATTGTGGTCGGCGGTGATGATCTGCTGGCGGGTGCCGTCGTTGAGCTGGCTGACGGTGTTGAGCATCAGGTGCTCCGGGTCCTTCAGTACCTTGCCGATCATGTCGCGCAGGCCAGCGCCGCCGGTGGTGGCGGAGAACAGCAGGGTCTGCTCACGGTTCGGGCACTCGCCGCACAGGCGTTCGACGTCTTCGGCAAAGCCCATGTCGAGCATGCGGTCGGCTTCGTCGAGCACGATTACCTGCACGTGCTCCAGCTTCAGGTTGCCGGCGTTCAGTTGCTCAAGCATCCGCCCCGGAGTGCCGACGAGGATATCCGGCACCTTGCGCAGCATGGCCGCCTGCTCCTTGAAGTCTTCACCGCCGGTGATCATGCCCGACTTGATGAAGGTGAACTGGGCGAAACGCTCGATCTCCTTGAGGGTCTGCTGGGCCAGCTCGCGGGTTGGCAGCAGCACCAGGGCGCGGATCTCGACGCGCTTCTGCTTCAGGTCGACCAGACGGTTGAGCACCGGCAGCATGAAGGCTGCGGTTTTGCCGCTACCGGTTTTCGCCGTCACCCGCAGGTCACGCCCAGTCAAGGCCAGGGGAATGGCGGCCGCCTGCACTGGGGTAGGCTCGACAAAGTTCAGTGCGGCCACGGCTTTGAGCAGGCGTTCGTGCAGGGCGAATTGGGAAAACACGGGTGTACCTCGGGCATGAGCAGAAATTCAGCCACATAGGGTAACGTTTTCCGGCGCCAACGCCGAATTTCTTTTGGCACTGAACCGGTAAACCGGGCTCTAATGGCCGCTCTTTCACCTTTGTGGACAATTTCTTAACGGCATGGCTATTCAACAATTCTGGCAAAACGCCCTCGACCTCTGGGGCACCCTCGACCAACATCCGCTGCTGCACGCCGGTATCGGCCTGACCTTGTTGCTGATCATTGCCCTGGTGCTGGGCCGGGTAGCGCGCTTTCTGATCCTGCACGCGGTCAAGCTGCTGGGCCGACAGCCGGCACTGCACTGGCTCAACGACCTGCTGCAGAACAAGGTGTTCCAGCGTCTGGCGCAAATGACCCCGTCGCTGGTGGTGCAATTCGGCCTCAAGCTGGTGCCGGAGCTCAACGCCACCAGCCAGCATTTCCTCGGCAACGTCGCGCTGGCCTTCACCATCCTGTTCCTGGTGCTGGCCCTGAGCGCCCTGCTCGACGCCCTGCTGGACATCTACGCGCGCACCGAGCACGCCCGCACCCGCTCGATCAAGGGCTACGTGCAACTGGCGAAGATGGTGTTGTTCGTGTTCGGTGCGATCATCATCGTCGCTACCCTGATCGACCGATCGCCACTGTTGCTGCTGTCGGGTCTGGGTGCGATGTCGGCGGTGATCCTGTTGGTGTACAAGGACACCTTGCTGTCGTTCGTGGCCAGTGTGCAGTTGACCAGCAACGACATGCTGCGGGTCGGCGACTGGATTGAAATGCCCCAGGTCGGTGCCGACGGCGATGTGGTCGATATCACCTTGCACACGGTGAAGGTGCAGAACTTCGACAAGACCATCGTCTCAATCCCGACCTGGCGGTTGATGTCCGAATCGTTCAAGAACTGGCGCGGCATGCAGCAGGCCGGTGGCCGGCGGATCAAGCGCAGCCTGTTCATCGACGCCGGCGGTGTGCGCTTCGTCAGCGCGGCCGAAGAGCAGCGGCTGTCCGAGGTACGCCTGCTCACCGACTACATCGCCCGCAAGCGCAACGAGCTGCACAGCTGGAACGAGGCCCAGGGCCCAGTGGCCGAGCTTTCGGCCAACCGCCGGCGGCTGACCAACATCGGTACCTTCCGTGCCTACGCACTGGCCTACCTGAAGAGCCACCCGGACATCCAGCCGAACATGACCTGCATGGTCCGCCAGATGCAGGCTACGGCCCAGGGCGTGCCGCTGGAGATCTACTGCTTCACCCGCACCACGGTGTGGGCCGAGTACGAACGAATCCAGGGCGACATCTTCGATTACCTGCTGGCAGTGCTGCCGGAGTTTGGCCTGAGCCTGTACCAGCAGCCGAGCGGCAACGACCTGCGCGCCGGGCTGTTACCGGCGAACCTCGCCCGCGAGCAGCGAGCGCTGACTACCGAGACGGCTGAGCCATAGCGAGCCAAGAATCACCGCGCCGCCAAGGAACAGGCGGCCCAGTGGTTCGTGCTGGTTCCAGATCAGCAGGTTGAGCAGCAGGCCGACCGGCACATGAAGGTTGTTCATCACCGCCAGGGTGCCACCGGAAACCAGGCAAGCGCCCTTGTTCCACCAGTACAGGCCCAATGCGGTCGGGCACAGCCCGAGGAACAGCAGCACCAGCCATTGCACCTCGGTGCTGGGCAGGTGCGCGGCGTTGCCGAACAGCAGGAATGCCGGCAGCACGACGATCAGCGCGCCCAGGTAGAAGTAGCCGAAACGCCGGTAATGCGGTAGGTCGCTGGGGTAGCGGGCGATCAAGTGCTTGTACAGGACCTGGCCGGCGGCGTAAGTGAAGTTGGCCAGTTGCAGCAGCAGGAAGCCGATGAAGAAGTCCGGGCTGATGCTGTCGAAGCGAATCACCCCGGCACCGGCAACGGCGACCAGCGCGGCAACCAGCGCCCAGGGGTTGAAGCGCTTGTTCAAGGCATCTTCGATCAGGGTGACGTGCAGCGGGGTGAGGATGGTGAACAGCAACACCTCCGGCACCGTGAGCACCCGAAAACTCAAGTACAGGCAGACGTAGGTGATGCCGAACTGCAGCGCGCCGATACCGAGCATGGCGCGCATGAAGCGCGGTTCGACCTGGCGCCAGCGGGTCAATGGCAGAAAGACCAGACCGGCCAGCAGGACCCGCGCCAGCACGGCGAAATAGCTGTCGACGTGGCCGGCGAGGTATTCGCCGATCAGGCTGAAGGAAAACGCCTGGATCAGCGCGACAATGAGTAAGTAGCCCATGGGTGCCCCTTGAAATTCAGGCGGCGACAGTAGCACTGAGGGCCGTGTGGGGCCACTTCAGAGGACTGGGTTTCGTCGCTAGGCGCTGACACGCCTCAGTTGGAACTGGCTGTACTCTGTGGCCAGCCTTGCCTGCGATGCTCTTGATCTTGGTGAGCCCCCTTCCCCCTCCAAATCGACAAAAAAGCCCGGCCAAGCGCAAGGCTCAGACCGGGCATATACACCCAAAGGAGCAACAGGTGTCAGGCGGGGGGAAAACCGAATGAAACCCTCAGGCCAGCGCAGCCAACTGCGCCTTGGCCTGGTTCAGCCCTTTCTCATGGAAGTCCCCTCCCATGTTCAGCCCTTCGGCATGAATAAAGGTCACCTCATGAATCCCGATGAAGGCCAGCACCTGGCGCAAGTACGGTTCCTGGTGATCGCTGCCCGCCCCGGCATGAATCCCGCCCCGCGCCGTCACCACGTAGGCACGCTTGCCGGTCAGCAGACCTTGAGGCCCGGTCTCGGTGTATTTGAAGGTGATCCCGGCACGCAGCACATGGTCCAGCCAGGCCTTGAGCGTGCTCGGAATCGTGAAGTTGTACATCGGCGCCGCCAGCACCAGCACATCGGCCGCCAGCAGTTCATCGGTCAGCTCGTTCGAGCGTGCCAGCGCCTGCAGTTCTTCGGTACTGCGATCGGCTTCGGGCTTCATCCAGCCCCCCAGCAGGTTGCCATCCAGATGCGGCACCGGGCTGACAGCAAGGTCACGCAGGGTGACGCTATCGGCCGGGTTGGCCGCCTGCCACTGATGGACAAAGTCCCGCGTCAGTTGACGGGAAATCGAATCGTGCTGACGGGCGCTGCTTTCAATGATCAGAACGCGGGACATAAAGTGCCTCCAGTGGCGAAGTGGCTAACGCAATGGAGACAAGATTAAAGATTGACCTATCGATAAAAAAGCGTAAAAACTGGGTCCAACCTATCAGTTAAATTGTTTTATTGCGGCGAGCAATCCACCGCTACCCGCAGCTTGATGATTTCCCGGTTGAACTTGGCCGTCACATCGACACTTTTTTTCGCCGGCACCTGCACCCGGCGTACCCGCGGCGCCTCGGGGCCATTGCGGAACGTCACCTTGCACTGGGCGGCCACCTCGCCATAGTTGTTCAGGCTGATCGAACCGATATCACGGTCGGTGTCGTAGGTGGTGTAGTCGAGCTTGACGCGGTCCACGGTCTTTTCCACCTCGATGGGATAGGCCATGGCCGTGAGGGGCAACAGGGCCAGCAATACCGCACAACATTTCTTCATACGACGCGCTCCATGAAAGAGCGCCAGCTTAGGACAACAGGAGCCGAAGATGAAAGCGCCACGCGTAACCCTGGATCAATGGCGAACCCTGCAAGCCGTGGTCGATCACGGAGGGTTTGCCCAGGCCGCCGAAGCGCTGCACCGTTCGCAGTCCTCGGTGAGCTATACCGTGGCGCGTATGCAGGACCAGCTCGGCGTGCCGTTGCTGCGCATCGACGGGCGCAAGGCGGTACTCACCGAAGCCGGTAGCGTGCTGCTGCGCCGCTCGCGGCAGCTGGTCAAGCAGGCCAGCCAGCTCGAAGACCTTGCTCACCACATGGAACAAGGCTGGGAAGCCGAAGTGCGCCTGGTGGTCGACGCGGCCTACCCCAACGCCCGGCTGGTCCGCGCGCTCAGTGCGTTCATGCCGCAAAGTCGTGGTTGCCGGGTGCGCCTGCGTGAAGAGGTACTGTCCGGGGTCGAGGAAGTCCTGCACGAAGGCATTGCCGACCTGGCCATCAGCGGCTTCAACATTTCCGGCTACCTCGGCACCGAGCTCAGCGCGGTGGAGTTCGTCGCCGTTGCCCACCCCGAACACAGCCTGCACCGCCTCGGCCGCGAACTGAGCTTCCAGGACCTGGAAAGCCAGCTGCAGGTGGTGATCCGCGACTCTGGCCGCGCCCAGCCGCGCGACGTCGGCTGGCTCGGTGCCGAACAGCGCTGGACGGTCGGCAGCCTGGCCACCGCCGCCACCTTCGTCAGCAGCGGCCTGGGCTTCGCCTGGCTGCCGCGCCACCTGATCGAGCGCGAGCTGCGCGAGGGCGTGCTCAAGCCGTTGCCACTGGATCAGGGTGGCAGTCGCCATCCGCTGTTCTACCTTTACTCGAACAAGGACAAACCCCTGGGCCCGGCCACGCAGATCCTCATCGAGTTGCTGCGCAACTTCGATACCGCGCCGCTGGACGTGCCCTTCGCCGCCCCTGCCCAAGCCTGAAAGGATTCGCCATGGCCTACTTCGAACACGAAGGTTGCTCGCTGCACTACGAGGAATATGGCCAGGGCGCGCCCCTGGTACTGCTGCACGGGCTGGGGTCGAGCTGCCAGGACTGGGAGCTGCAAATCGCCGCACTGGCCGGTCATTACCGCCTGATCCTGCTCGACCTGCGCGGCCACGGGCGCTCCGACAAACCCCGCGAACGCTACAGCATCGCCGGCTTCAGCGCCGACCTGATGGCCCTGCTGGAACACCTCAATACCGGCCCGGTGCACCTTGTCGGGCTGTCCATGGGCGGCATGGTCAGCTTCCAGTTCGCGGTCGATCACCCCGACTGGCTGCGCAGCCTGTGCATCGTCAACAGCGCACCGGAGGTGAAGGTGCGCAGCCGCGACGACTACTGGCAGTGGGCCAAGCGCTGGAGCCTGGGCCGCCTGCTGAGCCTGAACACCATCGGCAAGGGCCTGGCCGCGCGGCTGTTCCCCAAACCCGAGCAGGCCGACCTGCGGCGCACGATGGCCGAACGCTGGGCGCGCAACGACAAACGCGCCTATCTGGCCAGTTTCGACGCGATTGTCGGCTGGGGCGTGCTGGAACGCCTCGGGCGTATTCGCTGTCCTACACTGGTCATCAGCGCCGACCATGACTACACCCCGGTATCACTCAAGGAGCGCTACGTCAGCCTGATTCCCCAGGCACGACTGGCGGTCATCGAAGATTCACGGCACGCTACGCCGCTGGATCAGCCCCAGCGCTTCAACCAGACCCTGCTGCAGTTTCTGGCTGCGGCAACAACCACCTCTCAAGGAACATTGAGTTCATGCTGAAAAAAATTCTCCTGGCCGCCTGCTCCGTCGCGTTTGCCACCAGCCTGATGGCTGCCGACAAGCAACCGCATGTCCTGCTCGACACCAGCTTCGGGCAGATCGAAGTGGAACTGGACACCATCAAGGCGCCGATCAGCAGCAAGAATTTCCTGGCCTATGTCGACAGCGGCTTCTACTCCAACACCATCTTCCACCGGGTGATCCCGGGTTTCATGGTTCAGGGTGGCGGTTTCACCGCGCAGATGCAGCAGAAGCCAACCCAGGACCCGATCCGCAACGAAGCCAGCAATGGCCTGCATAACACCCGCGGCACACTATCGATGGCGCGCACCTCGAACCCGAACTCGGCGACCAGCCAGTTCTTCATCAACGTGGCCGACAATGCCTTCCTCGACCCGGGGCGCGATGCCGGTTACGCGGTATTCGCCAAAGTGGTCAAGGGCATGGATGTGGTCGACCAGATCGTCAATGTACAAACCACCCGGAAACAGGGCATGGCCGACGTACCGGTCGACCCGATCCTGATCAAATCCGCCAAACGCCTCGACTGAGCCACGCGGGCACAGGGATGTGCACCGCGACCGGCCGGGGCGCAACGCTAACAGGAGTTACCGCTTTCATGTTGTTCCGCCGCTTCGAGCAGTTGATCGATATCTTCCGTGAAGCGCCGACGGCGGCGCCGCCTGGCAAGGTGCTGCCCTTCTACCTGTACTACCTGCGCCAGGTCTGGCCGAGTTTCGCCGTGCTGCTGGTGGTCGGCCTGATCGGTGCGCTGATCGAGGTGGCGCTGTTCAGCTACCTGAGCCGGATCATCGACCTGGCCCAGGGCGCACCGAACGTCAACTTCTTCAGCGAGCACGCCGCCGAGCTGACCTGGATGCTGGTGGTGACGCTGCTGTTGCGACCAATCTTCACCGGCCTGCACGACCTGCTGGTGCACCAGACCATCAGCCCGGGCATGACCAGCCTGATCCGCTGGCAAAACCACAACTACGTGCTCAAGCAGAGCCTGAACTTCTTCCAGAGCGACTTCGCCGGGCGCATCGCCCAGCGCATCATGCAAACCGGCAACTCGCTACGCGATTCGGCGGTGCAGGCAGTGGATGCGCTGTGGCACGTGGTCATCTATGCGCTCAGTGCGCTGGTGCTGTTCGCCGAAGCCGACTGGCGGCTGATGCTGCCGTTGCTGGCCTGGATCGCCGGCTACAGCGGCGCGCTGTACTACTTCGTGCCACGGGTGAAGGCCCGTGCGGTGATTTCCTCCGACGCGCGCTCCAAGCTGATGGGGCGCATCGTCGACGGCTACACCAACATCGCTACGCTCAAGCTGTTCGCCCACACCGACTACGAGCGCCAGTACGCCCGCGAGGCAATTCGCGAGCAGACCGAGAAAACCCAACTGGCCAGCCGCGTCATTACCAGCATGGACATCGTCATCACCAGCCTCAACGGTCTGCTGATCGTGACCACCACCGGACTTGCGCTGTGGCTATGGACGCAGTCGCTGATCACGGTCGGGGCGATTGCCCTGGCCACCGGCCTGGTGATTCGCATCGTCAACATGTCGGGCTGGATCATGTGGGTGGTCAACGGCATCTTCGAGAACATCGGCATGGTCCAGGATGGCCTGCAGACCATCGCCCAGCCGGTCACGGTGACCGACCTGCCGAATGCGCCGGCACTGAAGGTGACGCGCGGCGCGGTGAAGTTCGAGAATGTCGACTTCCATTACGGCAAGGGCAGCCGGGTCATCGACAACCTCAACCTGGATATCCGCCCTGGCGAAAAGATCGGCCTGATCGGGCCGTCGGGGGCAGGCAAGTCGACCCTGGTCAACCTGTTGCTGCGTCTGTACGACCTGGATAGCGGGCGGATCCTGATCGATGGTCAGGACATCGCCCATGTCAGCCAGGCCAGCCTGCGCGCGCAGATCGGCATGATTACCCAGGACACCTCGCTGCTGCATCGCTCGATCCGCGACAACCTGCTGTACGGCCGCCCGGATGCCAGCGAGGAGCAGGTGTGGGAAGCGGTGCGCCGGGCGCGGGCCGACGAGTTCATTCCACAGCTGTCCGATGCCCAGGGGCATACCGGTTTCGACGCGCATGTCGGCGAACGTGGGGTGAAGCTGTCGGGTGGTCAGCGCCAGCGTATCGCGATTGCCCGGGTGCTACTGAAGAACGCGCCGATCCTGATCATGGACGAGGCGACCTCGGCGCTGGACTCGGAGGTTGAGGCGGCGATTCAGGAGAGCCTGGAAACCCTGATGCAAGGCAAGACGGTGATCGCGATTGCCCACCGCCTGTCGACCATTGCCCGGATGGACCGGCTGGTGGTGCTGGAGAAAGGCCAGATAGCCGAGGTCGGCAGCCACAGCGAACTGCTGGCCCAGCAGGGCCTGTATGCGCGGTTGTGGCATCACCAGACCGGTGGCTTTGTCGGGGTCGACTGACCTCATCCCGCGATGAGGCCTTCAAGCCTGGCGAAACGGCAAAGCCAGGCGCGCCTCCTCGGCATATCCCAACACCCCCAGCCGCTCCTGCGCGAGAAAATCCGCCACCGCCGCCCGCAACCCTGGGTGCAGCAAGTAATGCCAGGAGCGGGTGATCACCGGTTCGAAACCGCGAATCAGCTTGTGTTCGCCCTGCGCCCCGGCATCGAAGCGCTGTAAACCCTCGGCGATGGCAAAATCCATCCCTTGATAGAAGCACGTCTCGAAATGCAGCCGATCAAACTCGGCCAGGCAGCCCCAATAGCGCCCATACAGGCTGTCGCCCCCGACCAGACTGAAGGCCATCGCCACCGCCCGCCCGGCCTGTAGCGCCATCACCACCCGAATCGCCTCGGGCATGCGCTCGGCCAGCAGGCTGAAGAAGTTGCGTGTCAGGTACGGCGGGCGACGCCGCACCGCGTAGGTATTGGCATAACAGGCATAGACGAAATCCCACTGCGCCTCGCTCAGCTCGGCACCGTGGTACCAGCGGAACTCGATGCCCTGCCCGGCGACTTGCTCGCGCTCCTTGCGCATCTGCTTGCGCTTGCGCGAACTGAGTCGGTCGAGGAAGTCCTGAAAGTCGCGGTAGCCCTCGTTGCGCCAGTGGAACTGGCACCCCAGGCGCTCCATCCAGCCCTCGCGCCCGTGCAGCACGGCATCGGCCTGCGCATCGGTGAAGTTCACGTGCAGCCCCGACAGGCCCTGGTCGAACAGCGCCTCGGTAGCGTCATCGAGCAATTCGGCCACCGCCGCTGGGTCACCGAGCAAACGCGCGCCGCTCACCGGCGAAAACGGCACGGCACAGAGCAATTTGGGGTAGTAGTCGATCCCGGCGCGGGCGCAGGCGTCCGCCCAGCCGTGGTCGAACACGTACTCACCAAACGAATGGGTTTTCACATAGGCCGGGAACGCGGCCTGGAGCACGCCATCGGCATCGGTGTGCAGCCGGTGCGCCGGCAGCCAGCCTGTGTGCCGGCTGACACTGCCGCTGTCCTCCAGGCTACGCAGGAAGGCATGGCATAGAAACGGTTGTGCCGCAGGCACCAGGGCGTCCCAGGCGGCGGCATCGATATCGGCGAGCTGTTGCAGGATAAGGTTCGGCATCCGCGCAGTCTGCCCCCTCGCGCGGGCGAAAAAAAGCCCCACCGAAGTGGGGCTGAAGATTTAACGGATGAAGGAGCGTTGCGTTAGAACACGTACTGCGCGCGCATCACGAAACCGTCGCCGCTGTCGTCGCCGGCAGCGTTTTTCGCGTTGTCGACCTTGGCCTTGACGTACACACCGCTGAGTTTGATCGACTCGTTGGCATACCAGTTCAGACCGACGTTGTGCACCTTGCCTTCAACGTCGCTGATGTTGTTGAACGCACCGTTGTCGTCATCGACGCTCAGGTGGTCGTAGCGGTAGAACACTTCCCAGGCGCCGATCTGCTTGTTCGACGGCTTGATGCTGTCGAACTTGCCGAGCTTGTAGCCACGCGCTTCGCCGGTGAGGGTGTAAGCCACCTGACCGTAGTAACCGTCAGCCTTGATGTCCTTGAAGGCTGCGCCGTCAGCTTGCACGTCACGCTTGACGTACTCGCCCTGCACCGAGAACGGGCCCGTGGCGAAGGCGGCTTCCAGACCCAGAGCCTTGTCAGTGTCGTAGGCACCGGCCGGGGTGTTGTTGGCGCCGCCCAAGGTCAGGCGGTTGCCGTTGGTGCCGGCGTCCTGGCCACCGTCGGTGCTGACCCCACGCATGCCCAGGCGGCTGCGGATACGGCCATCGAAAGCGGTGTCGGAAAGATCGCGCTGGGCGTAGTTGACGCCGAAGTGCAGCACGTTGCCAGCATCGTGCATCGGGGCGAAGACACCGCGCAGGTTGAACTGCTTGGTGCTGTCGCCGTCCTTGGCCTGGTTGGTAGCGTCCTTGGCGAACAAGCCAACCGAGCCGTACAGCGAGTCGCCCGCGTTACCCGACGCCTGGATACCGAAACCGCCGTTGTGGCCGTTGGTCCAGTCGACCAGATCATAGGCAGCGGTACGTTCCTGAGCCGTCACCCACTTGGAGCTGGTGGCTTTTTCCAGGCCGAACTCAGGGTCGAAACGACCCACCTTGATCGAAACCGGCTTGAAGCCGTTGTAAGCCAGCGACGCTTCGTCGAAGTAACCGTCTTCGGCACGGTTGTCACCGCCGGAGTTGTGCGAGAAGTCGTAGGCGATCTGGTAGGCCCAGTCGGTGTACATCACACCGCCCAGTTCCAGATAGGCACGACGGAAGTAGCCGGCGTCGGCGGTGTCGCCGTTATTGGTGTAGAAACCGTCGAAACGGCTGTAGTCAGCCTGGATCCGACCGCCCAGCTTGAAGCTGAATTCCTTGTCGGTGGTAGCGACCTCGAGGCCACCCTTGGTCTTGACTACGATATCGGCGCCGTCGGTGGTCACGGTACCCGCGAAAGCCTGGGCGGTAACGGCCATAGCCAAAGCGCTGGCTGCGAAACCGGCGAAGTGCTTACGGATCATCGAAGTTGCTCCCCTAACGTTTATGGTCTTGATTACGTTGAAAAAACACGCGGCTCAGGCCACTTGTGCTGGGGAGGAATCTTGGCGGGGGGGCATGTCAGATTAGTGGCTGTTAGATAAAGATTTTGTGACAGCGGAACTTTTTTACTTCGAATGTGAATAACGTGGAACGCCCGCCACACGGGCCTTGCAGACACGTTTCAGGGTTTTTTATGGCGCTGGTACTCGGCGTGCATGCGCTGGACGATCGACTCGGCATCGTCTACCGGCGCCTGCGGCAAGGCGCGCAGGGTGGCCTGGGTCAGGCGCAACTGGCGGATGAACCGCCGGCAGTGCCGGCACAGCAGCAGGTGCTGGCGGGTACGCAGGTATTGCGCGAATCCCTGCTGCCCGTCCAGGTAATCGCTGGCACAGGCGACCAGCTCCTTGCAGCTCAGCATTGGCCGGTCTCCTCGAAATGTTCCAGGGTGGCGAAGACTTTCAGCCGTGCCCGGTGCAGCAGCACGCGAACATTGGAGAGCGACAGGTCAAGAAGATTACAGATCTCCTGCAACTCCAGGCCTTGGCGTTCGCGCAGCAGCAATACACTGCTTTGCAGTTGCGAGAGGCTGAGCACGGTGTGTTCGAGGCATTCGCGCAGTTGCTCCTGGCTGAGCAGCGCTTCCGGCGAGTCCTGATGCCAGGCAGTCGGCGCCTGGCACCAGTGGCCGTCGCTGGCGAAACGCTCGTCGCCCAGCGTGCCATGCGGCGCGCGCAGGTCGTCGAGCAGCAGCTCGCGGCGATTCTGCTTGTAGCGGGTCTTGGCGGCGTTGGCGGTGATGGTCAGCAGCCAGGTCTTGAGGCTCGCGCGCTGCTGGAAGCCCGGCAGGCTGCGAACCACCGCCAGCCAGGCGTCCTGCACGGCCTCGTCGGCCTGACGGCTGCCAAGGATGGCCTGGGCCACGGCGCGCATGGCGCCTTGATAGGTCTCCACCAGCTCGCGAAACGCCTGTTGCTCACCGCGCAACAGGCGTTGCAGAAGCTGTGCGTCATTGCCTTGCGCCATGCCTACCTCATCCAGAACCGGCGCGGTGGACGGCGCCAAGCGGCAGAGGTTAGCACCCGCCTCAGCGTTTGCGCAGGATCACACTGCCGATCGAGTAGCCGGCACCAAACGAGCTGAGCACACCCAGCGCGCCCTTGGGCAGGTCGTCCTGGTGCTTGTGCAGGGCAATCACCGAGCCGGCCGAGCTGGTGTTGGCGTAGCTGTCGAGGATCACTGGCGCTTCTTCTTCCAGTGCATCGCGGCCCAGCAGCTTTTTAACGATCAGGTGGTTCATGCTCAGGTTGGCCTGGTGCAACCAGAAGCGCTTGACGTCGCTGACGTTGAGGTTGTTGTCGCTCAGGTGCTGGCCAATCAGCTCGGCAACCATCGGGCAGACTTCACGGAACACCTTGCGGCCTTCCTGGACGAAGAGTTTGTCCGGGGCGTTAATGCCCTCTTCCGCCGCGCGGTTGAGGAAGCCGAAGTTGTTGCGGATGTTGTTCGAGAACTGCGTCAGCAGCTTGGTGCTGACGATGTCGAACTGATGCGCCGAGGTGGCCAGGTCGGCACGCTCGACCAGCACCGCGGTGGCCGCGTCGCCGAAGATGAAGTGACTGTCACGGTCGCGGAAGTTCAGGTGGCCGGTGCAGATTTCCGGGCTCACCACCAGCACCGCACGGGCCTGGCCGAGCTGCACGCTGTTGCAGGCGGTCTGGATGCCGAAGGTGGCCGAGGAGCAGGCCACGTTCATGTCGAAGCCGAAGCCGTTGATACCCAGCGCCTGCTGCACTTCGATGGCGATGGCCGGGTACGGGCGCTGCAGGTTGGAACAGGCGACGATCACCGCGTCGACATCGGCGGCGGTGCGGCCGGCACGCTGCAGGGCCTGCTCGGCAGCAGCCACGGCCATCTGGCAGAGAATCGACGGCTCGTCGTTGCTGCGCTCGGGCAAGCGCGGTTTCATGCGCTGCGGGTCGAGAATGCCGTCCTTGTCCATGACAAAGCGGCTCTTGATACCCGAGGCCTTCTCGATGAAGGCGGCGCTCGACTCGGCCAGGGCCTGCACTTCGCCACGCTCGATGGCGGCGGCGTTGTCGGCGTTGAACTGGTTGACGTACGCGTTGAAGGATTCCACCAGCTCTTCGTTGGAGATGCTGTTGGCCGGGGTGTACAGGCCGGTGCCGCTGATGACGACGTTATGCACGGTCGTTCCTCTCGTCGAATTCGGTTCGGTCAGCTGGCACGACAGTGCCAACTTTTGCAGGCAATCCCCCCACGGGCGGGAGCACTGCCTGGTGCTGCATTCGGTAGCGCGGCCGCCGGAGCAGTTGCCCCGACGGCCGCAAACATCGGCCAAGTGTGCCACAACTTCAGGGGTTTAGGCTTCCACCAGACTCCACTGCTTGCTCAGTCGTTTGTCGGATATTGGCACCTTGGTGCCCAACTGCTGGGCGAACAGCGACACCCGGTATTCCTCGATCCACCAGCGATAGAGCACCAACTGCTCGTCGCGCTTGCCTTCCTGCGCATGCTTGTCGGCACGGGCCTTGTACTGCGCCCAGAGGCCGTTCAGCTCGCCGCTCCAGACACGATCCTTCTGCACCTGGCTGCCAAGCTTCTCGAAGCGCAGCTCGATGGCCTTGAGGTAGCGCGGCAGCTCCTTGAGCCAGACCGCCGGGGTTTCGCGAACGAAGCCCGGATAGACCAGGTTGGCCAACTGCTGTTTGATATCGTTCAGCGCCACGGCCTGGGCCAGGTCGATCTTGCCCTTGAAACGCTTTTGCAGGCCATGCCAGAGCTTGAGGATCTCCAGCGTCAGGCGCGCCAGGCGTTCGGCGTGCTCGGTCCAGCTAGCGCGCTTGCGCTCGGCCAACGAAGCCAGCCCGGCACCGTCGCGCGGCAGGCTGCTTTCGCCGTCCAGAATGCAACTGTCGAGGCTGGCCAGGAGGATGTCCTCGACCAGCGCGTCGACCCGGCCAAGCTCGCGGTACAGCAGGCCCAGCTCGGTCAACCCGGGCAGCTTGCCGCGCAGGAACTTGGCCGCTTCGGCCAGTTGCTGCAACAGCAGACGCTGCAAGGCCCGCCGGTGCTGGAACTCGGCTTCGGCCTGGGTCGAGAAACGCCCTTCCTTGACCGTGCCACCCTCCTCGACCAGCGCCGGGTACACCGTCATCGACAGCCCGGCAATCTTCTGCTGGGTGCTCTGGGCAACTTCGGCGAAGCCTTTGGCCTCCACCGGCTGCTGGCTCTTCGCCGAGTTCGGCACCGCCAGCGCGGCCTGGCTGGCGGCGACGAAGCGCGCGGTCAGTTCGGCCAGGTCGCGACCTTCGCCGAGGAACTTGCCCTGGCCGTCGACCACCTCGATGTTCATCTTCAGGTGGTTTTCCACCTGGCTGGCCGATTCGCCCCAGGCCTCATCGCTGACCCGCACGCCGGTCATGCGCAACAACTCGCGACCAAGCGCCTGCGGCAGCGAGCCGTCGGCAAAGGTCATGCGTTGCAGGGCTGCCTTGACGAAGTCCGGCACCGGCACGAAGTTCTTGCGCAAGGCCTTGGGCAGGTTGCGCACCAGGGCGATGCATTTGGCTTCGAGCAGGCCCGGCACCAGCCATTCCAGGCGCTCGCCCGGCAGGTTCGGCAGCAGCGGTGCCGGCACCCGCACGGTCACGCCGTCGCGCGGGTGGTTAGGCTCGAAATGATAGCTCAGGGCCAGGCTTAACTCACCCAGGCGCAGGGTGTCGGGGTACTGCGCAGCCGTGACTTCGCTGGCCTCGCGGGCCAGCACGTCTTCTTCGCGCATGATCAGCAGGTGTGGGTCTTTCTGACTGTTGACCCGGTACCAGCTGTCGAAGGTCGCGGTCTGGTGGATGTCCGTCGGCAGGCGCGCTTCGTAGAAGCCGTAGAGGGTTTCCTCGTCGGCCAGGATGTCGCGACGGCGGGCCTTGGCTTCCAGCTCGTCGAGCTGCTCCAGCAACCGCGTGTTGGCCGCCAGGCACTTGGCCCGCGACTGGATTTCACCGCCGACCAGCGCTTCGCGGATGAACAGCTCGCGCGACATCACCGGGTCGACCGGACCGTAATGCACCGGGCGCCGACCGATCACGATCAGGCCGTACAGGGTGACTTGTTCGTAGGCCACGACCTGGCCACGCTTCTTCTCCCAGTGCGGTTCGAAGTGGTTCTTCTTGATCAGATGAGCGGCCAACGGCTCGATCCACTCCGAGTCGATCTTGGCGACCATCCGCGCATACAGCTTGGTGGTTTCCACCAGCTCGGCGGTCATCAGCCATTGCGGGCGCTTCTTGCCCAGCCCGGACGACGGATGAATCCAGAAGCGCCGCTGGCGGGCACCGAGGTAGTCGCCGTCTTCGCTCTTCTGGCCGATCTGGCTGAGCAGGCCGGAAAGGATCGCCTTGTGCAGCTTGGGATAGTCGGCCGGCTCCTTGTTGATGCCCAGTTGCAGGTCGCGGCAGATCAGGCTCAGTTGGCGGTGCGCATCGCGCCATTCGCGCAGGCGCAGGTAGTTGAGGAAGTTTTTCCGGCACCAGTTGCGCAGCGGGCTGGCGGTCAGCGCCTGGCGCTGCTCCTCGAAACCACGCCAGAGGTTGACCAGCGCGGCGAAGTCCGAATCGACGTCCTTCCACTGCGCATGGGCCTGGTCGGCGGCCTGCTGGCGCTCCGGCGGGCGCTCGCGCGGGTCCTGCACCGACAACGCACTGGCAACGATCAGCAGTTCCTGCAGGCTGCCCTGCTTGGCGCCTTCGAGCAGCATGCGGCCCAGCCGTGGGTCCACCGGCAGACGCGCCAGCTGGCGGCCGAGCGCGGTCAACTGGTTGTCGCGGTCAACCGCCGAGAGCTCCTGCAGCAGGTTGAAACCGTCGCTGATGGCCTTGCCATCCGGCGGCTCGATGAACGGGAAGGCGTCGATCGCGCCCAGGCGCAGATGGAGCATCTGCAGGATCACCGCAGCAAGGTTGGTGCGCAGGATTTCCGGGTCGGTAAAGGCCGGCCGCGCGTTGAAATCCTCTTCGCTGTACAGGCGCACGCAGATGCCCGGCTCGACCCGTCCGCAACGGCCCTTGCGCTGGTTGGCGCTGGCCTGCGAGACCGCCTCGATCGGCAGCCGCTGGACCTTGGCCCGGTAGCTGTAACGGCTGATGCGCGCGGTGCCGCTATCGATCACGTAGCGAATACCCGGCACGGTCAGCGAGGTTTCCGCGACGTTGGTCGCCAGCACCACGCGCCGGCCCGGATGGGACTGGAAGATCTTCTGCTGCTCGGCCGGCGACAGCCGGGCATACAGCGGCAAAATCTCGGTGTGGCGCAACTGCGCCTTGCGCAGGATTTCCGCCGCATCGCGAATTTCCCGTTCGCCGGGCAGGAACACCAGCACATCGCCCGGCCCCTTGCCGAGGCTACGCTCGTGCGCGGCAATCTCGTCGAGGGTGGCGAGGATCGCCTGGTCGACGCTGAGGTCGTCCTCGACGCGATTGCCCTCCTCGTCCTGCTCGCTGGTCAGCGGCCGGTACCAGGTTTCCACCGGGTAGGTACGGCCCGACACCTCGATGATCGGCGCATCGTTGAAGTGCTTGGAAAAGCGCTCCAGGTCGATGGTCGCCGAGGTGATGATGACTTTCAGGTCGGGGCGACGCGGCAGCAGGGTTTTCAGGTAGCCGAGCAGGAAGTCGATGTTCAGGCTGCGCTCGTGAGCCTCGTCGACGATGATCGTGTCGTAGCGCTCAAGAAAGCGGTCGTGCTGGGTTTCGGCCAGCAGGATGCCGTCGGTCATCAGCTTGACCAGGGTGTTGGCATCGCTCTGGTCTTCGAAGCGCACCTGGTACCCGACCAGAGCGCCGAGCGGCGTGCCGAGCTCTTCGGCCACCCGCGTGGCAACGCTGCGCGCGGCGATCCGGCGCGGCTGGGTGTGGGCAATCAGGCCATGCTGGCCACGGCCCAGTTCCAGGCAGATTTTCGGCAACTGGGTGGTTTTGCCCGAACCGGTCTCGCCGGCGATGATCAGCACCTGATGCGCGGCCAGGACCTTCTTGATCTCGTCGCGCTTGGCCGCAATCGGCAGGCTGTCGTCGTAACGGATGGTCGGCACGCTGGCCTTGCGCGCCGCGGCGCGGTCAATGGACGCCTGGGCCTTCTCGGCCCACTGGGCGAGCTTGGCCTCGTCGGGGCGCTTGCGCAGCTCGTGCAGCTGCCGCCGCAGGCGATGGCGCTCGGCGATCATGGCGTGATCGAGGTTTTTCAGCAGTTGCCCGATGGCAGTGTTCTGGTCAGTCATGACGTCTTTTTAATAGTGCAGGTGAGCCTGCTTTTACATGATCGGCTTGGTTTGGCCGGGGATTGTCGCAGATTTGCCCGGCCTCGGCACGGCGCAACGGCAGCGGGCATTTGTTTAGCCGGCAAAGATCTGAAGGTATACAAACGCCGATTTAATGAACCTTCCACGGCATGGGAGTATCCGCGGCATGAGTTCCCCCCCGTGCACGCCCCGCCCGATCACGCCCCCTTCGTTCCCGAAGGTGCGGGCCCGCTCTGGTGAAAATCCGCTGGTGCACATCATCCTCGCCTTCTGGGCTCTCTGGCATTGCCGCCACGCTCGCCCTCCAGATACCGCGCTGCCTGCCTGAGCGAAGCGTCGGCCAGATAACGGCCGAATTTCCTGTCGAACGACCGCCGCCCGTGCGCGGACGGTCCCGAGTGCGAGCGTACCCATGTCTTTTGCCCCTGTTGCCCAGGCCCAGGCTTTTCTGGCGGCCAACCCCGATATCGAGATGATCGAGCTGTTCATCCTGGATGCCAACGGCGTCCCGCGCGGCAAACTGCTGCACCGTGAAGAACTGCTGGCTGTCTATGAAAGCGGGCGGCCGCTGCCCAGCACCATCCTCGGCCTGACCCTCAACGGCGAGGACGTGGAAAACTCCGGGCTGGTCTGGGACGTCGGTGATATCGACTGCCGCGCCTATCCCCTGGACGGCAGCCTGGTGCGCTTGCCGTGGCGACAGATACCGACCGCTGCGGTGCAAGTCAGCATGCACCCCAGCGAAGGCCTGCCAGCGACCATCGCCGACCCGCGCCAACTGCTGGTGAAGGTAGTCGACGCGCTCAAGGCCGATGGTTATTACCCGGTGATGGCCTGCGAGCTGGAGTTCTATCTGCTCGACCGGCAGCGCGATCACCAGGGTCACCCACAACCGGCGCTGGACGCCGATGGCGGCCGCCCGCGCGGCACCCAGGTGTATGGCCTGCGCGAGCTGGAACAGATCGAGCCGTTCCTCGCCGACCTGTATGCCGCCTGCAAGGCCCAGGGCATCCCCGCGCGCACGGCGATTTCCGAGTACGCCCCCGGCCAGGTCGAAATCACCCTGGAGCACGGCGACGCGCTGCTGGCGATGGACCAGGCGGTGCGCTACAAGCGCGTGGTCAAGGGCGTGGCGCACCAGCACGGCATGCAGGCCTGCTTCATGGCAAAACCGTTCGATCACCTGGCCGGCACCGGCATGCACATGCACGTGAGCCTGGCCGATGCGGCCGGCAACAACCTGTTCGCCAGCGACGACAAGGCCGGCACCCCGCTGCTGCGCCAGGCGGTCGGCGGCATGCTCGAACGGCTGCTCGACACGCTGCTGCTGTTCTGCCCGAACGCCAACTCCTACCGGCGCTTCCAGGCCAACAGCTATGCGCCGCTGGCGCCGACCTGGGGCGTCGACAACCGCACCGTGAGCCTGCGCGTGCCCGGCGGCCCGGCGCACACCCGCCACGTCGAACACCGGATTTGCGGCGCCGATGCCAACCCGTACCTGGCGGCGGCCGCGATCCTCGCCAGCCTGCATCACGGCATCCGCCAGCAGCTCGATCCGGGTGCCCCGATCGCAGGCAACGGCTATGCCCAGGCCACGCACCTGCTGCCCACCGACTGGCTGACCTCGCTGAACGCACTGGAGCATTCGAGCTGGGCCCGCGAAGCGTTCGGCGAGGCTTTCCTCGGCGTTTACCTGGCGGTCAAGCGCGCCGAATACCGCCAGTTCATGGCCGAGGTCGGCGAGCAGGACTGGCGCTGGTACCTGACCCAGGCCTGAGTCGCCCTACAGAATTTGCCAAGGAAATAGTCATGAATGCAGCCCTGAACCACGGCCCTGCCCAGCGCAGCGCCTCCTACTACACCGCGAGCCTCAACGACGCGACCCAGTACCCGACCCTCGAAGGCACGGTGCAGGTCGATGTGGTAATCATTGGCGGCGGTTTTACCGGCGTGGCGAGTGCCGTCGAACTGGCCGAGCGCGGCTTGAAAGTGGCCATCGTCGAAACCAACCGCATTGGCTGGGGCGCCAGCGGGCGCAACGGCGGCCAAGTCACCGGCAGCCTCTCGGGCGACGAAGCGATGCGCACACAGATGCGCCAGCGCCTGGGCGAGGATGTCGACGACTTCATCTGGGCCCTGCGCTTTCGCGGGCACGAAATCATCCAGCAGCGGGTGGCGCGCTACGGCATCCAGTGCGACCTGAAGAACGGCCACTTGCATGCCGCCATGAAGCCTTCGCACATGGCCGAGTTGCAGGCGTTCCACGACGAAGCCCAGCGGCGCGGCATGGGTGACCAGGTCCAGATGCTCGACCGCGCTGGCGTTGCCGGCCTGCTGGAAAGCCCGCTGTACCTCGGCGCGCTGAAAAACCTGCGCAACCTGCACCTGCATCCGCTCAATCTGTGCCTGGGCGAGGCGCGCGCGGCGCATGAGCTGGGGGCGCTGATCTTCGAGAACTCCGAAGTGCTGGAGATCGTCCATGGCCCGCGGCCAGCGGTGGTGACGGCCAAGGGGCGGGTCGAGGCGAAGCAGGTGATGCTGGCCGGCGATGTGTACCACAAACTGGAAAAGCGCCAGCTCAAGGGCAAGATCTTCCCGGCCATGGGCGGCATCGTCACCACCGCGCCGCTGGGCGAGCTGGCGAAACAGATCAACCCGCAGGACCTGGCGGTGTACGACTGCCGCTTTGTGCTCGACTACTACCGTATGACGGCGGACGGGCGTTTGCTGTTCGGTGGCGGTGCCAACTATTCCGGGCGTGATTCGCGGGACATTGCCGGCGAGCTGCGGCCGTGCATCGAACGCACGTTCCCGGCGCTCAAGGGCGTGCCGATCGAGTTCCAGTGGAGCTGTGCGATGGGCATTGTGGTGAACCGGATTCCGCAGTTGGGCAAGCTGTCGGAGAACGTCTGGTACTGCCAGGGCTATTCCGGACACGGCATCGCCACCAGCCACATCATGGGCGAGATCATGGCCGAGGCCATTACCGGAACGCTGGAAAAGTTCGATACCTTTGCCGGCTGCACGCACATCAAGGTGCCACTGGGCGATGTGCTGGGCAACCCGCTGCTGGCGGCGGGGATGTGGTATTACCAGATGCTTGAGAAGCTGCGCTAAAAGCATCGCGGGACGAGCCCGCTCCCACAGGGTTATCACTGAACTCAAGGGCAGTGAAGAACC
>NZ_QETK01000042.1 GCF_003105155.1 Pseudomonas sp. SDI | reverse complement strand
AAAGCATCGCGGGACGAGCCCGCTCCCACAAGGGGCTCTACTAACCCTGTGGGAGCGGGCTCGTCCCGCGATCTGCTGCGCAACGGCAGCAAAGCTACCACGCGACAATCATGTTCAGCGGCTTGAGCACGCGCTTGTTGAAGTCCAGCGACAGCGAGTCTTTCGGCTTGCCGCCCATCAGGCGCTGGCTCAAATGCCCGTCGTCGAGCTTGTCGGCCTTCACCTTCAGGTACTCCGCCTGGCTGACGCGGACGCCGAACTGCGTCACCCAGTACAGCCGGTTGTCTTCCGAGCTGACAATCGGCAGGGTGGTGGCGCGACCGGCTTCGTCGAGGCCTTCGATGATCAGGTACCAGCTCTTGCCCTGGTTCGAGCTCGGGTCGCGGCTGCACGGTGCTTCCTCATAACAGCGCTCGACCGCAGACTTGCTGCCGATGCGGTCGACCACCTCCAGCGTCAGCACCTTGGGGGCCAGGTCGAGGACATAACGCATGGTTTGCAGCTTGTGCTGCGCGCCGCTGGCGTCGCGTGCCTCGATCAGCCCAGTCACCTGGGACGCCACCTGTTGCATTTCCTTGATGTTTTCCGCAGGCAGGTGCATGTCCGCCAGGCGCTGGTTCAGCACGGCGAATTCCTCGACCTGCGTTTGCAGCGGGCGCAGGTTGCCGAGCAAGGTCTGCAGGGCCGCCACTTGCTGGCTGGCCGCTTCGACGCCCTGGTTGTCGGCATCCTGCAATGCCTTGTCGACCTGTCCGGCCTGCCGCTGCAGGGACGGTAGCCAGGCCGCGCCATTGCGGTAGAGCGGGTCGTTTTGCAGGCGTAGCAGTTGCCCGCGGGTTTCGACAATCAAGCTGGCCTGGTTCAGCGTCGCGTAGCTCTGGCGCAGAATCGTGTTGGCCTGGCTGGCCTGTTGCTCAAGCACGGGGATCATCTGCGCAACGCTGTCGCGGTTGTCGGCATCGACGCTCACCTTGAGCAGTTGCTCGGCCAGCAGGGCTTCGGCCTGGGTCAGTTGCACCGCAGCGTTCGCCAACAGACGTTCGGCCGCCGGCTCGGGGCGTTGCGCTAGCTGTTGCGTCAACGTGGCGAGCATGCCCTGTTGGCGCTTAAGGTCCGCCTGGCGGTCGGTGGCGGAATCCTGGAAGGCCGCTACCGCCTGCTCGACCTTGGCGGTCTTGCCGTTTTCCTGGACGACGCGCGCGCACTGCGCCGCGAGCAAGGCAATCGCGATGAATTGCACGGCCCGCAGGCCCTTGCGCCGGTTCAGCAACAGGCTGCTCCAGAAGCGATCCAGTGCACTCAACGGTGGTGCTTCGAACATCAATCGGCGCGAGAAGAATTCGCGCACACCCTGGTCGATCAGGGCGTCGTCGAACGCGATGCCATTGCTCTGGTAATACGCACGGATCCGCGCCGCAACTTCGGCGCGACGTTGCGGCAGGCTCAGGTGCTCCTCGGTTTCTCGCTGCTGATGGCGCAACTGATCGACCAGCGCCATCGCCCCCATCTGTTCGGAGAGTGGCACGTTGTTCATCAGGCGGCCTTGCTCAGCAGGGCGGCGAACTTACGCTTGGCGTCTTCCACCGCTTCGGCGATATCGCGGGCGGCATTGCTCGATTCGGTGCGGTAGGTTTCGGCCATGGTGTGCATGTCGGTCTGGAAGGTCAGGGTGGCATCGGCCAGGGCGCGTACCGAATCGACCTTGATGGTCGAGCCGTAGCTGGCCTTGAGCGCCGCTTCGAGCTGCTGATTGCCGGTGCTGCCCAGCGCTTCGAGGCCTTTGCTGATACCGTCGGTGGTGGCATTGAGGGTGTGCGTGGCTTCGGCCAGGCCGCTGTTGCTGGTGAACGACACGGCCAGGCCGGTGAGCACCACTTCGTTGGTGGAGAAGAACGAGACCATGCGCTGGTACTGGCGCTCCTTGATCACGTGCACCTGGTTGATCCGGGCAAAAACCATCTCGGCGGTGTTGTAGCCCACCTTGAGGTCGTCGGCGATGTCCTTGACGATCTGGTAGCGCTTGTCTTCGTCCTGCAGGGCCCGCACGGCTTCGTCACGGCGCAGTTCCAGGCTGGCGCGCTGGGCGGCGTCCAGGTTTTCGGCGGCGGCGACATCGGCGTTGGCCGCATTCAGCGCCGCCGTACGTTGCTCCAGGGCCTTGCCGGCCAGGGCCAGCACTTGCTGGGCGTCGACTTCGGCGGCCTTCATTGCCATGCGAAAATCCAGGTACGACTCCAGAATCACGCTTTCACGGGCGATCTGCTCATTGGCTGACTGGCACACGTCCAGGTAGTTTTCGCGGATGTCGTTGAACCGGCTCGGGATCGAACCGCGGCGCAGGTTCATCCAGCTCAGCTTGAGTTTTTCCACGCTGTCCAGGCGCCCATCGTCCATCCAGCCGGCCATCGCGGCGGCATCCTCGCGGATCGAGGTGAAGCGTTGGGTGATGTCCATAAAGCGCGTGGAGATGTCCATGCCTTCGATCTGCTCGCGCACCATGCTGTTGAATGCGGTGGATTGCTGCAATACCGCCGCGATCGAGGTGACCTTGTTGCTGTCGTACTCGGCGATGCGGTCGAGCAGTACCAGCACGGGCGCGGCCTGGGTCGGTTGCAGGAGGTTGATGCCGATTGTGCGCAGGCCGTTGAGGGCGCGTTCCAGGTACTGGCTCATGCTGTGTCCTTACTGAAGAATGTGATCTGGGAGCGGCCCCGGAGTCTATCGGGGCGTACTGGCAAACTGATGTTGGTGATGCCTGGGCAGCTCAGAAACTGTCGGTGGTACGGAAGCCGCCGCCACCCGAGCTGCCGCTGCTGCGGAAACTGCCGCCACCGCTGCTGCCGCTGCTGCTAGAGCTACCGCTGGAGCTGCTTGAACGGCTAACGCTGTCGCTGCTGCCAGTGCTGGAGCTGGACCCGGCGCTGCTGCTGGCCGCGCTGACGGCGCTGGCCACTTGCAGCAGGACGTTGACGCCGTGCAGCACGCTCTTCGAGTCGATCTGGAAGCCCGCACTGGCCGGTTGGCTGTGTTGTTCGACCTGCTCCAGTACTTGGTCGCGTTGCAGCGTACCGTCCATGTACTGTGCGATCAGTGCGGTGTAATCGAAGTCGTCACTGTAGACATACTGGTCGACGGCGAACCGTTCGCCGCGCACCGCCCGTTCCAGCAGCTTGGCACGCTGGTAGGTGACCTTGCTGGCGGCCTGGGCCTTGCACGCCGCTGCCGATAGTTGCTCGGCGTCCTTGAGCCGTGGGTACAGGCTTTGCAACTCCAGGGCGATGGCATCGTCGCTCGGGTCGGGGGTCTTCTTCACGTCATCGAGCAATTGTTCGAGGCTGCGCGACTTGAGCAGCTCGGTCATGTTCTGGCGGGCGCGCTGGTAGTGCGGGTCTTCGTTCCGGGTGAACTCGGCGAGCTTCTGCTGAACCTCATTGGCCCGCTGTTTGGCCGCCTGCACGGCGCGGGCGAGGGTGTGCTGCTCGGCTTGCAGCGGCGCCAGACCGACTGTGCGCTGGGCCAGACCGAGCGCTTCGCTGGCTTCTTCGGCCAGGCTGGCGAGCCGGGCGTCGCGCTCGCTCTGCGCGGCCTCGTTGTGCGCCTGCATGTTCAGCAGGCTGAGCTCGTTGGCGCGGTTCTCGCGGTAGTTGACCTTGTTCGCCAGCCAATCGTCGCACCAGCGGTTGAGCAGGCGGCCGCGGTACTGCTCGGTGCCATACTGGCGCTCGCGCAGAAAGCTGTAGAGGCGGTTCTGGTTGAATGCCGGCAGCTTGTCGGCGCACTCCTGGCGGATCTCGGCAACGCTGGCAGTGGCCAGGCGATTCTCCGCCATGGCCTGATCGAGGTGCTGGGCAACCTTGGTATAGGCCTGGTTCTCAAGCAGTTGCTGCTGCGCCTGACGGTCGAGGCTGTCGATTCGTAGTTGCAGCGCAGCTTCGGCCTCCAGGGCTTGGGCGACCTGGTCTTCGGCACTGTGCAACTGTGTGCGCAACGCGGCGATGGCCTGCTGACGCTGTGCCAGCACCTGCTGCATCTCGTGGTCCGGCGTGGCGTTCTGCGTCAGTTGCAGCGAGGCGATGCGACGCAGGCGCTCCATCACCTCGTGTTCCAGGCTTAACTGCAACTGGCCGGACTGGGTGGCGTCTTCTTCGGCCTGGTGCAGCAGGCGTTCGTGCTTGCGCGCATTGTGGGCGAAGAAGTGCAGGAGTTTTTCCGGGCTCATCGGGTGTCCTTTCCTGGTGGGGCTCAATGCTGGGTGAGCGCGAGGAAGTATACCGGCCCCTAAAACGAAAAAGCCCGCCTCGTGAGCGAGGCGGGCTTTTTCTGTTGCGGCTGTCAGCGTGCGCTTAGGCGGCCTGGCTGGCGGCCTGCTGGGTCAGCGAGCGGTTCAGTGCGCTGAACAGGGCCTTGAAGCTGGCGGTGGTGATGTTCTCGTCGATCCCCACACCATGTACCGGACGCCCGCCGGCCACGCGCAGTTCGATGTAGGCCGCAGCTTTCGCGTTGGTCCCGGCACCGATGGCGTGCTCGTTGTAGTCCATGATTTCCACGGCTACCGGCAAACCGGCCACCAGGGCTTCCAGGGCACCGTTGCCCTTGCCGCGCCAGTGCAGGGTGGTCTCGCCTTCGCCCGACACTTCCACTTCAACCTTGCTGTTGCCGTTCTCTTCCTGCAGACGATGGCTGACCAGCGCATACGGGGCATTGGCTTGCAGGTACTCGCGGTGCAGCAGGCTGTAAATTTGTTGGGCGGTCATCTCCAGGCCGAGGCGGTCGGTTTCACCCTGCACGACCTGGCTGAACTCGATCTGCATGCGCCGTGGCAGGCTGATGCCGTATTCCTGTTCGAGCAGGTAGGTGATACCGCCTTTGCCCGATTGGCTGTTGACGCGGATCACCGCCTCGTAGCTGCGGCCGATGTCGGCCGGGTCGATCGGCAGGTACGGTACTTCCCACACGCCGTCTTCTTTCTGTTGGCTGAAGCCTTTGCGGATGGCGTCCTGGTGCGAGCCGGAGAACGCGGTGTGAACCAGGTCGCCGACATACGGGTGACGCGGGTGCACCGGCAACTGGTTGCACTCTTCGACGACCTTGCGCACGCCGTCGATGTCGGAGAAGTCCAGGCCCGGGTCGATGCCTTGGGTGTAGAGGTTCAACGCCAGGGTCACCAGGTCGACGTTCCCGGTCCGCTCGCCGTTACCGAACAGGCAGCCTTCGGCCCGGTCGGCGCCGGCCATCAGGCCCAGCTCGGTGGCGGCCACGCCGGTGCCACGGTCGTTGTGGGTGTGCAAGCTGATGATCACGCTGTCGCGGCGGCTGACGTTGCGGCAGAACCACTCGATCTGGTCGGCGTACACGTTCGGCGTCGACACTTCGACGGTGGCCGGCAGGTTGAGGATGATCTTGTGCTCGGGCGTCGGGTTCCACACGGCGATGACCGCGTCGCAGACTTCCTTGGCGAACTCCATTTCGGTAGCGCTGAAGGTTTCTGGCGAGTACTGGAAGGTCCAGTGGGTGTCCGGCTGTTGTGCAGCGTATTTGACGAACAGCTTCGCCGCGTTTACCGCGATGTCCTTCACGCCTTGCTTGTCCTGGTTGAAGACGATGCGGCGGAACGACGGGCAGGTGGCGTTGTACAGATGGACGATGGCTTTTTTCGCCCCGCGCAGCGACTCGAAGGTACGGGCGATCAGGTCTTCACGGGCCTGGGTCAGCACCTGGATGGTGGTGTCCTCGGGGATATGGCCATCTTCGATCAGGGTGCGGACGAAGTCGAAATCGGTTTGCGAGGCGGAAGGGAACGACGCTTCGATTTCCTTCACGCCAACGCTGACCAGGGTTTTCCAGAAGCGCAGCTTCTTCGCCGCATCCATGGGCTCGATCAGCGACTGGTTGCCGTCACGCAGGTCGGAGCTGCACCAGATCGGCGCCTGGGTGATGGTCTTCGAAGGCCAGGTACGGTCGGGCAAGTCGATGGTTGGAAATGCGCGGTACTTTTTCGAAGGGTCTTTGAGCATGGTCATGGAAGCAATCCTTTTGTGTGCGGCCTTGAAAGGGGCCCGCCGAACGAACACGAGATGAAAAGGCGAGGCGACGCAATTCAGCTTGGTAGTCGGGCACTGACCAGGCAAAGGCTGCGGTGTTGACGAAGCAGGATGAGGGTCTGGAAGGTCTTCATGCGTTCAACCCTAACCAGTGAGGTGAAAGATGGCAAGCACCGCAAAAAAATTGAGAGGAATGCTTAAAAAGTAAAAATTTGCGAGATTTTATAGCGATGTGTAAACAAAAAGACCGCGCCAGTTGCGCGGTCTTTTTGATTGGCGCAAGCCGCGTCTCAGGGCTGGAACGCCCCGATGAAAATCGCCGGGTCGACCCGCGCGTCGTTCAGGCTGACATTCCAGTGCATGTGCGGCCCGGTGGCCCGGCCGGTGGCACCGACGCGCCCGACCACGGCGCCACGGCTGAGCTGCTGGCCGGGCTTCACGTCGATCTTCGACATATGGCAGAACATGCTGATGAAGCCCTGGCCATGATCGACGAACACCGTGTTGCCGTTGAAGAAGTAATTGCCGATGAGGATCACCTTGCCATTGGCCGGGGTCTTGATCGGGGTGCCGGCGGGTACGGCGAAGTCCAGTCCGGCATGCGGGTTGCGCTCTTCGCCGTTGAAGAAGCGGCGCACGCCGAACTTGCTCGACAGCGGGCCGTTGACCGGTTTGTCGAGCAGCAGGTTGCTCGGCACGTTGGCGCTGAAGCTGCGGTAGGCGCGAACCTGTTCGGCCAGTTCGGCATCGATGCGCTTGAGGTCGGCCGGCTCCGGGTTGACCTGGCGCTTGTTCTTCAGGGTGATGTGCTGCTCGGGGTATTTCTTGCTGCCGACGCTGAAGCTCAGTTGCCGGCCGCCCTGGGTGAGGGTGGCGGTGCCGGGCTTTTGCGTGAGCGGAATGCCGACGATGGCCAGCCAGCTGTCCTGCTCCTTGACCACCAGCACCGGCTTGCCGTCGAAGCGTGCTTGCGGTGCCTGCGCGGCCGGGCCGAGGTCGACCACGGCAACGCCGCCGGGCACCGGCTTGTTCAGCTGGCGGGTGATGTAGCTGGCCTGGGCGGTACTGGCCAGGGTCAGGCAGAGCAGTAGCAGCGGGGCAAACAATCGGGGCATGAGTCAGTCCAGAAGGGAAAGCGTGACCGGGGTCTGGTGGTTGTCCTCGACCCGCACCTGCAGCTCGCCTTCGCCGAGGCGGGCGGTCAGGCGCTGGCCGTTGCGGGTTTGCGCGGCACGGCGGATGGCTTGGCCGCGCTCGTCGAGGAGGATGCTGTAGCCGCGCCCGAGGGTCGCCAGCGGGCTGACCACCTGTAGCGTCTGCACCTGTGCCTGCAAGCGCTGGCGGCGGTCCTTGAGGGTTTCGCGCATGGCGCGCGGCAGGCGTTCGGCGAGGTTGTCCAGGCGTTGTTTGAGCAGTGCCAGGGTGCGGCCCGGATGCTGCGCGGCCAGCCGGGTGTCGAGCCGGGCCAGGCGTTCGCGGCGCTGGTTCAGGCGCTGTTCGAAAGCGCGGCGCAGGCGCATGTCGAGGTCGTCAAGGCGTTGCGCCTGTTGCCGTAGGCGCTCGCCGGGGTGGCGCAGGCGCCGGCTCAGGCCGTCCAGGCGCAGGCGGTCGTGGGCCAGGCGGTTCTGCATGCGCAACAGCAGGCGCCGCTGCAGGCTTTCGAGGCGCCGTTGCAGGTCGCTGCTGTCCGGCGCCAGTAGTTCGGCGGCGGCGGACGGCGTCGGCGCGCGGACGTCGGCGACGAAATCGCTGATCGACACATCGGTTTCATGGCCGACGGCGCTGACGATTGGCGTAACGCAGGCGGCAATGGCCCGGGCCACCGCCTCTTCGTTGAAGCACCAGAGGTCTTCCAGCGAGCCGCCGCCACGGGCCAGGATCAAAGCATCGAAGCCTTGCGCATCGGCGCGTTGCAGGGCGCGGACAATCTGGTTGATCGCTTCGCGACCCTGCACGGCGGTGGGGATCAGGTTCAGCTCGACCTGCGGTGCACGGCGGCGGAACACGCTGATGATGTCGCGGATCACGGCGCCGGTGGGCGAACTGACGATGCCGATGCGTTGCGGGTGGGCGGGCAGGGCGCGCTTGCGCTCGCTGCTGAACAGGCCTTCGGCGTTGAGTTTGGCTTTCAGTGCGTCGAACGCCAGGCGCAAGGCGCCGTCGCCGGCCGGTTCGACGCTGTCGAGGATCAACTGGTAGTCGCCGCGGCCTTCGAACAGCGAGACCTTGCCGCGCACCTTGACCGCCAGGCCGTCACGCAGGGCCTGACGGACCCGCGCAGCGTTGTTGCGAAACAGTGCGCAACGGACCTGGGCACCGCTGTCCTTGAGGGTGAAATAGATGTGCCCGGAGGCAGGGCGGGCGAGGTTGGAGATCTCGCCTTCGACCCAGATGCTGCTGAACACGTCTTCGAGCAGCACGCGGGCGCGGCCGTTGAGTTGGCTGACGGTCAGGACTTCGCGGTCCAGGCCGAGTCGTTCGAAAGGGTCTCTGATCATGGCCGGCATCATAAAGCAATGTGTGGGAAATGTGCTGGCCCTATCGCGGGACTCGCCCGCTCCCAGCGTGGATCCGTGCACGCCGATCCTGTGGCGATGCGGCGACCCGACTAGTCCCGCGATGAGGCCTTCAAGCCTTCCAACAAATGCCCGACCAACGCCCCGGCATCGCGTCGCACCGCCACCGCCACCGTGCTCGACGCCTCACCCAGCAGCGGCACAAAGCGCACCGACGCCGGCGCGATATCGCGCATGCATTCGGGCAACAGCGCCACACCGAACCCGGCCTGAATCAGCTGTAACTGGGTGGTCTTGCGCGACACCACCCGCGCCGCCCGGGGAAAGAATCCAGCCTGCATGCACAGTTGCGCCGACAGGTAACTCAAACCGCCGCGCTGACGATGTGGAATGGAAATGAACGGCTCGTCGCGCAACTGCTCCAGCGCCACAGTGGTTTCCGCGGCCAGCCGATGCCCGGTGGCCACCGCCAGCAGTAGCGGTTCGGCAAACAACGGCTGCACCTCCACGCCTTCATGCTGGCGCAGCACCGGCAGGCGCAGCAGGCCGAGGTCCAGCCGGCCTTCGGCAAGTTCCAGCAGTTGGGCTTCCGAGGACTGCTGGGCGATCTCCATCTCGACGCCGTCGTGCGCACGCAGAAAGTCGCTCAGCTTCGCCAGCAGCGCCCCGGTCAGTGGTACGGTGCTGGAATGGCTGATGCGCAGGCTGCCGCGCAAACCCTGGCCGATCTCCCGCGCCAGGCGCTCGGCCTTCTCCAGGTCCACCAGCAGATTGCGTGCCCGCGGCAGAAATGCCGCCCCGGCAGCGGTCAGCCGCGGCGCACGTGCGGTGCGTTCGAACAACGACGTGTCGAGCTGGCTTTCCAACTCCTTGATCTGCCGGCTTAGCGCCGACTGGGCGATGAACAGCCGTTCGGCGGCAGCGCTAAAGCTGCCGCTTTCGGCGATTTCGACGAAGTACCGCAACTGGCGGGTGGTGGTCATGCAGGTATGCCGTTTCAAGATAGCTTTCGCAATAAAAGCATATTAGTCGGCATGGCTGGCGCGTGGCTAAAGTTTCCCTAACTGCCCGGCTCTCATTTCATTCCTGTGGGAGTGGGCCTTGCCCGCGATGCTCTTTTGGCCCTGATCATGCTCCCGACCCTGTTCGCCCAGTTGCCCTTCAGCCCCCTCGAATGGCTGCCGATCCTGCTCGGCATCGCTACTGCTTATATAGTCTTCGGCATCGCCGGCTTCGGCACGGCGCTGGTGGCGGGGCCGATCCTGATCAACTTCATGCCGCTGTCGCAGATCATCCCACTGCTGGTGCTGCTCGACTTTGTCGCCGCGTTCGGCAACTGGCTGTCGGCGCGCAAGGCTGTTGCCCGCGGCGAGCTGCTGCGCCTGCTGCCGTGCATGGCGCTGGGGTGCACGCTGGGGGTGGTGTTCCTGCTCAACCTCACGTCCGACCTGTTGCTGTTGCTGATGGGCCTGTTCATCAGCGCCTACGCGCTCTATAGCCTGGCGGTGAAGGTCAAGCCGGCCCGGTTGGCGGCGGCCTGGGCGGTGCCGATGGGCACGGTGGGCGGGCTGTTCGGCGCGTTGTTTGGCAGCGGCGGGTTTCTCTACGCGATCTACCTCAATGCCCGGCTGAGCTCCAAGGAGCAAGCCCGCGCCACTCAGAGTGCGCTGATCAGTTGCAGCACCGTGGTGCGCCTGAGCCTGTTCCTGCTGGCCGGGGTTTACGCCGACCTCGCGCTGCTGCTGCTGGCGCTGTGCTTGCTGCCGATGATGGCGTTGGGCCTGTGGATCGCTCGCCGCCTGACCCTGAACATGTCCCGCGAAGCCTTCGTGCGGCTGGTCACCTGGCTGGTGCTGGGCAGTGGCATTGCCCTGATCGGGCGCTACCTGAGTGAGGTAAACTCGCCTTTTTGAACCCGTTTGGCCGCCGTCATGACTACCCAGAGCATCATTGTCCCGAAGATCTCCACCGTCCCCGTGCATGAAGCCCGTGCCCGGGCCATCCTGCGCTGGCTGGTGCGCGAGAAGATCGTCGAGGAACAGCTGAGCACCTGCGGGCGTACCGGCAACCGCATGGCCTTCGCGATCGCCGACGGCGCGCGCAAGGTGGTCGAGCGGCCCGAGCTGCTGCCGTTTGGCCAGCCGATCAATGGCCTGGAAGTGATTACCAAGCGTTGCATCTACACCCCGACCGAGCAATTTCTCGAAGAGGCCGGTTGCGCCGAGTGCCGCAAGGAAGTCGGTGTCGAGCTGTTCGCCAGCCTCGAAGAATGGATGCCCAACCAGAGCGACAATTTCACCTGCCCGCGCTGCGGCCATGAAGATGACATCAACGGCTTCCTGTTCCTCCAGCCGTGTGCGTTTTCCAACCTCGGTTTCATCTTCAACAACTGGGCCGCGGCCAGCTTTACCGCCAAGTTCATTGCCGAGTTTGCCGATTGGCTCGACCAGCCGGTAGCGGTGGTGCAGGTCGAGTTGCACGACAACTGACCGAAGGCCCATCTTTACATTGAGCGAAGGGGTGCGCATGAGTATAATGGCGCGCTTCCATTTTTCCCGCCCGGGAGCCCCCGCGATGCTGCGTATCAGCCAAGAAGCCCTGACCTTCGACGACATTCTCCTAGTGCCTGGTTATTCCGAGGTGCTACCCAACGAAGTCAGTCTCAAGACCCGTTTGACCCGTGGCATCGAGCTGAACATTCCGTTGGTCTCCGCCGCCATGGACACCGTGACCGAAGCCCGCCTCGCCATTGCCATGGCCCAGGAAGGCGGCATCGGCATCATCCACAAGAACATGACCATCGAGCAGCAAGCTGGCGAAGTGCGCAAGGTGAAGAAGTTCGAGGCCGGCGTGGTCAAGGACCCGATCACCATCGAGGCCGACGCCACCGTGCGCGACCTGTTCGAGCTCACCCGCCTGAACAACATCTCCGGCGTACCGGTGCTGCACAATGGCGATCTGGTCGGCATCGTCACCTCCCGTGACGTGCGCTTCGAAACCCGTCTGGACGTGACCGTACGCGAGGTGATGACGCCTAAAGAGCGCCTGGTCACCGTCCGCGAAGGCGCCGACAAGAACGAAGTGCGCGAGCTGCTGCACAAGCACCGCCTGGAAAAGGTCCTGATCGTCGACGCGGCCTTCAGCCTCAAGGGCATGATGACCGTCAAGGACATCGAAAAAGCCAAGGCCTACCCGCTGGCCAGCAAGGACGACCAGGGTCGTCTGCGCGTCGGTGCGGCGGTGGGTACCGGTAAAGACACCGGTGACCGCGTTGCCGCGCTGGTCGCTGCCGGCGTCGACGTGGTGGTGGTAGACACCGCCCACGGTCACTCCAAAGGCGTGATCGATCGCGTTCGCTGGGTTAAAGAGAACTTCCCGCAGGTGCAGGTGATCGGCGGCAACATCGCCACCGGCGCAGCGGCCAAGGCCCTGGCCGAAGCCGGTGCTGATGCGGTCAAGGTCGGTATCGGTCCTGGCTCGATCTGCACTACCCGTATCGTCGCCGGTGTCGGTGTGCCGCAGATCAGCGCCATCGCCAACGTCGCCGCTGCCCTCGAAGGTACCGGCATTCCGCTGATCGCCGATGGTGGCATCCGCTTCTCCGGTGACCTGTCCAAGGCCATCGTCGCGGGCGCCAGCGCGGTCATGATGGGTTCGATGTTCGCCGGTACCGAAGAAGCACCGGGCGAGATCGAACTGTTCCAGGGCCGTTCCTACAAGGCCTACCGCGGCATGGGTTCGCTGGGTGCAATGTCCCAGGCCCAGGGCTCCTCCGACCGCTACTTCCAGGACTCCTCGGCCGGTGCCGAGAAGCTGGTACCGGAAGGTATCGAAGGCCGTGTGCCCTACAAAGGCAGCCTGACCGCGATCATCCACCAGCTGATGGGCGGCCTGCGTTCCTCGATGGGTTACACCGGCAGCGCCAACATCGAAGAAATGCGCACCAAGCCAGAGTTCGTGCGCATCACCGGTGCCGGCATGGCCGAGTCCCACGTGCATGACGTGCAGATCACCAAGGAAGCGCCAAACTATCGGGTCGGCTAACGCCTTCAGCGTCAAGCTACAAGCCTCAAGCTACAAGCGGTAGTTGCGCTGCAGCAGCTACCGCGTTTTCCCCGAACAACCTGCAGCTTGCAGCTTGAAGCTTGCAACTGCTCCAGAGATTGAGTCATGGCCCTCGATATTCACGCTCACCGTATCCTGATCCTCGATTTCGGTTCCCAGTACACTCAGCTGATCGCCCGTCGTGTGCGCGAAATCGGCGTGTATTGCGAACTGCACCCGTTCGACATGGACGACGAAGCGATTCGCGAATTCGCCCCGCGCGGGATCATCCTCGCCGGCGGCCCCGAGTCCGTCCACGAAGCCAACAGCCCACGCGCGCCACAGGCCGTCTGGGACCTGGGCGTACCGGTATTCGGTATCTGCTACGGCATGCAGACCATGGCCGAACAGTTGGGCGGCAAGGTCGAAGGTTCCGAACTGCGTGAGTTCGGCTACGCCCGTGTCGACGTGGTCGGCAAGAGCCGCCTGCTCGACGGCATCGAAGACCACGTCGACGCCGACGGTGTCCTCGGCCTGGACGTCTGGATGAGCCACGGTGACAAGGTCACCCGCATCCCGGAAGAGTTCCACATCCTGGCCAGCACCCCGAGCTGCCCGATCGCCGGCATGTTCGACGATGCCCGCGGCTACTACGGCGTGCAGTTCCACCCGGAAGTGACCCACACCAAGCAGGGCGGTCGTATCCTGTCGCGCTTCATCCTCGACATCTGCGGCTGCGAAGCGCTGTGGACGCCGTCGCACATTGCCGACGACGCCATCGCCCAGATCCGCGCCCAGGTCGGTTCGGCCAACGTCCTGCTCGGCCTGTCCGGCGGTGTCGATTCCTCGGTGGTCGCGGCGCTGCTGCACAAGGCCATCGGCGACCAGCTGACCTGCGTATTCGTCGACAACGGCCTGCTGCGTCTGCATGAAGGCGAGCAAGTGATGGCCATGTTCGCCGAGAACATGGGCGTCAAGGTCATCCGTGCCAACGCCGAAGCGCAGTTCCTGGACAACCTGGCCGGCGAAGCCGACCCGGAGAAGAAACGCAAGATCATCGGTCGCACCTTCATCGATGTGTTCGATGCCGAAGCGAGCAAGCTGGATAACATCCAGTTCCTGGCCCAGGGCACCATCTACCCGGACGTGATCGAGTCGGCTGGCGCCAAGAGCGGCAAGGCGCACGTGATCAAGTCGCACCACAACGTGGGCGGCCTGCCGGAGGAGATGAACCTCAAGCTGGTCGAGCCGCTGCGTGAGCTGTTCAAGGACGAAGTCCGCCGTCTGGGCCTGGAGCTGGGCCTGCCGTACGACATGGTCTACCGTCACCCGTTCCCGGGTCCGGGCCTGGGCGTGCGGATCCTCGGCGAGGTGAAAAAGGAGTACGCCGACCTGCTGCGTCGTGCCGACCACATCTTCATCGAAGAACTGCGCAAGGCCGACTGGTACCACAAGGTCAGCCAGGCCTTCGTGGTGTTCCAGCCGGTGAAATCGGTCGGTGTGGTCGGTGACGGCCGTCGTTACGCCTGGGTCGTGGCCCTGCGTGCGGTGGAAACCATCGACTTCATGACCGCCCGTTGGGCACACCTGCCGTACGAGCTGCTGGAAACCGTCAGCGGCCGCATCATCAACGAGATCGACGGTATCTCGCGCGTCACCTACGACGTGTCGAGCAAGCCACCGGCAACGATCGAGTGGGAATGATGTAAAAGAAGGGCGCCTCTGGGCGCCCTTCTTTATTTATGTAGCGCCAGTGCTCCGGCATCCGCTCGCACCGTGTGGGTTTTCCCGCCACAGGAGCCGCCGGCATGGCCACCGAACCCGATAGCACGCTGCACACCCACCTCAAGCAGATTGCCGAGCAAGTCGGCGCAAGTCTGCCCGACCTGCACCAGATGGCCCACGAAGCAGCACGCAAGCTGCTGGCCGGGCAGGGTATCGCCGACGATCCCGACACGTTCTACTGGCACCGCTTCCAGGATGCGCAGTCGAGCAATCGCTCGTACACCGGCTGGATGCACAGCGGTGTACCGGTTGAGTCGATGACCTTCACCGAACTGCTGATCCGGCGCTTTCGCGTCGGCGATCAGGATGCCGCGGATAACCTCAGCCTGATCGGCGGCTTCTACCGCGCCGCAGCCGATGCCGGGCAATTCGATGAGCGCAACGAGATCCGGCTGTTGCCGCAAGTGGTATTGCCGCTGCTCTGGCAACTGGACTTCGCCAGCACCTATCAGGCTGCACTGGGGCATTTCTGGCGGGCGCATGCCGAGTCGGTGCGTACCTTGAGCCGGATCAGTTGCCTCGCGGCCGGGGTGGCCGCCAACCGTGCCGGGCAGTTATCCCGCCAGCAGTTGCAAGGGCTGTTCGATGGGCTCGGCGTGGTGCAGCCGATGGCGCTGAGTCTGGCCGACCTGCAGGGTGCGCATGCCGCGCAGCACGGGGTCACGGTCAGCGCTGTGTGCATCGGTGGCCATGAACTGGTCAGCGCGCTCCTGTTTACCGACGCGCAGGCATTGTGCCTGCTCTACCTGGGCGGGCGCGAGCAACCCGTCGAGGTGTTTGCCGAGATGTCGGCGCTGCACGCCTGGTTGCAGCGGCAGTTGGGCAGCGCGGCAACCTGTCGGGCATTGGTAAACCATTGCGCGGTGGTGGAACCGCAAGCGGCCATTGAGCGTGAACGGGCCTTCCTGCACTTGGGCGGGCTGCCCTCGGCCAGTTTTGCGAGCAGGGTCGAGCTGCGCAGCGTCGGGGCGGACGCTGCCGCCTGGCTGCGCGACCAGGTCCGCCTGCAACTGCATGCGCAGGCCGAGCTGCTGCTGCGCAGTAACGCCGACCTGCGCAAGCAACTGTGGATCGGCTATCTCAGCGCCGGGCTGCGGATTTTCGCACCGATGGCGCCCATGGCCTGGCCACTGGCGCTGCTGGCAGTGCTTGGCGGCATTGCCAACCTGGGGCTGAACATCGATCGGGCGGTAACCGCGCCGAGTACTGTCGAGCGCCGCGCGGCGTTGCTCGGGGCGATGCTTGGCGGCATCGAGCTGTTGCTGAATCTGGCCCTGCTGATCCCGGCGGCGCTGCCATTGTTCGTCCGTCTCGAGCCCTATGCCGCCAGCCCGGTCATCGCTCCTGAAGCACCGGCACTGGCCAATACCCAGGGTGTATTTGCCCTGGAGAGCGGCCAGTACATTCGTCTGGATGGAGTGATCTACCGGGTGCGCTATGAGGTGGCGCTGAAATCCTGGCTGATCGTCGACCCCGAGCGGCCGTTCGCGTTCTACGGCAATTACCCGGTTCGGCTCAATGCCGAGCTGGAGTGGGAGCATGTCGCTGCGCCGTGCCTGCGGGGCGGTGGAGCATGCTTGAGCACACCGCGGACTTCGCCGATGGTGGACGAGACCTTTGCCACAACCCTGGAGATCTACGAAGTGCCGCCGCAGGCGCGCGAAGCGACCCGCGAGCTGCTCGGTGCGGCCTATCGGCGCATGCTCTCCGGCGACTTCTACGACCCTGATTCGGCGCTCAACCCGGTCTGGGACAGCCTGCAACGCCTACGCGCCGGGCTGGTCGAGGAGGCCGAGTTGTTCTTTGAGGAGTTGCCCGGCATTCCCCAGCGTTCCAACCTCTACGCCCCGGACCCGCAGATGCCCGCAGAGCGCTCGCTGCTGCAACTGCTGGAAGAGTCGCGCGGCGTGGTGATCGGCGAAACGCATCAGTCCATCGCCAGCAAACGCTTTCTGATCGAGAACATGCGCACACTGGCGCGCAATGGTGTCGACACGCTGTACTTGGAGCACGTGATGAGCGATCTGCATCAGCTTGATCTCGACCTGTTCAGCCGTACCGGCAAATTGACCAATAGCCTGGAAAGCTACCTGCGCGAGTTGGACGAGGGGCACATGACCGACCCGTCCGGGCAGTTCACCTTCACCCACTTGGTAAAGGCGGCCGGGCAGAGCCGGATTCGCGTGCGCGCCCTGGATTGTGCGGCCAGCTATCGGCTCGATGGCCTCGATGTGATCGGCGCACCCGTGCGTCAGCGGGTGTTCAGTTATTATGCGTCGCGGGTGATCGGTGCCCGACAGTCGCGGCCTGGGTTGCGCCGCTGGGTGGCATTGGTCGGCAACACCCACGTCTGTACCTACAAGGGTGTGCCGGGTCTTGCCCAACTCAGCGATGTGACCGGCATCCGCATCGTCGATGCCGGCGCCGGCCAGGCCACGCAGATGACCCTCGACCCTGGCGAGTACTTCCAGCCCTCGATGAGCCGGCCCGACGGTGTGGTGCGCGCCGACTGGCGGCTGGCGCTGCAGACTCGCAAGCGGCCCTATGCCTACCTGGACCCGTCACTGGCGCCAGCGGGCGTGCGGCGGCCCTGACTGCGGCAACTCTTCACTTAATCTTTCGCAAATGCAGGTGTATCGTATTCGCCCTCATCGCCACGGCCCCGGGGCCGTCGGCAGGCTGTTTTCGCAACAAGAGGTACCTGCTTCGATGTCTTTTACCCGTCGACAAATGCTCAAGGGGCTGACCGGCCTGGTGGTGGTTGGCCTGGGTGCCGGGGGCGCCGCCCGTTACTGGCTGGGCAAGGTCGAGGACGAACAGGCTGGGCATGACTACGAGTTGATCGCCGCTCCGCTCGACGTCGAGCTGGTGCCTGGGCACACCACACAGGCTTGGGCGTTCGGCCCGTCGGCGCCGGGTACCGAACTGCGCGCACGCCAGGGCCAGTGGTTGCGGGTACGCTTCATCAACCGCTTGCCGGTGGCCACCACCATCCACTGGCATGGCATCCGCCTGCCGCTGGAAATGGACGGCGTGCCCTACGTGTCACAACTGCCGGTGTTGCCGGGCGAGTTCTTCGACTACCAGTTCCGCGTGCCGGATGCCGGCAGCTACTGGTATCACCCGCACGTCAACAGTAGCGAAGAGCTGGGCCGCGGCCTGGTCGGCCCGCTGATCGTCGAGGAGCGCGAGCCGACCGGCTTCAAGCATGAGCGCACCCTGAGCCTGAAGAACTGGCACGTTGACGAACAGGGCAATTTCGTCGAGTTCAGCATCCCTCGCGAAGCCGCGCGGGGTGGCACGGCGGGGCGCCTGATCACCATCAACGGCCAGCCTGACGCGGTGGTCGAGATGCCGGCCGGGCAGGTGGTGCGGGTGCGCCTGTTGAACCTGGACAACACCCTGACCTACCGGATCAACCTCAAGGGCAACGTCGAGGCGAAGATCTACGCACTGGACGGCAACCCGATCACCCCGCGGCCGCTGGGCAAGGACTATTGGCTGGGGCCGGGCATGCGCATCTGCCTGGCTATCCGCATGCCGCCGGCCGGCGAGGAGGTGTCGTTACGCGATGGTCCGGTACGCCTGGGTACGCTGCGCTCGGTGGCCAGCAGCGAGGCGCCGGGCGACTGGCCGCCGGCGCTGCCGGCCAACCCGATTGCCGAGCCGGACCTGGCCAATGCCGAGAAGCTCAACTTCAATTTCGAATGGGTCGGTTCGGTCTCGGTGAACACCGAGAACGGCCAGCCGCCGAGCCTCTGGCAGATCAACGGCAAGGCCTGGGACATCACCGACAAGACCTGTGCCGATCGGCCGATCGCCACCTTGCAGAAGGGCAAGAGCTACATTTTCGAGCTGAAGAACATGACCCAGTACCAGCACCCGATTCACCTGCATGGCATGAGCTTCAAGGTCATCAGCTCGAACCGCCGGAAGATCCCCGAGCAGTACTTCACCGACACCTACCTGCTGGGCAAGAACGAGCGTGCGCAGGTGGCGCTGGTGGCGGATAACCCGGGTACCTGGATGTTCCATTGCCATGTGGTCGACCATATGGAAACCGGCCTGATGGCTGCGATCGAGGTGGTGTGATGGGGCGGCCACAGATCATCGATCGCAGTCGCGATCAGGAATTCATGCGCCTGGCGCTGGCGCTGGCAGCCCAAGGCGCGGCCATGGGCGAGGTGCCGGTGGGCGCGGTGCTGGTGCAGCATGGCGAAGTGATTGGCGCCGGCTTCAACTGCCCGATCAGCGGTAGCGACCCGAGTGCGCATGCCGAAATGGTGGCGATTCGTGCGGCGGCGCAGGCGGCGAGCAATTACCGTCTGCCGGGCAGCACCCTGTATGTGACGCTGGAGCCCTGCAGCATGTGCGCCGGGCTGATCGTGCACTCGCGGGTCAACCGCGTGGTGTACGGCGCACTGGAGCCGAAGGCCGGGGTGGTACAGAGCCAGGGCCAGTTCTTCACCCAGGGCTTCTTGAATCACCGGGTGTTGTTCGAGGGTGGGGTGCTGGCGGAGGAGTGCGGGGCGATCCTGAGCGAGTTCTTCAAGGCGCGGCGGGCCAAGGGCTAGCGATTATTGCGCTGGGTTTATCGCCGGCAAGGCTCGCGCGGTCAGATCAGAGCGGCGGCGTCTGCTCGGTCGGCTTGGTCTTGTCGACCCCCGGCACATGCAGGTTGCTCTCGGCCACCTGGCTGCCTTCCAGCTGCGGCTGGGTCACCCAGGTCAGGATGTCGTAGTAGCGGCGGATGTTCGCCACAAAATGCACCGGCTCACCGCCGCGTGCATAACCGTAGCGGGTCTTGCTGTACCACTGCTTCTGCGACAGGCGCGGCAGCATCTTCTTCACGTCCAGCCACTTGTTCGGGTTCAGCCCCTCGTTCTTCGCCAGCTTGCGCGCATCCTCAAGGTGCCCGCTGCCGACGTTGTACGCCGCCAGGGCAAACCAGGTGCGGTCCGGTTCTTCGATCGAATCGTCGAGCTCGGCCTTGACGATCATGAAGTACTTGGCACCACCGATAATGCTCTGCTTGGGGTCCAGCCGGTTCGACACGCCCATCGCCTGCGCGGTGCGCTGGGTCAGCATCATCAGCCCGCGAACGCCGGTTTTCGAGGTAACCTCGGCCTGCCACATCGATTCCTGATAGCCGATGGCGGCCAGCAGTCGCCAGTCCACCTGCTCGACCTTGGCCGAGGCGCGGAAGTGTTTCTCGTATTTGGGCAAGCGTTGCTGCAGGTGCTGGGCAAAGGTGTAGGCGCCGACGTACCCGAGCACGTCGACGTGCCCGTAATAGCGGTCCTTCAGACGTTGCAGGGTGCCGTTCTTCTGCACCTTGTCGAGGAATTCGTTGATCTCGTTGAGCAGGCTGTTGTCGTCACCGGCCGCTACCGCCCAGCGCTGGTCGCGGGCATCGCCGAGGTCGAAGGCGACCCGCACGTTGGGGAAGTACACCTGGTTCATCGCCAGTTCGTTGGAGTCGACCAGGGTCAGGTCGATCTGCCCTTCGTCGACCATCCGCAGCAGGTCGACCACCTCGACCTGATCGGACTCTTCGTAAGTGAGCGCCGGGTACTGCTTCTTCAGTTCGGCCAGTTGCTCGGCGTGGCTGCTGCCCTTGAGCACCAGGATGCGCTTGCCGACCAGGTCGCCGGCATCGGTAGGCCGCGACTTGCCGTTGCGGTAGATGACCTGTGGGGTGACTTCGAGATAGGGGTGGGAGAACCGCGCCTGGGTCTTGCGCTGTTCGCTACTGACCAGGCCCGCTGCCGCCAGCACCGGGCCTGACGGCTGGCCAAGCTGGTTGAACAGATCGTCGATATTGTCGGCCGTCTCGATCTTCAGTTCCACGCCCAGGTCGTCGGCGAAACGCTTCACCAGTTCGTACTCGAAACCGGTTTCGCCGTTGCGGTCCTGGAAGTAGGTGGCTGGACTGTTGCGGGTTACCACGCGCAGCACACCGTCTTCCTTTACGCGCTCAAGGGTGCTGGGTTTTTCAACACAGGCACCGAGCATCAGGAAGAGTCCGGTTGCGATGAGCCATTTGGCGCAGCGCTGGCGCAAAGCAGTCTGGGCAAACATACGATGCAGTATACGCAAAGGACCTGCCGCGCCATATCTCGACAACGCAGCGCTTGTCTGGTAGCAAAATTACAAAATCGGCCGCTTGAAGAAGATTTTTGCACCGTCATGGTGCGTTGCAGCCGTCTGAATGGCTTGCCGATGGCCGGAGGGGGGCCGATGTAGCGTTTCGGGTGCCGTCGGCGGCGGTTTAGGCTAGAATGCACGGCCTCTAAGCACACCCCCTTCCTGAGGCTGTCCCGACGATGTTGATCCTGCGCGGCGCTCCTGCCCTTTCTGCCTTTCGCCACGGTAAATTACTCGAGCAACTGAGCCAGAAAGTCCCCGCTGTTAGTGGTTTGTATGCTGAATTCGCCCATTTCGCCGAGGTTGACGGTGAGCTGAGCGCCGACCAACAGCAGGTGCTCGCGCGCTTGCTCAAGTACGGCCCGAGCGTACCGGTTCAGGAGCCAGCCGGTCGCCTGTTCCTGGTCCTGCCGCGGTTCGGCACCATCTCGCCCTGGTCGAGCAAGGCCAGTGACATCGCCCACAACTGCGGTCTGGAAAACGTCCAGCGCATCGAGCGCGGTATCGCCTTCTACGTCAGCGGTGCGCTGAGCGACGCCGATGTCGCGGCCGTCGCCGACGTGCTGCACGACCGCATGACCCAGATCGTCCTGGCCAGGCTCGAAGACGCCACCGGCCTGTTCAGCCATGCCCAGCCCAAGCCGCTGACTGCCGTCGACATCCTCGGTGGCGGCCGTGCCGCGCTGGAGAAGGCCAACGTCGAGCTGGGCCTGGCCTTGGCCGAAGACGAGATCGATTACCTGGTCAGCAGCTTCCAGGGCCTCAAGCGCAACCCGCACGACATCGAACTGATGATGTTCGCCCAGGCCAACTCCGAACACTGCCGGCACAAGATCTTCAACGCCAGTTGGGATATCGATGGCGAGAGCCAGGAAAAAAGCCTGTTCGGCATGATCAAGAACACCTACCAGATGCACAGCGAAGGCGTACTGTCCGCATACAAGGACAACGCTTCGGTGATCGTCGGTTCGGTGGCCGGGCGCTTCTTCCCGAACCCTGATACCCGCCAGTACGGCGCGGTGCAGGAGCCGGTGCACATCCTGATGAAGGTCGAGACGCACAACCACCCGACGGCCATCGCGCCGTTCCCGGGGGCCTCCACCGGTTCCGGCGGCGAAATCCGCGACGAAGGTGCCACCGGTCGTGGCGCCAAGCCCAAAGCCGGCCTCACTGGCTTCACCGTATCCAACCTGCAGATCCCAGGCTTCGAACAGCCATGGGAGAAGCCGTACGGCAAGCCCGAGCGCATCGTTACCGCGCTGGACATCATGATTGAAGGCCCGCTGGGCGGTGCCGCGTTCAACAACGAATTCGGCCGTCCGGCCCTGACCGGCTACTTCCGTACCTTCGAGCAGTCGATCAGCACCCCGCACGGCGACGAAGTGCGCGGCTACCACAAGCCGATCATGCTCGCCGGCGGTATGGGCAACATCCGTGAAGAGCACGTGCAGAAGGGCGAGATCACCGTCGGCGCCAAGCTGATCGTACTCGGCGGCCCGGCCATGCTGATCGGCCTGGGCGGCGGCGCGGCCTCGTCGATGGCCACCGGCGCCAGCTCGGCCGACCTCGACTTTGCCTCGGTCCAGCGTGAAAACCCGGAAATGGAACGCCGTTGCCAGGAGGTCATCGACCGCTGCTGGCAACTGGGCGACAAGAACCCGATCGCCTTCATCCACGATGTCGGCGCCGGCGGTCTGTCCAACGCCTTCCCGGAGCTGGTCAACGACGGCGGCCGTGGCGGTCGCTTCGAACTGCGCAACGTGCCGAATGACGAGCCAGGCATGGCGCCGCTGGAAATCTGGAGCAACGAATCCCAGGAGCGTTATGTCCTGGCCGTCGATGCTGGCGATTTCGAGCGCTTCAAGGCCATCTGCGAGCGCGAGCGCTGCCCGTTCGCAGTGGTCGGCGAAGCCACTGAAGAAAAGCAACTGACCGTCACCGACAGCCACTTCGGCAACAATCCGGTGGACATGCCACTGGAAGTGTTGCTGGGCAAGGCGCCGCGCATGCACCGTTCGGTGAGCCGCGAAGCCGAGTTGGGCGATGATTTCGACCCAAGCACGCTCGACCTGCAGGATTCGGTTGAGCGCGTGCTGCGGCACCCGGCCGTGGCCAGCAAGAGCTTCCTGATCACTATCGGCGACCGCACCATCACTGGCCTGGTTGCCCGTGACCAGATGGTCGGTCCGTGGCAGGTGCCGGTGGCCGATGTGGCCGTCACCGCCACCAGCTTCGACGTCTACACCGGTGAAGCCATGGCCATGGGCGAGCGTACCCCGCTGGCCCTGCTCGATGCCCCAGCGTCCGGGCGCATGGCGATCGGCGAAACCCTGACCAACATGGCCGCTTCGCGCATCGGCAAGCTGTCCGACATCAAACTGTCGGCCAACTGGATGTCGGCGGCCGGTCACCCGGGCGAAGACGCGCGTCTGTACGACACGGTCAAGGCCGTGGGTATGGAGCTGTGCCCTGAGCTGGGCCTGACCATTCCGGTGGGCAAGGACTCGATGTCCATGAAAACCCGCTGGGAAGATGAAGGCGCCGAGAAGACCGTCACCTCGCCGCTGTCGCTGATCGTCACCGGCTTTGCCCCGGTCACCGACATCCGCAAGACCCTGACCCCGCAACTGCGCATGGACAAGGGCGAAACCGACCTGATCCTGATCGACCTGGGCCGCGGCAAAAACCGCATGGGCGCCTCGATCCTCGCACAGACCCACGAGAAGCTCGGCAGCCAGGCCCCGGACGTCGACGACGCCGAAGACCTGAAAGCCTTCTTCGCCGTGATCCAGGGCCTGAACGCCGATGGCCACCTGCTGGCCTACCACGACCGCTCCGACGGTGGTCTGCTGGTTACTGCGGTGGAAATGGCCTTTGCCGGCCATTGCGGGCTGAACCTGGAACTGGAAGCCCTGACCAGCAAGCGCGAAAAAATTGCCGCCGTGCTGTTCAACGAAGAGCTCGGTGCGGTGATCCAGGTGCGTCAGGACGCTACCCCGGACGTGCTGGCCCAGTTCAGTGCGGCCGGTCTCGGCGAAGACTGCGTGGCGGTGATCGGCCAGCCGGTGAACAACGGCGAAGTCGTGATCAAGCTGGCGGGCGAAGAGCTGTTCCGTGGCGATCGCCGTCTGCTGCAACGCCAGTGGGCGGAAACCAGCTACCAGATCCAGCGTCTGCGTGATAACGCCGTCTGCGCCGACCAGGAATTCGATGCCCTGCTCGAAGAAGACAACCCGGGCCTGAGCGTCAAGCTGGGCTTCGACGTCAATCAGGACATCGCTGCGCCGTACATCAAGAAGGGCATTCGTCCGCAGGTTGCCGTGCTGCGTGAGCAGGGCGTCAACGGCCAGGTCGAGATGGCTGCGGCCTTCGACCGTGCCGGCTTCAATGCCATCGACGTGCACATGAGCGATATCCTCGCCGGCCGTGTCGACCTGAACGCGTTCAAGGGCCTGGTGGCCTGCGGTGGCTTCTCCTACGGCGACGTACTCGGTGCCGGTGAGGGCTGGGCCAAGTCGGCGCTGTTCAACAGCCGTGCTCGCGATGCGTTCCAGCAGTACTTCGAACGTAGCGACAGTTTCACCTTGGGCGTGTGTAACGGTTGCCAGATGATGTCCAACCTGCACGAACTGATTCCGGGCACCGAGTTCTGGCCGCACTTCGTGCGTAACCGTTCCGAGCAGTTCGAAGCCCGGGTGGCGATGGTCCAGGTACAGGAATCGAACTCGATCTTCCTGCAGGGTATGGCCGGTTCGCGTATGCCGATCGCCATTGCCCACGGTGAAGGCCATGCCGAATTCGAAAGCGAAGCGGCCCTGCTCGAAGCCGACCTGTCCGGTTGCGTGGCGCTGCGCTTTGTCGACAACCACGGCAAGGTCACCGAAACCTACCCGGCCAACCCGAACGGTTCGCCGCGTGGGATCACCGGCCTTACCAGCCGCGACGGTCGTGTCACCATCATGATGCCGCACCCTGAGCGGGTCTTCCGTGCCGTGCAGAACTCCTGGCGTCCGGATGACTGGAACGAAGACGCGGCGTGGATGCGCATGTTCCGCAACGCGCGGGCCTGGGTGAACTAAGGGGTGTACAAGCTCGCCTTCTTCGTCCCGCCGAGCCATGTGGAGGTGGTCAAGGCCGCTGTGTTCGCCGCCGGTGGCGGACGCATCGGCGACTACGACTGCTGTGCCTGGCAGGTGTTGGGCCAGGGCCAGTTCCGCCCGTTGGACGGCAGCCAGCCGTTTATCGGGCAGTGCGAGGTGGTTGAGCAGGTCGAGGAATGGCGGGTGGAACTGGTGGTGGCCGACGAGCTGATTGCCCAGGTCGTTGCTGCGCTGAAGCACAGTCACCCTTATGAAACACCGGCCTATGAAGTCTGGCGACTGGCAGACTTCTGAAGGCCACTGAAAAAGCCGCAACCTGTTCAAGGGTTGCGGCTTTTTTATGGTCGTTGTCCGGCCACAGCGCGGGCCGAGCGGCGGCCTCAGCCGTTACACACAACTTCCCGCCCAGCCCGGCGCTGCAACCCCGCGCACGCCATCAAGCCCACTTCAAACAGCAGCCACATCGGCACCGCCAGCAGCGTCTGCGAAAACACATCCGGTGGGGTCAGCAGCATTCCCACCACGAAGCAGCCGACGATCACGTACGGCCGGCTGCGGCGCAACGTGTTCACGTCGGCAAGCCCGGCCCAGACCACGATGAAGGTCGCCACCGGGATTTCGAAGGCCAGGCCGAACGCCAGGAACAGTGCCAGGATGAAGTCCAGGTACAAGCCGATATCGGTCATCATCGCCACCCCATCCGGGGTCACGCTGGCAAAGAAGCCGAACATCATCGGGAACACCACAAAGAAGGCAAAGGCCATCCCGGCGTAGAACAGCCCGATGCTCGACACCAGCAAGGCCCGCGCAATCCGTCGCTCGCGGCGGTACAGGGCCGGCGCCATGAAGCCCCAGAGCTGATGCAGCAACACCGGCATGGCAACGAATACCGCGGCCATCAGGGTCAGCTTGAACGGTGCCAGAAACGGCGAGGTCACGCTGGTGGCGATCATGCTCGCGCCTTCCGGCAGGTAGCGGCGCAGTGGTGCCGAGACCTGGGTGTACAGCGTCTGTGCGAACGGAAACAGACCGAGAAATACCAGGCCGATGCTCAACAGGCAGCGCACCAGCCGTCGGCGCAGGTCGCTCAGGTGGGCGGTCAATGGCAGGTTGCTCATGCGTTCGGCTCCTTGTTTGCCGCCAGGCCTTCAAGCACGGTCTGTGGCGGCAAACTCACGCCCTGGCGCAGCTCCTGTTCCAGCCGCTGCAGCGGTGCGGCGTCCAGTTCCTTGAGGACAATTTCCCGCTCCATCTGCGCGCGCAGCCCGGCCAGGGCTCGCTTTGCCTGCCCCAGGCCGCGGCCCAGGGTGCGTGCTGCCACCGGCAGACGCTCCGGGCCGAGCACCAGCAAGGCGATCACGCCGACCAGCAGCAGCTCGCTAAACCCGACCTCGAACATCAGACGCGCCGTTCCGATTGTGCCTGTTCCGCCGTCAGTGGCGCAGGCTGCTGTACCTGCACCGGGTCTTGCGGCGTGTCCTTGTCGCCCATGGATTTTCGGAAACCCTGGATCGCATCGCCGACGTCCGCACCGAGCCCCTTGAGGCGCTTGGTGCCGAACAGCATGAATACGATCAACAGGACGATCACCAGTTGCCAGATCCCGATACCACCCATGACAAGCCTCCAAGGCTTTGAAAAAGAAGGGCTAATCCTGCCTGCCGTTTATGACGCAAACATGACGCGAATGGGGCGTTGCCATGCGCTTGAAACATCCGCCGTGTTGACTGACGCCTCCTTGAGCGGAATGGGTGGAACATGGCTAGAAAACATCAGGGCGGTGCGGCCTTGCTGATGGTGATCGTGGTGCTGGCGCTGCTGGCCGCTGGGCTGACCTGGCTGGTCCAGGACGGTCGGCAGCAGGTCGATGCGGTACGCCTGTTGCAGCAGCGGTTGCAGGCGCGGGGCATGGAGCAGGCCGGGCTGGCGTTTGCCGAACAGGCCCTGCAAGACCCGACCTGGCGGACCAGCCCGCTGTTCTGGCAGGCCTTGCGCGGCCAGCCGCTGTCGTATGCCTTTGCCGGTGGCTCGGCGCAGTTGCGCATTCGCGACCTGCACGGCTGCTTCAACGTCAACGCGCTGATCGGTGAGGATGCCGAACGCGCCGAGCGCCAGTTGCGCCGCCTGCTCGGCGACGACCTGGCTGCCGAGCGCTTGACCCAGGCCCTGGCCGACTGGATCGACAGCGATTCGCAGAGCCGTCTGCACGGCGCCGAAAACGACCAGTACCGGCGTCAGTCGCCGCCACGCCTGGCGGCCAACCAGATGATGCTCGACATGAGCGAATTGAACCTGCTGCTTGAGCCGGACCCGCAGCGCCAGGCGCGTTACCCGCAACTGTGCGCGCTGCCGGAAACCACCGCTTGGCGGCTGAATGCCAACTCGATCAACCTCGACCAACTGCCGTTGCTCGATGCCCTCTATGAGGGCGAATTTGCCCCGTCGCTGCTGACCCGCATCGTCACAGCCAGGCCGGCCGGCGGCTACCGCGACGCCGCGGCGCTGCGCTCGGCACTTGGCGCGCTGGACGATCAGGCGTTCGAAAAACTCAGTGAGGGGTTGTTGCTCAACAGCCGGCATTTTCTCTTGCAACTGCAATTCGAGCAGGACCAGCAAATGCTCCGCAGCCAGTTCCAGGTGCGGGCCCAGGGCGTGGTGCAATGGCATGCGCTGGTGCCGGCGCAGCGGGTGCAGGTACTCAGCCGGGAGCCGTTGCCGTGGTAAAGCACCTGCGTAGGGGCAGGCGAGTTGCGGGGCGGGGTTGTGAGCTATCAGACGGCAGTACAGCCCTGCCGCGCCGGTGCTGCCCGGTGATGCGCCGCGACGCGTTTACTGTGTGCAAACGCGTCGTGGCGCAGCGGGATCAGACGCCGATTTCACCGCCGTCGTTACGCTGGATCACCACCGTCGAGGCGCGTGGGCGCACCTTGGTGCCGGCCGGCGTAGCCGTGGTGGCGAGGTCCGCCGACGGCCAGTTGTCCGGGTGCTGGATGTTGACGAAGATCGATTTGTTGTCCGGGGTGAAGGCAATCCCGGTCACCTCGCAGCCATTCGGCCCGACGAAGAAGCGCCGCAGGTCGACCTGGTTCTGTGCATTGATCGGCACCTGCTTGCCAGCGGCATTCACCAGGTTGGTCGGGATCACCGCCAGCATCTGGTCGTTGGTGTAGCTGGTCAGGCTGCTTTCGCCGTTGTCGGTCTGGAACCAGAGGATGCCGCGGCTATCGAAGCTCATCCCGTCCGGGCTGGCGAACTGGTTCAGTTCGGTCAGGCCCGAGCGGTTGATGTCCGCCGTACCGGCCGCGTTCGCGCCGAACACGAAAATGTCCCAGCTGAAGCTGTTGTGATCGTCGCTGTCGTGCCAGCGGATGATGTGCCCATGGCGGTTTGGCCCGCGCGGGTTGGCCGCATCGACCTTGGCAGCGGTACGCGCGCTGTTGTTGGTCAGGGTCAGGTACACGTCGCCGTTGAGCGGGTTGACCGTAGTCCATTCCGGGCGGTCCATTGGCGTCGCACCAAGGGCGTCGGCCGCACCACGGGTGTTGAGGATGATCCCCGCGAGGTCGCCATACAGCGAGCCCAGGGTCTGGCCGCTGGCGGTCGGCGTGTTAACGTCGAGCAGCAGCCACACGCCGCTGCCGTCGGCGTTGAAGCGTGCGACATAGAGCTTGCCCTGGTCCATGTACTTGTTGCCGGTGGCGATGCGGTCGGCCGGGTTGGCGTCGGCTGCTTGCCAGACAGCAGTGGAAACGAACTTGTACAGGTACTCGTTGTTCGAGTCGTCGCCCATGTACCAGACCAGTGGCTTGCCGACCACCGGCAGGCCCGGGCAGCAGCCTTCGTGGCGGAAGCGACCGAGGGCGGTGCGTTTCACCGCCAGGGTGCTGGCATTGTACGGATCGATCTCGACGATGTAGCCGTAGGTGCTGGCTTCGTTGCGGTAGTCGTCGATTGCGCTGGCGCCGCTTGGGGTGACGTTGAAGCGGCTGAACTCATCGTTCACTTCCGAGGCATCGCCGGCTGCGGTTTCCCACTTGTAGTTGCCGCTGCTGGTGCTCACGCCGATGCGCTTCTGGTCTGCCGGCAACGTTGCGCTCTTGTTGATGAAGATGCCGGGCCAGTTCTCTTCGCAGGTCAGGTAGGTGCCCCACGGGGTGTAGCCGTTGCCGCAGTTGTTGTTGGTGCCGCGCGCCTGGGTGCCGTTGATCGAGAAGCGCGTCTTGACGTGGTTGGTACCGCGCAGCGGCCCGGAAAGGTTCATCACCGTGGCGCTGGTGAAGCGGCGGTTCAGCGGGTCGTTGTCGACCACCTGCCAGCGGCCGCTGACTTTCTTCAGGCGAATGACACCGGCGCCGTGGGCGTTGATTTCCTTGCGGACTTCTTCGGCCGGGCGCTTGCCAGCGACGCTGGTCGGGCCGGCCGGGTGCAGGGCGTCGGCATCGATGTATTCGTGGTTGATCGCCAGCAGACCGTCTTCGGAGCTGCCGTTGATGGGGAAGAAGTGCATGCCGTCATGGTGCATGCCCACCGCGTTGAGCTGGTCGGTGGAGGTGTTGCTGCCGTCGGCTTTCCAGGGGTTGGCCTTGCTGTTCAGCGGCGTGCCCCAGGGCGCCAGTACATAGGCACTGTAGCCGGCAGCAACCACGCAGGCGTCGGTGCGTGAGCCGGCGATGGAGTTGAAGCCCAGCTTCAGTTTTGCCGGGGTTGGCGGCGCCACAACCGGATCGTCGTCGTCCGAACCGCCACTGTCGAAACAGCCGCTCAGGCCGGTGCCGGCAATCATCGCAATCGCGGCGCCCAGGCCACCGCGTACGACACTGCGGCGGCTCAGGAAAGTGTCCAGAACGGAATCCATCGGCACGTTGCCACTCAGGTTCCGGTTCAGGTTGTCGCCGGTATCTCGACTCATCAGGGGTGTCCTTTTTCTGGATGAAGGCGTTTTTGGGAAACCGGGACTGTAGAGAGCGAGTGTGTCGATTGCTTGGCAGTTTTGTTAAGACCCGTTGAAACAGCCTGTTCCAGCGAGCCTGGTATTTCTGCCAGTAGTCATGTATCGGGCTGGGGCGTAGTAATGGGCGGACAACAAATGGAGGTAGAGCACAACCTCCTGCTCTGCCATGAAGTCGCTGCAGGTTGTTTGCCTGTATAGGCTATGTCGGAAGCCTAGTCATGACAGTAGAAAGCCCCATTGATATTGAAACACTGGTCTTCGCTACGGAAAATCTTCAGTTCGATAGCAACAGCGTGCTGAAGGGTTTTATTGCTTACAACCAGCCGCATGAGCATTACCGGGTCACGCGCAGCGTCGATCTTTCGGCCTTCATGCCCAGTATGCCGCCGTTCCCATCCAACCCGCCGGTGGACGGGCCCTTCACTGAGCACAATGTGCCGCTGATGGGATATCTCTGTGTCCCCGCCGACAGCTGTTTCGCCAATGTCGGACCGTTTCCGCTGGTCTTGTTTCAGCATGGTAACAATGGAACACCGGTCGATGTTGCGCCGGGGTACAAGTACCTGTGTGAGTTGCTGGCTTCCCAGGGGATTATCGCCGCCTCGATAGCGGTGTGCCCCCTGATGGCTGAATGCGAGATGCCGCAATGGCCCAAGGGAGCCCCACGTATGGCTAAACGAGCGATCTATACCCTCGAATGCCTTAAACAATTCAGGCTGTGGAACAGTGACGTGAGCCATTCGCTTGGCGGGAAAATCGATCTGACGCGTGTGATGCTGGTGGGCCATTCGACCAGCGGCCGCGATATCGGACTTGCCAGTTACATCAACACCCTCGATAGCGTTCAAGGGCTGCCGCCTGAGCAAGGGGCTGATTATCCATGGGTTGAGCTGAACAACGGCGAGCATAACGTGGGGCCGTATCACTTCGGGATAAAAGCCATCCTGAGTATCGAACCCAGCAGCCCGAGTACCTACCTTCACGAGTTGCCCTACGGCTACCACTTCTCCACCGATACGGTTTTTCGTACCCGTTGGCAACACGATACGGCGAACCGTGTCGATCCGCACAAGCCGTATGAATAGTTGGCCGGCATCCTGCGTAGTGAACTGAAGTCCATCAGTTTTGTATTTTCCGGACGCCAGCCGGGTGCCGTGTTCAGCAACGGCATTGCGTTCTCAAAATAAGGACTCAATCGATTTATCACACCTGAGGCATTCCTGCCGTGGCCTTGAATAACGTACTGAGGGTTTCTATGGAACTTGATAATCCAGCTGAGTGTGGGCCGTTTGGAAGGCCGAACGCCATGGTGTTCGCCTCGCGCGACGTCGGCTTCAACCCTGAAGGGAGGATGCGTCATTACACGGTCTACAACACGCCGCACCCCGACTATGTATTCGAGCGGCGTGTCGATTTATCTGCGTTCTTGAGAGAGATGCCGGATGTGGGTTCGACGCCTCCGGAGAAGATGCCCTTTACCGAGAAGAATGTGCCGTTGATGGGATACGTCTGCGTACCCGAGGGTGACGGGCCCTTTCCCTTGGCCTTGCTGCATCACGGCAACTACGACTACCAGACCGACTCGGCGGCGGGCTTTATCTATCTCTGTGAATTGTTGGCTTCCCATGGAATAGTTGCAGCGTCCATGGCCACGATCTGGCTAGCGTTTGACGTTGACGGTGAAGGCTGGCCGTATGGTGTAGAACCCCGTATAGGCAAACGGGCTATTTACACGCTGGAGTATGTAAAACAGTTCAGGGCGTGGAATGAACAACCTGACCATCCCTTGTACGGGAAAATGGACCTGAACAGTGTCATGTTGCTGGGGCACTCGACCAGTGGTCCGGATGTCGGCACCGCCACCTATATCAATCAGTTGCTTGAAGTCCCGGGGCGTCCGCCAGATTCGGCGAGTGCCTACCCCAGCATACCGCTGGACGGAACAAATGGCCTTGGCCCTTATGGTTTTGGTATTCGTGCCATTGTCAGCATTGAGCCGCGGGAGTCCGCTTTTGATGTCGACGTTACGCCTTACGGTAACCCGGACCTCAGTGTCGACTACTTCAATATCGAAGCCAGCAGTATGGGGCGCTGGCAGTACGACACCACCAGCCGTGTCAATCCGGATACCCCCGAGGCAACCGATGGGCATATAAAGTCGCAGTGGAAAATGTACGGGGGCCTGCACCACACATTCAATACGCTATGGAACCCTGACGACCCACAGCCGTTGCCCCCCGAGGACCAGCGGACAATTGCCAAGCTCTATATCGCAACCATTGCACTGGCCGTATTGAAGAGGCAGGACGCTTATCGGGAGATATTGCGGGACCACCGGCTGGCGTCGGCATGGCTGCCAAAGGATGCAACCCTGTTTTCGCTGTATCAGGATGACCAACGGCTTTTTCTCCAACACCATCAGGAGCCTGACAGTTTCCCGGAGGTGGTTATTTCCGCTCCGTTTGCCGGCAGGGTGACGACAACGCCGAACCTGCGCGCAGAGCGGGTACGGCAGCGATACCTTCCGTACATGCGCAAGCGCGACGCCTACTACCTGGCGTTGTCGTGGATGAAGGAGGCGTTGTCGCCGGTCTATACGCTGGAGCTGGAAAAAATAACGGCGACGTTGGACAGGTTCAGTGTCATCTCGCTAGGCCTGGGGCAGGGGGTTGTCGAGGAAACATCGAAACAGGGTTGGCTGGGCAGGTTGATCTCACAGGTTTTGCAGGTTTTCAGGGGGGGCGGCCAGCCAGATGCGAAAACCTGTACCGAGCAACCCGAGCTGAAACTCAAGCTGGTGTTCAGCGATGCGTACGGGCACTCGGTCACTTTCGACGTCAGCGAGTTCGCGCGCATTCTTTACCCTGAAAAGCCGGCATTTATCCAGTTTCAGTCTGTGCGTATTCCCCTTGCCCGTTTGAAGGCGGCCGGGGTAATCGTGGAAGAACTGAGCTCGATCAGTTTTGTCTTTGATGGCTCCACGCCGGGTGTTTTGTACAGCAACGGGATTCAGTTTTCCTTGTAGCGATCTTCTGCCGCTCTGCATCGGGCGTTTGTATTGATCCGGGGTTCCGGGGCTGCGGTAAACGCCTGTCAGATAGCTGCCATCAAACCGTCATGGTTCCTGCCCAAACTGCCGCCCCGACAAACACTCAAGGGTAGAACGGCAGGGATGATGGCGAGCATACGCAGACGTGAAGTAGTGAGCTGGATGGGCGTCGGCGCCATGGCCCCCTGGCTGACGGCCTGTTCGGGGCTTGCCACCAGGGCGTCGGGCGAGTCGGCGGCCGTCGATCTGTTGTATGTCGCCGATACCCTCGATGCACGCCAGCCGGGTCGCCCGGTGGTGCCGGCGACCCGGCTGGGACCGGTCACGCACTTGGGGCGCGCGCCGTGGATGACCGGGCCTAGCACTCGTCAGGTGCGTAGCGAACTTAACCCGCTGCTCGATGCCAAGCTTGCCGACAGCGTCCAGACTGGCGGCTACGCGGTACTGGCGGCGTTGCTCGAACAACTGCGCGAGGAGAGCGGGGCGGACAATTGCCTGACCCTGGAAAACGGCCAGGGCTGGAACGGCAGCGGTCTGGCTTATCTCACCCAGGGCGACAGTGGGGTGCAAGGCAGCCAATTGCTCGGCAGTGAGGTGCGGGTCAGCAGCGACGAGCGCGTGCTCTGGCCGCAGCGCTGCGCGGGGCTTTACCGCAGCTTCGCGCAGCCGGTGCTCGGCGCCGGGCTGGCGCCCGAGCAAGCGCAGGCACTGGGGGTGAAGCCGTTCGTGGTGGTGCGCCGTGGTGGCGTACGGGTGGCGTTGATTGGCGTGACCGATCCGTATGCGCAGGATCAGAACGTCTCGCTCAAGCAGTGGTATCAGACGTTGCTGCCGGTGGCCGAACAGGCCCGTCGTGAGGCCGACCTGGTTGTCGCCCTGGCCGACGTCGGCACGGGGCCGGGTCTGTGGTTGGCAGAGCGCCTGGGCGATGTCGACCTGTTGTTGTGTGCGCGTGGCCAGGACTTCTGGCCAGCGCCGGTCGAGGTATTGCAGGCCAGTGGCAAGCGTGTGCCGGTGTTGTTGGCGGGGTGTCGGGCCAGCGGTGCGTTTCGGATTCGGTGCCAGCAGCAGGCTGGGGAGTGGCGCTTTGTGGCGCAGTTCCACCCGGCCTTCGAGCAACTGCTCACGCCTAAGGCCCAGGCCCATGCGGCGCAGTTGCGTGGTCAGTTGCAACAACAGCGCGCTGGCCATGCTGCCTGGCTCGACCAGCCGCTGGCGTGGGCGCCCGAGGCGCTGTGGCGGCGTGACACCCGTGGCGGCAGTTGGGACCGTTTGCTGCATCAGGCCCTGGCCGATGGCAGCTCGATTCCGGTGCTGTTGCCGGGGCTGCGCTACGACAACCCGCTGGCGGCGGGCCAGCCGATCACCCGCGAGCACTTGATCTGCTTGACCGGTGGCTACCCGGCGCCGGTGGTCGAGGCACCGGCCAAGCAGGTCGAGCAGGTGCTGGAGAACGCGGCCGAGCAGCTGTTTGGCGATCCGTTGCTGCTCGACAATAGCCAGGACTTGCCGCGTTGGCAGGGCCAGGTTTGGCAGGTCAGCTACAGCCCGATGGGCAAGCGCGTGTCCGGGCTGGGGGCGGTCGAGGGCGTGTGTCGCACCTTTGGTTTGCAGTTCGACGTGGCGGCGGCTGAGCCGTTGTGGCAGCGGGTCGAAGCCTGGTTGGCGCAGCAGCCGGCGGACTGGCGTCTGCCGTCGTTGCAACTGCCGCAGGTGCGCTATGTGCAGGGGCATCCGGGCTGGCATCCACGGGAGCTGGCCAGTTGAGCGGTGCGGCGCGCTTACTCAGTGTTGTCGGTCTGACGCTGGCGGCCTGGCTGGCGGCGCAATGCCTGCTGATGCTCGGCCGCGAGCCGCTGCCTGCCAGCGCGCCGGCAGCGCCGGAGGTGCCGTTGTCGGGGTTGTTGATCGGCTACTGGCAGGCCGCGCCGGACAGTGGCGCCATTCCGCTGACGCGGTTGCCGGTGGAGTACCTCGGCGGTCTCAAGGCGTTGCCGGTCAGCGCGACGGTGGTGGTGCTGCGGTTTGGCCAGAATGTGCGCACCTACACGCGTGGACAGCGCCTGGCGCCGGGGATTGTGCTGCAGGAGATCGACAGCGAAGGGCTGATTTTCGATAACCAGGGCCGCCGGGAACGTTTGCCTTGGCCGCCGCGGGCGGTTGTTAGCGGGTTTAAACGGCAGGGGTGAGGGGGACGGGGGATTGCTGTTCCAACTGCGTCGGCGTTTTTGCCTCGACCCGGCCCCACGCCTTATAAAACCCGCGCCAGACGAACTGCCCGCTCTCATCGGTCATGTCCAGCGGCGTGCCGAGCTGGTCGGTGTGGAAGTAATAGCGCTGGGCGCGGCGTTCCGGTTGTAGCGGGTCGGTGTCGGTGCGTGCCAGTGGTGCATAGCTGTCCGGCTCGTACACATACAGGCTGTGCAGCTCGCGCTTGTGCTCCATCAGCATGCGCAGGCCTTGCCAGACAAACGCCGTGCGCTCGGTTTCCGGCTCATCCCGGTCATGCAGGGTGACGTCCTTGGCGATGCGCCGACCGAGGCAGTCGTAGTGATAGCGCCCCTCGCGCAGCAACCACGGGCCCTTCCAGGTTTTGGCGTGGATCAGGCGGTTCTCGCAGTCGTACTGGAAACGCTGGAAGGCGTCGTTGCCCTGGTTGCCGTAACCCTTATGGCTCAGGTTGCCCCAGCTGTCGTAGCGGAACTCAAGATGGCCGAAACCACTGAGGCGATGGTTTACAAGAATGCCGCTAAGTAATTAGTGTCCGCGCTTGAGTACATCAAGTATGACTTTGGTTGGTCTCGTTCTGCCCTTTCCATATTTGGTTTTTCATTCGGTTTTTACTAGAAAGTTTTTGCTGGCGTACTTTCTGATTGAGTCTTCAAGTGTTTCTATATTGACCCCTGCTGATGCCCCGGAGTTTCGGGAATACATTGCCTATTCCACCATCTTCCACGCAAGCTGGATGCGGCGCCTAGAAAGTATTTAAATGGGGCTCTCAGAGGTTATTTTTCGACTCTCAGCGTAACTCCTACAATTTTCTGACTTTCTAAAATGGCCGCCAGGCTATCAGTTACGATAACGAGGTCGGTGCTTTCAAGTGCGCGAAACATATGATGTGCTGGGTTTCCATTTTTGAGCACGACATGTGTAAAAGTCTTTGGTCCATTCGGCATGTAGGTAAGCAGTGGTTTAGATGTGCTTTCGGTAAGATTTATAGCTGACTCGCACCGAGTGTAGTGGATAACGCTGAATCCGAAAAGCTCTTGTGATCCATTGGAAATTGAAGCCGGGAAAAACTGAATGTCTTCGCTATCAACATTTCCGGCTATAATCGAAGCGAGTTTTTTGCTAACTAAGTCTGGGCCGCTGCTAAATAGGTAGTCGTACTTTGATAGTCTGAACAAATTTGCTCGCTTGTCAGCTTCAAATTTTAACAATGGAATATCGAGTGGATTGATTTTGCTGCATGATATAAACCTAAGCTGCTCGATATTTTTTCTTCGTTATAGTTGAGCCAGTAGCGTTCTGGATAGCTTTCAGAAATATCTAGGATTCGCATTAGCATGTGCCTCCGCCTCTTATTGAGGCTTTATTTAGTAGGGTTTTTCCACGCCTCAGATCTTGGCGGTTTTGCATAACAAGATCATCAGCGGCGTTTCGGTATTGAGTTGTATTCCAGTTATTTTTACTTCCTAACTCTAGAGCCATATTTAAATCTCCTTTTATTTTTTTTGAATAGCTTGGGTGAGGTCCTCTATGAATAGTCCGTACAGGGTGGCTCTCAGCGTATTTCGGAAGATGGATAACATTGTTTAATTCATGGATTTTGAAATCAGCAGCTTTAAGTACAGGGTGTGCTCTGAGTTGCTGAGGGATAATGTGGTGTTTCTCAAATCCAGGAATACTGCGCATTGTGTTGTAGGTGGTTTGTCCCTCAGGATCAACCCACCCCGTAGGATTCACCGCATACCGATAAAGATTCACCCCTCCCGCCAACCCAATCGGATCCTGCGTAGTAAACCGCCCCACCCCCGGGTCGTAATAGCGGAAGGTGTTGTAATGCAGATACGTTTCCGCGTCGTAGTACTGCCCCTGCAAGCGCAGGTTCTGTTCCAACTGCGTCGGCGTTTTTGCCTCGACCCGGCCCCACGCCTTATAAAACCCACGCCAGACGAACTGGCCGTTCTCGCCGGTCATGTTCAACGGAATACCGAAATGACCGGTGTAGTAATAGCATGGGACGCTAAAAGTCGTCGTAACAGTCTTGGTCGAGCCCTTCTATATTCAGGAAGCTATTCGTGGTTAAGCCACTTGATTATTTGAGTTGCATAGCTTTTTGCCCCTTGTACTTTAATTGATTTCAAGTAGGCCTCTAAATCTTTTTTACCTCTGCGCGCAAGCAGGATCTCAATTAAGTTGTTAATGAGATAACCTTGTGAGTATTTTTCGCATCTCGTGTTTTCTGACTCTCCGGAAATACCTATGCTTTCATCAAGGTCGTACGTTGCCTTATGCTTTCTCATTGTGTAGCTGGCTGCGACTCCACTTAGTTTGGTGAGGCATTCTTCGATGTCAACTATCTCCACTTGCGCCGCCATCATTTTCTTTTGCGTAATTATAGAGTGTGCGTCGCTGTATTCGCCCTGCACTTCTATTGAGGTCAGCAAATTAATTTTTTGAAGATTTTTCTGGTAGTTGTCGCTGGCGATAAACTCTACCACCCTATTTGCGCTTACCATATGTCAATACCTTTTATTATCTTGACTAAGTCATATCCCACATGGCGAAACGAATCAGCTACTTCATGTTCCCAAGGAGTCACGATGTCTAAGTTGCTTATTTCGTGTACGCTTTCGCCACCGACCCGTTGCGGAATTGATGAGTGATGCAGCTCCATTGAGATGTCTTTGACTGACGAAATATCTGTTTTCCTGTTAATTGCCTCCACAGTTAGCCTCGGCGCTTTCCCCTGCGCCATCCTTGCGATATTCGCTGGAGAATAGACGCGGCTAGGATCTTTCGCTTCGCTCTTCCAGACGTTTTTCCGCGCAGTACTCCAGCATTCCCATCCCCACGGATCAACCCACCCCGTAGGATTCACCGCATACCGATAAAGATTCACCCCTCCCGCCAACCCAATCGGATCCTGCGTAGTAAACCGCCCCACCCCCGGGTCGTAATAGCGGAAGGTGTTGTAATGCAGATACGTTTCCGCGTCGTAGTACTGCCCCTGCAAGCGCAGGTTCTGTTCCAACTGCGTCGGCGTTTTTGCCTCCACCCGGCCCCACGCCTTATAAAACCCGCGCCAGACGAACTGCCCGCTCTCATCGGTCATGTCCAGTGGCGTACCGAGCTGGTCGGTGTGGAAGTAATAGCGCTGGCCGCGGCGTTCCGGCTGGAGCGGGTCGGTGTCGATCCGCGCCAGTGGCGCGTAGCTATCCGGCTCGTACACATACAGGCTGTGCAGCTCGCGCTTCTGCTCCATCAGCATGCGCAGACCTTGCCAGACAAACGCCGTGCGCTCGGTTTCCGGCTCATCCCGGTCATGCAGGGTGACGTCCTTGGCGATGCGCCGACCGAGGCAGTCGTAGTGATAGCGCCCCTCGCGCAGCAACCACGGGCCCTTCCAGGTCTTGGCATGGATCAGGCGGTTCTCGCAGTCGTACTGGAAACGCTGGAAGGCGTCGTTGCCCTGGTTGCCGTAACCCTTATGGCTCAGGTTGCCCCAGCTGTCGTAGCGGAACTCAAGATGGCCGAAACTACTGAGGCGATTGCCCGGCGCTTCGCGAAAATTGAACGCCGACAGCGAGATATTGCCCGGTGCGTCGTAGCTGAAATCCTCGTTCTGCAATGCCACCGGCGAACGCCGGATCTCACGGCTGCGCAGGTTGCCGGCGGCGTCGTAGCGGTAGGCGTTGATGCCGCGCAGCATGTCCTGGGTTTTTTCGACTTCGCCGCCCTTGGTGTAGTAGTACACCCGGTTCAACCAGGTCTTCGGGTGCTCCGGCAGGCCGAGCAGATGTTCCTTCTGCTGGATCAACCGCAGCGTGTCGGCATGGCTCAGGTGCATCGCCGCCTGGAAGGTCTTGCGGCCGAGGCCGTCGTAGTGGAAACGACTGGTCAGCGCGCCCTGGGTGCGCAGGACTTCCTGGTGCAGGGCATCACGCTCGATGTCGCTGATCAGCGTGCCGTCGAGGTTGATCTGGTGCACATGGCCGCTGCCGTAATGCAGGTGGTTGAGCGTGCGGCCGTCCGGGGTGGTGAGCTGGGTAAGGTTGCCAAGGGCGTCGTATTGATAGGCCACCGGGCCGAGTACGCCGCGCTCTTCCAGCAGCCGCCCGGCCAGGTCGTACTTGAACGACAACCGGTCCGCGTCGATC
>NZ_QETK01000041.1 GCF_003105155.1 Pseudomonas sp. SDI | reverse complement strand
CAACTGTGGGAGCGGGCTCGTCCCGCGATAAAGGCACCGCTTATCACCCTGACACACTCGCGTTCATCTCCCTGCAATATCCCCTGCTAGGCTTCGACAAAGCACCACTGTCAGAAGGCCACTAGTCATGCCTGCTCGCCTGCTGCTGTTCTGTGCCTTGCTGGTGGCCGCAGGCCCGGCGTTGGCCATGACCTTCTACAAGCGCACCGACGCCTACGGCGTGGTGTTCTATTCCGACCAGCCGATGGCCGGCGCGCGACCGTTCGTGTTCCGCGACCAGATGGTCGAACCTCTGGAAGGCAAGGTGCACCTGCAGGCCAGCCGTGAGAACGGCGGGGTGCGCTTCAGCGCGCGCAACGAGCTGTTCGCCCCGGTGGAAGTGCAACTGCGCCTGGAGGGCGTCAGTAATGCCCGTGAAGGCGCTTCACGCCTGGTGCGCCGGGTGTTGCCGCCACGCTCGACGATCACCCTGACCAGCCTTAGCGCACGCAGACCCGGCCAGCCGGTGAACTACCGGAAGACATTCACCTATGCCCTCGGCGACCCGATCCAGCGGCCGCAGGCGTTCCGCTACCCGTTGCCCTGGCGTGGCGGGCCGTTTCGCCTGAGCCAGGGCCCGAACGGTCGCTTTAGCCATTTCGGCCCCAAGGGCCGCTACGCGATGGATATCGCCATGCCCGAAGGCACGCCGATCATTGCTTCGCGAGCAGGGGTGGTGGTGAAGATCGAGAACGATCAGCGCGGGCGCGGCAGCCACCCGTCGGGCAATTTCGTGCGGATTCTGCACGCCGATGGCACCATGGGCGTGTACCTGCACCTGATGCGTGGCTCGGTGCTGGTTCAGGAGGGGCAGCGGGTTGCCTACGGTACGCCGCTGGCGCGCTCCGGCAACACCGGCAACAGCAGCGGGCCGCACCTGCATTTTGTGGTGCAGCGCAATGTCGGGCTGGCGCTGGAGTCGATTCCCTACCAGTTCAACCAGCCCGTCGGGGCGTTGCCCAACTTCACGGCGGGCAACCCGTGAAGGCACTCAGTCGAGCTTGAGTACCTTGGCCAGGACGATCTTCGGCCCTTTCATCTTCTTGATGATGATGCGCAGGCCTTCGACTTCCAGCACTTCTTCCTCTTCCGGCACGCGCTTGAGCGTCTCGTAGACCAGGCCGGCGAGGGTTTCCGCCTCGATGTGGTCCAGGTCCACGCCGAGCAGGCGCTCGACCTTGAACAGCGGCGTGTCGCCACGCACCAGCAGCTTGCCCGGTTGATAGGCAAGGATGCCGCGCTCGGCCTTGCGGTGCTCGTCCTGGATATCGCCGACCAGCACCTCCAGCACGTCTTCCATGGTCAGGTAGCCGATCACCTTGCCATCGGCTTCCTCGACCAGCGCGAAGTGCGCGCCGCCCTTGCGGAACTGTTCCAGCAGCTGCGACAGCGGCATGTGCCGCGACACGCGCTCCAGCGGGCGGGTCAGTTCAGCCAGGTTGAACGACTCCGGCAGGTGATCCAGCGCCGCCAGCTCCAGCAGCAGGTCCTTGATGTGCAGCAGGCCGACGAACTCGCCGCTTTCGGCGTCGAGCACCGGGTAGCGGCTGAACTTGTGCCGGCGGAACATCGCGAGGATCTCCTTGAGCGGCGCATTGGCGTCCAGGCTGACCATGTCTTCGCGGGAGTTGGCCCAGTCGACCACTTCCAGCTCGCCCATTTCCACCGCCGAAGCCAGCACGCGCATGCCCTGGTCGCTCGGGTCCTGGCCACGGCTGGAGTGCAGGATCAGCTTGAGTTCTTCACGGCTGTAATGGTGCTCGTGATGTGGGCCCGGTTCGCCCTGGCCGGCGATCCGCAGGATGGCGTTGGCGCTGGCGTTGAGCAGGTAGATGGCCGGGTACATCAGCCAGTAGAACAGGTACAGCGGCACCGCGGTCCACAGCGACAGCAGCTCGGGCTTGCGGATTGCCCAGGACTTGGGTGCCAGCTCGCCGACCACGATGTGCAGGTAGGAAATGACAAAGAAGGCGCTGAAGAACGATACGCCCTTGATCACTTCGGGCGACTCGACGCCGACTGCTGCCAGCAACGGTTCGAGCAGGTGCGCGAAGGCCGGCTCGCCGACCCAGCCCAGGCCCAGCGAGGCCAGGGTGATGCCCAGCTGGCAGGCCGACAGGTAGGCGTCCAGCTGACTGTGCACGGTGCGCAGGATCTGCCCGCGCCAGCCATGCTGCTCGGCAATCGACTCGACGCGGGTCGAGCGCAATTTGACCATGGCGAACTCCGCAGCAACGAAAAAGCCGTTGAGCAGAACCAGCAGCAGCGCAAAAAGAATCATGCCGAAATCGGCAAACAGTGAGGCGAAACTAAAACCAGGGGAAGGGTCCATGATGGGGTTTTACGGGGTCCGTCTTTTCGAATTAGGGAGGAAGCAGGTGCCAGCATCCGCTGGCACCCGCCCGCCAATGTAGCGGCTGAGGGCGCAAATGCAAAGGGCGTTGGCTCAGTCGGGTCGTGGCGCTGCGACTTGTGCCGGGGCGAAATGGCAGGTGAAGGTGCTGCCGTGGCCCAGTACGCTGCTGATCTCCAGGCGCGCGCGATGGCGCAACAGCACGTGCTTGACGATCGCCAGGCCCAGGCCGGTACCGCCGGTGTTGGAGGCACGGCTGGAGTCGACCCGGTAAAAGCGCTCGGTCAGGCGCGGGATGTGTTTGGGGTCGATGCCGATGCCGGAATCCTGCACCCGCAGGTGCGCGCCCTGGTCGTCGGCCCACCAGCGAATGCGGATCTGCCCGCCGTCCTGGGTGTATTTCACGGCGTTGAAGATCAGGTTGGAGAAGGCGCTGCGCAGCTCGGCTTCACTGCCCTTGAGGCGTATGCCGGGTTCGGCTTCCAGGCTGATCTGCTGATTGCGTTGGCCGGACAGCGCCTGGGCGTCGCCCTTGATCGACTGCAGCAATGCATCGACCTTCACCGGCTGATTGTCCGACGGGTAGTCGGTGGCTTCCAGCTTGGCCAGCAGCAACAGGTCGTTGAGCAGGGTTTGCATGCGCCCGCCTTGTTGGTGCATCTGCTGCAGGGCACGGACCCAGCGCGGGTTCACCTCCTCGACATTGTCGAGCAGGGTTTCCAGGTAGCCGGCAATCACCGTCAGCGGCGTGCGCAGCTCGTGCGAGACGTTGGCGACGAAGTCTTTGCGCATCTGTTCAAGCTGATGAATGCGGGTCACGTCGCGCACCAGCATCAGGTGCTCGTTGTTGCCGTAGCGGGTGATGTGCAGCTGAATGCGCAGGCGGTCGCTGATCGGCGAGGGGATTTCCAGTGGTTCGAGGTAGTTTTCCTGCTCGAAGTACTCCTTGAAGCGCGGGTGACGGACCAGGTTGGTAACCGGCTGGCCGCTGTCCTGCGGGGTTTTCAGGCCGAGCAGGGTTTCCGCGGCGCGGTTCCACCACTCCAGGTTGCCGTCGCTGTCGAGCATGATCACCGCGTCCCTGAGCGCGGCCGTAGACTCCTGCACACGGTCGATTACCGCTTGCAGGCGCCCACGCACGCGTTGATCGCGGCGTTGCAGGTGATAGATGCTGTCGAACACCTCGCCCCACAGGCCGTAGCCGTCGGGTGGTGCTTCATCGGGTTTGTGCAGGCGCAGCCATTCGTGCAGGCGCAGCAGTTGCTTGAGGGTCCAGCCCAGGTAGAGCGCCAGGCCCACGGCCAGGCTCCAACCGTAGTAGCCGCTGATCAGGCCGGCCAGCAGGCAGACAGTGATCAGCAACAGCATGTGGCGAATCAGGGTGCCATGCCAGTTCTGGTTCAATTAACGACGCGTCCTTTCTATCAATTGCTGGGCAACTACACCGGCTCAGCTCTTGGTGGAGAAGCGGTAACCCGTGCCGCGGACCGTTTGTACCAGATTTTCGTAGGCATCACCCAGCGCCTTGCGCAGGCGGCGGATGTGCACGTCGACGGTGCGCTCTTCCACATAGACGTTGCCGCCCCAGACCTGGTCGAGCAACTGGCCACGGGTGTAGGCGCGCTCCTGGTGGGTCATGAAGAACTGCAGCAGACGGTATTCGGTCGGGCCCATCTCGGCCGGCTTGCCGTCGATGGTGACGCGGTGGCTGATCGGGTCGAGCAGCAGGCCGCCCACTTCGATCGGCGACTCACCATCGCTCGGGCCGGCGCGACGCAGTACGGCCTTGAGCCGGGCCACCAGTTCACGCGGCGAAAACGGCTTGGTGATGTAGTCGTCGGCGCCCACTTCCAGGCCCTGGATCTTGTTGTCTTCCTCACCCTTGGCGGTGAGCATGATGATCGGGATGTCGCCGGTCAGCTCGTCACGCTTCAAGCGCCGGGCCAGTTCGATGCCGGAGGTGCCGGGCAGCATCCAGTCGAGCAGGATCAGGTCCGGCTTGCGATCGACGATGATGGCATGGGCCTGCTGCGAGTTCTCCGCTTCGAGGCAGTCATAGCCGGCCATTTCCAATGCAACGGCGATCATCTCGCGAATCGGCGCTTCGTCGTCAACGATCAGAATGTTCCTGCCAACCATGCTTCAAACCTCTTCCCATTCAGGTGTATTGGCCCGCATTAGATAACGGAATTATTGCAGTCGTGTGACAGGTCGGGGGCCGTTCCAGCAACAATTGGTTACTGAGCTAGTCTTTCAACTCCCACCTCTACGAAAAAACGGTGAATCCAATGACACGACATACGCTGAACTGGATGGCTCTTTTTGCGACTGTAGCGCTGGCACTGCCAGGCGTGGCTGTGGCCGCGCCGGGTATGGAGCAGGGTGGGGTGCTGGTCGACCACGCCGGCATGACGCTGTACACCTTTGACAAGGATGCCGGCGGCAACTCCATGTGCAACGACGACTGCGCGAAGAACTGGCCGCCGCTCATGGCCAAGGCCGGCGACGCGGCCGAAGGCAAGTGGAGCCAGATCAAGCGCAACGATGGCTCGATGCAGTGGGCTTACAATGGCAAGCCACTGTACACCTTCATCAAGGACAAGAAAGGCGGTGACATGACCGGCGACGGCATGAAAGACCTCTGGCACGTCGCCAAGCCTTAGGGCCTGGCCTTGCGCGGCCGCCCGCAAGGGCGGTTAGCGCAGGGCGTAGTCGAGCACGATCCCGCCAAAGATCAGCAGGCCGGCCCAGTGGTTGTGCAGGAAGGCCTTGAAGCAGGCGTCGCGGTCCAGTGCGCGCGTCGACCAGAACTCCCAGGCAAAGCACAGCACCGCCCCGACCAGCCCCAGGTGGAACCAGCCGCCCAGCTCGAAGCGGTTGCCGGCCAACAGCAGGCAGCCCAGCGACAGCAGTTGCAGGGTGAGGATGATCGCCCGGTCGGCCTCGCCGAAGAGGATGGCAGTGGATTTCACGCCGATCTTCAGGTCGTCGTCGCGATCGACCATGGCGTAATAGGTGTCGTAGCCCACCGTCCACAACAGGTTGGCGATGTACAGCAGCCAGGCGATGGCCGGCAGCTCGCCAGTGGCGGCGGTGAAGGCCATCGGGATACCCCACGAATAGGCCGCGCCGAGCACCACCTGCGGGTAATAGGTATAGCGCTTCATGAACGGATAACAGGCCGCCAGCGCCACCGCGCCGAATGACAGCCAGACCGTGCTGGCGTTGGTGCACAGCACCAGCAGGAAACTTACCCCGAGCAGCCCGGCAAACACCGCCAGTGCCTCCCTGGCGCTGATTCGGCCGGCCGCCAAGGGGCGGTCGGCGGTGCGTTTGACGTGGCCGTCGACCTTGCGGTCGGCAAAGTCGTTGATCGCGCAACCGGCGGCGCGCATCAGCACCACGCCGAACAGGAAAATCAGCACATTGGCCAGCGTCGGCGCACCCTTGCCGGCGATCCACACCGCCGACAGGGTTGGCCAGAGCAGCAGGTAGATGCCGATCGGCTTGTCCATCCGGGTCAGCTGGATGAAGTCCCAGGCCCTGGGGTGCAGCCGGTTCAGCGACTTGAGCAGGCTCAGGTACATCAGCGGTTCTCCAGGGTGGCGGCGGCTTGCCACAGGGCTGGCAGGTAGATCTCGGCCACCAGCACGCTCAGCGCGCCGCGGTCGAACCGCGAGCGCCGGCCCCAGAGGTTGGCCTCGGCGTGTTCGGTGGGCAGCCAGGCGGCCGGGTAGTGGCACACTTCGATGGCCTGGCGGGCAAAGCCTTCGGCACAGAACAGCAGTTCGCCCAGCGAGCGGCTGCCGAGCGCTTCGAGGTCCAGGCCGCCGTCGAGCAGGGCCGCGCGGCCGGCCACGCTGCGGGCGAACACCCAGGGTTGGCCATGTCCGCGCAGGTACACCTCGCGTACCCAGCCCTGGCTGCCCGGCGTCAGCCCCAGCGCAAGGCATTCGTCCGCGCGTAGGGTTTGCCAGCCTTCGACCAACGGTGTCACCGAGAAGTGATCGGCGGATAATCGAGTCAGGCGGCGGGTCAGGGAGCCCTCGTCGAACAACCAGTCGAGGGTAGCGGGGGCAGCGCAGGCGGTCGGCAGCGCGGTTTGCTGCAGCCATTGCGGGGCGGGCACTTGCGAGGTTTCGTACGGCACGGTCGTTATGCGGTTACAAGCCAGTGAGGCGGCGAGCTTAGCATGTTTGCCGGTTTCGGCTTGCATCGGGCCATCAGCCTCAGTACAAAGCCCTCCTGACGATCGACAGCCGTAGCGGTCGCGATTAGCCCCAGGTTTGAGGAAAGCAGCAATGAAGAAGTGGCAGTGCATCGTATGTGGTCTGGTCTACGACGAAGCCGAAGGTTGGCCGGATGACGGCATCGCCCCCGGCACCCGCTGGGAAGACGTGCCGGCAGACTGGCTGTGCCCGGACTGCGGCGTCGGCAAGATGGACTTCGAGATGATCGCCATCGGCTGATCGTCGCAACTCATTCTACTCAGGGAACAATGCATGACCGATCCAGTGGTGATTGTCGGTACGGGGCTGGCGGGTTACAACCTCGCCCGCGAATTTCGCAAGCTCGACGGCGAGACGCCGTTGCTGCTGATCACCGCGGACGACGGTCGGTCCTACTCCAAGCCGATGCTTTCCACCGGCTTTGGCAAGCACAAGGACGCCGACGGCCTGAGCATGGCCGAGCCGGGCGCCATGGCCGATCAGCTTAAGGCCGAAGTGCGCACCCACACCCGCATCAGCGGTATCGACCCCGGCCATAAGCGTCTGTGGATCGGCGAGGAACAGGTGCAGTACCGCGACCTGGTACTGGCCTGGGGCGCAGAGACCGCGCGGGTGCCGGTGGAAGGCGATGCCCGCGACGCGATCTTCCCGATCAACGACCTGGAAGACTACGCGCGTTTCCGTGCGGCCGCCGCCGGCAAGCGTCGGGTGCTGATCCTCGGTGCCGGGCTGATTGGCTGCGAATTCGCTAACGACATGAGCCTGGGCGGGTTCGACATCGACCTGGTGGCACCTTGCGAGCAGGTCATGCCGACCCTGCTGCACCCGGCCGCTGCCGCTGCCGTGCAGGCCGGCCTGCAAGGGCTGGGCGTGCGCTTCCACCTGGGGCCGGTGCTGACGCGCTTGCAGCGGATGGTCGATGGCGTGCAGGCGCACCTGTCCGACGGCAGCGTGATCGCCTGCGACCTGGTGGTGTCGGCGGTTGGCCTCAAGCCTCGGATCGACTTGGCGGCAGCCGCTGGCCTGCAGGTCAATCGCGGGGTGATGGTCGACCGCGAACTGCGTACCTCCCACGCCAACATCTATGCCCTGGGCGACTGTGCCGAGGTCGATGGGCTGAACCTGTTGTACGTGATGCCGCTGATGAGCTGTGCGCGGGCGCTGGCGCAAACCTTGAGCGGCAAGCCGACGACCGTCAGCTACGGGCCGATGCCGGTCACCGTGAAGACCCCGGTGTGTCCGCTGGTGGTATCGCCGCCGCCGCGCGGCCGGGAAGGCAACTGGACGGTCGAAGGCCAGGGCAGCGACCTGAAGGTGCTCTGCCACGACGCTGATGGCCAGTTGCTAGGCTATGCCCTGACCGGCACCGCGGTGATGGAAAAGCTGGCCCTGAATCGCCAGCTTCCGGCATTGATGGCGTAAATAGCCGTCGTTCTGTCGGAAAACCCATGCCTTTGCCCCCACAATGGCCGCCCAGAGACTGGCGCGGCCTTTGGCGGCGTGCCATTCTCACACGCGTCTGCCGCAGTTTAGAGCCTGCGGTGCCTTGGCCGCTGTTCGCAGAGGACAGCACGGCATAACAACAAAAAAAATCGTCAAAGGGGCTTCACTATGCGTAAACCCGAACTCGCTGCAGCCATTGCTGAAAAGGCTGACCTGACCAAAGAGCAGGCCAACCGCGTGCTAAATGCCGTTCTGGAGTCGATCACCAATGCGCTGCATGAAAAGCAGGACGTGACACTGGTTGGTTTCGGTACGTTCGTGGGGCGCCACCGTGGTGCTCGTATTGGCAAGAACCCACAGACGGGCGAGCCGGTAAAGATCAAGGCCAGCAACACCGTCGCCTTCAAGCCGGGCAAGGCGTTGAAGGAAAGCGTCAATCCTTGAGCGATTGCGCGACACGATTTGTAGTAGAAACGGGCACCTGCACAGGTGCCCGTTTTTTATTGGGCAAGGTCGGCTCCCACAGGGGATGGGACGCAGAACATTGCGCTTTCATTAGGTCGCGAAAAAGATAAACTGCGCTTGCTAGTCACTATTTCGCCGAGGCGCATACATGAAGTTCCGTTTTCTCCTCTGGGCTATGGGCATGCTGATGGCCAAGGCCAGCCGCAAGAACCCGGCTTTCCAGCAACAACTCAAGGACAAGAACCTGGTCTTCCAGTTGCAAACCCTGGATGGCAAGGTCGCCCGGCATTTCATCGTCAACGACCAGCGCATCAGCAGCAAAGGTGGCACGCACCCTGAACCGGCGTTCGCCATCGCCTTCAAGGATGCCGACTTCGGGTTCGCCACCCTGCAAGCGAAAAACAAGCAACTGGCGTTCATGCAGGGGATTCAGGAGAAGAGCATCCAGATCAAGGGTAACCCGGCCCTGGTGATCTGGTTCCAGGGCCTGATGAAATACCTCAAGCCGAAAAAGAAAGCCTGACCGTTGCAGCCAGGCGTCACCTCAGTGCTGGTTGAACTGCATGGCCAGTTCGCGTAGCAGTACTTCTGCTTCCAGCACCTTGTTCACCACATCCTCGGCCTTCTCGCGGCTGATGCTCAGGCGCTCGAGCAGGGCGTCGGGGATGTCCTCTTCCGGCCCCGAACCGATACCTTTCGAGCGCAACAGGCGCACGGCCAGGCACACCAGGTTCGGGAATGCCGCGTAGTCGCCCTGGTAGTTCGGATCGTGCTGGAAGCGCAGCGCCGTGGCCAGCTCTTCCGGCATGTCCCAGAAACGCATCAGCCAGGCGCCGATCTGCTCGCGGCTGATCCCCAGCAAATGCTGTTCGATGTAGCTGTGGCACAGGTGCGGATTGACCTCCAGGTGCCGGCAGATCAGCGAGAAATGCGGCGGGAACACGTGCGCCAGCAGCAAGTAGCCAAAGTTGTGCAGCAGCCCGGCCAGGTAGGTCAGGCCGGCTTCCGGGCGCTCGGCGCGCGGCATCGCGCGGGTCAGGCCCTCGATGACTGCAGCGGTGTAGATCGACTGTTGCCAGTACGGCGTAGCAGTTTGTGGGTTGTCTTTGGGCAGGCTCAGGGTCTTGCCCAGGGCCAGGCCCAGCGCCAAGTTGATCACCAGGTCGAAGCCCAGTACACGGACGATGGCGTCTTCCACCGAACGGATCTTGCCCGGCGAGGCGTAGTACGGCGAGGCTGCCCAGCTGACCACCTGGGCGGCCAGCGCCGGGTCGGTCTCGACCACGCCGGTGATGTCGTCGATGGTGGCGTTGGGGTCGACCCGCAGCTTGATGATCTTTTGCGCGGTTTCGGCCAGCGGCGGAATCTCGATGGTCGATTCCAGACGCTGCTGGATGCGCCGCGCGGTGAAGGCGTTGACCGCTTCGGTGATCTCGTCGCGGTCGTCGTGCGGGCGGTCGAGGTTGGGCCGGATGCGGGTCAGCAGTTCGCCGAACTGGCCGGCGCTGGCCTTGCTGAGCATCTTGCGGAAGTCTTCGCGGTCGATCTCCAGCAGCAGGCCGGCATCGCCGGAATGAATCAGCAGGTTCTGTTGTTGCAGCAGGCTCTCTTCGTACAGGCAGGGTGAGCTGGTCAGCGCCGGTAGCCCTGGAAGTACCGTCAGCCCGTGCTTGTCGAGCATTACCTTGAGCCGATCCAGCGGTACGGCGGCAAGCTTGCGTCCGGTCAGTTCGGCCAGCCGGTTGAGATCGAGCAACTGGTTCTGTGGGAACAGCACCATCAGGGCGCCCACCGAGTCATCCAGCAGCACGGCCTGGACCTTGCGGGCAGATGGCAGCTGCGGATGATCGGGCAGCTCGCGATAGGCAATGCCCAGCTTATCGAGCAGCAGCCGGATAACAGACGGAGCGTGGGGGGTTGCGGTGTCCAAAGCAACTTCAGTCATGGTCTGTATCCAAATTCTTTACAGTGGCGCCAGTATAACCAGCTTGGCAGGTCCGCTGGATCCCTTCTGGTACGTACGTCACACTTGGCCATATTGTTGGCCGTGGCGTAACCAGCGCTCCAGTAGCGGGCTAACGTTTTGTGGCCAGCGTGCGAGCAGCGCCTGGGCCGCATCGCGCACCGCTGGCAGCAGGTCGGCGTCGCGCATCAGGTCGGCCACCTTGAACTGCAGCAGGCCGGTCTGGCGGGTGCCGAGCATTTCGCCGGGGCCACGCAGGGCCAGGTCTTTCTCGGCGATCACGAAGCCATCGTTGGTTTCGCGCATGATTCCCAGGCGTTCGCGCCCGATCTGCGACAGCGGCGGATGGTAGAGCAGCACGCAGTGGCTCACGGCGCTGCCTCGGCCAACCCGGCCACGCAGCTGGTGCAACTGGGCCAGGCCCAGGCGCTCGGGGTTCTCGATGATCATCAGGCTGGCATTGGGCACGTCGACACCGACTTCGATCACCGTGGTGGCCACCAGCAATTGCAGGTGGCCCTGCTTGAACTCGGCCATCACCGCGGCTTTTTCCGCGGGCTTCATGCGCCCGTGGATCAGGCCCACGCGCAGCTCGCCAAGGGCGCTGGTGAGTTCTTCGAAGGTGGTTTCGGCAGCCTGGCAGGTCAGTTCTTCGGACTCCTCGATCAGGGTGCACACCCAATACGCCTGACGCCCCTCGGCACAGGCGGCGCGCACCCGTTCGACCACTTCGATGCGTCGGCTGTCGGCCACCAGCACGGTGTTCACTGGGGTGCGGCCGGGCGGCAGTTCGTCGAGGATCGAGGTATCGAGGTCGGCGTAGGCGCTCATGGCCAGGGTCCGTGGGATCGGCGTGGCGGTCATGATCAACTGGTGCGGGCAAAGCTGGCCGCCGACGCCTTTCTGGCGCAGGGCCAGGCGCTGCTGCACGCCAAAGCGGTGCTGTTCGTCGATGATCACCAGCGCCAGGCGCTGGAACTTCACCTCGTCCTGGAACAGCGCATGGGTGCCAACCACCATCGGCGTCCCCCCGGCGATCTGCTCAAGTGCCGCTGCGCGGGCTTTGCCCTTGAGCTTGCCGGCCAGCCAGGCGACGTCGATGCCCAGCGGTTCGAGCCAGCGTTTGAAGGTGATGAAGTGCTGCTCGGCGAGGATCTCGGTGGGCGCCATCAATGCCACCTGATAGCCGGCTTCCAGCGCCTGCAAGGCGGCCAGCGCGGCGACCACGGTCTTGCCGGCGCCAACATCGCCCTGGACCAGGCGCAGCATCGGTTCGGGCTGGCTCAGGTCGTAGGCGATCTCCTTGCCGACGCGTTGCTGCGCGCCGGTTGGGGCAAAGCCGAGGTTGGCCAGGTACTGCGCCGGCAGGCGGCTGGCTATGGGCAGCAGTGGCGCGCGCTGCGCCCGCAGGCTCTCGCGCAGGCGCTGTTGCGACAGCTGATGGGTGAGCAGTTCTTCAAAGGCCAGGCGGTGCTGCGCCCAGTGATGGCCGAGGGCAAGCTCGTCGACGTCGGCATCGGCGGGCGGGTTGTGCAGGTAGTGGATCGCCTCGTTCAGCGGCGCCAGTTGGTAGTCGCGGGCCAGCTCGTGCGGCAGCCAGTCGGGCAGGCTGCGCGGGCCGAGCATCGCCAGGCTTTGCTGGCAGAGCTGGCGCAGGCGTTGCTGGGTCAGGCCTTCGGTCAGCGGGTAGATCGGTGTCAGGGTCTGTTCCACCGGCGCCGGTTCGTCGCCGGTCAGGGCGCGGTACTCGGGGTGGTAGATTTCCAGGCCGGATGCACCGGGCCGGGCCTCACCGTAGCAGCGCAGGTGAGTGCCGCGCTTCATGCCGTCTTTTTGCGCGGTGCTGAAATGGTAGAAGCGCAGGCTCAGCACACCGCTGCCGTCGCCCAGGCGCACCAGCAGGCTGCGGCGTTTGCCCATCACCACATCGACTCCGCTGACCACGCCTTCGATCACCGCATCCTGCCCCGGGCGCAGGGCTCCGATGGGCACCACCCGGGTGCGGTCCTGATAGCGCAGCGGCAGGTGGAAGAGCACATCCTGGAGGTTCTCCAGGCCGACCTTGGCCAGTTTCTCGGCCATGGCTTCGCCCACACCCTTGAGTGCGGTGACCGATACCTTCGACAACTCGGTCATGATGTCGCCTTACTGTGCCGCAGGTGGCTTGGCCACCGAACAGAGACGGATCGAGTCGGCAAGGATCTCGATGGCTTTGGGCCGCGGGAAGCTCGCTCGCCAGGCAATCGCCACGGTGCGGAACGGTGCTGGCGGGCTCAGCGGACGCACCTCGATCACGCCGGGGGCGTAATGATGGCTGTCCACCGCCGACAGCGGCAGGATCGACACGCCCAGGCCGGAGGCGACCATGTGGCGGATGGTTTCCAGCGAACTCGACTCGACCGTGGTGTGCTTGGCACCGTCGCTGCCCTTGGTCAGGGTCGGGCAGGCTTCCAGCACCTGGTCGCGGAAGCAGTGGCCTTCGCCGAGCAGCAGCAGGCTCTTGTCGTTGAGCAGGCTGGCGTCGATGGTGTCTTTCTGCGTCCACGGGTGCTCGCTGGGCATCAGCACGTAGAACGGCTCGTCGTACAGCGGCAGGGTCAGCACATCGGCTTCGTTGAACGGCAGGGCGATGATCACCGCGTCCAGTTCGCCGTTGCGCAGCTTGTCGCGCAGCACGTGGGTGAAGTTTTCCTCGATGTACAGCGGCATCTGCGGGGCAACCCGGTGCAGCTGTGGAATCAGGTGGGGGAACAGGTAGGGGCCGACCGTGTAGATCGCACCGACTTTCAGCGGTGCGGTCAGTTGGTTCTTGCCGGCCTGGGCCAGTTCGCGGATGCCTTGGGCCTGTTCGAGGACCTTCTGTGCCTGGGCGACGATGCCTTCACCGACTGGCGTCAGGCGAACCGCGCTCTTGCTGCGTTCGAAGATCAGCACACCGAGCTCGTCCTCCAGCTTCTTGACGCCTACCGACAGGGTCGGCTGGCTGACATGGCAGCGCTCGGCCGCGTGGCCGAAGTGCTGTTCCTGAGCGAGAGTGACGATGTAGCGCAATTCTGTGAGGGTCATAACGTGCGTCCATGAAGTTGCGGCCCCAGCATAGCGGCTGCAATCGATAGACGCACGTTATCAGACTTGCCTCTTTGTAAGAGAACAAGCTTTCAGCGTTTATCCAGCGAGTAGACGAAGGGGGCCACCACTTCGATACTGCCATTGTTGAGCAATTCCTTCGGCGGCGCCGGCACCGGCTGGGCCTTGCGGATCATCTCCAGGGTCGCCCGATCGAGCGCAGCACTGCCCGAACCACCGGCCAGCGAGTAGGAGAGGATCTTGCCTTCGCCATCGACCACGAAGCGCAGCCGATTGATCCCTTGCAGGCCACGCCGTCGGGCGTCTTCCGGGTAGCGTTTGTACTTGCCCAGGTGACGCAGCAGGTCGCTCTGCCAGGTTGGCAGGGCATTGCTGTTGGTGGCGATGCTCGGCGCCGGGGCTGCCGATTTCTGCGCCGGCGCATTGCTCGGTGGCGTGTCGAGCGTTTCCTGATCGGTTGGTTTTTCCTGGGGTGGCTCAGGCTTCTTCTCCGGCTTTGGCGGCTGGGGCTTGGCCTTGGGCTTCACCGGTTTGGCGATGGCGATTTTCGGTTTCGGTGCCTCGGCCACTTTCGGCAACGGCGGCGCTTCAACCTCCGCTGGCGGCTGTGGCGGGGTCACCACCTTGGGCGGTGGCGGCGGCGCCGGCTCGGGCATCGGTGCCATCTCGATCATCATTGCCGCAGGCGGCAATTCGATGGCCTGAGGCACCGACCAGTTGAGCGTGAGCACGATGGCGATGGCATGCACTACCAGCACCATCGCCAGGCTACCGCCGTAACGCGTCAATTTATGCCGCGTAGTGATCATTTCTTGGCTGCCGTCTCAAGCCCGACCAGGCCGACCTTCAGGTAACCGGCAGCACGCAGGGAGTTCATCACTTCCATCAGATCGCCATAGTCCACGCCCTTGTCGGCCTGGAAGAAGATCGTGGTGTCCTTGTCGCCCTTGGTCTTGGCGTCGAGTACGGCGCCGAGCTGGTCGCGCTGCACCTGATCGTCACCGACGTAGAGGTTCTGGTCAGCCTTGACGCTGAGGAACACTGGCTTCTCCGGCCTCTGCACGGGCTTGGCGGTCGAGGCGGGCAGGTCGACCTTGATGTCGACCGTTGCCAGCGGCGCTGCCACCATGAAGATGATCAGCAGGACCAACATCACGTCGATAAACGGCGTGACGTTGATTTCGTGGTTCTCGGCGAGATCGTCGCCACCCTCGTTCAGATGCAGGCCCATGGCTTACCCCACTTTCACCATGTGTGGCGTAGCGGAGCGCTCGCCTGGCTGGTGGTCGAGGTCGCGGCTGACCAGCAGCAGGACCTGCGCCGATGCGTCGGATACCTGGGCCTTGTAGCCGGCGATGGAGCGAGCGAAGACGTTGTAGATGACCACCGCCGGGATGGCCGCCACCAAGCCCAGTGCGGTCGCCAGCAGGGCCTCGGCAATACCTGGGGCAACCACGGCGAGGTTGGTGGTCTGAGTTTTGGCGATGCCGATGAAGCTGTTCATGATGCCCCACACGGTACCGAACAGGCCGACAAACGGCGCGGTGGAACCGATGGTGGCGAGGACGCCGGTGCCGCTGCTCATGGTGCGGCCGCTGGCGGCCACCAGGCGCTCCAGACGGAAGCTGACACGTTCCTTGATGCCTTCGCGCTCACGGGCGTTGGCCGACAGGTGCATCTCTTCCTGGGCGTCGCTCACCAGCAGGTGGGCGAGGGTGCCCGGCGTGTTGGCGCTGGCGGCCGCTTCCTTGAGGGTGGTGGCCTTCTTCAGCTGGGCGATTTCAGTGCGCAGGCGACGCTTGGCAGCCAGCAGCTCGAAGCCTTTGGCGATCCAGATGGTCCAGGTGATGATCGAGGCAATGGCCAGGCCGATCATCACGGCTTTGACGATCACGTCGGCGTTCTGGTACATGCCCCATGGCGACAGGTCGTGCGCCATACCCAGGGCGGACTGTTCCACTAGGCCTTCTTCAGCGGTATCCGGCACCTGGCCATCGACCGGGGCAACTGCTGGGGCGCCAGCGTCGACCGGCGTGGCGCTATGCTCGGTACCGGCAGCGGCGGCTGGTGCTGCAGCGGCGGTAGCGGGAGCTGCTGCGTTAACAGGCTCATCGGCCATGGCCGCCGGCGCCAGCACCAGGCTGAACATCAGCGCGGCAATGGCGCGCCAGGCGCGCGACGTGGTTGGCGAAGCGGAAGGTTGGATACGTGTCATGCTGGCCGGACCTGATGAAGTAGAAAGAAGTGGATGTCCTTCAAGGCCTCGAAACAGGCCGAGAACAAAATATGGTCGATATTATTGCAAGTAATTCTTAATAGCAGAAGCCGTAATACGGGTTTTTTTGAAAGTTAGCTAGCCGCCTATCGATTCGGATAGATAGGCTGGGCCTTTGATTAATGGAGTTTCGAGATGTCTGCGCCTTCAGTTCTGATCGTCGGTTGTGGCGATGTGGGTGGCCGTCTGGCCAAGCAATTGCTCGTCGAGGGCTGGCGGGTTGCCGGTCTGCGCAGGAATACTGGCGCTTTGCCAGAAAAGGTTGTCGGTATCTGCGCCGACCTTGAAAAAGCCGGCGAGTGCCCGGGCGATTGGCCGACCGTCTCCCCGGACTACCTGGTGTACAGCGTGGCGGCCAACCAGCACGACGAGGCGGGCTATCAGTCGGCCTACGTCGAAGGGCTGCGCACGGTACTGCGCTGGCTGGCCGAGCGCGGGCAAGCACCGCGGCGGCTGCTGTTCGTCTCCAGCAGCAGCGTGTATGCCCAGCAGGGCGGTGAGTGGGTCGACGAAACCGCCGCCACCGAACCGGACGGCTACTCGGGCCGGGTCATGCTCGAAGCAGAACAGCTGGCGCTGGCCAGCGGCATCCCGGCAAGCGTGGTGCGCCTGACCGGTATTTACGGACCGGGTCGCGAATGGCTGTTGAGTCAGGTGCGCCAAGGCTACCGAGTCACCGAGGAGCCGCCGCTCTACGGCAACCGCATTCATGCCGAGGACGCGGCCGGTTTGCTGGCCTTCCTGCTCAAGGCCGATCAACAGGGCCGCGCGCTGGATGACTACTATATCGGCGTGGATGACGCGCCAGCGCCGTTGGCCGAGGTCGTGGCCTGGCTGCGCGAGTACATGGGTGTTACCCAGTGGTCGGAACAGGAGCGGGTACGGCGCACTGGCAGCAAGCGCTGCAGCAATGCTCGGGCCCGGGCACTGGGCTGGGCGCCGCAGTACCCAAGCTACAAGGAAGGCTACGCGGCGATCCTCGCCGGTCGCGACTGAAGCTTAATCGCGTTCGAGCAGCCACTGGCGGCTGCCAGGGCGCAGGTCGGGCATGTCGCCGGCCTGTGCCTGGTTGAGCGCCTGGAAGATCTCCAGCCGGTCGCCGGTACGCTTGAAGATCCATGGCCGGCCCTGCTGGGCACGCTCCAGCCACAGGCTGTCGAATTCGCCGCTCATGCTCGCGCAGTCGCCGGCCAGGCACAGCGCGTAGCGGTCGAGGCCGGCCAGGCCGTCCAGGCTGCCGTCGGCGCGAAAATGCGCCACGCCGCCCTGGCCCGGGCCCTCAACGACTTTCCAGTCGCCGCCCAGGTAGGCCTTGTACAGGGCCTGCTCGAAGCTGGTACCGGATGGCGCATCGGTCGGTGCGGGTTGTTTCGGGCGCTGGAAGTGTTGCTCCGGACTGGTCGGGCTTGCCGCCTGCACCAGTTCCTTGCCGTCCAGGCTCAGGGATTCGTTCTGGCCGCCGTCAAACGCGACGCTCCACGGACCATCCGGTTTCATTTCCAGACGTCCTTCGGCGAGCTCGAAGCCATTGCTGTAGCTGGCCTGAGCGGCGGCGACATTGACCTTCCATTCCAGTGCCGGGCCGTTGTCCTGCAGCGCCTGGCGCAGGCTGGTGCCTTTGCTGGCGGCGTCGATGGCGGCCTGGTTGATCCAGATACCGTTGTAGTCTTGCGGGCTGTGGCTGGCGCAACCACCCAGCAGGGCGGCCAGCAGCGACAGGGTAAGCGCGTGGCGCATGACGGGGTCCTTCAACAGGCGGGGCGATGGCGAGCCGGACGGCCCGCCATGCGGGGTATCACTCGAGGACCAGGATCGCGTCCATTTCAACCTGCGAACCGCGTGGCAGTGCGGCAACGCCGATGGCGGCGCGGGCAGGGTAAGGCTGTTCGAAGTAGCGGCCCATGACTTCGTTGACCTTGGCGAAGTGGCTCAGGTCGGTGAGGAAGATGTTCAGCTTGACGATGTCCTTGAACGAGCCGCCAGCAGCCTCGGCCACGGCCTTGAGGTTCTCGAACACCTGGACGGTCTGGGCTTCGAAGCCTTCGACCAGTTCCATGGTTTTCGGGTCCAGCGGGATCTGGCCCGACATGTACACGGTGTTACCGGCCTTGATTGCCTGGGAGTAGGTGCCGATAGCGGCCGGGGCCTTGTCGCTGGTGATGACGGTCTTGCTCATGATGACTCCTTGCAGGGGGAGGGCTACGTGCGCATGCGGGTGATGCGGATCACCCCGGTCAGGGCACGCAGTTTCTTGATCACACGGGCCAGGTGCACGCGGTCGTGCACGCTGACCACCAACTGGACCACGCTGATGCGACCATCACGTTCGTCCATGCTGATTTTTTCGATGTTGCCGTCGGCGGCGTTGACGCTGCTGGCCAGCAGGGCGATCAGGCCGCGCTGGTGTTCCAGCTCGACGCGCAGTTCGACATTGAATTCGCCGGTGACATCCTTGGCCCAGGACAGCTGGAGGCACTTTTCCGGGTTGTGGCGGATTTCGCTGATGTTGCGGCAGTTTTCCAGGTGCACGACCATGCCCTTGCCCGCCGACAGGTGGCCGACGATCGGGTCGCCGGGGATCGGCGTGCAGCATTTCGCGTAGCTGAGCACCAGGCCCTCGGTGCCGCGAATGGCCAGTGGGCCTTCCGGGTTGGGCAACTGCTCGCCTTCGCTGGACAGCAGGCGGCGCGCCACCACGTAGGCCATGCGATTGCCCAGGCCGATGTCTTCGAGCAGGTCTTCGATCAGCTCCAGGCGGTATTCGCTGAGCATGGCCTGGACCCGTTCCTGCGGGATCTTGTCCAGGGCGCTGTCGAAGCCGTTGAGCACTTTGTTCAGCAGGCGCTCGCCGAGGCTGATCGACTCGGAACGGCGCTGCAGTTTGAGCGCGTGGCGAATGTGCGTACGCGCCTTGCCGGTGACTACAAAGTTGAGCCAGGCCGGATTTGGCCGGGCGCCCGGGGCGCTGACGATCTCCACCGTCGAGCCGCTTTGCAGCGGTTCGGACAGCGGGGCCAGGCGGCGGTTGATCCGGCAGGCGATGCAGCTGTTGCCGACGTCGGTGTGCACCGCGTAGGCAAAGTCGACCGCGGTGGAGCCTTTGGGCAGCTCCATGATGCGGCCTTTGGGTGTGAACACGTAGACCTCGTCCGGGAACAGGTCGATCTTCACGCTCTCGATGAATTCGAGGGAGTTGCCCGCACGTTGCTGCAGCTCCAATACACCTTTGACCCATTGTCGGGCCCGTGCGTGGGTGCCCTTGGGCTGCTCGTCGTCGCTGGACTTGTACAGCCAGTGGGCAGCGATACCGTTGTTGGCCATCTCTTCCATTTCGCGGGTGCGGATCTGGATCTCGATGGGCACGCCGTGCATGCCGAACAGCGTGGTGTGCAACGACTGGTAGCCGTTGGCCTTGGGAATCGCGATGTAATCCTTGAAGCGCCCTGGCAGCGGTTTGTACAAATTATGTACAGCGCCGAGCACGCGGTAGCAGGTGTCGACCTTGTCGACGACGATGCGGAATGCGTACACATCCATGATCTCGTTGAAGGCGCGACGCTTGCCGCGCATCTTCTTGTAGATGCCGTAGATGTGTTTTTGTCGGCCGCTGACGTCGCCCTGGATGCCGTCGACCGCCAGGCAGTGCGCCAGCGACTCTTCGATCTTGTTGACGAGTTCCTTGCGGTTGCCGCGGGCGCGCTTGACCGCTTGCAGGATGCGCGCGGAGCGCATCGGGTACATGGCCTTGAAACCGAGGTCTTCGAATTCGACGCGCACCGTGTGCATGCCCAGGCGGTTAGCGATCGGGGCGTAGATTTCCAGGGTTTCCTTGGCGATGCGCCGGCGCTTTTCGCCGGACAGCACTTCCAGGGTGCGCATGTTGTGCAGACGGTCGGCCAGCTTGACCAGGATCACGCGGATGTCGCGGGCCATGGCCATGGCCATTTTCTGGAAGTTTTCCGCTTGGGCCTCGGCCTTGGTCTCGAAATTCATCTGGGTCAGCTTGCTGACCCCATCGACCAGTTCGGCGACGGTTTCGCCGAATTGCGAGCTGAGCGCTTCCTTGGCGATGCCGGTGTCTTCGATCACGTCATGGAGCATGGCCGCCATCAGGCTCTGATGGTCCATGTGCATGTCGGCCAGGATGCTGGCGACGGCAAGGGGGTGCGTGACGTAGGGTTCGCCGCTGCGACGGCGCTGGCCATCGTGGGCTTGTTCGGCGTAGAAATACGCCCGGCGGACCAGGTTGACCTGGTCGGCACCGAGGTAGGTCGACAGACGATCGGCGAGGGCGTCTATGCTCGGCAAGATGGCGTCTCCTGCCGAGAGTGTGGTTGCCGCGCCGTACAACGTCGACCAGGCATGGGCTTAGACGGCCTCGTTGGCCTCATCCTCGCCAAATGCAGCGAAGACAGGGTCTTCGTGAACGATTTCCTGCTCGGCCATGAACTCAGGCGTGCAGATACCTTCAGCGATTTCGCGCAGGGCGACGACGGTAGGTTTGTCGTTTTCCCAAGCTACTTTTGGCTCTTTGCCGCCGGTGGACAACTGACGGGCACGCTTGGTGGACAGCATGACCAGCTCAAAGCGGTTATCCACGTGTTCTAGACAATCTTCAACGGTTACGCGGGCCATGGTCTTCCTCAAGTAGCAAATGCGGTGTTCAGCCCAAATGGGCGAGCGGACTCGATAGTTTAAAAAATCACCAGCCTTTAGGGAAGCGCTGATTTCAATCCGAGCCGCGGATAGCGCGACAATACCTAGGTCTGCGGCTCTAGCACAACTGTCTTGATGTGGGGCGTTAAAAACCTCGTCGGTCAGATCAGCGCATCGCGCAAGCGCGGTGTCAGTTCGTCGAACAGTGTCTGCACCGAGCGCAGGGCACGGCAGTCCGGCCGGGTCAGCAGCCACAGCTCGGTGTCGCAGCCCGGCAACGCCTCGCTGAGCGTTTTCACCCCCGGCAGGGTGTGCACCATATAGTCTGGCAACGCCGCCACGCCGAGCCCGGCGCTGACCAGTTGGGCGATCGGCGCGATGCCGCTGCAGCGGTAGCGCGGGGTCAGCCCGGGCATCTGCTCGCTACGCCAGACGACGGTGGGGTGGTCCTGCATCGAATCGTCCGGGGAGATCCACGGCACGCTGGCCGCTGCGTCGGTCAGGCGTTGGCGGAATTCCTCGCGGCCACAGAGCACGTACGACGCCTTGCCCAGGCAGCGTCCGACCAGGTGCTCGGGCGGCGTGTTGGTCAGGCGCAAGGCCAGGTCGGCATCGCGCCGGCTGAGGTTGGCGAAGGTGTTCGAGGTGGCCAGCTCCAGCGACAACGCCGGGTACGCCGGCATGAACTCGGCCAGCGCCGGCAGCAGCAGGCTGTGCAGCACCGCGTCGGTGCAGGTCAGGCGCACCGTGCCGCTGACCACCTGTTCGCCATGTTCGAGGGCCACCCGCGCCGCATCCAGTGCCTGCTCGGCGCGTTCGGCCTGCTCGGCGAGGGCCTGGGCGGTGCCGGTGGGGATGTAGCCCTTGCGGCTTTTGACAAATAACGCGGTACCAAGGGCGGCTTCCATGCGCCGGATCGAGCGAAAAACCGTTGATACATCGACCTTGAGCAGGTCCGCAGCCTTCGCCAGGGAGCGGCCGCGAACCAGGGCGAGTACCAGCGAAAGGTCGGCGTGGCTGATCTGATATTGCATGGATGCACTCTTTGCTTGCCTAAATGCCAATGTCTGTTGCGCTGGGGCCATTCTATAGTGAGGCGGCAGCCATGAATCAACTCATGGCGCTATCAATCTATGGAACGCACGTCCGAAAAAGGATGTTCAGCCGTTCCACCGATGGAAGTCCCCAAAAAAATAATCGGACCATCGCCGCTTTCCAGGTACCACTGCACCCCCTCTTGTTCATCGCCGCCCCGATAAAAAAATCAAAGGATGCCAAGCCATGACGTCGGTCACTCCGTGCGCCATCCCTCTCGATGAGATGGGTGAATTCCTCAAGGCCCACCCTGAGGTTCAATTTGTCGATCTGCTGATTGCGGACATGAACGGCGTGGTGCGTGGCAAGCGCATCGAGCGCGCCAGCCTGGTCAAAGTCTACGAGAAGGGCATCAATCTGCCGGCCTCGCTGTTTGCCCTCGATATCAATGGTTCTACCGTCGAGTCCACCGGCCTGGGCCTGGACATCGGCGACGCCGACCGCATCTGCTTCCCGATCCCCGGCACCCTGGCCTACGAGCCCTGGCAGAAGCGTCCGACCGCACAATTGCTGATGACCATGCACGAGCTGGATGGCACGCCGTTCTTCGCCGACCCACGGGAAGTGCTGCGCAGTGTGGTCGCCAAGTTCGATGCGCTGGGCCTGGATATCTGCGCCGCGTTCGAGCTGGAGTTCTACCTGATCGATCAGGACAACCTCAACGGCCGGCCGCAGCCGCCGCGCTCGCCGATCTCCGGCAAGCGCCCGCAGTCGACCCAGGTGTACCTGATCGACGACCTCGACGAGTACGTCGATTGCCTGCAGGACATGCTCGAAGCGGCGAAAGAGCAGGGCATCCCGGCCGACGCGATCGTCAAGGAAAGTGCCCCGGCGCAGTTTGAAGTGAACCTGCACCACGTTGCCGATGCGATGAAAGCCTGCGATTACGCCGTGCTGCTCAAGCGCCTGATCAAGAACATCGCCTACGACCATGAGATGGACTCCACCTTCATGGCCAAGCCCTACCCGGGCCAGGCAGGCAACGGCCTGCACGTGCACATCTCGCTGCTGGACAAGAAAACCGGCAAGAACATCTTCACCAGCGAAGACCCGCTGCAAAGCGATGCGCTGCGCCACGCCATTGGCGGCGTGCTGGAAACCATGCCGGCGTCGATGGCCTTCCTCTGCCCGAACATCAACTCGTACCGCCGCTTCGGCGCCCAGTTCTATGTGCCGAACGCGCCGAGCTGGGGCCTGGACAACCGCACCGTCGCCGTCCGCGTGCCGACCGGCAGCAGCGACGCCGTGCGCCTTGAGCACCGGGTCGCCGGCGCCGACGCCAACCCGTACCTGATGATGGCGGCGATCCTCGCCGGCATTCACCACGGCCTGACCAATCAGGTCGAGCCAGGCGAGCCGATCGAGGGCAACTCCTACGAGCAGTTGGAGCAGAGCCTGCCGAACAACCTGCGCGATGCGCTGCGCGAGCTCGATGACAGCGAAGTGCTGAACCAGTACATCAGCCCGGACTACATCGACATTTTCGTCGCCTGCAAGGAAAGCGAAATGGCGGAATTCGAGGTGTCGATTTCCGACCTCGAATACAACTGGTACCTGCACACGGTGTAACGCCTGGAGAACAACGCAATGACAATTCCAACCCGCGACCAATGGGAAGCGCTTTTCCAGGGCCTGAACATCGAAGGCCGGGCCTTCATCGACGGCCAGTACACGGCCAGTGCTTCGGGCGAGACCTTCGACTGCACAAGCCCGGTCGACGGCCGCCCGTTGACGCAGATCGCCAGCTGCGATGACGCCGACGCCGAGCGTGCCGTCGCCGCCGCCCGGCGCAGTTTCGACAGCGGCGTGTGGGCCAACCAGGCCCCGGCCCAGCGCAAGCGCGTGCTGATCGCGTTCGCCGACCTGCTGCTGGCCAATGCCCAGGAACTGGCATTGCTGGAAACCCTGGACATGGGCAAGCCGATTGCCGATTCCTTGAGCATCGACATTCCGGCGGCGGCCAACGCTATCCGCTGGAACGCCGAAGCGATCGATAAAGTGTATGACGAAGTTGCTGCGACCCCGTCCGACCAGCTGGGTTTGGTCACCCGCTCGCCGGTTGGCGTGGTCGCAGCCATTGTTCCGTGGAACTTCCCACTGATGATGGCATGCTGGAAACTCGGCCCTGCGCTGGCCACCGGTAACTCGGTGATCCTCAAGCCTTCCGAGAAATCGCCGTTGACCGCCATTCGTGTCGCCCAGCTGGCACTCGAAGCGGGCATCCCGGCGGGCGTCCTCAACGTGTTGCCAGGCTATGGCCACACCGTCGGCAAGGCCCTGGCCCTGCACATGGACGTCGACACTCTGGTGTTCACGGGCTCCACCCGTATCGCCAAGCAACTGATGGTGTATGCCGGCGAGTCGAACATGAAGCGCGTCTGGCTGGAAGCCGGGGGCAAGAGCCCGAACATCGTCTTTGCCGACGCCCCGGACCTGCACGCCGCCGCCGAAGCTGCGGCGGCAGCCATCGCCTTCAACCAGGGCGAAGTCTGCATTGCCGGCTCGCGCCTGCTGGTCGAGCGTTCGATCAAGGAGCAGTTCCTGCCGTTGGTGGTCGAGGCCCTCAAGGCCTGGAAGCCAGGCCATGCGCTGGACCCTGAGACCCGCGTCGGTGCGCTGGTCGATACCACCCAGCTCGATACCGTGCTCGGCTACATCGAAGCTGGCAAGGCGGATGGCGCGACCCTGGTCACGGGTGGCCAGCGTGTGCTCGAAGACACCTGTGGCGTCTACGTGCAGCCGGCAATTTTCGATGGCGTGAGCAATGCCATGCGCATCGCCCGCGAAGAAATCTTCGGCCCGGTGCTGTCGGTGATCGCCTTCGACACCGCCGAAGAGGCGATCGCTATCGCCAACGACTCGCCCTTCGGCCTGGCCGCGGCAGTCTGGACCGCCGATCTCTCCAAGGCCCACAACACCGCCCGCGCCCTACGCGCCGGCAGCGTCTGGGTCAACCAGTACGACGGTGGCGATATGACCGCGCCGTTTGGCGGCTTCAAGCAGTCGGGCAACGGTCGCGACAAGTCGCTGCACGCGCTGGACAAATACACCGAACTCAAGGCGACCTGGATCAAGCTCTAAGAGGGTGAACCAATGAAGCACGCCACCGGCCGGGCCCCGTTGATCGGGGTCACCGCCTGCCGTCAGCAACTGGGCAAGAACTCGTCGCACACGGCGGGTGACAAGTACGTCGAGGCCGCCGGCTTTGCCGGCATCCCGCTGATTCTGCCGGCCCGCGACGAGCCGGTGGACCCGCTGCGCATCCTCGAACGCCTGGATGGCATTCTTTTTACCGGTTCGCCTTCAAATGTCGAGCCGCATCATTACAATGGCGCGCCCAGCGCGGAAGGCACCCGGCACGACGTGTTTCGTGACCGCCTGACCCTGCCGCTGCTGCAGGCCGCCATCGACACCGGCGTGCCGGTGTTCTGCATTTGCCGCGGGTTCCAGGAACTGAACGTGAGCCTGGGCGGCACCCTGCACCAACGGGTCCAGGAACTGCCGGGCTACCTCGACCATCGCGAGCCGCACGAAGCGCCGCTGGAAGAGCAGTACAGCCCGCGCCACCTGGTGCACGTGCAGCCAGGGGGGAAATTCGAACGGCTGGGCCTGGCCGAAAGCTTCATGGTCAACTCGCTGCACAGTCAGGGCATCGACCGCCTGGCTGACGGCTTGCGTGCCGAAGCGCTGGCTCCAGATGGACTGATCGAAGCGGTGTCCATGGAGGACGCGCCCGGCTTTGTGCTCGGGGTGCAATGGCACCCGGAATGGCGCTTTGTCGACAACCCGGTTTCGCTGCGCCTGTTCAAGGCGTTCCGCGAAGCCTGCCTGGCTCATGCGGCCGGTGAACGTTTGCGGGAGAAAGCTCTATGAGCTAACCCGGCAGACGCCGGTTTGCAGCACCACGCACCAGCTTCAATTGAGTGAAAGCGGACGTCGGACGGGGCGTCCTGAAGAACAATACCAATAGCGGCGGCAAACTCATGAGTAATTACACTGAAGCAGGCCGGCCCCCCGATGCGGGGCAGGCCAGCACAGTAAAGTCCAAGGGGCTGGCCAAGGGCCGGCTTGGCCTGCTGGCGAGCATCGTGCTCGGCATTTCCACCATTGCACCGGTTTATACCCTCACTGGCGCGCTCGGCCCGACCGTGCGTGAGGTGGGCGAACACCTGCCGGCCGTGTTCATCGTCGGCTTCCTGCCGATGCTGCTGGTAGCCCTGGGCTATCGCGAGCTGAACGCCGCCGAGCCGGACAGCGGCACGTCCTTTACCTGGTCGGCACGGGCGTTCGGCCCGATGATCGGCTGGATCGGCGGCTGGGGTCTGGTCACGGCCACCACCATCGTCCTGTCCAACCTTGCCGGGGTGGCGGTCGACTTCTTCTATCTGTTCCTCGGGCAACTCACGGGGAGCCATGCGATTGCCGCGTTGGCCGACAATCTGCTGATAAACGTAACCACCTGCTGCATCTTCATCGCCATGGCCGTGTGGATCTGCTGCCGCGGAATCGGCACGACCATGACGGTGCAGTATGCACTGGTGGCCCTACAGTTAGTGGTGTTGGTGGGCTTTGCCCTGGCCGCCTTTGGAGGGCCGGTGGACGGGCCTTCGCTGGCGTTCGACCCGGACTGGTTCAACCCGTTCGGGGTCGAGTCGTTCTCGGCCTTCACCGCCGGCCTGTCGCTGTCGATCTTCATCTTCTGGGGGTGGGACGTATGCCTGACGGTCAGCGAAGAGTCGGTCGGTAGCGAAAAGATCCCTGGTCGTGCTGCCACCCTGACCGTGCTGCTGATTCTGGTGCTGTACGTGGTGACTGCAATCGCCACCCTGCAGTTTGCCGGGATCGGCGACATCGGCCTGGGCCTGGGCAACCCGCGTATCCAGGAAAACGTCTTCGCTCACCTGGCCGGTCCGGTCATGGGCCCGTTGGCGATCCTGATGTCCATTGCCGTGCTGGCGAGCACCGCCGCATCGTTGCAGTCGACCTTCGTTTCGCCGGCGCGCACCCTGCTTGCCATGGGCTACTACGGTGCGGTGCCACAGCGTTTCGCCAACATCTGCCCGCGTTCGCAAACCCCACGTTACGCCACCATCTGTGCCGGTCTGGCGGCAGGTCTGTTCTACGTGACCATGCGCACCTTGAGCGAAAACGTGCTGGCGGACACCATCACCGCACTCGGCATGATGATCTGCTTCTACTATTCGCTGACGGCGTTTGCCTGCGTCTGGTACTTCCGCCACAGCCTGTTCGACAGCCTGCGCCATTTTCTCATGCGTGGCCTGTGCCCGGGGCTGGGCGGCGTGATTCTCTCGGTGATCTTCGTGCAGACGGCCATCGACAGTGCTTCGCCGTCGTTCGGCAGCGGTTCGCATGTCGGTGGGTTGGGGCTGGTGTTCGTGATCGCGATGATCATTCTGCTGTTGGGCATCGTGCTGATGCTGATGTCGCGGCTGCGTGCGCCGGCGTTCTTCCTCGGCGCTACGTTGCAGCGCCATGCCACCATCCCGAGTCGTCGCGGCGGTAGTCTCTAAAAGCATCGCCGGCAATGCCGGCTCCCACAAGGGGTATGCAATCCCTGTGGGAGCCTGCTGCTCAAGCCAGCAATTGCTTGAGCAGTTCCCCGTGGCGCTGTTGCTGCTGTTGCTGCTGCAGGCGGTTAGCGTGGAACACCGCCTTGAGGTCGTCCAGGGCAAGGGCGAAATCGTCATTGATGATGACGAACTCGTACTCGTTGTAGTGCTCCATCTCGCTGACCGCCTCGCGCATCCGTCCTTCGATGATCTCATCGCTGTCGGTGCCGCGGCTGTTCAGGCGCTGACGCAGGGCCTGCTGGCTCGGCGGCAGAATGAAGATCGAGCGCGCCTCCGGCATCAGCTTGCGCACCTGTTGTGCACCCTGCCAGTCGATTTCCAGAATCAGGTCCAGGCCCTGGTCGAGCGTCTGCTGCAGCGCGCTGCGCGAGGTGCCGTAGCAGTTGCCGAAGACTTCGGCCTGTTCGAGGAAGTCGCCTTGCTCGATCATCTCCTGGAACGTCTGCTTGTCGACAAAGTGATAGTTCACCCCGTCGCGCTCGCCCGGACGCATGGCCCGGGTGGTGTGCGAAACCGAGACACGAATGTGGTTCAGGTCGTCGGTCAGGGCCTTGACCAGGCTGGTTTTGCCGGCGCCGGAGGGGGCCGAGACGATAAACAGGGTGCCGCTGGCATGGGTCATGGTAGGGGTGGCCTTACTCGATGTTCTGTACTTGTTCACGCATCTGCTCGATCAGGACCTTGAGGTTGACCGCCGATTGGGTGCTGCGTGGGTCGAAGGCTTTGGAGCCCAGGGTGTTGGCTTCGCGGTTGAGTTCCTGCATCAGGAAGTCCAGGCGCCGCCCGGCCGCGCCGCCGGATTTGAGTACCCGGCGCACCTCGGCCACATGGGTGGCGAGGCGGTCGAGCTCTTCGGCAACGTCGCTTTTCTGTGCGAGCAGGACCATCTCCTGCTCCAGGCGCTGCGGGTCGAGCTCGGCCTGCATGTCGCTGAATCGGTCGAGGATCTTCTGCCGCTGGGCCGCGAGCATCTGCGGCACCAGGGCGCGCAGGGTGGTGACTTCCTGGCTCATGTTGTCCAGGCGCTCATTGATCAGTCGGGCCAGCTCGCCGCCTTCGCGGTTGCGGCCGTTCTTCAATTCCGTGAGGGCGTCTTCGAACAGGGCCAGGGCCTCGCTGTTCAGCGCCTGCGGGTCGCTCGCGTCGGCGACCAGCACGCCGGGCCAGGCCAGCACTTCCAGCGGATTGAGCGGTGCCGGTTGCTTGATCAGGCTGGCGACGGTTTCGGCGGCGGCGACCAGTTGCGCGGCGCGCGCCCGGTCGACTTGCAGCGGTTTGCCGGCGGTTTCCTCGTTGAAGCGCAGGGTGCACTCAACCTTGCCGCGGGAGAGGCCCTGACGGAGCGCATCGCGCACGGCACCTTCGAGGTCGCGCAGGGCCTCAGGCAGGCGCAGGTGCGGTTCGAGGTAGCGATGGTTGACCGAGCGCAGTTCCCAGATGAGGGTGCCTTGGCTGCCGGCGCGCTCGGCGCGGGCAAAGGCGGTCATGCTGTGCACCATGGGAAGTACCTCGCAGAAAAATGGAGCAAGCCGAGTGGCTGCAAGGCGCAGGATTGTAGCGCAGTGCGCGGCTGGCTCCCAATCTGCTGATGGTACAAAGTCTGTCGCGACTGCCGAGAATTCCCGACCAACGCTGCTGCGCCGGCACTTTGCGGCGTTCTGTCGCGCCAAATTGCCGTGGGCATGTCCAGCGGGCGCCCGGCACTCTATAATGCTCGCCTAGATTTAAGCCCAGTACAGGTACTCCCAGATGAAACGTCCAAGTGGTCGCGTTGCCGATCAGCTCCGCTCGATCCGCATCACCCGCAACTACACCAAGCACGCCGAGGGGGCGGTACTGGTCGAGTTTGGCGACACCAAAGTCGTCTGCACGGTCAGCGTCGAAAATGGTGTTCCACGCTTCCTCAAGGGGCAGGGCCAAGGTTGGCTGACCGCCGAATACGGCATGTTGCCGCGTTCGACCGGCGAGCGTAACCAGCGCGAAGCCAGCCGTGGCAAGCAGGGTGGTCGCACCCTCGAAATTCAACGTCTGATCGGCCGCTCGCTGCGCGCTGCGCTCGACATGAGCAAGCTGGGCGACATCACCCTGTACGTCGACTGCGACGTGATCCAGGCCGACGGCGGCACCCGCACGGCGTCGATCACCGGCGCCATGGTCGCGCTGGTCGACGCCCTGCGTGTGGTCAAGAAACGTGGCGGCCTGAAAGGCGGCGACCCGCTCAAGCACATGATCGCCGCTGTCTCGGTAGGCATGTACCAGGGTGAGGCGGTACTCGACCTGGACTACCTGGAAGACTCGGCTGCCGAGACCGACCTGAACGTGGTCATGACCAGCAGCGGCGGTTTCATCGAAGTGCAGGGCACTGCCGAAGGCGCGCCGTTCCAGCCTGAAGAGCTGAACGCCATGCTGGCGTTGGCGCAGAAGGGCATGAACGATCTGTTCGAGTTGCAACAGGCCGCCCTGGCCGACTGAAACCCCGCTCACTCAAGGAACTGTCATGGCCGACGAATCGATCACATTGCCACTGCCCGGTGAAGAAGCGCGCAAATGGGCGATGTTGTGTCACCTGTCGGCCGTGATCGGCCTGTTCTTCCCGTTCGGCAACGTGGTTGCACCGCTGTTGCTGTGGTTGTGGAAGAAAGACAGCGACCCGTACGTCGATACCCAGGGCAAGGAAGCGTTGAACTTCCAGATCACCGTGACCCTGGCCGGCATGGCCTGTGTGGTGACGGCGGCGCTGATCATCGGTTCGCTGATGTTCCCGGTGGTGGTGATTGCGGCGATTGTGCTGGCGATCATGGCCGCGGTGAAGGCCAAGAAGGGCGCGGCGTATCGTTATCCGCTCGCCTGGCGGCCGCTGAACTGAAGCCTTTGCGTCATACACAAAAAAGCCGACCCTCAAGGTCGGCTTTTTTATGGCTGCTGATCAGATCGTCAGCGTCCAGTCATAGTCCACGATCAGTGGCGCATGCTGGGAGAAGCGCGGCTGACGCGGCAGCCGTGCGCTACGTACGAAACGGCGCAGGCCCGGGGTCAGCAGCTGGTAGTCGAACCGCCAGCCGAGGTTGAGCATCTCGGCCTGCTCGTTGTCCGGCCACCAGCTGTACTGGTCGCCTTCACGGCTGACTTCGCGCAGGGCATCGACATAGCCCATGTTGCCGACAATCTCGTCCATCCAGGCCCGTTCGGGCGCCAGGAAGCCCGGCGACTGCTGGCCGTCGCGCCAGTTCTTGACGTCGAGCTTCTGCTGCGCGACGTACAGCGAGCCGCAATAGATGTACTCGCGACGCTTGCGGCGTTGCTTGTCCAGGTACTTGCCGAAATCGTCCATCAACTTGAATTTCTGGTTCAAGTCTTCGTCGCCGTTCTGCCCGGAAGGCAGCAGCAAGGTGGCAATACTGACTTTGTCAAAGTCGGCCTGCAGGTAACGTCCGTAGCGGTCGGCTGTCTCGAAGCCCAGGCCGCTGATGACTGCCTTGGGCTGCAACCGCGAATAAAGCGCCACGCCGCCTTGGGCGGGAACTTCTGCGTCGCAGGCATAAAGGAAGTAGCCATCGAGCTGGAAAGCTGGGTCGTCGAGTTCAAAGGCCGAGGCGCGGGTATCCTGAAGGCAGATGACGTCGGCATTCTGGGCTTGTAGCCAGCTGAGCAATCCACGCTCGACGGCAGCCTGAATGCCATTAACGTTCACACTGATGATCCGCATAAATGGCCCCAAAAATCTCGTGCGTGTATGATACCCGAGCTGTACTCAATTAGCTAAATCCGTGGTATCCGGGACTCTACATGCAGCCGTATCAGCGCGACTTCATTCGTTTTGCCATCGATCGCGGTGTTCTGCGCTTCGGTGAATTCACCCTCAAGTCGGGCCGCACCAGCCCGTACTTCTTCAATGCCGGCCTGTTCAACAGCGGCTCGGCCCTGGCCCAGCTCGGACGTTTCTATGCGGCGGCGATTGTCGACAGCAAGATTCCGTTCGACGTGCTGTTTGGCCCGGCCTACAAGGGTATTCCGCTGGCGGCGACCACTGCGGTGGCCCTTGCCGAACACCATGACCGTGACCTGCCATGGTGCTTCAACCGCAAGGAAGCCAAGGCTCACGGCGAAGGTGGCAGCCTGGTTGGTGCGCCGCTGACCGGCGATGTACTGATCATCGACGATGTGATCACCGCCGGTACGGCGATCCGCGAGGTGATGCAGATCATCCAGGGCCAGGACGCCAAGGCGGCTGGCGTGTTGATCGCGCTGAACCGTCAGGAGCGTGGCAACGGCGAGTTGTCGGCGATCCAGGAAGTCGAGCGTGATTTCGGTATTCCGGTGGTGAGCATTGTCTCGCTGACCCAGGTGCTGGAGTTCCTCGCCGACGATCCGGCGCTCAAGCAGCATTTGCCGGCGGTAGAAGCCTACCGGGCGCAGTACGGTATCTAAAGCATGAAAAAGGCGACCCGCGGGTCGCCTTTTTGTGGGCAGTGATTACTGCTGAGCCCGTCTTGCCTATAGGACCGGCTTTTACAGGGCTATTTCGGGTAAGGATCGCTCAGTGCATCGCCCTGCTCGGACAAAATCCGCCAGCTCACCCTATGATGGGGCAGGCGATCCAGGTTGGGGCAGGGCGGCATCGAGGTCTTGCTCCGGTTCGAATATTTGCGGCCGCAGTCCGCGCACTCATAAGAACCTGCCGAAACATCGCTACCGTAAGGGACAAAGTCTTTCAGTGCCATGGTCGAGTCTCCTGTTGAGGGAAACCCGAGCCTAGGCAAATACCGAGGGGATTGCGGTAGTCCACTTCCTACTGGCGCGTAGGAAGCGTCCGGTTTGTGCGATCAGCGCGGCTTGCTGTTAGTGATCAGGGTGCCCACGCCGCTGTCGGTGAAGATCTCCAGCAGCACCGCGTTCGGAACCCGGCCGTCGATGATGTGCGAGCTGTTCACCCCGCCTTGCACTGCTTCCAGTGCGCAACGGATCTTCGGCAGCATGCCGCCATAGATGGTGCCGTCGGCGATCAGCTCGTTGACCTGCTCGGTGGTCAGGCCGGTGAGCACGGTGCCTTGCTTGTCCATCAGGCCGGCAATGTTGGTCAGCAGCATCAGCTTCTCGGCTTTCAGCGCTTCGGCGACCTTGCCGGCGACCAGGTCGGCGTTGATGTTGTACGACTCGCCATTGGCGCCGACGCCGATGGGCGCGATCACCGGAATGAAATCGCCCTTCACCAGCATGTTCAGCAGGTCGGTGTTGACCCCGACCACTTCGCCGACATGGCCGATATCGATGATTTCCGGGGTGGTCATCTCGGGGGTCTGGCGGGTGACGGTGAGCTTTTTCGCACGGATCAGCTCGGCGTCCTTGCCGGTCAGGCCAATGGCGCTGCCGCCGTGGCGGTTGATCAGGTTGACGATGTCCTTGTTCACCTGGCCACCCAGGACCATCTCGACCACGTCCATGGTCTGCGCGTCGGTAACGCGCATGCCGTCGATGAAGTGGCTTTCGATGGACAGGCGCTTGAGCAGATCACCGATCTGCGGGCCGCCGCCATGCACTACCACCGGGTTGATACCCACGGCCTTCATCAGCACGATGTCGCGGGCAAAGCCGGTTTTGAGCTCTTCGCTCTCCATCGCGTTGCCGCCGTACTTGATCACCAGGGTTTTGCCGACAAAGCGTCGGATATACGGCAGCGCTTCGGACAGTACCTGGGCGACATGGGTAGCGGCATCGCGATCGAGGGTCATGCAGGGCTCCAGTTGGAACAAGTAGTCGGTCAGAACGGTAGTTGCAGGTCAGGGGCGACACGCTTCAATCGAGCGTGGAAGACGTCCTTGATGCGCTGCAGTTCGGCGGCATTGTCGGCCTCGAAGCGCAGCACCAGTACCGGGGTGGTATTGGAGGCGCGAACCAGGCCCCAGCCGTGGGCATAATCGACCCGCACACCGTCGATGGTGGTCAGGTTGGCTTCGCCCCAGTCGGCGTCGCGTTGCAGTGCATCAATGATGCTGAATTTACCCTCGTCCGTCACATCAATGTTGATTTCGGGCGTGGAAATATCGTTCGGGAAGCCGGCGAACAGTGTTTCGGCGTCGACCGGCTCCTTGCTGAGGATCTCCAGCAGGCGTGCCGCGCTGTAGATCCCGTCGTCGAAACCGTACCAGCGTTCCTTGATGAAGATGTGCCCGCTCATTTCGCCGGCGAGCAGGGCGCCGGTCTGCTTCATCTTCTTCTTGATCAACGAATGGCCGGTCTTCCACATTAGGGCGCGACCGCCGTACTGCTCGATCAGCGGCAGCAGGCGCCGGGTGCATTTCACGTCGAAGATGATCCCGGCCCCCGGATTACGTGCCAGCACGTCCCTGGCGAACAACATCAGCAGACGGTCTGGGTAGACGATGGTGCCGGTGTTGGTCACCACGCCGACGCGGTCGCCGTCGCCGTCGAAGGCCAGGCCCAGATCGGCGCCGGTCTCTTTCACCTTGGCGATCAGGTCGACCAGGTTCTCCGGCTTGCCAGGGTCCGGATGGTGGTTGGGGAAGTTGCCGTCGACTTCGCAGAACAGCGGGATCACCTCGCAGCCCAGCGCCTCGATCAGCTGCGGGGCAATCACCCCAGCCGCGCCGTTGCCACAGTCGACCACCACCTTCAGGCGCTTGGCCAGCTTCACGTCGCCGACGATCTGCTGGAAGTAGCGCTCGAGGATTTCGACCTTCTGCACACAGCCTTCACCGCGGCTCAGGTCGTTGCTTTTCAGGCGGGTGAGCAGGGCCTGGATCTGTTCGTTGGCCAGCGTGTCACCGGCAATCACGATCTTGAAGCCGTTGTAGTTCGGCGGATTGTGGCTACCGGTGAGCATCACCCCGGACTTGCCCGCGAGCACGTTGGCAGCGAAATACAGGGCCGGGGTCGGCACCAGGCCGACATCGCTGACCCGGCATCCGGCATCGGCCAGGCCCTTGATCAACTGCTCGACCAGCAGCGGGCCGGACAGGCGCCCATCACGGCCAACCGAGACCTCGGCTTCGCCCTGGGCCAGGCTTTGCGCGCCAATCGCGCGGCCGATCCAATAGGCGGTTTCGGCGGTCAGGCTGTCGCCAACCACGCCACGGATGTCGTAGGCGCGGAAGATGCTTTCAGGCAGTGCAGGTACCAGGTTTGCCATCTCGTTCATCTCTGGGAGCTCCAATTTCCAAGGCTTGCGGTGCGGGCTCAAACTGAACGCTTGGATGGCGATATCGCCAGAGAGTTCGCCTTCCTTGGCGTTCAGCAGGTGAGCGGTCGCCTCACTTGGTGCCGGAATGGCCGAAACCGCCAGCGCCACGCTGGCTTTCGTCGAAGGCTTCGACGATGTCGAAATGAGCTTGTACGACCGGTACCAGCACCAGCTGGGCAATGCGCTCGCCGACGGTGATGGTGAAGGCCGTGTTGCCACGGTTCCAGCAGGAAACCATCAGCTCACCCTGGTAGTCGGAGTCGATCAGGCCGACCAGGTTGCCCAGCACGATGCCGTGTTTGTGGCCCAGGCCCGAGCGCGGCAGGATCAGCGCGGCCAGGCCCGGATCGCCGATGTATACCGACAGGCCGGTAGGGATCAGCAGGGTCTGGCCCGGCTCCAGAACGGTGTCTTCCTTGAGCAGGGCGCGCAGGTCGAGGCCGGCCGAGCCCGGGGTGGCGTACTGCGGCAGCGGGAATTCGGTGCCGATGCGTGGGTCGAGGATCTTGGCTTGTAGAGCGTGCATGTGCGATTAAACCTGGTTGAGACGTTCGGCGATGAAAGCCACCAGTTGGCGGGCGATCTTGCCCTTGCTGGTCTGCGCGAAGAGGGTTGCATGGAGTTGGCGATCGATCACGCTGACGGCGTTTTCCTCGCTGTTGAAGCCGATGCTGGGGTTGGCTACATCGTTGGCGACAATCAGGTCGAGGTTTTTGTCCTTGAGCTTGCGTGCGGCGTAATCGAGCAGGTGTTCGGTTTCGGCAGCAAAGCCGACGCTGAACGGGCGGTCGGGCCGGGTGGCGATGCTGGCGAGGATGTCCGGGTTGCGCACCATCTGCAGCAGCAGGCCGTCACCGGTTGTAGGGTCTTTCTTCAATTTTTGCGGGGCTACCACTTCCGGACGGTAGTCCGCGACCGCCGCCGAGGCGATGAACACATCGCAGGGTATAGCCGCTTCGCACGCCGCGAGCATGTCGCGGGCGCTGACTACGTCGATGCGGGTCACCCGGTCGGGGGTTGGCAGGTGCACCGGGCCGGTCACCAGGGTGACCCGGGCGCCGGCTTCGACGGCTGCTTCGGCGAGGGCAAAGCCCATTTTCCCCGAGCTGTGGTTGGTGATGTAGCGCACCGGGTCGATGTTTTCCTGGGTCGGCCCGGCGGTGATCAGCACGTGCTTGCCGGTCAGGGACTGGCGCTGGAAGGTTTCTGCGGCCAGCCAGGCCAGATCGCTGGCTTCGAGCATGCGACCCAGGCCGACATCGCCGCAGGCCTGGCTGCCGGAGGCCGGGCCGAAGACCTGGATCTGCCGGCTTTGCAGCCGTTCGAGGTTGGCCTGGGTCGCCGGGTCGCGCCACATGGCCTGGTTCATGGCCGGGGCAATCGCCACGGTGGCGTCGGTAGCCAGGACCAGGGTGGTCAGCAGGTCGTCGGCAACGCCCTGGGCCAGGCGCGCGATCAGGTCGGCGGTGGCGGGGGCAATCAGTACCAGGTCGGCCCATTTGGCCAGTTCGATATGGCCCATCGCCGCTTCGGCAGCGGGGTCCAATAGATCCATGTGCACAGGGTGCCCGGACAGGGCCTGCATGGTCAGGGGGGTGATGAACTCGGCCCCGCCGCGGGTCATGACCACGCGCACCTGCGCACCGTGTTCCAGAAGTCGGCGAACCAGCTCGGCGCTCTTGTAAGCGGCAATGCCGCCGCCGACGCCGAGAACAATGCGTTTCCGATACAGCCGCTGCATAGGCTTGCCTTTCTTGATCAGTGTTTGCACGCAACGACGACGCCTCCCCAGGCCGGTTCGTCGCGCAAAAATGAGGCGGCTACGATACCACAGGGCTGAAACCGGGAGCAGTAACGGATAGACAGGGAGGCATGCATGAGCATCAGGGAATGGCCCGTGGCCGAGCGGCCGCGGGAGAAGTTGTTAGCGCGAGGGGCGGCCAGTCTGTCCGACGCAGAGCTGCTGGCTGTGTTTTTGCGCACCGGTGTTGCGGGCAAGAGCGCAGTGGATCTGGCCCGTGGCCTGTTGGCTCGTTTCGGCAGCCTGCGGGCCCTGCTCGAAGCCGACATGCCGGCGTTTCTCGGCGAGCTGGGGTTGGGGCCGGCAAAGTACAGCCAGTTGCAGGCGGTGATGGAGATCGGCCGTCGCCACCTTGAGCAGACCATCCAGCGTGATCCGGCGCTGGAGAGCCCCGCCAGCGTGCGGCGCTACCTCAAATCGATGTTGCGCCACGAATCGAGCGAAGTCTTTGGCTGCCTGTTTCTGGATGCCAAGCATCGGCCACTGGCGTTCGAAGTGCTGTTTCGCGGCTCAATCAGCAGCGCCCGGGTCTATCCGCGCGAGGTGGTGAAGCGCTCGCTGGCGCACAACGCGGCGGCGCTGATCCTCTGTCATAACCACCCCTCGGGGGTTCCCGAACCGAGCCGCGACGACGTGCGCCTGACGCTCAGGCTCAAGGAGTCCCTGAGCCTGGTCGAGGTGCGGGTGCTCGATCACATCATCATCGGCGACGGCGAGCCGTTGTCGATGCTCGAGCACGGCTGGATTACGGCTGCGCCGTAACCCCGGTAAAGTCCTGCCGGCCGAACGGGCTCACCCGGTAGCCCTCCACACCCTGGCGCAGCAGGGCCGCTGCCGTCGGGTGCGCCAGCGGCAACCACAGCGCCTGTTGCTGGATCTGTGCCTGGGCCTGTTGATAGAGGCGGCTGCGCACGCTCTGGTCATTGGTGGTCTTGCCGGCACTGATCAACTGGTCCAGGCGGTTGTCGCAATAGCGCGCGAAATTGGTCCCGGACTTGACCGCTGCACAACCAAACTGGGGGCTGAGGAAGTTGTCCGGGTCGCCGTTGTCGCCGGCCCAGCCCATGAACAGCAAATCATGCTCGCCGGCCTTGGCCCGGCGGATCAGCTCGCCCCACTCGATCACACGGATTTCGGCGGTGATGCCGACCTTGGCCAGGTCCGCCTGCAACAACTGCGCACCCAGGCTTGGGTTGGGGTTGAGCAGGCTGCCGGATGGCCGAGTCCAGATTGTGGTTTTGAAACCGTCTGCCAGGCCCGCCTTGGTCAGTAGCTCGCGCGCCTTGTTCTGGTCGAAGGCGTAGCCGGGCAGGTCCTTGGCGTAGCTCCAGGTGTTCGGCGGATAAGGCCCGCTGGCCGCGACGGCGGTGCCTTCGAACACCGCCTTGAGGTAGTTCTGCTTGTCGAACGCCAGGTTGATCGCCTGGCGCACCTCAGGCTTGTCGAGGGGCGGGTGTTGGCTGTTGATCGCCACAAATGCCGTCATGAAGGCTTCGGTTTTCTCGATCTTCAACGCCGGATCACTGCCGGCGGCGACAATGTCCAACGGTTTGGGTGACAGTGCGATCTGGCACTCGTTGCGCTTGAGCTTTTGCAGGCGCACGTTGGCGTCGGGGGTGATGGCGAAGATCAGCGGATCCACCGCCGGCTTGCCGGCAAAGTAGTCCGGGTTGGCGCGGTAACGGATGACTGCGTCCTTCTGGAAGCGGTTGAAGACGAACGGCCCGGTGCCGATCGGCTGGCTGTTGAGCTTCTCCGGCGTGCCGGCCTTGAGCAGTTGCTCGGCATATTCGGCCGAGTAGATCGAGGCGAAGCCCATGCTCAAGGTGGCGAGGAAGGTCGCGTCGGCATGATCGAGGGTGAAGCGCACACTCAGTGGGTCGCCGGCCTCGATCTGCTTGATCAGGCTCGGCAACTGCAACGACTGGGCGTGCGGAAAGCCGCTCTGGGCGATCTTGTGCCACGAATGTGCCGGGTAGAGCATGCGCTGGAAGCTGAACAGCACGTCGTCGGCGTCCAGCGTGCGGCTGGGCTTGAAGTACGCAGTGCTATGAAACTTGACCTGCGGGCGCAATTTGAAGTCGTAGACCAGCCCATCGGCCGATACCGTCCAGCTCTCGGCCAGGCTCGGCACGACCTTGCCGCTGGTCGCGTCGAACTCGACCAGGCGGTTCATCAGCACATCGGCCGAGGCATTGGTGGTGGTCAGTGAGTTATATTGCACCACGTCGAACCCCTCGGGGCTGGCCTCGGTGCACACACTGAGCGCGGCGGCCTGCGCCAACGCAGGGCCGAGCAGGGCGGCAAGCAACAGGGGTAAAACGGCAGGACGCATGGCGACTCCTTGGCTGAACGGTGGCCCATCTGCCGGCGCAGTCTGGAAAAGTCCTACCCTAGTGCGCAAGATTGGAAATGGCCAATGTCTTTTTTCCGCACCCGGCGACGAGTGGTCGGCCGCAGCGCAAGCCCGCAGGCAGGCCGCAGTGGGGCGGAAACCGTTCAGGCAGATTACAACTTGTGTTGTTGTGCTCTGGTCTTTCTGGTATAAAGCAGCGCTCTTTTCTAGGGGCTCGGTTTGTCGCGTCAGCTGATCTAGCCGATAAGACCCTGAAGAAACACGGCGCCTGGCGCCAAAGACTGAGAGATTAAGCGGCCAACCCATGCCGGGTTGGGCATGTGGTTTTAGAGGGCTGAGGCATGTCGAGAGTCTGTCAAGTTACCGGTAAGGGTCCGGTAACCGGGAATAACATTTCCCACGCAAATAACAAAACCCGTCGTCGTTTCCTGCCGAACCTGCAGCATCATCGCTTCTGGGTCGAGTCGGAGAAGCGTTTCGTGCGTCTGCGCGTATCTGCCAAAGGCATGCGCATCATCGACAAGCGCGGCATTGACGCCGTTCTGGTCGACATTCGCCGTAACGGCGCCAAGGTCTAAGGGAGAAAATCATGCGTGAATTGATCCGTCTGGTGTCGACCGCTAATACCGGCCACTTCTACACCACCGACAAGAACAAGCGCACCACTCCGGACAAAATCGAAATCAAAAAATTCGATCCGGTTGTTCGCAAGCACGTGATCTACAAGGAAGCCAAGATCAAGTAATTGATCCGGCTTACGAAAAAAGGCCCGCATCCCTGGATGCGGGCCTTTTTTTATGGCCGCTTGGCTGAGCTTCCCGTGGGCGCCGGCTTTCCGGCACCCACAGGGTCGGCGCTTACTTCTGTTCGAACAGCACGTAGATCTTGCGGCAAGGCTCCAGCACTTCCCAAGTGCCCTTGAAGCCGGCCGGGATCACGAAGCGGTCGCCAGCGCGCAGGGTCTTGGCGCTGCCGTCCTCGTCGCGCAGCACCGATACGCCCTGCAGGATCTCGCAGTACTCGTGTTCGGTGTAATTGACAGTCCATTGCCCCAGGCCACCCTCCCAGACACCCGCAGCAAACTGCCCGCAGGGGCTTGCGTACTGGTTGGAAACTGCCTGTTCAGGGTCGCCCTTGAGCACTTTTTCCGCTGCTGGACGGTAACGCTCGGCTTCGGTCAGAACTTGGGCGATGTCGATAATCTGCTGAATTTTCATACACTCGCTTCCCTTATTGTTAAATAAACTGCACATGACTAGGCATTTGGCGGCTGAATGTCAAATATATTGATAATGTGGGCTCCGGTAGTTTAGGGTGGCGGGTGCCGTCGAGCACTCTCGCTCCGGCAGCATTCCGACAGTGCCTGTGGCCCCTCGTGCAGCACTGCATCTCAACAAGAGGAGAGTTTCGTATGACCACCCTGACTCGTGCCGACTGGGAGCAACGCGCCCAGCAACTGAAGATCGAAGGCCGTGCTTTCATCAATGGTGAATACACCGCCGCCGTTTCCAACGCGACCTTCGAGTGCCTGAGCCCGGTCGACGGACGCCTCCTGGCGCAGATCGCCAGCTGCGACGAAGCCGATGCCCAGCGCGCGGTGGAAAACGCCCGCGCCACCTTCGATTCCGGCGTCTGGTCGCGCCTGGCCCCGGCCAAGCGCAAGGCCACCCTGATCCGCTTTGCCGCGCTGCTCAAGGCCAATGTCGAAGAACTGGCCCTGCTGGAAACCCTGGACATGGGCAAGCCGATCAGCGACTCGCTGAACATCGACGTGCCGGGTGCTGCCCAGGCGTTGAGCTGGAACGGCGAAGCCATCGATAAAGTCTATGACGAAGTGGCGGCCACCCCGCACGATCAGCTTGGCCTGGTGACCCGCGAGCCAGTCGGTGTGGTCGCGGCCATCGTGCCGTGGAACTTCCCGCTGCTGATGGCCTGCTGGAAGCTTGGCCCAGCGCTGGCGACCGGTAACTCGATTATCCTCAAGCCGTCGGAAAAATCCCCGCTGACCGCCATCCGCATTGCCCAGTTGGCCATCGACGCCGGCATTCCGGCGGGTGTGCTGAACGTGCTGCCAGGCTATGGCCACACCGTTGGCAAGGCCCTGGCCCTGCACATGGACGTCGACACCCTGGTATTCACCGGTTCGACCAAGATCGCCAAGCAACTGATGGTGTATGCCGGCGAGTCGAACATGAAGCGCGTCTGGCTGGAAGCCGGCGGCAAGAGCCCGAACATCGTCTTCGCCGACGCCCCGGACCTGAACGCCGCAGCCGAAGCTGCTGCCAGTGCCATCGCCTTCAACCAGGGTGAAGTCTGCACCGCCGGTTCGCGCCTGCTGGTCGAGCGCTCGATCAAGGATAAATTCCTGCCGCTGGTACTTGAGGCCCTGAAAGCCTGGAAACCGGGCAACCCGCTGGACCCGGCCACCACCGTGGGTGCCCTGGTCGACACCCAGCAGATGAACACCGTGTTGTCCTACATCGAAGCCGGTCATAGCGACGGCGCCAAACTGCTGGTGGGCGGCAAGCGCATCTTCGAAGAAACCGGCGGTACCTATGTCGAGCCGACCATCTTTGACGGCGTGAGCAACGCCATGCGTATCGCCAAGGAAGAAATCTTTGGCCCGGTGCTGTCGGTGATCACCTTCGACACGGTCGAAGAAGCCATCGCCATTGCCAACGATACGCCGTACGGCCTGGCCGCCGGTGTCTGGACCTCCAACATCAGCAAGGCCCATAACACCGCCAAGGCGCTGCGCGCCGGTAGCGTGTGGGTCAACCAGTACGACGGCGGCGACATGACCGCGCCGTTCGGTGGCTTCAAGCAGTCCGGCAACGGCCGCGACAAGTCGCTGCACGCGCTGGACAAGTACACCGAGCTGAAGGCGACCTGGATCAAGCTGTAACGCGTCCGGTTTAGCGGCCTCATCGCGGGACGAGCCCGCTCCCACAGGGTTGTGCATGACGCTGTGGG
>NZ_QETK01000040.1 GCF_003105155.1 Pseudomonas sp. SDI | reverse complement strand
TTCAATCTGTACGGTGTAGTACTTCTCATGCGGCCCCTCGTCGGAGACGCGGTAGAAGTTAATGATGCAGTTGACCTTTTCGCGATTGGCCATGGCCATCGCCAGCAGGGGCGAGGCCTTGTCGATGTTCTTGGTGATCTGGATCGGTTCGTGCGTGGCATGTCTGATGTTGCCGATGTTCAACATGCGATGGTTGAACGCCAGCACCATGATTTCGTCGGTGTGGCCGCTCTGGCATTTGTTGCCGATGGAGCTTGGGGTGGAACAGCCTTTACTGATCAGCCCTTGTTCCTTGCCGGTGAGGGTCATGTAGCCGTGACTGGCCATGTGCGTGACTCCTTGTCGAGGGAGTGGGCAGGCTAGTGGCTTACGGTGTGTGGGTATGTAGGGCGGTTCTGAAATTGCGTTTAACGGTGAAGGTGGAAAAGCGAAAGGTCTGACACGCCGCAGCGGCTGGACTTGCTGGCGTTTTGCGCCAGATCGCCGGCAAACCAGCTCCTGCAGTGAGCCGCCGTCCTGCCGGTTTTCAGGCTTTACTCGCCCGTTGACGCTTTCGGCGATTCCCCTGTCGTTTTTGCATCATGGCGACCACGCAGCGAGGCATATGCTGGCCCCAAAGCGCCGGCAGACGATTCGGTGCAGCAAAAGCAAAACAGGGGACAGCCTGATGAGCCCAGCCGAATTACACGCAGACAGCATCGTTATCGACGGGCTGATCATCGCCAAATGGAACCGCGAGCTGTTCGAAGACATGCGCAAAGGCGGCCTCACCGCCGCCAACTGCACCGTGTCGGTCTGGGAAGGCTTCCAGGCCACCGTCAACAATATCGTCGCCAGCCAGAAACTGATCCGCGACAACAGCGACCTGGTGATCCCGGTGAAAACCACCGCCGACATCCGCCGCGCCAAGGAACAAGGCAAAACCGGGATCATCTTCGGCTTCCAGAACGCCCACGCCTTCGAAGACCAGCTCGGCTACGTCGAGGTCTTCAAGCAGCTCGGCGTCGGTGTGGTGCAGATGTGCTACAACACCCAGAACCTGGTCGGTACCGGCTGCTACGAACGCGACGGCGGCCTCTCCGGTTTCGGCCGCGAAGTGGTCGCGGAAATGAACCGCGTCGGCATCATGTGCGACCTGTCCCACGTGGGCTCGAAAACCAGCGAAGAAGTCATCCTCGAATCGAAAAAGCCGGTCTGCTACTCGCACTGCCTGCCGTCCGGCCTCAAGGCACACCCACGCAACAAGTCCGACGAAGAACTGAAGTTCATCGCCGACCACGGCGGTTTCGTCGGCGTGACCATGTTCGCCCCGTTCCTCGCCAAAGGCATCGATTCGACCATCGACGACTACGCCGAAGCCATCGAATACACCATGAACCTGGTCGGCGAAGACGCCATCGGCATCGGCACCGATTTCACCCAGGGCCACGGCCAGGACTTCTTCGAGTGGCTGACCCACGACAAGGGCTACGCCCGTCGCCTCACCAGCTTCGGCAAGATCGTCAACCCGCTGGGCATCCGCACCGTCGGCGAATTCCCCAACCTCACCGAAACGCTGCTCAAGCGCGGCCACCCCGAACGGGTGGTGCGCAAGATCATGGGTGAAAACTGGGTCAACGTCCTGCGCGACGTCTGGGGCGAATAAGCCGCCCGCGCCACGCCTGTTCACCCCTGCAAACGCGCAGGGGTCGCCAACCAAATTCTTCTGGAGTTCAGTTTCCATGGCCAAGATCGCCCCGCAATTGCCTATCGAAGTCGACAGCGAAACCGGTGTCTGGACCAGCGACGCCCTGCCCATGCTCTACGTGCCACGGCATTTCTTCGTCAACAACCACATGGGCATCGAGGAGGTGCTGGGCGCCGACGCTTACGCCGAGATCCTCTATAAGGCCGGCTACAAGTCCGCCTGGCACTGGTGCGAGAAGGAAGCCGAATGCCACGGCCTGGACGGCGTGGCGGTGTTCGAGCACTACATGAAGCGGCTGTCGCAGCGCGGCTGGGGCCTGTTCAAGATCCAGGACATCGACCTCGATAAAGGCACCGCCAGCGTCAAGCTCGAGCATTCGGCGTTCGTCTACGTCTACGGCAAGGTCGGGCGCAAGGTCGACTACATGTTCACCGGCTGGTTCGCCGGGGCCATGGACCAGATCCTGGCCGCCCGCGGCAGCTCCATTCGTACGGTCGCCGAGCAGCTCTACGGCGGTTCGGAAGAAGGCCACGACGACGGCCTGTTCATCGTCAAGCCGTTGTAAGTCGAGGATTGCGCCATGGCATTCGAAGCTATGTTTCAGCCGATCCAGATCGGCAAACTGACCATTCGTAACCGGGTACTGAGCACCGCGCACGCCGAGGTCTACGCCACCGACGGCGGCATGACCACCGAGCGCTACGTGAAGTACTACGAAGAGAAAGCCAAGGGCGGGATCGGCCTGGCGATCTGCGGTGGCTCCTCGGTGGTGGCCATCGACAGCCCGCAGGGCTGGTGGAAATCGGTCAACCTGGCCACCGACCGGATCATCCCGCACTTCCAGAACCTCGCCGACGCCATGCACAAGCACGGCGCCAAGATCATGATCCAGATTACCCACATGGGCCGCCGCTCGCGTTGGGACGGCGAACACTGGCCGACCCTGATGTCGCCCTCGGGCATCCGCGAGCCGGTGCACCGGGCCACCTGCAAAACCATCGAGCCGGAAGAGATCTGGCGGGTGATCGGCAACTACGCCCAGGCCGCGCGCCGGGCCAAAGCCGGCGGCCTGGACGGCGTCGAGCTGTCGGCCGTGCACCAGCACATGATCGACCAGTTCTGGAGCCCCCGGGTCAACAAGCGTACCGACGAGTGGGGCGGCAGCTTCGAAAACCGCATGCGCTTTGGTCTCGAAGTGCTCAAGGCCGTGCGCGCCGAAGTGGGCCCGGATTTCTGCGTGGGCATGCGTATCTGCGGCGACGAATTCCACCCCGATGGCCTCAGCCACGAGGACATGAAGGCGATTGCCCAGTATTACGACGCCACCGGCATGCTCGATTTCTTTGGGGTGATCGGCTCGGGGTGCGACACCCACAACACCCTGGCCAACGTGATCCCGAACATGAGTTATCCACCGGAGCCGTTCCTGCACCTGGCCGCCGGGATCAAGGAAGTGGTCAAGGTGCCGGTGATGCACGCGCAGAATATCAAGGACCCGAACCAGGCCACGCGCATTCTCGAAGGCGGCTACGTAGACATGGTCGGCATGACCCGCGCGCACATCGCCGACCCGCACCTGATCGCCAAGATCAAGATGGGCCAGATCGACCAGATCAAGCAGTGCGTCGGTGCCAACTACTGCATCGACCGCCAATACCAGGGCCTGGATGTACTGTGCATCCAGAACGCCGCGACCTCCCGCGAATACATGGGCGTGCCGCACATCATCGAGAAAACCACTGGGGTCAAGCGCAAGGTGGTGATCGTCGGTGCCGGCCCAGCCGGTATGGAAGCGGCGCGGGTGGCGGCCGAGCGTGGCCACGACGTGACCGTGTTCGAGAAGAAGGCGGCCATCGGCGGGCAGATCAGCATCGCCGCCAAGGCGCCACAGCGCGACCAGATCGCCGGCATCACCCGTTGGTATCAGCTGGAGCTGGCGCGGCTGAAAGTCGATCTGCGCCTGGGCACCGCTGCGGACGCCGAAACCATCATGGACCTGCGCCCGGACATCGTCGTGCTGGCGGTGGGTGGGCACCCGTTCCTGGAGCAGAACGAGCACTGGGGCGCGGCCGAAGGGCTGGTGGTCAGCAGCTGGGACGTGCTCGACGGCAAGGTTGCGCCGGGCAAGACCGCGCTGGTCTACGACACCATTTGCGAGTTCACCGGGATGTCGGTCGCCGACTTCCTTGCCGACAAGGGCAGCCAGGTGGAAATCGTCACCGACGACATCAAGCCAGGCGTGGCGATTGGCGGTACGTCGTTCCCCACCTACTACCGCAGCATGTACCCCAAGGAAGTGATCATGACCGGCGACCTGATGCTGGAAAAGGTCTACCGCGAGGGCGACAAGCTGGTGGCGGTGCTGGAGAACGAATACACCGGGGCCAAGGAGGAGCGGGTGGTCGACCAGGTGGTGATCGAGAACGGCGTGCGCCCAGACGAAGCGTTGTATTACGCGTTGAAGGAAGGTTCGCGGAACAAGGGCCAGATGGACATCGAGGCACTGTTCGCGATCCAGCCGCAGCCGATGCTCGGCGAGCCGGGCGACGGCTACTTGCTGTACCGGATCGGCGACTGCGTGGCGCAGCGCAACACCCACGCGGCGATCTATGACGCCTTGCGCTTGTGCAAGGACTTTTAAGGGTCGGCACTTACTCCAGCTTTACTGTGGGAGCGGGCTTGTCCGGCGATGAAGTCAACGCGGTGTGCCAGATACGCCGCCATCGCGGGACTAGCCCGCTCCCACAGAGGGCAAAGCCCTTCCCCACAGGGGGGCTGCGAGCCGTTGAATCGCCTTTTGGGAGCTTCCCATGCTGAACACCCTGCTTCCCGTCCTCCTGTTCACCGCCCTCGGCCTGGCCGTGCTCGGCGCGGTGCGCCGGCTGCGGATGTGGCGCCAAGGCCGGCCGGCCAAGGTCGACCTGCTCGGCGGCCTGCTGGCCATGCCGCGCCGCTACATGGTCGACCTGCACCATGTGGTGGCCCGCGACAAATACATGGCCAACACCCACGTCGCCACCGCCGGCGGCTTCGTCCTCGCCGCCGTGTTGGCGCTGCTGGTGCATGGCTTCGGCCTGCATAACCGCATCCTCGGCTACGCGCTGCTCGGCGCCACGCTGCTGATGTTCGTTGGCGCGTTGTTCGTCTTCAAACGTCGGCTCAAGCCGCCTGCGCGGCTGTCCAAAGGCCCGTGGATGCGCCTGCCGAAAAGCCTGCTGGTGTTCGCCACTACCTTCTTCATTGCCACCTTGCCGGTGGCCGGGATACTTCCCGCTGGTTTCGGCGGCTGGCTGCTGGTGGGCCTGCTCGGCCTGGGTGTGCTCTGGGGCGTGTCCGAGCTGTTCTTCGGCATGACCTGGGGCGGGCCGATGAAGCACGCCTTTGCCGGCGCCTTGCACCTGGCCTGGCACCGTCGCGCCGAGCGCTTCGGCGGCGGCCGTTCGACCGGCCTCAAGCCGCTCGACCTGGAGGACCCGCGTGCCCCGCTGGGGGTGGAAAAACCCAAGGATTTTACCTGGAACCAATTGCTCGGTTTCGACGCCTGCGTGCAGTGCGGCAAGTGCGAAGCGGCCTGCCCGGCGTTCGCCGCCGGGCAACCACTGAACCCGAAAAAACTGATTCAGGACATGGTCGTCGGCCTGGCCGGCGGCACCGACGCCACCTTCGCCGGCAGCCCGTACCCCGGCAAAGCCATCGGCGAACATGGCGGCAACCCGCACCAGCCGATCGTCAACGGCCTGGTCGATGCCGACACCCTGTGGTCGTGCACTACCTGCCGGGCCTGCGTCGAGGAATGCCCGATGATGATCGAGCACGTCGACGCCATCGTCGACATGCGTCGCCACCTGACCCTGGAAAAAGGTGCCACGCCGAACAAGGGTGCAGAAGTGCTCGACAACCTGATCGCCACCGACAACCCCGGCGGCTTTGCCCCCGGCGGGCGGATGAACTGGGCGGCCGATCTGAACCTCGCCGTCCTCGCCGACAAGCAGAGCACCGAGGTGCTGTTCTGGGTCGGCGACGGTGCCTTCGACATGCGCAACCAGCGCACCCTGCGCGCCTTCGTCAACGTGCTGAAAGCCGCCGCGGTCGACTTTGCCGTGCTTGGCCTGGAAGAGTGCGACAGCGGCGACGTGGCCCGGCGCCTGGGCGACGAGGCGACCTTTCAGCAACTGGCCCGGCGCAATATCCAGACCCTGGGCAAATACCGTTTCCAGCGCATCGTCACCTGCGACCCGCACAGCTTCCATGTGCTGAAGAACGAATACGCCGCGTTCGGTGGCGAGTACCAGGTGCAGCACCACAGCACCTACATCGCCGAACTGATCGCTGCCGGCCGCCTCAACCTCGGCGTGCACAAAGGCAGCAGCGTCACCTACCACGACCCGTGCTACCTCGGCCGCTACAACGGCGAGTACGAGGCGCCGCGGCAGGTGTTGCGCGCCCTCGGGATCGAGGTGAAGGAGATGCAACGTTTCGGTTTCCGCTCGCGCTGCTGTGGCGGTGGCGGCGGCGCGCCGATCACCGACATCCCTGGCAAGCAACGGATCCCCGACATGCGCATGGACGACATCCGCGAAACCGGCGCCGAGCTGGTGGCCGTGGGTTGTCCGCAATGCACGGCGATGCTCGAAGGCGTGGTCGAACCCCGCCCGCTGATCAAGGACCTGGCCGAACTGGTGGCCGACGCCCTGCTGGAAGCCCCGGCGGCGAACAAGCCTTTGCCCGAACGTGAACCTGCGGAGGTGCACTGATGAGCGACATTATCCGCCGCGACCCGCGTGCCGAGTGGATCGCACGTAACCGCCTGCACCCGCTGCATGCGGCGATGCAGGTGCAGCAGAGCAGCTGGATGGGGCCGAACGGGGTTATCCGCAAGAACCCGCATGCAGTCGGTTTCATCGGCCCCAACGGGGTCAAGCGCATCGACCGCAGCGGTGCCCAGCAGGGCGGTGGCAGCAAGCGCAGTGCGGCGGCCGAGGTGGTCTTGCCGTTGCACCAGGTGCCGGCGCCGGCGTTCTACATCGCGGTGGTCCCGGACATGGTCGGCGGCCGCCTCAGCAGCCACGACCGCGACCTGCTCGGCCTCGCCCACAGCCTGGCCGGCAGCGACGGTGCGGTACTCGCCGTAGTGTTCGGCGAGCACAAGGAAAGCAACTTTGCCGGCAACGGTGTCGACCGCCTGTTACTGATCGACGGCGAGGAATACGCCGGTTATGCACCGGAGCAGCTGGTGCAGGGCTTGCGCGCTGTGGATAACCAGTTCAAGCCGCGCCACTGGCTGCTACCGGACAGCCGCAGCGGCGGTGGCGAGCTGGGCCGGCGCTTTGCCGCCGCGTTGGGCGAGCGCCCGGCGACGCGGGTCTGGCAGATCAAGGACGGGCTTTGCTGCGGTCGTGCCGGTGCCGGTCAGCAGGACCTGATTCGCCGTGTGCCGCGGCTGATCCTCGGCGCGGCGGAATGTGCCGAACCGGTCAGCGAAACCCGCCACGAAGCCTTGCCAGTGGTGTTGTCCACAGGCGTGGCGCGCAGCCTGGCGCGTATCGAAGACCTCGGCCCGGTGGCCGTCGACCCGGCGGCGATCGCCATGGCCGAAGCGGAATTCATCATGTCCGGCGGCAACGGGGTCAAGGACTGGGCACTTTTCCACAGGGCCACGGCGGCGCTCGGCGCCACCGAGGGCGCGTCGCGGGTGGCGGTGGACGACGGCTTCATGCCGCGCAACCGCCAGGTCGGCGCGACCGGTACCTGGGTGACTGCGCGGGTGTACGTGGCGGTGGGGATTTCCGGGGCGATCCAGCACCTGCAGGGCATCGGTGCCTGCGACAAGGTGGTGGCGATCAATCTGGATGCCGGCTGCGACATGATCAAGCGCGCCGACCTGTCGGTGATTGGCGACAGTGCGGCGATTCTGCAGGCACTGATCGAGGCTGTGGAAAACTATCGCGGCGACGCCAAGCGCGACGCCGCCTGAGGGCAGGGGACAGACATGAACACGAAGGTCATCAGCCTGGTTTCGATTGGTGCCCACCCCACTTCGGGGCGTACTCGGCGGGCCGAGCAGGACGCCCGTGCGGTGGAACTGGGCTTGCAGCTGGCTGGGGATAACTTGCAGGTGCTGCATGCCGGCGACCCGCAGGAGCCGGCGTTGCGGGCCTACCTGGGCATGGGCCTGGAGCAGCTCGATGTGCTTGAACAGCCGGCTGGCGCCGACGCGCTGGGCGTGCTCGGCGACTACTTGCGTGACGCCGGCGCCCAACTGGTGCTGACTGGCAGTCAGGCGGAAACCGGCGAGGGCTCGGGGATGCTGCCGTTTCTGCTGGCCGAGCGCCTGGGCTGGCCGCTGGTGGTCGGGCTGGCCGAAGTGGAATCTATCCACAACGGTGTGGCCCAGGTGCTGCAAGCCTTGCCGCGTGGCCAGCGGCGGCGGCTGAAGGTGCGCCTGCCGTTGCTGGCGACTGTGGATAACGCCGCAGCGAAGCCGCGCCAGAGTGCTTTCGGCCCGGCGCGACGCGGGGTGTTGGCGGCGCGCCAGGTGCAGGTGCTGGAAGACGCGTTACTCACAGGCGCCGAACTGCAGCCGGCCAAGCCGCGACCCAAGCGCTTGAAGGTGATCAAGGCGAAGAGCGGCGCCGACCGGATGAAGGCGGCGACGGCCAAGGCCAGCGGGGGGGGCGGGCAGGTGTTGAAAGAGCTGTCGCCGGAAGCGGGTGCGCAGGCGATTTTGAAGTTGTTGGTGGAAGAAGGCGTGTTGCGCTAGTTGCACACAAAGTCTGTTAGGCAGTCTGTGGATAACGTGTTTGCCTATGGCTACAGGCCACGTCGTTAGAGGCTTTCAGAAGTATGATCGATTATTGATCAATTGCAGCCACGGATTTTCCGTGGCTTTTTCATGGGCGCGAGGACGGTTTTGTCGGGCTTTGCCCACATTCTCTGTTGGCGTGTCTGTGGATAATCTGTTTGGCTATGGCTGTGAGCCACGGTTTATAAGGGCTGGAGAGAGTTGTTCAATAATTGATCAAATGTGCGGGTAAGCGTCTCCGCGGACCCTGAAAACCTTTGTAATTCGGAGGTTTGGAGGTTTATCCACAATGGTTTTATACGGCTCGGTGAGTTGCACACAAAGTCTGTTGGCCGCTTTGTGGATAAGGTGTTTGCGTAACGCTGTAGGCCACGCCATCAGAGGCTTACAGGGTTTTGGTTGTTTTTTGATCAATGGTTTTCCACATGCCAGAGAGGGGGTTGCCCACAATTGCTGTGGGCCGGGCTGTGGATAAAGTGTTTGCGGAATGCCTGGGGCCAGTGGGGGCGGGGTGTTGCTGGGTTTGATCAAATATTGATCAGTTCCAGTGAGGGCCCCATCGCGGGACGAGCCCGCTCCCACAGGGTGAGATCACACCGACCACTGTGGGAGCGGCCCTACTGCGCCGCCACGCCCTTCAGATACGGCGCTGGCGCCGCGCCAAGGTTGCTCAACATCCGCTCGCTGTACCAATCGACAAAATTCACCACGCCAAACTCATAGGTCTTCGAGTAAGGCCCCGGCTGATACGCCGTCGAGTTGATCCCGCGCTGGTTTTCTTCGGCCAGCCGGCGATCCTGGTCGTTGGTTGCATCCCACACCTCACGCATGCGCTGCGGGTCGTAATCGACACCTTCCACCGCATCCTTGTGCACCAGCCATTTGGTGGTCACCATCGTTTCCTGCGCGCTGATCGGCCACACGGTGAACACGATCATGTGATCGCCCATGCAGTGGTTCCACGAGTGCGGCAGGTGCAGGATGCGCATCGAGCCCAGGTCCGGGTTCTTGATCCGCCCCATCAGCTTCTGGCAGCCCTGCTTGCCATCCAGGGTCATCGACACCGTGCCCTTGAGCAGCGGCATGCGCACGATGCGGTTACGCAGGCCGAAACTGGCATGCGCATACGGAATCTTCTCCGCGTCCCACGCCGCCGCACTGGCGGCGACATGGTCCTTGAACGCCTGGTCGGCGCGCGGGTCGGTGACGTCGTCCCACTCCAGCAGGGTTTTCAACAGTTCCGGGTGCGAACCGGTGCAGTGATAGCACTCGCGGTTGTTCTCCAGCACCAGCTTCCAGTTGGCCTTTTCCATCAAGGTGGTCTGCACCGCCACCTTGGTGTTCTCCATGTCGTACGGTTCCATGTAGTGGCTCAGTGTCGCCAGGAAGTCGTCGATGGCCGGCGGGTTCTGCGCCAGGCTGATGAAGATGTAGCCACCGGCCGTCTTCACGTGCACCGGCTTCAGGCCGTACTGCGTCATGTCGAAGTCGGCGCCCATCTCGCTGCCGGCAAACAGCAGCCGGCCATCCAGCTCGTAGGTCCACTGGTGGTAATGGCAGACCAGCTTGGCCACCTTGCCCTTCTCGCTGGTGCACAACCGCGAACCGCGGTGCCGGCAGACGTTATGGAAGGCATGCACCTGACCCTCGGCACCGCGGATCACGATGATCGGGTTCTTGCCAATTTCCAGGGTGAGGAAGTTGCCCTTTGCCGGGATTTCGCAGGTCATGCCGGCAATCAACCACTCCTTCTGGAAGATCTCCTGCATGTCGATCTGAAACAGGCGCTCGTCGGTATAGAAAGGTTGCGGCAGCGAGAAGGTCCGCTCGCGGGTCTGCAACATATCGGCGGTGGCCTTGCGTGCAGGTTCCAGTGGATCGCCCAGGCTCAGGGTTGCGGTGACGTCCATCGTGTAGGTCCTCAGGGCCAGTCAAGGCCGGCGAAAGTGGCTAATCGTTCTTATGGCATCGCAAGGCGGATAAACAATCAGTTCATTTGCGGTGGAGTGTGCGTTCGCTGGCGCCGGTATCCATGTCCATGGGCGACATGATCGAATCCGTTCCCGACGTGCCAGCCCTTGCAGCCAGTGGCTGGTCGCGATAAGCACGCCGATGTCGCGGGTAGGCATGTACGACGCCCGCCGCTTGCGCATTATCGGCAGCATCTAGCCGTAATCGGCCGTGGAGACGAGCATGTCCAATCCGTTCCTCAATCCGGTGACCACCCAGACCTGGGCCAACGGTCGCCACATCGTCCGTTGCGTCAAGGTGATCCAGGAAACCTGGGACGTGCGCACCTTCTGTTTCATGGCCGATCAGCCGATCCTGTTCTTCTTCAAGCCTGGGCAGTTCGTCACCCTGGAGCTGGAAATCGAAGGCCAGCCGATCATGCGCTCCTACACCATTTCCAGCTCGCCCTCGGTGCCTTACAGCTTCTCGGTGACCATCAAGCGGGTGCCCGGCGGCAAGGTGTCCAACTGGCTGCACGACACCCTGCACGAAGGCCAGGAGCTGGCGGTGCACGGCCCGGTCGGGTTGTTCAACGCCATCGACTTCCCCAGCCCGAAAGTGCTCTACCTCAGCGGCGGCGTCGGCATTACCCCGGTGATGTCGATGGCGCGCTGGTTCTATGACACCAACGGCAATGTCGACATGGTCTTCGTGCACAGCGCACGCTCGCCCAAGGACATCATTTACCACCGCGAGCTGGAGCACATGGCCTCGCGGATCGATAACTTCAGCCTGCACCTCATCTGCGAGAAGCACGGCCTTGGCGAGCCCTGGGCTGGGTATCGCGGCTACCTGAACCAGAAACTGATGGAGCTGATTGCCCCGGATTACCTGGAGCGGGAAATCTTCTGCTGCGGGCCGACGCCGTACATGAACGCGGTCAAACGCATGCTCGAAGGCTCCGGCTATGACATGAGTCGCTATCACGAGGAGTCGTTCGGCGCGACCCCGGCCGAGGTCAAGGCCGACGCCGTCGAACATGCCGAGCAGGCAGCGGAAGCGGCCGAGGTGGCTGTTTCGGATCAGTTCCAGGTCGAGTTTGTCAGCAGCGGCAAGAGTATCCATGTGGTGCCGGGGGAAACCGTGCACGCCGCTGCCGCCAAGGCCGGGCTGATGATTCCCAAGGCCTGCGGCATGGGCATCTGTGGCACCTGCAAGGTGCTCAAGCTGGGCGGCGAAGTGGAGATGGAGCATAACGGCGGGATCACCGACGACGACGTGGCCGAGGGCTACATCCTGTCCTGCTGCAGCGTGCCCAAGGGCGACGTGCGTATCGAGTACTGAGCCTAGCGGTGGAAACTGTCGTGCCGGGCCGGGCTGGCCGGCACGCGCCAGCCCGCGTCCAGGCGCATCAGCGCGGCATAGAGCAGCGCCGACACGGCAAAGCCGACCAGAAAGGCGATATCGGCGCCGTCCAGCACCTCGACCATGGCGCCTTCGTAGAGGCCCAGCGACAGGAACGGCAGCATCCCCAGCCATCCCCCCAGATACGCCAGCAGGCCCGGCCAGGCCCAGTTGCGCTCGGGCGTCGGGCTGTGCCGGCGCAGCAGGTAGAAGTCGGTGAGGTTGATCGCGCTCCACGGGATGAGGAAGTACAGCATCAGCAGCAGGAAGGCGTTGAAGCTGTCCAGGTAGCCGGTGGGCAGCCAGAGGCTGATGCCATAGCTGCACAGCGCGGCCAGGGCGATGCCGACCAGGCGTGCACGCAGGCCGGGTTGCAGCGCAATGAAGCCGCTGAGCGCGCTGATCCCGGCGAGCGCGGCGCCGTAGCAGTTGAGCGCCATGATCCCGACCAGTGCCGGCACCGAGGCGAGCACAGCGAACGAGCCGAAGCCGGGCAGGAAGCGGTTGCCGAGCTGCTGCAGGCTGGCGATGGCGTCGGGGCCATGGATCGCCGAGGCCAGCAGCGCCCCCAGCGACATCAGCCAGCAGGCGGCGCCGGCGGCGCCGAGGAAGGTCCAGACGATAACGCTGCGCGCCGGGGTGCTGGCCGGCAGGTAGCGCGAATAGTCCGACGCGTAGACGGTGTAGCCGAGCTGGTAGCCGGCGGCGGCGGCCAGCTGCACGAAGAAGGCGGGCCAGTAGAACGCAATCGAGCGCTGCGCGGTATCGGCTTCGAGCAGCAGCAGGGCGGCCAGGCTGAGCACGCCGAACACGCCGATCAGCAGGTAGGTGAGCCAGCGTTGTACGCTGAGCAGCAGGTCGTGACCGGCCATCGCCATGAGCATCGCGGCACCCAGCAGCACGGCGAACCAGCGGGCGTCGGGGCCGGGGAGCAGGCTGCTGATGGCGTCGGTGGCAAGCACGGTGTTGAACACGTTCAGGCCCAGGTACACGAAGATCGCGGCGAGTAGCGGCAGGGTGGCCCCGCGACGGCCGAACTGGGTCCGCGACTGAATCATTTGCGGCAGGCCCAGGCGTGGGCCTTGATTGGCGTGCAGGGCCAGGCACAGGGTGCCGAGGCCGACGCCGATGAGGATCGCGATGATCGAGTGCCGCACGCCCAGGCCCATGGCAGGGCCGACGAAGCCGGCGACCAGGGTGGTGAGGACGGAGTTGCCGGTGAACCAGAAAGGTGCCAGGTGCCAGGCCTTGCCATGACGCTCGTCGAGCGGGATCTGCTCGATGCAGCGGGTTTCGATGTGCAGGCCGGGCGGTGGGGTGGGGGCGACCTTGTTGTTCATGAAGTTCCCGAGTCAACAATGGAGAAGGCATTGTTCGGCAGCGATAGTGCGCGGGCAACTGGTAGAACTGCTAGTCCAAGCGGCTGGTTTTTCAGAGGGAAAAGCTATTAGGGGGTGTCAGATATTTCTCTCTTCAGAACAACGCGGTCGCTGTAGGCGCAGGCAAGCCAGCGCCTACAGGAGACCGAGCCGCTCAGTTAGACCCGGAAGCGCGCCACCAACCCGTTCAGGTCTACCGCCAAGCGCGACAATTCGTTACTCGCCGCACTGGTCTGGTGCGCGCCCGTCGCCGACTGTACCGACAGGTCGTTGATGTTCACCAGGTTGCGGTCAACCTCGCGGGCCACCTGCGCCTGCTCTTCGGCAGCACTGGCGATCACCAGGTTGCGCTCGTTGATCTCGGCCACCGCACCGGTAATCGTATCCAGCGCCAGCCCCGCGCCCCGCGCGATATTCAGGGTCGACTCGGCGCGCTCGGTGCTGTTGCGCATCGAGTTCACCGCCTGTTCGGTGCCGCCCTGGATACTGCCGATCATCCGTTCGATCTCGCTGGTCGACTGCTGCGTACGATGCGCCAGCGCCCGTACCTCGTCGGCCACCACGGCAAACCCGCGACCGGCCTCACCGGCCCGCGCCGCTTCAATCGCCGCGTTCAGCGCCAGCAGGTTGGTCTGGTCGGCCAGCCCGCGAATCACATCCAGTACCTTGCCGATATCGCGCGACTCTTCCGCCAGGTTGCCGATCAGCGTCGCCGTACTCTGTACATCGGTGCTCATCCGCTCGATGGCGCTGACCGTCTCCAGCACCAGATCACGGCCATCGCCGGCCGAGCGCGTGGCTTCCTTCGACGCCTCGGAGGTGCTCACCGCATTGCGTGCCACTTCTTCCACGGCACTGGTCATCTCGGTCACGGCGGTCGCGGCCTGCTCGATCTCGTTGTTCTGTTGTTGCAGGCCGCGGGCGCTTTCGTCGGTGACGCTGTTCAGCTCTTCGGCCGCCGAGGCCAGCTGGGTGGCGGAGCCAGCGATCAGTTGCAAGGTGTCGCGCAGCTTGTTCTGCATCTTGGCCATGGCCTGCAGTAGACGCGCCGCTTCATCGCTGCCCTCGACGTAAATCGGCTGGGTCAGGTTGCCCTCGGCGATTTCCTCGGCCGCATGCAGCGCCTCGTCGATCGGCTTGACGATGCTGCGGGTCAGCAGCACGGCACAGAGGAAGGTCAGCGCGGTGGCTGCCAGCAACAGGCCGACCACCAGGGTGAAGGCATTGTCGTACTGCTCGGCGGCCGCCTTGTTGGTCTTGGTGGTCTGCTCGGCATTGATCTTGACCAGGTTGTCCATCACCGCGTTGATCTGGTCGGTATTGGCCAGCAGGTCGCGGTTGATCATGTTACGCAGGCCGTCGAGGTCGTTGCTTTGCGACAGGCTGCGCATCTGCCCTTCGAACTGGCGGTACTGGCTGAGCAGTTGCAGGTACTGGTTATAGGCACCGCGTTCTTCGGCGCCCTCGATCAGTGGCTCATAGGCACGACGGGCCTCGTCGATCTGCGCGTTGCGCTGGTCGAGCAGGCGGAAGGTGTCCTGCTGGGCGCTGGCGTCGCGGTTCATCACCAGACGGTAATGCAGGGTGCGCAGGCGCAGGGTGAGTTGGGTGATCTGGTCGAGGTTGGTGATGCTCGGCACGCTGATCTGCTCGATCGCCTCGCCGGCCTTACGGATCTTGCCCATCTGGTTCAGGGCAAACACACCGAGTGCCAGCATCAGCGCGCCGATCAGTGCGAAGCCGAGGAGCGCGCGCGGCGCAATGTTCATGTTGCGTAGGGACATGGTCGAATCCAGACAGAGGAAGTAGGGACGCGATCCATGCGCACAGAAGGGGGCTATTAGGCCTATCGGACACAAGCGGCAACACTTGAATGGGCTGAAGCGATTTTGTGCGGCGGCTCTCCGTATTTCCGCCGAGTGGTCGGCCGCTGCCGGAACCGGACCGTCATCGCTGGGTCAATGTGCACCGAGCCGAGGTCTCTAACCCGATATCCCTGGCGAGCACGGCGAGTTTTCTTTATCGTGTGCGCCCCCTGAAAAACCGTGAGAAGGCAATCATGTTGGAAACTTCCCTCAGTCAACTGGAACAACTGGTCGGCGACCTGGTGCAGAAGAACCAGGAACTCACCGAGCGCAACGCGCAACTGGGCAGCGAGCTGGCGCTGGCCAAGGACGAAAACGAAAGCCTGCAATTGAGCCTGATGGAGCAGGAAGAAAAGCACGGCGCTACCGCCGCACGTATTCAGGCGCTGGTTGAACGTGCCGGTGGCGGTACCGTTAACGCATGAAAACCACCGCGCAATCGATCAATGTCGTGTCGATCATGGGCAACGACTATTCGATCAAGGCACCCGAAGGTCAGGAACAGACCCTGGCGCACGCGGTGCAGATGCTCAAGGCCTCCCTGGCCGACACCAAGCGCAAGTACCCGTCGCTGATCGGCGACAAGTTACTGGTGCTGGCAGCCCTGAACCTGTGCTCGCAGCAGATCGAACTGCAGCAGGCCCATCAGGAAGCCCTCGACCGTTATCAAGAGCAAGTCAGCGCCACGGTCGACGTGATCGCCCGGACCATCAGCAACACCTGATCGCCGCCGCGTAATCGTTTTTCTCTCTCTTGCCTGCTCGTCGCCCTCAGGGACGGCGAGCGGCTTTGTTGTGGATCACTGGAAATATTGTATTTGTAACTGTATACAATTGGCGCGACAGTTGCAGGACACGCTTTATTTATCAGGGGAAGATCCATGCAGTTCTGGCGGCGCAGTATCCAGTGGCAATTGATCACCAGCATGGGCGCAGCGCTCTTGGTGAGCGTTTTGATCGTGGTGGGCATCTACACGGTGGCGGTCAATCGGCTGACCGAACGTTACCTGGTGGAGTCGGCGCTGCCGGCGAGCATTGAGGCAATTCGTAACGATATCGAGCGGATGATGGTACGTCCGCTCACGGCTGCGGCCGACATCGCCCGCAATACCTTGTTGCGTGACTGGGTGGCAGCTGGCGAAGACAGTGCGCAGGCCGCGCAGTTTGTCGAATACCTGGAGGCGGTGCGGGCGCAGAACCAGGCCTTTACCTCGGTGCTGGCGATTACCGCCACCAACCACTACTACAACGAGAAGGGCCTGGACCGCACCCTGAGCCGCAGCAACCCGGCGGACAAGTGGTTCTATGGCTTCATCGACAGTGGCAAGCCGCGCCTGTTGAACATCGACATTGATGGCAGCACTGGCGAGCTGGCGCTGTTCATCGACTACCGGCTGGAAAAAGACGGCAAGCTGGTGGGGGTTGCCGGGCTTGGTCTGCGTATGACCGAGCTCTCGGAAGTTATCCACAATTTCAGTTTCGGCGAGCGCGGGCGGGTCTTCCTGGTGCGCGCTGACGGCACTATCCAGGTGCATCCGCAAGCCGAATTCAGTGGCAAGCGCCAGCTCGCCGAGCAGATCGGCACGGCGGCGGCGCAAGCCGCCCTGGCCAGCACCGAAGGCCTGCACAGCAGCCGTTTCGAACGTGATGGCGAAGGCTTCCTGGCCCTGAGCATGCCGCTGCGCGACCTGGGCTGGACGCTGGTGGCCGAAGTGCCGGAAGCGCAGATCTATGCCGAAGTACGCGAAACCGTGTGGCTGACCAGCCTGATCGGTGGCTCGGTGGCGCTGCTGTCGTTGCTGCTGGTGGTGTGGCTGGCGCGCGGTATCGTGCGGCCGATTCGCCAGGTCACCGATGCGCTGGTGGCGATTGGCAGTGGCGGTGGCGACCTGACCCGGCGCCTGGACGATTCGCGGGCCGACGAGCTGGGCGACCTGGCGCGCGGCTTCAACCGCTTCCTCGACAGCCAGCGCGACCTGATCGGCGAGGTGCTGCGCACCACCGAGGATCTGCGCCAGTCGGTCACCCAGGTGACCCAGGTGGTGGAGAACACCGCGCAGCGTTCGTCGCGCCAGCAGGAGATGACCGAGATGGTGGCCACTGCAGTGCACCAGATGGGCCTGACCGTGCAGGACATCGCGCAGAACGCCGGGAATGCCGCGCATGCCTCGCAGACGGCGCGGGATGAGGCGATGCAGGCGCGCGAGGTGGTGCAGCGCTCGATTGCACATATCGAGGGCATGTCCGGCGAGATCGGCACGGCGGCTACGGCGGTGAGCGAGCTGGCCGAGGAGGTGGCGTCGATCGACGAGGTGCTGGCGGTGATCCGCAGTATTTCCGAGCAGACCAACCTGCTGGCGCTGAACGCGGCCATCGAGGCGGCGCGGGCCGGCGATATGGGCCGTGGCTTTGCGGTGGTGGCCGATGAGGTGCGGACCCTGGCGCAGCGCACGCAGGTGTCGACCGATGAGATTCAGCAGATGATTCAGCGCCTCAAGCAGGGCACCGGCAATGCGGTGGCGTCGATGCATGCCGGGCAGGCGGCGACCGGTACCGGGGTGGAATCGAGCCAGCGCACCGGGGCGTCGTTGACCACTATTACCGGGCAGGTGGAGCGTATCAGCGACATGAACCTGCAGGTGGCGACGGCGACCGAGGAGCAGTCGGCGGTGACCGAGGAGATCAACCGCAATGTGCAGGGGATTTCCGATCTGGCGCGGCAGACGGCGGGCGAGGTGGAGGCCTGCCGCGAGGATTGCCGGACCTTGAATGGCCTGGCACAGGACCTGGCGCGGCAGATGGGTGGGTTCAGGCTCTAGGCCAGCGGGGGATTCATCGCGGGAGCAGCCTGGTCCCGCGATGGGGCCCTCAGCCAGTCACCACCGCGCGAATATCCGCCGCCAACGCGCGCACCCGCGCCTCTTCGGTGTCCCACGAGCACATGAAGCGCGCACCGCCGCTGCCGATGAAGGTGTAGAAACGCCAGCCCTTTTCACGCAGCTTTTCCAGTGCCGGTTCCGGCATCTGCAGGAACACCCCGTTGGCTTCCACCGGGAACATCAGGCGCACCCCCGGAATGTCCGCCACCAGCCCGCTCAACAGCTGCGCGCACTGGTTGGCGTGCTGGGCATGGCGCAACCAGGCGCCATCTTCCAGCAAGCCGACCCACGGCGCCGAGAGGAAACGCATCTTCGACGCCAGTTGCCCGGCCTGCTTGCAGCGGTAGTCGAAGTCTTCGGCCAGCTTGCGGTTGAAGAACAGGATCGCCTCGCCCACCGCCATGCCGTTCTTGGTGCCGCCAAAGCACAGCACATCGACCCCGGCCTTCCAGGTCAGCTCGGCCGGGCTGCAGCCGAGGAACGCGCAGGCGTTGCTGAACCGCGCGCCGTCCATGTGCAGGTTCAGGCCCAGCTCCTTGCAGGTGGCGCTGATCGCCTTGAGTTCTTCCGGGCGGTACACGCTGCCGACCTCGGTGGCCTGGGTGATGGTGACCACGCGCGGTTTCGGGTAGTGGATGTCCTGGCGCTTGAGCGCCACTTCACGGATCGATTCGGGGGTCAGCTTGCCGTTTTCGCTGCGCGCGGTGAGCAGCTTGGAGCCGTTGGAGAAGAACTCCGGCGCGCCGCATTCGTCGGTCTCGACGTGCGCGGTTTCCGAGCAGATCACGCTGTGATAGCTCTGGCACAGCGACGACAGGGCCAGGGAGTTGGCCGCGGTGCCGTTGAAGGCGAAGAACACTTCGCAGTCGGTCTCGAACAGTTTGCGGAAGTACTCGGAGGCGCGGGCCGTCCATTGGTCGTCGCCGTAGGCGCGGTCGTGGCCGTGGTTGGCCTGCTCCATGGCAGCCCAGGCCTCTGGGCAGATACCGGAATAGTTGTCGCTGGCGAATTGCTGGGTTTGCTCTGTCATGACACTGTCCTGTGAACGACGCAGGGGAGCACTGTAAAGGCGCTGAGGCTGAACCCACAAGGCCCCGAAACGAGGAAGAGACGGGGCTTTTGTGGGCGCGGGCTGGTCCCGCGATGAATTCACTGCGGTGTATCAGTGGCGACGCCATCGCGGGACTAGCCCGCTCCCACAGGGGGGTAGGTCTTAAGCGGTCAATTGTTCCCATAGGCGGCAATGTCGTAAACGCACCTTTGCGTGGCGCCCGTAGGCATTTGAGCCGTCTGGTCCGGTCATACCATCGACTCCAATAGCACACATGCCGCTGCCGGGAGAGATGCGATGTTCAGCAAGCAAGACCAGATCCAGGGTTACGACGATGCACTGCTGGCGGCCATCAACGCCGAAGAGCAACGCCAGGAAGATCACATCGAGCTGATCGCCTCGGAAAACTACACCAGCAAACGTGTCATGCAGGCCCAGGGCAGCGGGCTGACCAACAAGTACGCCGAAGGCTACCCTGGCAAGCGCTACTATGGCGGCTGCGAGCACGTCGACAAGGTCGAGCAACTGGCCATCGACCGCGCCAAGCAACTGTTCGGTGCCGACTACGCCAACGTCCAGCCGCATTCCGGCTCCTCGGCCAACAGCGCCGTGTACCTGGCGCTGATCCAGCCCGGCGATACCCTCCTCGGCATGAGCCTGGCCCACGGCGGCCACCTGACCCACGGCGCCAAGGTGTCGTCCTCGGGCAAGCTGTACAACGCCGTGCAGTACGGCATCGACACCAACACCGGGCTGATCGACTACGACGAGGTGGAGCGCCTGGCCGTCGAAAACAAGCCGAAAATGATCGTCGCCGGCTTCTCGGCCTACTCGAAAACCCTCGATTTCCCACGCTTCCGCGCCATTGCCGACAAGGTCGGCGCGCTGCTGTTCGTCGACATGGCACACGTTGCCGGGCTGGTTGCCGCCGGTCTCTACCCGAACCCGCTGCCCTACGCCGACGTGGTCACCACCACCACCCACAAGACCCTGCGCGGCCCGCGCGGCGGCCTGATCCTGGCGCGGCACAACGAGGAGATCGAGAAGAAGCTCAACGCCTCGGTGTTCCCCGGCGCCCAGGGCGGGCCGCTGATGCACGTGATCGCCGCCAAGGCGGTGTGCTTCAAGGAAGCGCTCGAACCCGGCTTCAAGAGCTACCAGCAACAGGTGATCGACAACGCCCAGGCCATGGCCCGGGTGTTTATCGCGCGGGGCTACGACGTGGTCTCGGGCGGCACCGACAACCACCTGTTCCTGGTCAGCCTGATCCGCCAGGGCCTGACCGGCAAAGACGCCGACGCCGCCCTCGGCCGCGCCCATATCACCGTCAACAAGAACGCTGTGCCCAACGACCCACAGTCGCCGTTCGTCACCTCCGGCCTGCGCATCGGCACCCCGGCGGTGACCAGCCGTGGCTTCAAGGTCGCCCAGTGCGAAGCGCTGGCCGGCTGGATCTGCGACATCCTCGACAACCTCGGCGATGCCGATGTCGAGGCCAATGTGGCGAAGAACGTGTCGGCACTCTGTGCAGATTTCCCGGTTTACCGCTGAGTGGTTGAGGAGTAACTGACTATGCAACGCTACTCGGGCTTCGGCCTTTTCAAGCACTCGCTGAGCCACCACGAGAACTGGCAGCGCATGTGGCGCACGCCGACCCCGAAGAAGGTCTATGACGTGGTCATCGTCGGCGGTGGCGGGCATGGCCTGGCCACCGCCTACTACCTGGCCAAGGAACACGGCATCACCAACGTCGCGGTGGTCGAGAAAGGTTGGCTGGGCGGCGGCAACACCGCGCGCAACACCACCATCGTCCGTTCCAACTACCTCTGGGACGAGTCGGCGCACCTCTACGAGCATGCGATGAAACTCTGGGAAGGGCTGTCGCAGGACATCAACTACAACGTGATGTTCTCCCAGCGCGGCGTCTACAACCTCTGCCACACCTTGCAGGACATGCGCGACTCCGAGCGCCGGGTCAGCGCCAACCGCCTCAATGGCGTCGACGGCGAACTGCTCAACAGCCAGCAGGTGGCGGACGAAATTCCCTACCTGGACTGCTCGAAAAACACCCGTTACCCGATTCTCGGTGCCACTGTGCAACGGCGCGGCGGGGTTGCCCGCCACGATGCCGTGGCCTGGGGCTTCGCGCGTGCCGCCGACGCCCTCGGCGTGGACCTGATCCAGCAGACTGAAGTGATCGGCTTTCGCAAGGAAAACGGCGCGGTAATCGGGGTGGAAACCAACAAGGGTTTCATTGGCGCCAAGCGCGTCGGGGTGGTGACTGCCGGCAACTCCGGGCACATGGCCAAGCTGGCCGGGTTCCGCCTGCCGATCGAATCGCACCCGTTGCAGGCACTGGTGTCCGAGCCGCTCAAGCCGATCATCGATAGCGTGATCATGTCCAACGCTGTGCACGGCTACATCAGCCAGTCGGACAAGGGCGACCTGGTGATTGGTGCCGGGATTGACGGCTGGGTCGGCTACGGCCAACGCGGCTCGTACCCGGTGATTGAGCACACCTTGCAGGCCATCGTCGAAATGTTCCCGATCCTCTCGCGGGTGCGCATGAACCGCCAGTGGGGCGGCATTGTCGACACCACCCCGGACGCCTGCCCGATCATCTCGAAAACTCCGGTGCAGAACCTGTTCTTCAACTGCGGCTGGGGCACTGGCGGCTTCAAGGCCACCCCGGGCTCGGGCAACGTCTTTGCTGCCAGCCTGGCCAAGGGCGAGATGCACGCGCTGGCCAAGCCGTTTTCCATCGACCGTTTCCATAACGGCGCCCTGATCGACGAACACGGCGCTGCCGCTGTCGCCCACTAACAGGAGAAATCCCCATGTTGCACATCTTCTGTCCCCACTGCGGCGAGCTGCGCTCCGAGGAAGAATTCCACGCCGCCGGCCAGGCGCACATTCCGCGCCCGCTGGACCCGAACGCCTGCTCCGACGAGGAGTGGGGCGACTATATGTTTTTCCGCGACAACCCGCGCGGCCTGCACCATGAACTGTGGATTCACGCCGCCGGTTGCCGCCAGTACTTCAACGCCACCCGCGACACGCTGACCTACGAGATTCTCGAAACCTACCCGATCGGTAGCAAGCCGCAGGTCACCGGCAAGGGCACATCCGCGCAGTTGGCTGTCAGTGGTCAGGGAGAAAAGGTATGAGCCAGGTCTATCGCCTGTCCAATGGCGGTCGTATCGACCGCAGCAAGGTATTGAGTTTCACCTTCAACGGCCAGAGCTACCAGGGCTATGCCGGCGACACCCTCGCCGCGGCCCTGCTGGCCAACGGCGTGGACATCGTCGGGCGCAGCTTCAAGTATTCGCGGCCGCGCGGGATCATCGCCGCAGGTGCCGAAGAGCCGAACGCGATCCTGCAGATCGGCGCCAGCGAAGCCACCCAGGTGCCGAACGTGCGCGCTACCCAGCAGGCACTGTATTCCGGCCTGGTGGCCACCAGCACCAACGGCTGGCCGAGCGTGAACACCGACATGATGGGGATTCTCGGCAAGGTCGGCGGCAAGCTGATGCCGCCGGGTTTCTACTACAAGACCTTCATGTACCCGCAGTCGTTCTGGATGACCTACGAGAAGTACATCCGCAAAGCCGCTGGCCTGGGCCGCGCGCCGCTGGAAAACGACCCCGACAGCTATGACTACATGAGCCACCATTGCGATGTGCTGGTGGTCGGCGCCGGCCCGGCCGGGCTGGCGGCGGCACTGGCTGCCGGGCGCAGCGGTGCACGGGTGATCGTCGCCGACGAGCAGGAAGAGTTCGGCGGCAGCCTGCTCGACAGCCGCGAAAGCCTTGATGGCAAGCCGGCCGCCGACTGGGTCGCCGCTGCCGTTGCCGAGCTCAACGCGCTGCCGGAAGTGCTGTTGCTGCCGCGCGCCACGGTCAACGGCTACCACGACCACAACTTCCTGACCATTCACGAGCGCCGCACCGACCACCTCGGCGATCGGGCGCCGATCGGCAGTGTGCGTCAGCGCATGCACCGGGTGCGCGCCAAGCGTGTGGTGCTGGCTACCGGCGCCCATGAGCGGCCGCTGGTGTATGGCAACAACGATGTGCCGGGCAACATGCTGGCTGGCGCCGTGTCCACCTATGTGCGTCGCTACGGCGTGGCACCGGGACGCAAGCTGGTGCTGTCGACCAACAACGACCACGCCTACCGCGTGGCGCTGGACTGGCACGACGCCGGCCTGCAGGTGGTCGCTATCGCCGACGCGCGGCACAACCCGCGTGGTTCGCTGGTGGAAGAAGCGCGGGCCAAGGGTATGCGCATCCTCACCTCCAGCGCGGTGATCGAGAGCCGTGGCAGCAAGCACGTGACGGCCGCGCGGGTCGCGGCCATCGACGTCAAGGCGCACAAGGTCACCAGCCCCGGCGAGTGGCTGGACTGCGACCTGGTGGCCACGTCCGGCGGCTACAGCCCGGTGGTGCACCTGGCTTCGCACCTGGGCGGCAAGCCGATCTGGCGGGAAGACATTCTCGGCTTTGTGCCGGGCGAGGCGCCCCAGAAGCGTGTGTGCGTGGGCGGCATCAATGGTGTGTTCGCCCTCGGCGATGTGTTGGCCGATGGCTTCGAAGGCGGCGTGCGCGCGGCCACCGAGGCCGGCTTCAAGGCAGTCGAAGGCGTGCTGCCCAAGGCTCTGGTGCGCCAGGAAGAAGCCACCCTGGCGCTGTTCCAGGTTCCGCACGACCGCAACACCGCACGGGCGCCGAAACAGTTCGTCGACCAGCAAAACGACGTCACCGCCGCCGCCATCGAGCTGGCGACCCGCGAGGGCTTCGAGTCGGTCGAGCACGTTAAACGCTACACCGCGCTGGGCTTCGGCACCGACCAGGGCAAGCTGGGCAACATCAACGGCTTGGCGATTGCCGCCCGTTCGCTGGGTATCACCATCCCGGAGATGGGGACCACCATGTTCCGCCCCAACTACACGCCGGTCACCTTCGGCGCGGTGGCGGGTCGGCATTGCGGGCACCTGTTCGAGCCGGTGCGCTTCACCGCACTGCATGCCTGGCATGTGAAGAACGGTGCGCTGTTCGAAGACGTCGGCCAGTGGAAACGCCCGTGGTACTTCCCCAAGGCCGGTGAAGACCTCCATGCCGCCGTGGCCCGCGAGTGCCAGGCGGTGCGCGACAGCGTCGGCCTGCTCGACGCCTCGACCCTGGGCAAGATCGATATCCAGGGCCCGGACGCACGCGAGTTCCTCAACCGCATCTACACCAACGCCTGGACCAAGCTCGATGTGGGCAAGGCGCGTTACGGGCTGATGTGCAAGGAAGACGGCATGGTCTTCGACGATGGCGTCACGGCCTGCCTGGGCGACAACCATTTCCTCATGACCACCACCACCGGTGGCGCGGCACGCGTACTGCAGTGGCTGGAGATCTACCAGCAGACCGAATGGCCGGACCTGAAGGTGTACTTCACCTCGGTGACCGACCACTGGGCGACCCTGACCCTGTCCGGCCCGAACAGCCGCAAGCTGCTCGGCGAGGTCACCGACATCGACCTGGACAAGGACGCCTTCCCGTTCATGAGCTGGAAGGAAGGGCTGGTGGGCGGCGTGCCGGCACGGGTGTTCCGGATCTCCTTCACTGGCGAGCTTTCCTACGAGGTGAACATCCAGGCGAACTACGCGATGGGCGTGCTGGAGAAGATCGCCGAGGCCGGCAAGCAGTACAACCTGACCCCGTATGGCACCGAGACCATGCACGTGTTGCGTGCCGAGAAGGGCTTCATCATCGTCGGCCAGGACACTGACGGTTCGATGACCCCGGACGACCTGAACATGGGCTGGTGCGTGGGCCGGAGCAAGCCGTTCTCGTGGATCGGCTGGCGCGGCATGAACCGCGAAGATTGCGTGCGCGACAACCGCAAGCAGTTGGTGGGGCTCAAGCCGCTGGACCCGAGCCAGTGGCTGCCGGAGGGCGCGCAGCTGGTCAACGATCCGAAGCAGGCGATTCCGATGGACATGGTCGGCCACGTCACCTCCAGCTATGCGAGCAACTCGCTGGGGTATTCGTTTGCGCTGGCGGTGGTCAAGGGCGGGCTCAAGCGCATGGGTGAGCGGGTGTACTCGCCGCAGGCCGATGGCAGCGTGATCGAGGCCGAGATTTGCGCTTCGGTGTTCTTCGATCCGAAGGGGGATCGGCAGAACATCTAATGGCTGATGCCAAACCCCTGTGGGCGCAGGCAAGCCAGCGCCTACAGGGGATAGGGCCCCAAGATTTCTGAGTTCAAGGCAGGTAAGAAAATGAGCGCTATCAACGTCTACCAGCAACGCCCCGACAACGCCGCCAAGGCCGAGTCGCCGCTGCACCACGCCGACCTGCCCAGCCTGGTCGGCAAAGGCCGCAAGATCGCTGGGATCAGCCTGCGCGAGAAGGCCTTCCTCGGTCATCTCACCCTGCGCGGCGATGGCCGCGATCCGGCCTTCGCCGGCGCGGTGTTCAAGGCCCTCGGCCTGGAACTGCCGGTGGCCCTGACCGTGGTCGCCAACGGCGACACCTCGCTGCAATGGCTCGGCCCCGACGAATGGTTGCTGATTGTCCCCGGTGGCCAGGAACTGACCGCCGAGCAGAAGCTGCGCGAAGCCTGCGGCGACCTGCACGTGCAGATCGTCAACGTCAGCGGCGGCCAGACCCTGCTTGAACTGCGCGGGGCCAAGGTCCGCGAACTGCTGATGAAGTCCACCAGCTACGACGTGCACCCGAACAACTTCCCGCTCGGCAAGGCTGTCGGCACCACGTTTGCCAAGTCGCAGTTGGTAATCCGCCGCAGCGGCGAGGAGACCTGGGAACTGCTGATCCGGCGCAGCTTCGCCGACTACTGGTGGTTGTGGTTGCAGGATGCCGCCGCCGAATACGGTTTGAGCATCGAGGCCTAGGAGAGTCGCCATGAGCCGTGCCCCGGATACCTGGATTCTCACCGCCGACTGCCCGAGCCTGCTCGGCACCGTCGATGTGGTGACGCGTTACCTGTACGAGCAGCACTGCTACGTCACCGAGCACCATTCGTTCGATGATCGTCTGTCCGGGCGGTTCTTTATCCGGGTGGAATTCCGCCAGCCCTCGGCCTTCGACGAAAGCGCCTTCCGCGCCGGCCTGGCCGAGCGCGGCGAGGCGTTCGGCATGCTCTTCGAGCTGACAGCGCCGAACCATCGACCGAAAGTGGTGATCATGGTCTCGAAGGCCGATCACTGCCTCAACGACCTGCTCTATCGCCAGCGCATCGGCCAGCTGGGCATGGACGTGGTGGCGGTGATTTCCAACCACCCGGACCTGGAACCGCTGGCGCACTGGCACCGGATTCCCTACTACCATTTTGCCCTCGACCCGCTCGACAAGCCGGCGCAGGAGCGCAAGGTGTTGCAGGTGATCGAGGACTCCGGCGCCGAGCTGGTGGTGCTGGCGCGCTACATGCAGGTGCTGTCGCCGGAGCTGTGCCGGCGACTGGATGGCTGGGCAATCAATATCCATCACTCGCTGCTGCCGGGGTTCAAGGGCGCCAAGCCGTATCACCAGGCCTACAACAAGGGCGTGAAACTGGTCGGGGCGACCGCGCACTACATCAACAACGACCTCGACGAAGGGCCGATCATCGCCCAGGGCGTGGAGGCGGTGGACCACAGTCACTACCCTGAAGACCTGATTGCCAAGGGCCGCGATATCGAATGCCTGACGTTGGCGCGGGCGGTGGGCTATCACATCGAGCGGCGGGTGTTTCTTAACGCCAACAGGACGGTGGTGCTCTGACGGGCGATGAGGCCCGCACGGTCAAAACAGATTCCAGTAACAACAGCGCTGCCCCGCGTAGCGCACTTTGCACCGCTACATAACAACAATCTTTAGCGAGGTGAACGCATGTCTGGTAATCGTGGTGTGGTGTATCTCGGCAGCGGCAAGGTCGAAGTACAGAAGATCGACTATCCGAAAATGCAGGACCCGCGCGGTCGCAAGATCGAGCACGGGGTGATCCTGAAAGTGGTCTCCACCAATATCTGCGGCTCCGACCAGCACATGGTCCGCGGTCGCACCACCGCCCAGGTCGGCCTGGTCCTGGGGCACGAAATCACCGGCGAGGTGATCGAAAAAGGCCGCGACGTCGAAAACCTGAAAATCGGCGACCTGGTTTCGGTACCCTTCAACGTCGCCTGCGGTCGCTGCCGCTCCTGCAAGGAACAACACACCGGCGTCTGCCTCACCGTCAACCCGGCCCGTGCCGGCGGTGCCTACGGCTACGTCGACATGGGCGACTGGACCGGTGGCCAGGCCGAATACGTGCTGGTGCCGTATGCCGACTTCAACCTGCTGAAGCTGCCCGACCGCGACAAGGCCATGGAGAAGATCCGCGACCTGACCTGCCTCTCCGACATCCTCCCCACCGGCTACCACGGCGCCGTGACCGCCGGCGTCGGCCCCGGCAGCTCGGTGTACATTGCCGGTGCCGGTCCGGTCGGCCTGGCGGCAGCTGCCTCGGCCCGCCTGCTCGGCGCTGCGGTGGTGATCGTCGGCGACGTCAACCCGGTACGCCTGGCCCACGCCAAGGCCCAGGGCTTCGAGATCGCCGACCTGTCCCAGGACACCCCGCTGCATGAACAGATCGCCAACCTGCTCGGCGAGCCGGAAGTCGATTGCGCGGTCGACGCGGTCGGCTTCGAAGCCCGTGGCCACGGCCATGCCGGGGCCAAGCACGAAGCCCCGGCCACCGTGCTCAACTCGCTGATGGGCGTGGTGCGGGTTGCCGGCAAGATCGGTATCCCCGGCCTGTACGTCACCGAAGACCCGGGTGCGGTCGACGCCGCCGCCAAAATCGGCAGTCTGAGCATCCGCTTCGGCCTCGGCTGGGCTAAATCGCACAGCTTCCATACCGGCCAGACCCCGGTGATGAAGTACAACCGCCAACTGATGCAGGCAATCATGTGGGACCGCATCAACATCGCCGAAGTGGTCGGTGTGCAGGTCATCAGCCTCGACCAGGCCCCCGAAGGCTACGGCGAGTTCGATGCCGGCGTGCCGAAGAAATTCGTCATCGACCCGCATAAGACCTTCAGCGCCGCCTGAGTGGGAGCAATGCCTACCCGGTTTCACGCCCTTGAAACCGGGCAGGCAGACAAATTGCCGTAGCGTAGCCTGTGCTGCGCGCGGGGCTCGTCCGACGACGTGCACGGAACTATCGCCAGCAAAATCCGCTCTAAACCCTCGTTTTCCCTGGCCGTTCCGGCTAACGAGGCCCCTTTCGATGAAACGTTTCGCACTGCTTTCCCTGATGGCCCTGGCCAGTACTTCGGCGTTCGCCTTCAACCTCAGCGATGCGGCCAATGCCGTCTCCGCCATGCAGGGCAACCAAGAGCAGGGCGCTGCCGTCCAGGCGCCGGCGGCCTCGGCCAACCTGCTCAACAGCCTCGGCAGCGAACTCAAGATCACCCCCGAACAGGCCATCGGCGGCACGGGTGCCTTGCTCGGCCTGGCGAAAAACCAGCTGAGCGGTAACGACTACGCGCAACTGAGCAAAGCCGTTCCCGGCCTCGATCTGCTCTCCAGCGACAACGCCCTCGGTGGCCTCAGCGGCCTGGGCAGCCTGCTCGGCAATAGCGGTCAGGCCTCGGCCCTGAGCAACGCCCTGGGCAACGTCAAGGACAGCAACGACCTGAACAATGCCTTCAGCGCCCTGGGCATGGACACCGGCATGATCGGCCAGTTCGCCCCGCTGATTCTGCAGTACCTTGGCCAGCAAGGCGTCGGCGGCTCGCTGTTGCAAAACCTGAGCGGGATCTGGGGTAGCGGCGCCGGGGCCGTGCCTTCGGTATAAATGCCAGCTTCCTTGCGGGAAAGGAGTGCGGTATATAGGCCGCCCATTTTTCGCAAGGAACGCTTCCCCGATGTTCATGGATGCACTGAAAATGTCCCTGGCAGCTGACGCCGTGCTGGGTTTCATGATGTACATGGCCGGCGCCGCCGCGCTGTTCGCCCTCTACGCGCTGATCTACACGCGCCTGACCCCCTACAACGAATTTGCCCTGATCCGTGCCGGCAACAGTGCCGCCGCCATCGCGCTGGGCGGTGCGCTGATTGGCTTCGCGATCCCGCTGGCCAGTGCCATTTCCCACTCCGTCTCCCTGCTCGACTTCCTGCTCTGGGCGCTGATTGCCGGCGTCGTGCAGTTGCTCGCCTTCGTCGTGGTCAGCCTCACCGTGCAAGGCATGGGCGCGCGTATCCAGCGCGAGGAAAACGCCTCGGCAATCCTCATGGCCGCCGTCGCCATCGGTAGCGGCCTGATTAATGCCGCCTGCATGACCCCGGCGACCTGACAGCGGAGAAACCCATGAAACGCAGCACGACCCTGAAGCTGGCGGCCCTCGGCGGCCTGCCGCTGGTGCTCGCCTATTGCCAGACCCGCACCGAACCGACCCGGGTGGTCAGCCGAACCGACCTCTACACCAGCATCGACCAGTGCTATGCCAGCCGCTACGACGTCCAGGCCTGCAGCGACAGTTGGCGTGTCGCCCGCGAGCACCACTTCGCCAACGCCCCGCGCTTCGCCAGCCTGCAGGCCTGCGAGGCGGCGTTCCAGCGCTGCCAGGCCGACGGCAACCAGTTCATGCCGCAGATCGAAGGCTTCGTGATCACCACTGAGCGCCAGGTGTACGACGACAGCGACGGCGCGTCGGGCAACTCGTCGGGCGGTGGCAGTTATGCCACCCACTACGACTATGTGGATACGCCGCCACGTTATTCGAGCGAGGCGATGTATCACGAACGGGACGGGCGCGGCGGCTTCCAGACCAGCACCGTGACCCAGCACGCCGATGTCTTGCCGGCGCGTTTCACCCGCGTGTCACCGGCCTGGCGGGTTGGCCAGCACAGCGGCTTTGCCTCGAACGCACCGGCGCGTGGCGGCTTCGGCTCCTGAGGATTCCTGGATGAAACGCATCAACAGCACCCCGCGCGCAGACTGGAAAGCCAGCGCCGAACGCTACGGCTTCGCCTTCCATACCTTCGGCGACGAGCCATACTGGGACGAATCGGCCTACTACCAATTCAGCCTGCGGCAGATCGAGGACGACCTCGAAGAGCCGACCCGCCAGTTGCATGAGCTGTGCATGGATCTGGTCGAACGGGTGGTCGACAGTGAAGAGCTGCTTGATCGCCTGGCGATCCCGCGCGACTACCGAGACCTGATCCGCCGCTCGTGGCGCGACGGCCACCCGCATTTCTATGGGCGTATGGACCTGTGCTACGACGGCAACGGCCCGGCCAAACTCCTTGAAGCCAACTACGACACGCCCACCTCGCTGTATGAGGCGAGCTTCTTTCAGTACCTCTGGCTCGAAGAGCAGATCAGCCGCGGTCAATTGCCGGCGCGCAGCGACCAGTTCAACAGCCTGGAAGAGAAGCTTGGCCGGGTGTTCCAGGCCAATACGTTCGCCACGCCGTTCTTTTTCGCCTCGGTAAAGGAATCGCTAGAGGATCGTGGCACTGTCGAATACCTACGCGATATAGCGGCCGGTGCCGGGCTGGATGCGCGCTTGGTCGCGCTGGAAGATATTCGCCTGGATGCCCGGCGGCGTTTTACCGACGCCGACGGGACGCTGATCCCCAGCTTGTTCAAGCTGTATCCCTGGGAAGACATCTTCCACGACCCGTTCGGCCCGGCCATTGCCGGCAGCGGCACGCTGTTCGTCGAGCCGCCGTGGAAGGCCCTGCTGTCGAACAAGGGCATGCTGGCGCTGCTCTGGGCGTTTCACCCAGGCCATCCGAACCTGCTGCCGAGCTTCATCGAGCCGTCAGCCGCAGGGTCGTTGCCTCGCGGCTGGGTGCGCAAGCCGTTCTTCTCCCGCGAGGGGGCGAATGTGCAGATTCATACCGACGATGGTCGCCAGGTGGCGCAGGGTGGGCCGTACCTGGACGGGCCGCAGATCCGTCAGCAGTTCCAGGCCTTGCCGCAGTTCGCCGGCAGCCATACGGTGATCGGCAGTTGGGTGATTGGCGATCTGCCGGCCGGCATTGGCATACGCGAGGACAACTCGCTGATCACCAAGGACAGCAGCCGGTTCCTGCCGCATGTGATCCTCGACTGACTCAGCGCAGCTCGGCGCGCAGTTGCTCGATGCGCTGGTCCTTGTCCTGCCACAGCTGGTTGACCCAGTCCTGCACGGTCTGGCGGAAGGCCGGGTCGTTCTCGTAGTCGCCGTGCCACAGCGCCGGGTCGAGTTCGCGCAGCTGGATATCGACGATCACCCGCGGGATGTTGCCGCTGACCAGGTCCCAGAAGCCGGGGGCCGGGTCGCCGGGGTAGACTAGGGTGACGTCGAGCAGGGCGTCGAGCTGTTCGCCCAGCGCCGCCAGCACGAACGCCACGCCGCCGGCCTTGGGCTTGAGCAGGTGGCGGAACGGCGAGCCTTGCGCGGTGCGTTTGGCCTCGGTGAAGCGGGTGCCTTCGAGGTAGTTGACCACGGTGACCGGCTGGCGCTTGAACAGCTCGCAGGCGGCCTTGGTGATTTCCAGGTCCTGGCCCTTGAGGTGCGGGTGCTTGTCGAGGAAGGCCTTGCTGTAGCGCTTCATGAACGGGTAATCCAGCGCCCACCAGGCCAGGCCCAGCAGGGGGACCCAGATCAGTTCCTTTTTCAGGAAGAACTTGAAGAACGGCACGCGGCGGTTGAGCACCTGAATCAGCGCCGGGATATCGACCCAGCTCTGGTGATTGCTGATGGCCAGGTACGAGGTGTCGATCCGCAGGCCTTCGGCGCCGCGAATGTCCCATTGGGTGGGGATGCACAGGGCGAAGATCAGCTTGTCGATCTCGGCCCAGGTTTCGGCGATCCACATCACCGCCCACGAGGCGTAGTCGCGGTAGCGGCCGGGGAGTACCAGCTTGAGCAGCGCGAAGACCATCAGCGGGCCGATCAGCACCAGGGTGTTGAGCAGGAGCAGCGCTGTTACCAGGCTGCCGGTCAGCAGGCGTCGCATAGGAAGACTCTTCATCTCGTGTAGGCGGCCGATAATGATAAGCAGACCATGGGGTTTACGCCAAATGCTGGCGAACCTATCCTGCTTTGGCAGTCTAAGCACTGTCTTAACTCAAGGAAGCCGAACCGGTGAAATCCCTACTTGCATTGCTGTCCCTGCTGGCGTTGCCGGTGATGGCCGCCGAGCCCGAGCTGTATGGCCGTTATGAGTACATCAAGGTGCCGGAGATCGGCGAAACCTTCAAAGCCAAGATGGACACCGGGGCGCTGACCGCGTCGCTGTCGGCCCGCGACATCGAGCGGTTTAGCCGCGACGGCGAGGACTGGGTGCGCTTCAAACTGGCAACCAAGGGCGCCGACGACAAGGTGTATGAGCACAAGCTGGCGCGGATCAGCAAGATCAAGGCGCGTGCCGACGAGGACGAAGACGGCGAGAGCGTCGAGGCGGCGAAGCGGCCGGTGGTCGATCTGGAGCTGTGCCTGGGCGATCAGAAGCGCACGGTGGAGGTGAACCTGACCGACCGCAGCAGCTTCAATTACCCGTTGCTGATTGGCGCCAAGGCCTTGCGCGAATTCGGCGCAGCGGTGAACCCGGCCCGGCGCTTCACTGCGGGCAAACCGGACTGCTGATTTAAGAGCATCGCGGGACGAGCCCGCTCCCACAAGGGTGGTGCAATACCTGTGTGGGAGCGGGCTCGTCCCGCGATGAGGCCTTGCCAGGCGCCGGTTAATCTCCTAAAAGTGCACCTTCCCCCCGGCCAAGCTCGGAAGCCATGCCTCACATCCTCATAGTCGAAGACGAAGCGGCCATCGCCGACACCCTGGTATTCGCCCTGCAAGGCGACGGTCACAGCACCGAATGGGTGACCCTGGGCAACACCGCCCTGGAGCAACAGCGCCAGCGCCCCGCCGACCTGATCATCCTCGATATCGGCCTGCCCGATATCAGCGGTTTCGAAACCTGCCGCCAGCTGCGCCGTTTCAGCGAGGTGCCGGTGATGTTCCTCAGTGCCCGCGATGGCGAAATCGACCGGGTGGTCGGCCTGGAAATCGGTGCCGACGATTACGTGGTCAAACCCTTCAGCCCACGCGAAGTGGCCGCCCGCGTGCGTGCTATCCTCAAACGCATGGCCCCGCGCAGCGAAGCCCCGGCGATGGCCGGACACTTCGTGGTCGACACCTTGCGCATGCAGATCAGCTACCGCAGCCAGTCGCTGGTGCTGACCCGCCACGAATTCCGCCTGCTGCACTGCCTGCTGGAACAACCGCAGCGGGTGTTCAGCCGCGAACAACTGCTCGACGCCGTCGGCGTGCCCAGCGATGCCGGCTACGAGCGCAGCATCGACAGCCACATCAAGAGCTTGCGCGCCAAGCTGCGGCTGATCGCCGCCGAGGCCGAGCCGATCCAGACCCACCGCGGCCTCGGTTACAGCTATAGCCCGGACCACAGCTGATGCGCCTGGGCATTCGGATCTTCCTGGTGTACTTCCTGTTCGTCGGGCTGACGGCGTTTTTCATCCTCAGCACGGTACGCGAAGAAGTCCGCCCGAGCGTGCGCCAGTCCACCGAGGAAACCCTGGTCGACACTGCCAACCTGCTTGCGGAAATCCTTCGCGACCAGGTCAAGGCCGGCACCCTCGGCCAGAGCAACCTGCCGGAGCTGCTCAAGGCCTACGGCCAGCGTCGGCCGAATGCCGATATCTGGGGCCTGGCCAAGACCCAGGTCAACCACCGCATCTATGTCACCGACGCCAACGGCATCGTCTTGCTCGACTCCAGCGGAACCGCCGTCGGCCAGGACTACTCGCGCTGGAACGACGTCTACCTGACCCTGCAGGGCAAATACGGCGCGCGCTCGACCCGCAGCGACCCGGACGACCCGGAGTCGTCGGTGATGCACGTTGCGGCGCCGATCCTCGATGCCGGGACGATCATCGGCGTGGTGACCGTGGCCAAGCCGAACAGTTCGTTGCAGCCGTACGTCGACCGTTCCGAACGACGCCTGATCAACCTCGGCCTGGGCTTGATCGTGCTCGGCCTGCTGGTCGGCGCCGGGCTCTCGTGGTGGCTGGCGCGCTCGTTGCGTCGGCTCACCCGTTACGCCCAGGCGGTCAGCGAAGGCGAGCGGGTGGCCCTGCCGCATTACCGCGGCGGCGAGCTGGCGACCCTGGCCGGGGCGGTGGAGCGGATGCGCACCCAGCTGGAGGGCAAGGCCTACGTCGAGCGCTACGTGCACACCCTGACCCACGAACTGAAAAGCCCGCTGGCGGCCATTCGCGGTGCCAGCGAGCTGTTGCAGGGGCCGATGAGCGATGAGCAGCGCCAGCGCTTTGCCGGCAACATCGAAAGCGAAAGCGCGCGCATGCAGCAGTTGATCGAGCGCCTGCTGCACCTGGCCCAGGTCGAGCAGCGCCACGGTCTGGAGGATCAGCAGTGGGTAGCCTTGGGGGCGTTGGTCGATTCGCTGTTGATGGCGCAGAGTGCGCGCATCGAAGCCGCCGGCCTGCAGATTCGCCAGCGCCTGCCGGCGACGCAGCAGTTGCTTTGCGAGCCGTTCCTGATGCGCCAGGCGATAGCCAACCTGCTGGAAAACGCCCTCGACTTCACCCCGCCCGGTGGCCTGCTGGTGTTCGCGCTGGAGCACGCCGGCGCACGGGTGGCGCTGAGCCTGTACAACCAGGGCGAGGCGATCCCGGCGTATGCGCTGGGCCGCCTCAGCGAGCGCTTCTACTCCCTGCCGCGGCCCGGCAGTGGGCGCAAGAGCACCGGCCTGGGGCTGAACTTCGTCGAGGAAGTGATGCAGTTGCACGGCGGCACCCTGGAGGTGGCCAACGTCGAAGACGGGGTGCGCGTGCGCTTGTGGTTGCCGGCCAGCCGCCTGGGCTGAAACTCCACACAATCTCCACATGCGCTCCCTGTGGGCTCCATATCGGTTACGCAGACTCTGCCCATCGAAACCGGAGCCATGCAGATGAACCGAACCCTCAGCTTCAAACTGGGCGCGATAGCCGCCCTTGTGATTCTCCTGCTGATCCCGCTGCTGATGATCGGCGGCCTGATCAGCGAGCGGCAGGCGCTGCGCGACGAGGTGGTGCGCGGCATCGCCCAGAGTTCCAGCTTCAACCAGCAGCTCAGCGGGCCGATGCTGGTGGTGCCGTACCGCAAGGTGGTGCGCAGTTGGGTGACCCAGGACGGGCACACGTTCCAGGAGGCCCGGGACAACAGCGGCTTCCTTTATTTTTTGCCGGAAACCTTTGAGCTGGATGGCACGGTCAGCACCGAACCGCGTTCGCGCGGCATCTACGAGACGCGCCTGTACCACGCCAACAATCAGATCCGCGGCCAGTTCAAGCTGCCGGCGAACTGGGGCATCAGCAAGGACCTGGACGACTACCGCTTCGATGCGCCGTTCATTGCCGTGGGCGTCAGCGATATCCGTGGCATTCAGAAGGGCCTGACGCTGAAGCTCGGCGAACAGACGCTGAACTTTCAGGCCGGCACCGGCCTGGCCTGGTTGGGCGGCGGCGTGCATGTGCCGTTGCCGAACCTCGACGGCAAGGCCGAGACCCAGCTGGACTATGCGTTCGACCTGGCCCTGCAGGGCACCGGGCAGCTGCATGTACTGCCGGTGGGGCGCAGCAGCACGGTCAACCTCAGCTCGAACTGGCCGCACCCCAGCTTCATTGGCAACTACCTGCCGAATAACCGCGAAGTGCGGGCCGACGGCTTTACGGCGCAGTGGCAGACCTCGTTCTTCTCCACCAACCTCGAAGACGTGCTCAGCCAGTGCGTGAGCAAGGATGACTGCGAGGCGTTTCGTGCACGGACCTTTGGCGTGAGCTTTATCGACCCGGTCGACCAGTACCTCAAGAGCGAGCGGGCGATCAAATATGCGCTGCTGTTCATCGCGCTGACGTTTGCCGGGTTCTTCCTGTTCGAGGTGCTGAAGAACCTCAGCGTGCACCCGATTCAATACGCACTGGTGGGGGTATCGCTGGCGTTCTTCTACCTGTTGCTGCTGTCGCTGTCGGAGCATCTCGGGTTTGGCTTGGCGTACCTGATCTCGGCGGCGGGGTGTGTCGGCTTGATCGGCTTCTACCTGTGCCATGTGTTGCACAGTGCGGCTCGCGGGCTGGGTTTCGCGGCGGGGCTGGCGGTGTTGTACGCGATGCTGTTCGGCCTGTTGAGCGCCGAGGATTACGCACTGCTGATGGGCTCGCTGCTGCTGTTCGCGCTGCTCGGGGCGTTCATGGTGCTGACGCGGCGGCTGGACTGGTATGGGGTGGGGAGGGCGCTATGAGGGGGTTACGAGAAGAGCGGCGGGTGGGGGCGGTGCTGGCGCGGCGGATTGAGCGGTGGCTTCATCGCGGTGTAGGCGCTGGCTCGCCTGCGACCTGCCGCGAAGCTGCAGCAAAGCCTGCCAGCGCGGTTACCCAGTAAGGTCGCGCTAGCAGGTTCTACGACCGCTTCGTCCGAACGCGGCCCGGCTCGAACGCAGGCAAGCCAGCGCCTACAGCTGCGATTCGGCGTGATGAACGGTGGTCAGCCCCGCGCCGGGTCGGTGGCGACCATCGATGCGCGCTGACTGACCTCGGCGTACCAGGCCGCCAACTTTGGCTGGCGTTCGCGCCAGCCAAAATCCGGCATCCTCAAGTCGAGGTAGCCCAAGCCACAGGCCACGCCAATCGCCGCCACATCGAACACCGCGTGCAGCTCGGCAATGTGCTCACGCTCCAGGTTTTCCAGGCCGCGCCGGACCTTGCCCTGTTGCGCCTCCACCCATTCGTCCCAGCGTTTCTCTTGCGGGCGCAGGAAGGTTTCATAGCGGGTCAGCACCGCTGCATCCATGATCGCGTCGGCCAGCGCGGCCAGGGTCAAGCGCCGCCAGCGCGCCGCCCCTTCACGCGGAATCAGCGGGCTACCGACATGCTGCTGATCCAGGTACTCGACAATCACCCGGCTGTCGAACAGCACCGAACCATCGGCCAGGCGCAAGGCCGGGATCTTCCCGGCCGGGTTGTCCGCATTCAGCTCGGCCACCGGGTTCACCGGGGTCAGGTTGATGGTTTTCAACTCGACCCGGTCGACCTGCCCGGTCTCGTGCAACAGCACCAGCACCTTGCGCACGAACGGCGAAGCCGGCGAATGAAACAGCGTCATCGTTGCGATGGACATGGCCAGCCCTCAGTTACCTTGCAGGCTCGGTGGCAGGCACACGCCGGTACCGCCGATGCCGCAGTAGCCTTCGGGGTTCTTCGCCAGGTACTGCTGGTGATACGCCTCGGCAAAGTACACGGTGGGCGCCTGTTCGATCTCGGTGGTGATCTCGCCGAAGCCGGCCTTGCTCAGCTCGGCCTGGTAGACCGCCTTGCTGGCCAGGGCTTCCTCCAGTTGCTGCGGGATGGTGCAGTAGATCACCGAACGGTACTGGGTGCCGATGTCGTTGCCCTGGCGCATGCCCTGGGTCGGGTTGTGCAGTTCCCAGAACTGCTTCAGCAGCTCCTGGTAGCTGACCTTGTCCTTGTCGAACACCACCAGCACCACCTCGGTGTGGCCGGTGAGGCCCGAACAGACTTCTTCGTAGGTCGGGTTGGGGGTGAAGCCGCCGGCATAGCCGACCACGGTGCTGACCACGCCGTCGCGCTGCCAGAAGCGCCGCTCGGCGCCCCAGAAGCACCCCAGGCCAAAGATCGCAAAGTCGACGTTCTCGAAGAACGGGCCGAGCAGCGGGGTGTCTTTGAAGACAAAGTGCTTTTCCGGCAGGGCCATCGGCGTTTCACGGCCAGGCAGCGCCTGTTCAGCGGTAGGCAGTACGTTTTTGTTCACCAGAATCTCCGAGCGCAGGACCATGAGCCATTCCTCTTCAAGGCAGGATGGGTAGGGGATAGACCCGTAGTGTGCCCGAGTGTTTCGTCGCTGTCAGGCGATTGGGCCGCGTGGGTAGCGCTGGAGTTTGGCGATCAGTTCGGCGCCGGGAATCGGCCGGTCGAACAGGTAGCCCTGGCCGACGTCGCAGCGGTGCCGACGGAGGAACGCCAGCTGCGCGGCGGTTTCGATACCTTCGGCAACCACCTTGAGTTTGAGGTTGTGGGCCATGGCCACCACCGCCGAGGTGATTTCCATGTCGTCCTGGTTGTCGGGGATCTCGTGGATGAAGCTGCGATCGATCTTGATGATGTCGATCGGGAATTTCTTCAGGTAGCTCAGCGATGAATAACCGGTGCCGAAGTCGTCCATGGCCAGGGTCAGGCCCAGCTGCTTGAGCTGGTCGAGCTGGCGGTGGGTATCCTCGGTGGCTTCCAGCAGCAGGCCTTCGGTCAGTTCCAGTTCCAGCAGGTGCGGCGGCAGCGCTTCCTCCTTGAGGATGTTGGCAATCGAGGCCACCAGGTCCGGGTCGGAGAACTGCTTGGGCGACAGGTTGATCGCCACTTGCAGGTTGCCCAGGCCCATGGCGCTGAGCTCCTGGCTCATGCGGCAGGCCTGGCGGGCGACCCATTTGCCGATCGGGATGATCAGCCCGGTTTCTTCGGCCACGCTGATGAACTGGTCCGGGCGGATCATCCCGCGTTCCGGGTGGTTCCAGCGCAGCAGCGCCTCCAGCCCGAGCAGGCGACCGCTACGCAGGCACAGCTTGGGCTGGTAGAACACTTCCAGTTCGTTCTGGGTCAGCGCCCGGCGCAGGTTGTTCTCGACGAACAGCTTGTAGCTGGCCTCGGCATTCAAGGCCTCGGTGAACACCTGCACCTGGTGTTTGCCATTGGCTTTGGCCTTGTGCAGGGCCAGGCCGGCATTCTTCATCAGGGTTTGCGGGTCGCGCCCGTGCAGCGGCGCGCAGGCCAGGCCGACGGAACCGGTGACATTGATCAGCTGGTTGTCGACGAACATCGGTTTGTCGAGGGTGCGCAGCAGCAGTTGCGCGGTTTGCTGGCCGCTCTCCAGCGCGGTGTCTTCGAGTAGCACGGCGAATTCGTTACTGGCAAAGCGCGCCAGGCTGCCGCCGGGGCTGAGGCTGTTGCGCAGGCGCCGGGCCAGGCTGATCAGCAGCTTATCGCCGGTCTGGTGGCCAAGGCTGTCGTTGATCCGCTTGAAATTGTCGATGTCCACCAGCAGCAGGCAGATCGGGCTGTCGCTGTCGCGTTCGAAGCGCTCGTCGAGGCTGCGGATGAACGCCGGGCGGTTGCCCAGGCTGGTCAGGTTGTCGGTGTAGGCCAGGCGCTCGATGCGCTGCTGGGCCAGTTTGCTCTGGGTGATGTCTTCGTAGATGCCGATGTAATGCGTCAGCTCGCGGTTGTCGCCGTAGACCTTGGAGATCGACAACTGACCCCAGTAGGGTTCGAGGTTCTTGCGCCGGCTCTTGAATTCGCCCTGCCAGCTGTTGCCCATGGCCAGGCTGGAGGGGGAATCGAACAGCAGTTCGCTGAGGTTTTCCAACGCCGACAGCTCCGACAGGCGGTGGCCGTGGACTTCCTCGGTGCTGTACTGGGTGATCGCGGTAAAGCTGGGGTTGACGTACTCCACCACACCGTCGCGGTTTACCAGCAGGAAGGCGTTGGCGCTCTGTTCCACGGCGCGCTGGAACAGGTGCAGGGCGCTGGTGGCGGTGCGCCGCTTGTGGTTGTTGATGACCTGGGCGAACTGGTCGGCCAGCTCGCCGGCAAAGGCGATTTCGTCGCTTTGCCAGGCGCGCGGGCTGCCCGACTGTTCCAGGCAGAGCACGCCGACCACCTGACCGTCGATGCGGATGCTGGCGTCGAGCATGGCGTTGATGTCGCGCGGGCGCAGGCTCTCGGCCATCTCGCGGGTACGCGGGTCGTGGTTGGCGTTGTGGGCGTCGATGGCCCGGCTGGTGTGCAGCGCTTCGAGGTAATCGGGGAAGCGGCTCGCGTCGATCGGCTCGGGCAGGCAGTGCGCCTGGCTCTCGCGGTAGAACGCGGAAATCGGCTCCAGGCGCTGCTCTTCCAGGTACCAGATGCTCGCGCAGTCGATCCGGTAGATCTCGCAGGCGCTGCGGGTGATCAGCTCGGCGGCTTCCTGCAGGGAGTTCTCGGCGCTGTAGCGCTGGCGGGCCAGGCGCAGGATCAGGTCTTGCTGGGCGCGAACCCGTTCGAGGTGTTCGAGCTGTTCCTGCTGGGCCTGCTGGTTCAGTTGCAGGGCGATCTGCAGACGGTTGTTGCGGGTTTCCAGCTCGCTTGGCGAGAGGTCGGCGGCTTCGCCGGGCTGGGTGCCGAGCACCAGCAGGTAGCCGCGCAGGAGCTGGCGGGTGTGCTGCTTGTAGGCTTCGCCGAGCTCCAGCAGGTTCAGCGGGCCCTGGCTGCTGTGCAGGGTGTAGCGCACCAGGTAGTACGGGCGCTCGGCCAGTTGGGCCTGGATCGCGTCGTGCAGCTTGTAGCGGGCTTCGGGTTCCATGAGGCTGGCGTAGGGCGAGCCGACCAGGGCGCAGAGCTCGACGGCCGCGAGGCCGAACTGGCGTTCGCAGCCCGGATCGAGGAACAGCATGGCCCAGCTGGCCTCGTTCAGCCGCTCGAAACGCAGCATACCGAGCCGCGAGGGCACCGGTAACTGCGTCACTACCTCGGCCACCGAACGGCTGGTGGCATCAGGTTGGCTTTTCATGGAGAGCTCGCTTCAAGAGGGCTGTTTGCGCGGGCTGGGCACTGTGCTGCTACGCGATTGGGCAAGGTTGCATCATGTGCTTGAGGCTGACAAGCGATACAGCGGCGCGCCGTAGCCTTTGTGTCGGCATGCGCTGGGAAATCTTCAATAAAAACCAATGCCCGTGGTATTGCGCCTACAGGGACCGCGCAGCAACGACTAATTGATAGGCAAAAAAAAGCCCCGCCAAAACTGACGGGGTTGAGGTACGAGCGTGGCAGCTCGAAAGGGGTAACTGTCTCCCCCGGCAGGGGGAGACAGTGAACAGCATTACAGCAGCAGGGTGCGGATGTCGCTCAGCAGGTCGCCCAGACGCTTGGTGAAGCGCGCAGCCGCAGCACCGTTGATCACGCGGTGATCGTAGGACAGCGACAGCGGCAGCATCAGCTTAGGCTGGAAGGCTTTGCCGTCCCAGACTGGCTGGATGGTGGCTTTCGACACACCCAGGATCGCCACTTCCGGCGCGTTGACGATCGGCGTGAAGCCGGTGCCGCCAATGTGGCCAAGGCTGGAGATGGTGAAGCAGGCACCCTGCATGTCGTCGGCCGACAGCTTCTTGGTACGCGCTTTCTCTGCCAGGGCCGCCGCTTCGGCAGCCAGTTGCAGCAGGCTCTTCTGGTCGACGTTCTTGATCACCGGTACCAGCAGGCCATCCGGGGTGTCCACGGCAAAGCCGATGTTCACGTACTTCTTGCGGATGATCGCTTTGCCGCTAGGCGCCAGCGAGCTATTGAAGTCCGGCAGTTCCTTGAGCAGGTGCGCACAGGCCTTGAGCAGCAGTGGCAGTACGGTCAGCTTGACCCCGGCTTTCTCGGCAACGGCTTTCTGCGCAACGCGGAAGGCTTCCAGCTCGGTGATGTCGGCCGAGTCGAACTGGGTGACGTGTGGCACGTTCAGCCAGCTGCGATGCAGGTTGGTCGCACCCACTTGCATCAGACGGGTCATGGCGACTTCTTCGATCTCGCCGAAACGGCTGAAATCGACTTCCGGGATTGGCGGAATGCCAGCGCCACCGCTCGCACCGGCTGCCGGTGCCTGCTTGGCTTTCTGCATCATCGCCTTGACGTAAACCTGCACGTCTTCCTTGAGGATGCGGCCGTGCGGGCCCGTTGCGGCCACGGCGTTCAGCTCGACGCCGAACTCGCGGGCCAGCTGACGCACGGCTGGGCCGGCGTGCACCTTGGCACCGTTGGCGGCGGCAGGCGCCGCCACCGGTGCTTCGGCCTTGG
>NZ_QETK01000039.1 GCF_003105155.1 Pseudomonas sp. SDI | reverse complement strand
GTTGCGGTTTGTCGGAGGGGCAGGGCAGGCGCTGGGGGAATGGACGCAGCGCACGGCGATGGGGATCAAGTTGGGCAAGGTGGCGAATATCACCAATGCGCCGATCGTGCAGAACAGCGGTGGGGTGTTGCCGTTGGTGGTGATGGTGTTGAATTTGTTGAATGCCCGGAAGTCCTTATTGCAGTTGCAGGTAGTGGAAAGGCCGGATAAGCAGAGGGTGTACGACGCCGCGTCTACGGCATTGTACGCAGGGGCGGCCCTGACAGCTGTTTTAGATAATCAAGTCCGGAAAGCCATTGGGCGTAATTCATTCAGTGTACGCAGTCTTACTACTCCCTATATGGCCATGTTTGGAGCGCTCATCGGTGGGCTGTCGACTGTCGCTGGGCTGGTTGAGTTGGAGTCTCTCCGAATTCAGCTTGAAAGTGCCACATCGGTAGATCCATGGCTAAACATGCGTCGAAAAGCGGTTGGTGGGCTTGTGGTGGCGTATGCCGCTCAGACGCTCGCTGGCGTGTACTGGACAATTAGAGCTCTCGCTGGGCTCTCAACGGTAAGTGCTGCCATTGCAGGGTATACCTTATGGATGGGGCCCGTTCTAATTGTGATTGCAGGGTTGGGGGTTTTGTATTTCATCACCTGGCTGTTTCAGCAAACACCTTTGCAAAACTTTTTGGCAAATTGCTGCTGGTCAAAAAATAGAGCGCAAGTATTAAAGCCTATAGCTGCCCAGGATCAGCGAGTGGAGTTGGAGAGGCTGATCGGTATTCTGTATGTTCCTAGAGTTAGTTTTACCAGCAGTACGCATGTGGTTTCATCACCAATGTTGCCCAGGAACATCGCGGCAGTAAGCACTGTCGACGCCTTGACCATTGATTTACCCGGCGCCGAACCGGACAAAATTCACATGGAAGTGGCGATGATAGGTTACGTAATCGATCAGGAGGCATTAGATGGCCAAGCTGCTGGCGCGCTGCCCGTAACGTCGCAACCACCACGGAAGTGGGTCGACGTAGTGCCTGGCTGGCTTGATAAGAGTCGCTGTGACTGGATCCCTGTTGGCGAAGGGCATGGGTTGCGTCTGGCTGGAAATTTCCCGACGACTAGGAATTTATCTAATCCGACCAAAATTGTCTTGAGAGTTAGGTATAAAACCCCGTTCGTCGCTTTACTGGGAGAGGAATGCTTTGTTGGAGGTAAATCGGGGTTGACATTTACTTTGAATTACTCGAATGGTGTTCTCAGTATACGGGATGAGATGCCGGAGGGTACTGGTTATCAAACAAATTATGTGTTGTCTCAGGAAGGGGTGTGCTCAGCCTATCTGCTTCCGAGGGTGAAAAATGGCCACTCATAAATCAGGTTGTGTCGAGCGAAAATTATTTGGTCAGAATGATTACTTGGCACCGCTGCCTTTGCCGACCCACCAAAATCCGGAAGATTCATTGAATGTAATCTGGCGCAAAAGTAGCGTGCTGCTAGATGTCGGAAACTACGCTGTTGGTGCGGCGGTTTTTACTATATGGCCGCAAGTTGTTCTTTATTCTGCTTTAGCTTACTGTTTTTCAGATGAGTTTATTTCATTGTCGATGCTTGGCATTATAGTGCCTCAACTCGCGCTCTTCATTTTTATGCTCTCAGCCAAAGTCCCCCCACCCATCCGCTTCAACCGCCAACGCCGCGAAGTCTGCGTCCCTCAGGCAGACGGCAGCTACTGGCTGGTCCCCTGGGAAACCGTCACCGCCGCCGCCACCCAGAAAACCAGCGTCGGCCGAGGCGGTTCGGCCTCGATGGGCATGCTGTTTATCGGTTTCGAAAACCCCGACCAAACACTCCCTGAAGAAAAGCGTCATTACGTCATGGGCTTCGGCTGCGGCGGTGGTGAAACGGCCATGGCGCTCTGGGAATGTATCCGCAGCTACATGGAAATAGGCCCGGAAGCTGTCCCTGAATGCCGGGTCGGTGCCTCGCCCTATAAAGAAACCCAGATCGGCGCATTCGTGACCGCCTGGCGTAACGATGACGTGGTCGAAGTGCTGAAGGGGCTGTTCTTCCTGACGATACTCGGCAGCTACTTCGCCGAGAAAGCCCAGGACCTGAAGCTCTCGCCGCCTCCCGACCTCGACCATCCCGACATCGTTGAATGGTCCAAGCCCCTTCCGCCCGAACAATGGGCAAAACGTTCACCGGAACTCGAAGCGGCCATCCTCAGGCGCGAAGCCGAACTCGCCGAACAGGGCTGAGTCGACATCCCGGCGCTGTGCTGTTCGAGGGCAAGGCCGGCTCACGCGGTTAGAAGTGGCCGCTGAGCGGATACTCCAGGGCTAGGCGCAGTTGATCGGCATCCAGTTCGGCCTGCGCCGGGTTGCCACGGTGCAGGTTGTGCCGCAACGAAATCGCCAGGCCCCGTGCGGCGCCACCCTGGATCACATAGCGTGCCTCCAGGTCGCGCTCCCAGTGCTTGCCGCCCTGGCCGTAACCCAGATAGGCATAGCCGCCGTGCGGGTCGACCCGGCTGCCGTCGATCTGGCTACCACGCACATAGGCGGCGCTCAGGGCCAGGCCGGGCAGGCTCCATCGGGCCAGATCGAGGTCATAGCGCGCCTGCCAGGATTGTTCGTTCGGCGCATTGAAATCCGATAATTGCACGGCGTTGCCAAGGAAGATCGCCCCGCGGGTGACATAGTCGAACGGCGTGTCGCCAGCGACCTTCTGGTAACCCAGGCTGAAGCCGTGCGCACCCTGGCTATAGGTGCCGAACAGGCTCCAGGTGGTGTTGTCGATCTGCCCGGACAACGCCTTGCCGGTGTCCGTGGTGCGATAGAGGTTGAGGTTGAGGCTCAGCGCGCGGTGGCTCCCCAGTGGTTGGTTGAAGGTGGTTCCCAGGTAGTGCTGGTGCCAGGTGTCCTCATAGCGCGAGGTGTAGAGGCTGGCGCTGAGGTTTGGCAGGCCGCTGTAGACCACGCCGGCCAGGTCGAAACTGCTGCCCTTGGCGGCGTTGGAGTAGTTCACCACGAAGCCGCGGTCGTGGCTGCTGGCGTTGCGGTCGGTGCTCTCGGTGAAATGCCCACCGACGAATTTCAGGCCACTCAGCGCCTGGCTGGTAAGGAACAGCCCGGTGGCGGTTTCCGGCAGCAGACGGCTGTCGGACGAGCTGAACACCGGGGTTTTCAGCCGTTGTTCACCATACGACAGCACGGTCGACGACAGGCGCAGCTTCAACGCCGCGCCGCCCCGGCTGTAGTCGTCCTTGGGCTCGCCGTGGTGGTCCAGGCTGAGCAGGCGCGCCTTGCCGGCGCGACCGCCGCCGCTGTCGAGCTTCACGCCCAGGTAGGCGTGGGCATCGACGCCGACGCCGATCAGGCCCTGGGTGAACCCCGATTGCAGCGTGCCCATCAGGCCGTAGGCCCATTCTTCGGCATAGCCATTGCGCTCGGCGCGGGCTTTGCTGGCATTGCGCGCCGCACTGTTACTGGCGCCGTGGCGGTACTCGCGGTTGTCGTAGACCGTACGGTTGAGCAGCAACCAGGTACTGTCTTCGATAAAGCCCTGGGCGCCGGCCTGGGCCGAGTCGGCCAGGGCGAACGGTGCCTGGCTGACCAGGGTCAGCAGCAGGGCGGAGCGGGTGCGTATTGGGTTCATGGGGGCCGTTCTTCAGAAGTACTTCAGCCAGGTGATATCGCGGCGCCGGGCCTTGAGCGCGGCGAACCCGCGCACCGGTAGGTACAGCGCCACCGACAACAGCACGGCGACCAGCCACACGGCCCAGACAGTGTCGAAACCGAAGTAGTTGCCCTGATTCAGGCCGAACGCGGCGACGGCCAGCAGGTACAGCAGCTTGAGTGCGTAGAGGTGTAGCAAGTAGAAGAACATCGGCGCCGAACCGAACACGCTCAGGGCCAGGATCCAGCGCTGTTGCTGGGCCCGTTCGAAGGTGCGCAGCAACAGCAGGCCGACTCCCAGGGTCAACGCGAGGAACAGCAGCGACGGTGGGTATTTGGTGATGTTGAAGAAGCTCATCAGGCTGTGTGTGGTGTCGGCGCCAACGCGCCACGGCGCTTCACCGTAGCCATTGCACAGGCGCAGCAGGAAGAATCCGGCCAGTGCCGCAGCGCCGCCGAGCAGCAGTTGGCGCTGGCGTCTGCCGGCATTGGCGCCGCGCGCAAACCACGGACCGAGGGCATAGCCCAGGGCGATCACGCCGATCCACGGCAGCAGCGGGTAGGAGGTCCGCAGGCGCAGGCCATCGGCCAGTTCGATCCAGCCACGGTCGTGCAGGACCGCCCAGGGCATGTGCAGCGCCGAACCCACCGGGAAGTGCAGGCCATCGAGCAGGTTATGCCCGGCGATGATTGTCAGGCCCAGCGCTAGCAGCAGTGGTCGCGGCAACCAGACCAGCGCGGCCAGGGCGATCATGCTTAGGCCGATGGCCCAGATCACTTGCAGGTAGACCACTGTGGGCGGGAACTGAAAGGTCCAGGCGAAGTTGACCAGGGTGAACTCCAGCAGCACCAGGAACAGCCCACGCTTGAACAGGAATGCCGAGGCGTCGGCCTTGCCCTGGTACTTTTCCCCGTAGAGGTAGGCCGACAGGCCGGTGAGCAGCACGAACACCGGCGCACACAGGTGGGCGAGGGTACGGCTGACGAACAGCGCCGGCTCGGTACTGGCGACATCCATCGGGTCGCCGACCTGGCGGTGCAGAAAGAAGGTTTCGCGCACATGGTCGAGCAGCATGAACAGAATCACCAAGCCGCGCAGGGCGTCGATGGACAGTAGGCGTTGGCTGACGGTTGTTGCAGCAAGGGGTGGGGGGCAGGTCATGGAAGGATCGCTGTCGGAAGGATGTCTCGTTTTGTTACTGTATAACAAGATATTCATTACCGACAACAACGCAGGCCCCCGGGGAGCGTTGTTTGCCACGTGCGACAGTAAGCCGCACCCGCTGGGCGATCCTTGATGGAACCGCTGTCCCCGGACGTGACAAAATGCCGGCTTGCTGAAAAACGTTCGTATGACAGGCGCGATCCTCGCGCCTGACACCTTCCCAAAAGGACGGTTACATGACTGATTTACTGACCCGGCGCCAGGTTATCGCCGGGCTCAGCGTGCTGAGCCTCGGGGCTTTGGCAGGCTGCGACAGCTCCAGCAAGTTGAACTTCAAATACGGCAAAGACCTGAGTAACCAGATTCTCGGTCGGACCTTCCGCCTTCGCGACGTCAATGGCGACCAATACAACCTGTCGAGCTTCCAGGGCACCATGCCGATGGTGTTCTTCGGTTTCACCCAGTGCCCGGCTGTCTGCCCAACCACGCTGGCGCGTGCGGCGCAGATCAAGAAGCTGATGGGGCCGAACAACATTCTCCAGGTCATCTTCATCAGCCTCGACCCGGAACGCGACACGCCAAAAGTGCTCGACGCCTATGTCAAGGCCTTCGATCCGTCGTTCGTGGCCCTGTCCGGGACCCTCGAAGAAACCGCCGCCACCGCGAAGGAATTCGGCGTGTTCTACGAGAAGGTGCCGATGGGTGACAGCTACACCATCTCGCATAGCTCTACCAGCTATGTATTCGACTCCCGCGGCGTACTGCGCCTGGGCCTGTCGCATTCCCTGAGTGCAAAAGAGTGCGCAGAAGACCTGCTCACTGTCATGGAGGTTTGCTGATGTTCAACCGTTCGTTCAAATGTGGCCTGGCCGCCCTGGCCCTGGTCGGCCTGAGCCTGCCGGTCATTGCCGAAACCCACGTCGACGACGCCTGGGTCCGTGCCACCGTACCGGGCCAGCAGTCCACTGGTGCGTTCATGAAACTCACCGCCAGCACCGACAGCAAGTTGGTCGGCGTGCAGTCCAGCGTCGCCAAGACCGTGCAGGTGCACGAGATGAAGATGAACGGCGACGTGATGACCATGGGCCCGGTTGACGCCGTGGCGCTGCCCGCCGGCAAAACCGTCTTGCTCGACCCCAACGGCTACCACGTGATGCTGATGGGCTTGGCCCAGCAGGCCAAGGAGGGCGACCAGGTGCCGCTGACCCTGATCGTCGAAGATGCCCAGGGCAAGCGTGAAAGCATCGAGTTGAAGGCGCCGGTCAAGGCACTGAACAGCGCTGGCGACGGCCATGACATGCACGGTCATGAGCACAAGCACATGCAGTAAGGCGTTCACCGCGCCCCAAAAAACGCCGCTGAATCAGCGGCGTTTTTATGCCTGCGTGGTTTGGCGGCAGTCGGCTGCAGGCAAGCCAGTGCCTACCCATACACACCGCGTGCTTGCTTTCTAGGCCAGGCACTCCGGGTCCAGTGCCATGCTTGCCACCCGACACACTGGGCCCTGCATTCGCACATCGTACTGCTCGCTCAGGGCGATCTGGATCGTGCCGCCGGGCATATTCACCATCACCTGGGCATCGACCAGTCCCAGTCGGCGCGCCACGGAAGCCGCCGCACAACTGCTGGTGCCCGACGACAGTGTATAGCCCACCCCACGCTCCCAGATCCGCACCTCCAGATTCGAACGGTCACGCACTTGCACCAGTTGCACGTTGGTGCGAGTCGGGAACTGCGCCAGGTGCTCGATCTGCGGGCCTAGCAGGCGCGCCAGGGCTTCGCTCGGCTGATCGACGAACAGCACACAGTGTGGGTTACCCATTGATACCGGGTACAGCTCCAGCGCCTGACCATCGAGGGTGACGCTGAAACTCGGCGTGGTAGGGAAGGTCGCGCGGCCCATGTCGATGGCCACACGGGCGCCGTTGTCGAGTACCTGGCAGGTAACGCTGCCGCCGGCGGTGCGAACCTGGAACGGTTCGGCGGTGACCAGGCCTTGATCCCACAGGTGCCGGGCAAGGATACGCAGGCCGTTGCCGCTTTTTTCCGCCTGCGAGCCATCGCTATTGTAGATGACGACGCTGTGTTCGGGGGTATCGAACGACGGCACCAGGATGCCATCCGCGCCCAGACCGTGATGGCGCGCGCAGATGCGGGTGATCGCGGCGCTGCCGAGGACGAAAGGTTGATGGCCGCTGTAGACCAGGTAGTCGTTACCGGCGGCGTGGTATTTGATGAAGTGCATCGGCACAAGCCTCCATTCGGTGAGCATACATTGTGCTGCCAAAAAGCAGCGTCGGACGAGCCCGCGCCAACACGTTGGCCGCTGCCGTGTGGCGGTGCGGCTGCTCCCGCCATTGCTACAACGCTACTGCCACGGTGTGTGGCGCCCTCACGTTTCACTGACAATCCGTATAAGGTTATGCTGTTTCGAAATATTACAGAGTCAGGGAATCGCATAATGCCCATCAAGGACCTGCTACTGGCGCTGATCGTCATCGTCGCCTGGGGCGTGAATTTTGTGGTAATCAAGGTCGGCCTCGATGGGCTGCCGCCGATGCTGCTCGGCGCCTTGCGTTTCGCCTTGGTGGCGTTCCCCGCCGTGCTGTTGGTGAAACGCCCGCAGTTGCCCTGGCGCTGGCTGATCGCCTATGGCGCGACCATCTCCCTCGGCCAGTTCGCCTTCCTCTTCGAAGCCATGGGCAATGGCATGCCCCCGGGCCTGGCGTCACTGGTGCTGCAATCGCAGGCGTTCTTCACGCTGTTCTTTGCCGCCATCTTCCTCGGCGAACGCCTGCGCGCCGCCAGCCTGCTGGGCCTGGCCATAGCCGCTGCCGGGCTGGCGCTGATTGGCAGCGAGAACGGCAGCCACGTGCCATTCATTGCGCTGATCCTCACCCTGTGTGCCGCTGCCAGCTGGGCCATAGGCAACATCATCACCCGGCGCTTCGGCACGGTTGACCTGGTGGCGCTGGTGATTTGGGGCGGGCTGATTCCGCCGCTGCCGTTCTTCGCCTTGTCGTGGTTTCTCGAAGGCCCGGCACTGATTGAGGCGTCGTTGCGCCAGATCAACCTCAACTCGATCCTTGCGCTGATCTACCTGGCGTTCGTCGCCACCATGCTCGGCTACAGCCTGTGGAGTCGCCTGCTGTCACGCTACCCGGCGGGCAAGGTGGCGCCGTTTTCGCTGCTGGTGCCGGTGGTGGGGCTGAGCTCGTCGGCACTGCTGCTCGATGAGCGCCTCAGCGCGCTGCAATGCGCAGGCGGCCTGCTGGTGATGCTCGGTCTGCTGGTCAACGTGTTCGGCCCACGCCTGCGCCGGGTCCTGTTGGCCAGGGCTTGAGCAAGCTGCTGGGGCGTCGAAGCGGTGGCCCCCCTTGTCGAGCCGGTCGTTGAGCTGGCACGGCTTAGCGGTGCCCTGACGGCAGCAGGAAACACCCGCGGCGCCCGCCTGCGCCGTGGTTTGTTAAGATCGCGTTCTTTTCTCCGGGCGGCCGTTTCAGGTCGCGCCAGGAGCCGCAACACAGGCAGAGGAGAACGCCATGATCACTACCACTACCGGCTCGGTCGAAGGCCGTGAAATTGCCGCTTATCTGGATATCGTCAGTGGCGAGTCAGTTCAGGGCGTCAACGTGGTTCGGGATATTTTCGCCAGCTTTCGCGATTTTTTCGGCGGCCGCTCGCACACCTTGGAAAGCGCATTGAAGGAAGCGCGGCTGCAAGCCACCGACGAGATCAAGGCACGCGCGCGCAGTTTGCAGGCCGACGCCGTGGTCGGGCTGGACTATGAAATCAGTATGCCATCGGCCCGTGGCGGGATGGTCGTGGTGTTCGTCACCGGCACGGCGGTGCAGCTCAAGTAAGCCGCTGTGAACGCGCCAAAGAGCCCGGCCACTGGTCGGGCTTTTACTTTTGTGACCAGGCAGTCTTCAAATGCCCGGCTAGTCTGTTAGGCATTAGGGTCGGTATTTTCCAGGTGATCGACTGATGGCCGGTACCGATCAGATGCGCAGGGGAGCAGCAGATGAAAGATTCCTACATCGACGTCGAAGGTGATGAGTATTCGGCCAACAGCCAGGTGCGCTGCGGACAATCCGAAGTGCGTCTGGGCTTCATGCTCATGACTCAGGACGACACCTCCAGCGCGGTAAAATCGCGGCCGCGGACCAGTAGCGAGCGTCGGCGGTTTCTGCCGAGCGTGCCACGCAAACGCTGAACGTCTGCAACATCAGCTGACAAGCGGCAGGGCGAATCGGCCGTTTTATGCCGCTTTGTTGACCTCGCGCAACGTCTGGTCGCACCCGACTGGAGAGGGCGGCGGATCTATGCCTTACTGAGACAGCATTTCAATTAGGCACCACAGGAGCAGCAGCATGCGCATCAGGGAAGAGACTTACTGGGAATGGGCAGACTCCCAATTGCACAGCCGCAGTCACGATGAGCAACTCTGCGACGGCACCAGCATCGACGTGCAGGTGCGACTGTCGCGTACCGGCGCCACCCAACTGTTTCTTGGCTTGTATGCCCGTCAGGGCAAAGCCCTGCTCGAAGAGTATTACCCGACGCGCCCCGGCGAAACCATGAGCCGCGCCTTGGTATGGGGCGTCGACCGCGCCAGGGCCCTGGCCACGGGCGCACTGCCCCTGGAGCAGGCCGACCAGCGCCGGCGTGCCTGAGCCCAAACGCTTCAGTCGACGTGACGGTTGCGGCTGGCCTGGACAATGCGCTGGGCCGGTACCCGCAACTGGGTCAACAGGTACTCGGCGAAGGCCGGTGAGTAGTCCTGCTGGGCGATGGCTTTGGCCATGCAATCGAGCCATATCGCGCCGTGCTGGTCGTCAATCGGCCACTGCGCGTGAAACGCCGGGATGGCAATTGGCCCGTAGCGCTCGTTGAATAACCTCGGGCCACCCAACCAGCCACTGAGAAAGCATGCCAGCTTGTCACTCGACAGCGCCAGGCTGTCTGGGTGCATGCGGCGCACGGCGGCGGCGCTGGGGTCCTGATCCATGATCTGGTAGAAATCCTCGACCAACCGGCGCAGGCCATCGATACCGCCAGCGGCCTGATAGGATGCGTCTCCCGTGCCAAACGTGGGGCTGTTCATGGCATGTGCTCCAGGTGCAAAAGCGCCATTCTAGCGAATCGCAGCATGAAAAAAGCCCAGCCTTGTGCAGGCTGGGCTCAATCGGTGCAGTTGGCTCAGCTGAGGCGGTCGATAACCTTCACGCCTTGCTGGTCTTTCAGGCTTGGCCATTCGGCCTGCAGGGTTTGCAGTACCTCGCCAACGAACTGGGTGTCGGCGGCGGCCTTCTTGCCGACGTAGCCATGGCCACGGCGGTACATTTTCAGGCGGGCGCGCATGTTCGGTTTGCGCTGCTCGAATTCGGCTTCGGCCGTGAACGGCGCCAGTGTGTCGATGTGTACTTCACCCGATTCGCACACCCAGAGAATGTGGTTGTCGAGGCTGTCCTTGCGTGCAGCGAACAGCTGAGCCAATTCAGTGATGGTCGGTTGATTGTTCAAGTTCATCATTTAAAGCCCCCAATTACCTTAAGTTGGTGATTTCACATCTGGCGCTACCAGCGTGTAGCGCACTACCAAAGCTGCTACAGCAGCGTCGCAACAGGGGCTTTCTTCACTCTGCCTTTTGGACAGTCCCTCTCCACGGACTACCTGAAAACCACTCAGACGTCTGGATCACCCTTTGCCAGCGCTCCCGATCAGGGAGACGGCTTCACTATGCCAAGCGCCGATGAACGGCGTCAACAGGTTTTGTAGTGATTTTTTTATTGCACTACACATTGCCGGAAACTCCGTTGGATTGTCCTACAAGCCCCGAGACAGAAGGGCTTCGCGGTGTCGTTTGATCCGCGTCAGCTAAAACGCTTCCGGCATTGGCGATGATGCAGGGGAGTGGCGTAGGCAGTGGCCTGCGTCTGATTTTCCGCTGTGAGAGAACCGCCCATGAGCGCGCAAGCAACGTCCCCGTCTTCATCCGGCAGTGGCCCACTGCTGCCGATAGGCCTGCTGGTGGCGATCGCCGCGCTGATCGCGGTGCTGCTGTTGCCGCTGCCGGCCGACCTGCCGCCAGCCGGGCATAGGGTCCTGGCGATCCTGGCGTTTGCCGTGGTGATCTGGATCAGCGAGGCGGTTTCCTATGAAGCCAGCGCAATCATGATCACCTCGCTGCTGGCCTTCCTGCTCGGTACGGCGCCGACCCTGGCCGACCCGACACACACCTACGGCTCGTCGGCGGCCATCGGCATGGCCCTGACCGGCTTCTCCAATCCCGCACTGGCGCTGGTGGTCGGTGCATTGTTCATTGCCGCGGCCATGACCCATACCGGGCTGGACCGGCGTATCGCCCTGGTGACGCTGTCGAGCGTGGGCGTCAGCACCCGGCGCATTTTGGTCGGCGCCGTGCTGGTGATCATTTTGCTCAGCCTGGTGGTGCCCAGCGCCACGGCGCGCAGTGCCTGCGTGGTGCCGATCATGATGGGGGTAATTGCCGCGTTTGGCGTCGACAAGCGTTCGAACATCGCTGCCGGGATCATGATCATCGTCGCCCAGGGCACCAGCATCTGGAACATCGGTATCCAGACCGCCGCCGCGCAGAACCTGCTGACCGTCGGCTTCATGGACAAGATGCTTGGTGCGCGGGTGTCCTGGCTCGACTGGCTGATTGCCGGTGCGCCATGGGCCCTGATCATGTCGCTGGTGCTGATCGCGGTGGTGCTGAAGATGCTGCCGCCGGAGAGTGGGCAGATTCCCGGTGGCAAGGCCGCGGTGGCCGCACAACTGGCTGCGTTGGGACCGATGAGCGGTGCGCAGAAGCGTTTGCTCGGGGTGTCGCTGGGGTTGCTGCTGGCCTGGGCGACCGAGGGCAAGTTGCATCACTTCGACACCACGTCGACCACCTATGCCGGCCTGGTGTTGCTGTTGCTGCCGCGCTTCGGGGTGATGACCTGGAAGGACGTGCAGGCGCGGATTCCGTGGGGCACGGTGATTGTCTTCGGGGTCGGCATCAGCCTGGGTAGCACCTTGCTCAGCACTCAGGCCGGGCAGTGGCTCGGCGCGCAGGTGGTGGCGCATACCGGGCTGGATCAGCTCGGCACGCTGGGCGTGTTTGCGATTCTGGCGGCATTTCTGATCGTGATACACCTGGGCTTCGCCAGTGCCACGGCGTTGACCTCGGCGCTGCTACCGATCCTGATCGCGGTGTTGCAGACCTTGCCCGGCGAGTTCAGCCGGTTGGGGATGACCATGCTGCTGGGGTTTGTGGTCAGCTATGGGTTCATCCTGCCGATCAATGCGCCGCAGAACATGGTGTGCCTGGGTACGGAGACCTTCAACGCACGGCAGTTTGCCCGGGTGGGGATCGTGGTGACGTTGCTCGGTTATGGGCTGATGCTGGTGTTCGCCGCCACCTACTGGCACTGGCTGGGCTGGTTGTAGGCAGCCCCGTTGTGGGCCGCAGGCAATCCTGTGGGGCCGGCAAGGTCGGCTCCCACCGGTTCCATCAGGATGCAGGGGGGGCTACTGGAGCAGGATCAGAAGTTCGCCGGGGTGTTGGCGCTGATGATCTCGGCCTCGTCCTGGCCGATGTTCTTGAAACTGTGCGGCAGGGTAGTCGGGAAGTAATAGCCGTCGCCAGCGTTCAGGACGCTCACCTGGCCATCCACCCGTAGCTCGATGGTGCCACGGGTGACCAGGCCACATTCCTCGCCCTCGGTGTGCACGATCGGCTCTTCGCCGGAGTCCGCGCCGGGTGCATATAGCTCGCGCAGCATGCGCATCTGCCGACCTTCGACACTCGCGCCGACCAACAGCAAGCGCAGGCCGCTGCTGCCCAGGTCGGGCTGCTCGACGGCACGAAACACGAAGCGCTCCTGACGCACCGGCTCATCAAAGCTGAAGAACTCCGCCAGGGTCATCGGAATGCCTTCCAGCAGCTTTTTCAGCGAACTGACCGACGGGCTGACGCGATTCTGCTCGATCTGGGAAATCGTCGAGTTGGTCAGGCCACTGCGTCGGGCCAGTTCCCGTTGAGAGAGCTTGTTGCGTTCGCGCACCAGCTTGAGTCGTGTCCCCGTGTCCATAGCCGCCTTAGTGTCAAAAATAATGGGCGACGCATTAAAGCACATTCCGCAGAGGATGCCGCCTACTGCCGTGAACTGCTCGGCCAGAACGCGATCAGCGCCAGTAGCAGCGCGGCCGCCAGGTACGGCAGGCGCGGGTCGAAGGCGTATATCAGTGTGCCGGCTAACGGCCCGATCACCACCCCCAGGCCCTGCGCGGCGCCGATGGAACCGGCGGTCGAGCCCTGTTCGGACGCGTCGACGGCATTCGCCGCCAGTGCCGAAAATGCCGGAAACACCCAGCCCATGCCCGCCGCTGCGACGAAATAGCAGGCCCACAGCAGCACTGCGCTGTCGACCCAGGCTCCCGAGGCAAAGCCCAGCGCCGCGACACTAGCGCCCACGCGGATCATCCGCAGTGGTGGCCATTCCAGCTTGCGTACGAGGAGCTGCGAGCAGATCAGCGCTACGCCGACCATGGTCAGGGCGATGCCGGCTGCCTGGGCTGCATCGGCCGGTGGCAGCCGCAGCCGGTCGAGGGCGAAGAAACCCACGGTAATTTGCGCCACCGAGACACAGAGCATCGCGACGAAGGCCACCACCAGCGCTCGGCGCAAGCGCGGGTCGTGCAGCCGGACCGGGCGCGGCGGCTGCTTGAGGTGCAGTTCCTGGCGTTGCAGCTTGAAGTACAGCAGCAGCGCCGCCAGCATCGGCAGCACGGCCATGGCATACAGCGGCAGGCTCAGGCTGTGGCGGGCGAGCAGGGCGGCCAGGGCCGGGCCGAGTACCAGGCCGACGGCGTTGGCCGCCCCCAGGCTGGCCATGGCGCGGGCGCGGTGTTGCGGCTCGATGTTATCGGCGATCAGTGCCGCGCCGCCGACCGGCAGCGCGGCATAGAAAGCACCGACCAGGCCGCGACCAAGGATCAGCCCGGCAAATGCCAGCGACGCCGAGGGCAGGTAGCGCAACGCACCGTCGATAAAAACGCACAGTGCCCAGTAGGCCGCGGTGAAACCGACGGTAGCGAGCAACAGCACCCGGCGCCGGCCGAAGCGGTCGCTGGCCTGGCCCCAGGGCCGCGCCAGGAGCATCCACACCACGCCGGCCACGGTCACGGCGGCGCCGGCCTGCCACGCCGCCAAACCGAGGGTACGGGCAATCGGCCCGATCAACGAGACGAACGCCATCATCGCCATGGTGCAGGCCATGTTGGCGACTAGCAGCGGGCGTATGTCGAAGGTGGCGGTGCGGGCTGGCGCTTCCTGGGCACTGTTCATGAGCTATCCAAGGCAGGGTAAGAACGGGCGGCTATTGTGCCGCAGTTACCCGTGCTGCTGAATCATACTTGAGAGTTATTCTCATTTTTCTGCTCGTGCTGCACTCAGGGTGCCGGCAGCTCGATCAGGAAGCGCGTCCAGCCCGCGTCGCTGCTGGCGCTGATGCTGCCCTGGTGGGCGCGGATAATCGATTGGGTGATGGCCAGGCCAAGGCCGGCATGCTCGTTGCTGCCTTCATGTCGAGCCGGGTCGACACGGTAGAAACGGTCGAACAGGCGCGGCAGCAGCGCGGCACTGATCGGCTCGCCGCGGTTGGCGACCTGCAGGTAGATGTGCCCGGCCTTGCGTTCGATCTCGACGCGGATCTCGCCACCGGCCGGGGTGAAGCGCAGGGCGTTGTCGATCAGGTTGGACAGGGCCCGGCGCAGCATGTGCCGGTCGCCCTCCAGGTGCGCCTGGCCAGTGCGCTGCAAGGTGATCTGGGCTTCCTCGGCCAGCGGCGCGTAATACTCCAGCAGCGCATCGGCCTCGTTCTCCAGCACCAGCGCTTCGCGGCTGGGCATCAGCAAGCCATGGTCGGCCTTGGCCAGGTAGAGCATGTCGTTGACCAGCTGCGCCATCCATTGCAGCTCTTCGAGGTTGCCGTGCAGCGCTTCGCGGTATTCCTCCAGGCTGCGCGGGCGGGTAAGGGTCACCTGGGTGTGGGTCAGCAGGTTGGACAGCGGCGTGCGCAACTCATGGGCGATATCGGCAGAAAACGCCGACAGGCGCTGGAAGGCATCGTCCAGGCGTTCGAGCATGGCATTCACCGTACGTGCCAGTTGCGCCAGTTCCGGCGGCATCTGGGCTTCGGGCAGGCGCGTGGTCAGCGATCGCGCCGAGACGCTGTCGGCCACTTCGCCCATCTGCCGAAGCGGGCGCAACCCGCTGCGTGCCGCCCAGGCGCCGAGCAGGGCGGTCGCCAGCGCCGAGAGCCCGACGGTCAGCCAGATCAGCCGTTGCATGCGCTGAAGAAAATGCTGGTGATGGGTGATGTCGAGCAGCAGGTTCAGTTGCGGGCCATCGGCCCGCGTGGCATCCAGCGGCACGCCCAGGCTACGGAAATCCATGCCATCGGCATGCAGGGTGTTCAGGCCGGGGCCGACCGGGAGCGCGCTGCGGGTACCACGACTGTCGAACCAGAGCTGGCCGTCGCGGCCCAGAATGCGCAGGGCCAGATCCGCCTGATGGCTCAATTCTGCCTGCAGCGCCGGCACCCGCGCGGCCAGTGCGGGCTGATCCTGCACGCCCTCCAGCAGCCGCTGGAACTGCGCAACCCGGCCACTCAACAGTTGCTGATCGAGCTCGATGAAGTGTGCGGCGCTGGCGCGACTGAACAAGACCCCGGCCACCAGCGAAACCACCGCTGTACAGCCGGCGAACAATAACGCCAGACGTGCGCCGAGCGACAACCGGCGCATCACGCCGGGCGCTCTTCGAGTACATAGCCCATGCCGCGCACGGTGTGGATCAGTTTGTGTTCATGCGGATCGTCGATCTTCAGGCGCAAGCGACGGATAGCCACTTCGATCACATTGGTGTCGCTGTCGAAATTCATGTCCCAGACCTGCGAGGCGATCAGCGACTTGGGCAGCACTTCGCCCTGGCGGCGTAGCAGCATCTCCAGCAGGGCGAACTCCTTGGCCGTCAGGTCGATGCGACTGCCGGCGCGTTCGACGCGGCGGCGGATCAGGTCCAGGCGCAGGTCGGCCAGGCCCAGGGTGGTTTCCAGGGTCGGGCTGGCACCACGGCGCAGCAGCGTGCGTACCCTGGCCAGCAGCTCGGAGAAGGCGAACGGCTTGACCAGATAGTCGTCGGCACCCAGCTCCAGGCCATGCACGCGATCCTCGACGGCGTCGCGGGCGGTGAGGAACAGCACCGGCGTGTCCAGGCCGGCGTCGCGTACTGCCTGGAGGATCTGCCAGCCATTGCGGCCGGGCAGCATCACATCGAGAATCAGCAGGTCGTAATCGCCGCTCAGGGCCAGGTGTTGCCCGCTGTCGCCGTCGCTGGCCAACTCGGTGCCGAAACCGGCTTCGCTCAGCCCCTGGCAGAGGTAGTGGCCAGTCTTGGCCTGGTCTTCGACAATCAGCAGTTTCATGGTGGGCTCGGCAGCGATAACAGAATGGCGTTATACCGTTTGCAGGACGGCGCAGGGCGAAGCTGACAAAGTTGTAATCTTTTCGTCAGGTAGATGCCAGCGGCTGCTGTCTAAAGTGAAGGCTTGTCGATGCGTTAGCCAAGAGGTTTGTTTCATGAAGAGTCTGATCGTTGCCGCCGCACTGTCGGTATTCAGCCTGCCGCTGCTGGCGGCTCCGCCGCACAGCTTCGCCTTTGGTCAGCCGGCCGCAGCAGCCAAGGCGACGCGTACGGTCGACGTGGTGCTCGGCGACATGTATTTTGAACCGGGCGAGCTCAAGGTCAAGGCCGGCGAAACCGTGCGTTTCGTCATCAGCAACAAGGGCCAGGTTGCGCACGAATTCAACCTGGGCGACGCCGCCATGCACGCGCGCCATCAGCAGGAAATGCTGGCCATGGCCGGACAGATGGATCACGCGGCGATGGGCCACGGCAGCATGGACCACAGCAAGATGCAGCCAGGCACGATGAAACATGATGATCCGAACATGGTTATGGTCGAGCCCGGCAAGCAGGCCGAACTGACCTGGACCTTCAGCCAGCCGGGCGCCATCGAGTTTGCTTGTAACGTGCCAGGGCATTACCAGGCCGGCATGGTCGGCAAACTGACCATCGCGCAATAGCCACTGCATGGCCCGAACCCGGTAAACTAGGGCAATTTCGTCCTTCAGGTTTGAGCCATGCATCCCGCCGCCGAACATTCCCCGCTGGGCAAGTCCAGCGAATACGTAGCCACCTACACGCCGTCGTTGTTGTTCCCGATTCCACGTACCGCCAAATGGGCCGAACTGGGCGTTACCGCGCAGACCCTGCCATGGCAGGGCACCGACTTCTGGAACTGCTTCGAACTGTCCTGGCTGTTGCCGTCGGGCAAGCCGGTGGTGGCGATCGGCGAGTTCGCCATTCCAGCCGATTCGCCGAACATCATCGAATCGAAGTCGTTCAAGTTGTACCTGAACTCGCTGAACCAGACCGCCTTTGCCACTGCGCAAGCCCTGCAGGCGTGCCTGGAGAAAGACCTCTCGGCCGCCGCCGGCAAGCCCGTCGGTGTGCGTATCCGCAGCCTCGCCGAGGTGGAGCGCGACGGCGTCAGCGGATTGCCGGGCACCTGCATCGACGACCTCGACGTGAGCATCAGCAACTACGAGCAGCCGCAACCGGAACTGCTGCGCTGTGACAGCGAGCGGGTGATCGAGGAAACCCTGCATAGCCACTTGCTGAAATCCAACTGCCCGGTGACCGGTCAGCCGGACTGGGGCAGCGTGACCGTGCATTACCGTGGCGCCGCGCTGGATCACGCCAGCCTGCTTACCTACCTGATCAGCTTCCGTCAGCACGCCGACTTCCATGAGCAGTGTGTCGAGCGTATCTATCTGGACCTCAAGCGCCTGCTCAAGCCGCAGACCCTCACGGTATACGCCCGTTATGTGCGCCGTGGCGGCCTGGACATCAACCCGTACCGCAGCACCGACGCGCTGGAAATCGACAATCAGCGGCTGGTTCGCCAGTAACGAAAAAGCCCCGTGCAACGACGGGGCTTTTCGGTTTGCGGAGTGTTCAGATGCCCATGCTTTGCAGGCTCTGAACGATATTGCGCAAGGTAGCAGTCAGGCCCGGGTGTTCCACCTCGAAGCGTTCAACCGCCAGGTTGACGCCGTCGACCAGGTTGTTGTCGGGGCTGGCAGCCTCGAGCTTGATCTCGGCTTCGATCTGCTGCATCAGTTCATGTAGATGTTCACGCTCCTCCAGCGAGAGCGGTGGGTCTTGCTCCAGTTGCTCGCGCAGAGTGTTGAGTTGCTCTTGCAGTTCGCGGGCAGGCATGGGTGATCTCCCTCTGTGAATTGGCACAGCCATGGACCTCGACGGGTGCCGAAAGGTTCGTGACCTGTTGCTCAGAGTAATCCACCGCGCGCTGCTTTGCATGACCCTGATCAACAGCGCTGTTTCAGGGCTTTTCACCTTTGTGCCGGCGTTGGGCGATATCATTCAGGCAGTCGTGCAGCTCTTCCAGATGGTCGATCACCGAATGTACGCCCAGCTTGAACAGTGCCAGGGTTGCCTGGCCGCGTTTTTGCTCGCGTTCGCCTGCCCCGAGTGCTTGCCACTGGCTGGTCGAGAGCCCGCACAACGGCCCGCAGGCGGCCAGGCCAATGGTCCACAGGCCAGCGTTCAGGCCCGATTGCAGTAGCTGTGGCTCGCCGCTGACCAGTACGCAGCCGTCCAGGCGGCTGGCCTTGAGTTGCATCAGCGCCTGCCAGCAGGCGTCGGGTGCCGGCCATGGCGCAGCGCTGCTGCAGGCGATGCCGTCGAGCCAGTCCGGTAGCGGCAGGGCCAGGTGCCGGCCGAGTGGCTCGGGCAGGTCATCTAGCCAGGCGCAGGGCACACCCTGGCGGTTGAGTAGCTCCAGGCTATGCAGCGCGCCGGGGGTGAGGCTGACGCTGTCGGCTGGGCTCTGGCAGCGCGCGCCAAAATCGACTAGGCAGCCACGCAGGCCGAACAGCAGGGCGGTAAAGGCGGGGGCATGAGGCATGGCAACATCCCTGAAAATAACTGTCGACGTTACTGCCGGTAGATGACCGTTGGGTGACAGTGGTGGGGCTAAACAGTTGTTCACAAATTTCCGATGCAGTTTGTGCGAAGCTGCCTAATCTAGTTAGGAGGCTTTATACTTGCTTCCTTTTTGGCTCGAGCGCGTCATGGCGCCTCGCCATCGTGAATGTTCAGGAGAGTGTGTATGCGTAGGATCGGTGCCGGTGTGATCGATCGAATGACCCGCAGCTGTGTCTGTGCAGGTTTGCTGATGAACCCGTTCCTTGCCCAGGCGGCAACCGAAGAAGACCCGTGGGAAAGCATCAACCGGCCGATCTTCCGGTTCAATGACACGGTGGATACCTACGCGCTCAAGCCGCTGGCCCAAGGCTATCAGTTCGTCACCCCGCAGTTCCTCGAAGACGGCATCCACAACATGTTCCGCAACCTGGGCGATGTCACCAACCTGGCCAACGACGTGCTGCAGCTCAAGCCGCATGCCGCTGGCGTCGACACCGCGCGGTTGATCGTCAACACCACCTTCGGCCTGGCCGGTTTCTTCGATGTCGGTACCAAGATGGGCCTGCAGCGTAACGATGAAGACTTCGGTCAGACCCTCGGCTACTGGGGCGTGGGCAGCGGCCCTTACGTAATGCTGCCGCTGATGGGCCCGAGCACCGTGCGCGATGCGCTGGCCAAGTACCCGGATACCTACACCGAACCGTATCGCTACATCGACCATGTGCCGACCCGCAACAGCTTCTTCGCCCTCGATGTGATCGACACCCGGGCCAACCTGCTGTCGGCCGAGAAGATGATCCGTGGCGACAAATACACCTTCATTCGCAATGCTTATCTGCAAAACCGCGAGTTCAAGGTCAAGGATGGCGAAGTCAAAGACGACTTCTGATGTGTAACAAAAAAAGCGGCCTGCGGGCCGCTTTTTTTTTGCCCGTAGGCTTTCTTCTAGCGCATGGCGAGGATGCGCAGCCCGAGCTTTTGCTGACCCTCGGCCTGGTCGGCGATCCACACCACCTGCGCCTTGGCATTCAGCCCGGTGAGTGCCGGGTGCTCGGAATCGATGCGTACCTCCAGCTCGTCGCCCACCTGAAAGGTGCGCGGCGCCTGCACCTGCATGCCGCTGGCCGAAAGGTCCAGGCAGACGGCGGCAATCACCTGGCCGGCATGGATAAGACTGACGTCGGCATCCACCCGCATCCGTATGAAATCGCGCTTCTCGCTGTAGTCGGCGTGGTTCTGACTCATGCCTGCATCCTTCCATTGGGTTGCGATAGATGAGGTTTTTATAACTCCCGGTGATTTGCGCTGTAAAGACCGCAAGTGACCATCGGTGCATGCTTGAAACGCCTGACGGATGGGAGTACCGTCTGCGCCTTACAGGGCACCTCTATTATTTGCCGGTCAGGTCTTTCTGTCCTACACCTCAAGTAGAAGAGTGGCAAGAAGTGAATCCAGTATGCGCGCTCCGTCACTCGAGCCGCCTACGCCAACCTATTTCTGGCGCCGTTTGCCCACATGCAGAAAACCAGTGCAACGCTGCTGATAATCGATGATGACGACGTAGTGCGTGCGAGCCTCGCCGCCTACCTGGAAGACAGCGGTTTCAGCGTCCTGCAGGCGAGCAATGGCCAGCAGGGCCTTCATGTCTTCGAGCAGGAACAGCCCGACCTAGTGATCTGCGATCTGCGCATGCCGCAAATGGGCGGCCTGGAGCTGATTCGCCAGGTGACCGAGCGTGCGCCCGATCTGCCGGTGATCGTGGTGTCCGGCGCCGGCGTGATGAACGACGCGGTTGAAGCCTTGCGCCTGGGTGCTGCCGATTACCTGATCAAGCCCCTGGAAGACCTTGCGGTGCTTGAGCACTCCGTGCGTCGGGCGCTGGACCGTGCCCAGCTGGTGCTGGAAAACCAGCGCTATCGCGACAAGCTCGAAGCTGCCAACCGCGAACTCGAGGCTAGCCTGCACCTGTTGCAGGAAGACCAGAACGCCGGGCGCCAGGTGCAGATGAACATGTTGCCGGAAAGCCCATGGCTGGCCGGCGACCTGTCGTTCGAGCACCAGATCATTCCATCGTTGTACCTGTCGGGCGATTTTGCCGATTACTTCCGCGTCGACGAGCGTCGCGTGGCGTTCTACCTGGCCGACGTGTCCGGGCATGGCGCCTCGTCGGCCTTTGTCACCGTGCTGCTGAAGTTCATGACCACCCGCCTGCTGTTCGAATTCAAGCGCGGCGGCAACCTGCGTGACTTCAAGCCGTCGGAAGTGCTCGGGCACATCAACCGCGGCCTGATCAACTGCAAGCTGGGCAAGCACGTGACCATGGTCGGCGGGGTGATCGACGAAGACACTGGCCTGATGACCTACAGCATCGGCGGGCACCTGCCGCTGCCGGTTCTGTACACTCCGGGCCAGGCCCGCTACCTGGAAGGTCGCGGTCTGCCGGTGGGGTTGTTCGAGGAGGCAACCTACCAGGATCACGTCCTGGAATTGCCTCCGCAGTTCAGCCTGACCTTATTGTCTGATGGCATTCTGGATCTTTTGCCGGGCGACACACTCAAAGATAAAGAGGCGGCCTTGCCTGAAATCATCAAGGCTGCGGGCGGTAGCCTGGATGGGCTGCGGCGACGATTCGAATTGGCTACGCTTGGGGAGATGCCGGATGATATCGCCCTATTGGTGTTGAGCAGGAACCTTCAATGAGTACTGGTAGAATCCAGTTCGCCGAGCAGAATGGCACCTTCGTTCTGAAGTTTGTCGGCGAAGTGCGTCTGACCTTGTGTTCGGCGCTGGATGCAACGATTGAAAAGATCTTCACGGCGTTGAATTTCTCGGCAATCGTCATCGATCTGACAGAAACCCGGAGCATCGACAGCACCACGCTCGGCCTGTTGGCCAAGCTGTCGATCCTGTCGCGGCAAAAAGTCGGGCTGCTGCCTACGGTGGTGACCACCCACGCCGACATCACCCGCCTGTTGCAGTCGATGGGCTTCGATCAGGTGTTCAACATCGTCGGCCGCCCGATCCCGTGCCCGGAGTGCCTGACCGACTTGCCGTCTCAGGATCAGAGCGAAGACGTGGTCAAAGCCAAGGTGCTGGAAGCGCATAAGATCCTCATGGGGCTGAACGATTCCAACCGTGAAGCCTTCCACGACCTGGTCAGCGCCCTCGAGCGCACCTGACCGTGCTTGGGCGCGGTACGCGCGCCCGGTCGTTACCTTTCCCTATTGTGCTGGCCCGCGCCGTGGAAACTCGGTCGGCGGTGAGCCGTCGGCGTTGAGCTGGAAAATCCGCTCGGGCTGGCCCTTGGCATTGAAAAACACCTGGCCCAGGCCCGCGCTGTTCCACAGCCGTTCGCCGGCCTTGCTGTGGCTGGGGATACGTGGCTCCACCTCCATCAGCCGGCGCTTGGTGAACCAGTTGAGTGGCGAGCGGGGTGCGTAGAGCCAGCGGTTGAGGCGGTCGAATACGTCGAGCAGGCGCCGTGGGAACTCGTTCTTGATTCCGCTGCTGGTGATCTGCCAAAGGTGCGGGCTTTGCTGGCGGTGGCGGATCTTCACCTCGTAAACGAACGAATAATGCACGTCGCCCGAGAGGATCACGTAATGCCCGGGTGTGCGCGAGTGGCGAAAAATATTCAGGATCACCTGCGCCGCACCGCGATGGGCCATCCAGTTTTCTGCGTCGACCAGCAACGGGTAACCGCACCAGCTAAAGACTTTCTGTACCGCCTCGATCAACTTGACGCCAAACAACGGGGCGGGTGAGACGATGATCGCCGAAGGGTGGTCGAGCAGTTCCTGCTGCAGTTCACTCAGCGCTTCCCAGTCGAGCAGCCCGGAGGGCTTCTGCAGGTTGCTTTCGCTGCGCCAGCGCCGGGTGCGTGTGTCGAGCACCAGTAATGCCGGGGTGCTGGGCAACACGAAATGCCACTGTTGAAAGCGCAGTAGAGTGTCGATCAAAGCGTCCTGGGCGCCGGCCAGCAGGAATCCGTCGCTGTCGACGCTGGTGGTCAACCTCTGGCACTGCCCGAGCAGCTCGGTAAATGCATCGGGGTTGTTGCCCCAGCCCTGGCAGAGCAGGTAGGCGATCAGCGCATTGCCGATGATTCGCCGCGAGAACGGGTGGCCGTAGGCGGTCTGTTCCCAGGCGGCGGACAGGTTCCAGTCGTCGGTGATGTCGTGGTCGTCGAAGATCATCAGGCTCGGCAGGTGGGCGAGCACTCGGGCCACGCCGGGCAAGCCGTCGACGAAACCGTCGATCGCCTGTTGTTCGTGCCGGTAGCGGCTCTGGCGCTGCGCGTTCAGTGCCGGCATTGCCGGGCTGATCAGTTGCCAAGGTACGGGCGACCACACCAGCAGGTACATGGCCATGACTTCGGCGAGCGTCACCAGGTGGTTATCGGCGTTGCTGCTGGTGAAAATCGGCTTGCTTACGCCGCCGAAGAAGCGTTCGCGCAGGGTTTCGTTGCTTTTCAGCGCCGGCAGCAGATCGCCGCGGTGGTAGTAGCTGGCGGGGTGCTCATACAGTTGGCGGCTGTTCTCGACTACCGCGCCGTCAAGGTGTTCGTCGAACAGGCCGAGGCGTTCGATCAGTGAATGAATGCTTCGCAACATCGGCCCGGCGACGTCGTCGGCATAGATCTGGTCGCCATTCATCATCAATAGTGCCGGGCGCTGCTCGGGCGTGTGCGGCGTGGCCAGCAGGCGGTCGGCGCAGAGCAGCCCGTCGGCGGCGCTGTGATGGGGCTTGCGGCAGGAGCCGTGGAGCAGTTGATCGATCCGCGAGCGGAGCACGACGTTCGGGTAGCGACGGCCGTCGTACAGCAGGTGCGTGGCCCAGTCGGCAATACCTTGCGGGCCGGTCGGCGTGTCGAGGATCACGTCGTAGTCGACTGGCACGTCGAACGGCAGCGGCGTGCCGAACGACACATCGATCAGATGGATGTAGGCGTGACGGCCGATGGCGAGGGTGGTGCAGGCCATTGGACCCACTTCTGCGTCGCCGTTGGGCAGGCACAGCTGCGCGTGCAGGGGTTGCGAGCCCACCAGCCAGATCACCATGCGTGACGATTCGAGGCGGCGCAGCACGGGGCCGGCCAGAACTAGCGGTAAAGCGGGTTGTTCGGACATCGGTGACTCGGGTGTGGAGTTGAACAGCTGCGCGCGCGGAGAAGCCGTTGCCCGTGTGGAAGCCAGCCTTGCCGGCTACAGGCCCGGTGGGGCCTTGATCGCTGGCAAGGCCAGCTCCCACAGGGCTTACAGGTTACTTGAGCCTGGCGATAAGGCCTCATGCCCGCCCAGCAGGCAAACCCATATTTGTTTCAACCCTTTGCAGCGAGCAATGCTTCGAGCTTTTCCTGGTCACGGGCGAACTGGCGAATGCCTTCGGCCAGTTTCTCGGTGGCCATGGCATCTTCGTTCGAGGCCCAGCGGAACTGACTTTCGTTCAGGCTGAGGCGTGGCTCGGCGGTCTTGCCCGGTGCCAGTTTGCGCGCCAGGCGGCCCTGGTCGTCGCTCAGTTGCTGGAGCAGTTCCGGGCTGATGGTCAGGCGGTCGCAGCCGGCCAGTTGTTCGATCTGGCCGATGTTGCGGAAGCTCGCGCCCATCACCACGGTTTGGTAACCGTGGGCCTTGTAGTAGTCGTAGATGCGGGTCACCGACTGCACGCCCGGATCGTCGGCACCGACGTACTCGGTACCGGTGGCTTTCTTGTACCAGTCGTAGATCCGGCCCACGAACGGCGAGATCAGGAACACCCCGGCGTCGGCACAGGCAGCGGCCTGGGCGAAGGAGAACAGCAGGGTGAGGTTGGTCTGGATGCCTTCCTTCTCCAGCACCTCGGCGGCGCGGATACCTTCCCAGGTAGAAGCCAGCTTGATCAGTACGCGGTCGCGGCCGACACCGGCCTGGTCGTACAGCTCGATCAACTGGCGGGCCTTGGCCAGCAGAGCCGGCTGGTCGAACGACAGGCGGGCGTCCACTTCGGTGGAAATACGCCCTGGAATTGCCTTGAGAATGCCGCTGCCGACCGAAACGGCAAAGGCGTCGCAGGCCAGGCCGAGATCGCCCTTGCTGGCTTTTACCGCATCGTTGAGCAGCTCGGCATAGCCGGGCATGGCCGCTGCCTTGAGCAGGAGGGACGGGTTGGTGGTGGCATCGACCGGCTTCAGCCGGCTGATGGCGTCGATATCGCCGGTGTCGGCGACGACCGTGGTGAACTGCTTGAGTTGTTCCAGCTTGGAAGTCATGAGCGTGCTCTGTCCTGTGCGGTTCGACGACATTACCCGAGCGCCGCCAGCCGCTCAAGGGCTGTGCCGGCAGGCGCGGGGCAACGGGATAGTGCTTCGAGTGTCGAATGGCGCGCAGGTTCCTAGCGGCCCTGCAGCAACGCGCTGGCCTGGTCGAGCAGGGCGAGTGGGTCCGGGTGCTTGTGGATGTCTACCGAGAGCAGTTGGCGGAACTTGCGTGCGCCGGGGAAGCCCTGGCCCAGGCCGAGAATATGCCGGGTCACATGGTGCATCGCGCCGCCGCTCTCCAGGTGCCTGGCGATGTACGGGCGCAGCTTGGCCAGCGCTTCGCTGCGGGAAATGACCGGGGCGTCGCTGCCGAACAGTTGCTGGTCGACTTCGGCCAGTACATATGGGTTGTGGTAGGCCTCGCGGCCGAGCATGACGCCGTCGAAGGTCTGCAGGTGCTGCTGGCACTCGGCGAGGGTCTTGATACCGCCGTTGAGGATGAACTCCAGATCGGGGAAATCGGCCTTGAGCCGGGCGGCGACGTCGTAGCGCAGCGGCGGGATCTCACGGTTTTCTTTCGGCGACAGGCCTTCGAGGATGGCAATACGTGCGTGCACGGTAAAGCTGCGGCAGCCGGCATCGCGGACCTGGCCGACGAAATCGCAGAGTTCGGCATAGCTGTCGCGGCCGTTGATGCCGATGCGGTGCTTGACTGTGACCGGAATCTGCACCGCATCAAGCATGGCCTTGACGCAATCGCCAACCAGCGCCGGGTGGCCCATCAGGCAGGCGCCGATCATGTTGTTCTGCACGCGGTCGCTGGGGCAGCCGACGTTGAGGTTCACTTCGTTGTAGCCGGCGGCCTGCGCCAGGCGTGCGCAGGCGCCGAGGTCGGCCGGCACGCTGCCACCCAGTTGCAGGGCCAGCGGGTACTCGGCCTCGTCGTGCCGCAGGAAACGCTCGGCATCGCCGTGGAGCAGAGCGCCGGTGGTGACCATTTCGGTGTAGAGCAGGGCGTTGCGCGAGAGCAGGCGCAGGAAAAACCGGCAGTGGCGGTCTGTCCAATCCATCATCGGTGCAACGCTGAACCGGCGGGACGGCTCAGGGCGCTGGTTTACTGGGGTTGAGGCGGATTCTAGGGGCATTTCGTCCAACGTGGGGTGTACCAATTTTTTGGGGGGCGTACTTGCCGAGCCGTTGGTACACAGTACCAAGCATAAACCGATCTGCTCGCTTCAATCGCAAGTGGCGCACAGTCTACCAAGAGCGCTGGGCTTTCGCCTAAGCAGCGTACTAAGCCCTCTTGAAGTCGGCAGCAACGCCTGAGGTTCCGTTACTCGTCAGCGTCCTCATCCAGATCGCCGGCAAATGCCTCTGGCGCTGCTTCGACCGCGTATGGCGAGCCCCAGCGTGTGCTGATCCAGTCCACCAGCGTCTGCCGGCGCTCTTCGCATTCCAGCGGCGTCCAGTCCTCGAACAGCGCCAGTTTGCGCTCCTGGCGGATATCCGAGTTGCTGTAGCTGTAGCCGCTACCGGCACTGCCTTTCTTGCGGGCGAAGTCGAAGTTGCGGTAGTTCGAATTGTTGTGGGTCAGCACCAGGTTGCCGATGTCATGCAGGTACAGTTCCGTGTTCTTGGCGTCCCATACGTCGCGCCAGTGCGAGTCCGCTGCTGGCGTCTGCGGGAGGATATGCTCCAGGGTGGAGTCCTTCAGGTCTTCCCAGGCAATTTTCGCACGGTGGCCTTTGCCTTCCTTTTCCGTCAGGTACAACTCGTATTCGTACAAGGTGTACTTCAGCAGATAACGGTAGTGGTACCAGTTATCCGGCTCGCCGATCCAGGTCTTGAAGCCCTTGTCCGAGGAATAGTAGCGGGCCATCCCATAGACTTCGCTGATCACTGCGGCAACGTCCAACTTACCGTGGAACATTCGATAGGCCAGGTAGTTGAAGCGCGAGGTACCGGTATTGCTCTTGCGCCCATCGAACAGGAACACCCGGTAGGCGTAATGTTCGAGCGCGCGCAGCAACTCTATATAGTGGTCTTCGGCGAGGCTGCGGTCGTTTCTGCATTTACGCGCTGATACCAGCAGCGGCAGGAAGTTGGCGATGTTGCCCGTATGATGAATCTTGGTCAGCCACGTCAGTTCGCCTGGCGTGGTAGTGGCGGCCGACGGGGTGACGATACGGGCATACTCTGCCGAGACTTCGGTCAGGCCTTCGGCGAAGGTGACGATGAATTCGCGGGTCTCCCGCTCGTTGCGCAGGCTGAAGTCGCGTAGGGGAATGTACTGGCTTTCCTTGAAGCCCTTGTAGCCCACCCAGTTTTTCGGCGAGTGGGAGCAGTACAGCGTCCAGGCAATCCGCAGGCACTGGTCTTCATTGCCGGTGCAGGTGCCGAGGTTGCCGTAAATGGTCTTCCAGCTGCGGTTCAAGGTCGCGGTCAGCGCTTGCGCAGTGCCATGTTTATGGCCGTTACGCGATGCCCAGTGCATCAGGTAGTTCTTCAGCAGCTCTAGTACCGAGAGGTCCTTGCCGCGCGAGTTCATCAACTCGAAGGTCATGCCGATCTCACATTCTTCCTCGATGGTATAGAAGGTGAAATGCAGTTTCTGGGTGAGGGCGTTGTACAGCGCTTGCAGGTAGTCGCCGGCTGTTTCGCCGCGCGCCTGAAGTTGCGTGTGCAAATGCACGGTCATGAAGTCGAGTGCCTGCACCAGCCGTTTGCCGTGGGGCGTCAGCACCGTGGTATTCGACCGGCCATGTTTGAGCAGGTCATGGAACAGCTCTTTGCAATCGTTGTTCAGTTCGAGCCTGCAACGACCTTCGGCGAACAGGAACGCTTCGACGGCGCGCTGGTAGCCCCTGTCCCCACGGGCAACCAGTTCACGGGCAATCAGCGAAAGGTACAGGCAGGAAGTGGTCAGGCGTTGCTGGCCGTCGACCACATCGGCGGTTGAATCGGCGTCGTCCTGGCGATACACCACCACGGTGCCGGTGTAGTGCCCGCGCACCTCCTCATCGACCAGCCCGTCGACATCCTGGACGAAATCCAGCCAATGCGGTTTGACCCAGGCATAGCCGCGTTGATAGTCGGGAATGCGGAACAGGTAGTCGGAAAATAGGCTGGTCAGGGTTTTCTTCTGCACCGGGCGGCTCCTTGCAGGGACGAGGTTTCCAAATCGCCCGCGAGGGTAGCACGAAGCCATCAGCGCGCCACGGGCTCTTCAGCTGCGGCGCGCGCTTCGTTACTCAGCGCTAGCGAGGAACTCCAGCAGATGGCCGATAACCTCAGACGGCGCGTCCTCGGTCGCGTACTCGGCACCGACTGCCAGCACCGGCAGGGTTAGCGGTTGCAGCGCCGCACATGATCGTTGTGCGGCTACAGGCGGCCAGCCTGGCAGGGCAGTTGAGGGAAGGGGCGAACGTGCAGGCGCGCGACGGGCTATCGAAGGAGGCATTGCTGACGGCAGTGGAGAGCGCCATGGCCGTGTTGCCACTGGCGCCTCCACCGGCCGAGCGAGGCGATCAGAACGCCAGCTTGTAGCCGATCATCAGCAGCATGGCTGCCAGGCAAGGGCGTAGGACGCTATCGGAAATGCGCCCGGTCAGGTGACTGCCGATGTAGATCCCCGGCAACGACCCCAGCAGCAGGTAGCCGAGCAGCGACCAGTCCATATTGCCCATGCTCGCGTGGCCGAGGCCGGCGACCAGCGTCAGGGGGACCGCGTGGGCGATTTCGGTGCCAACCAGGCGGCGGGTCACCAGGTGCGGATAAAGCAGGAACAGCGCCACGGTACCCAGTGCGCCGGCACCAATCGAGGTCAGCGAGACCATCACCCCGAGGATCACCCCGGTCACCACGGTGAGGGCGTTCAGGCTGCGCTCGCTCAGCGCGTAGCGGTCGCCGGCATGTTTGCTGGCGAAGGCTTGCAGGCGCGACTTGAACAGGATCGCCAGTGCGGTCAGCACCAGCACCACGGCCAGGCCCTGCTTGATGATGGCGTTAAGTGCCTGGGTGTCGGTGTGCAGGGTGGTCAGGAACCACAGGGTCAGCGCTGCCGCCGGCACGCTACCGAGCGCCAGCCAGCCGGTGATCTTCCAGTCGATGTTCTTCTGCTTGCCATGCACCCAAACCCCACTGGCCTTGGTAATGGCGGCATAGAGAAGGTCCGTGCCCACGGCGGTCGCCGGGTTGATACCGAACCAGAGCAGGATAGGGGTCATCAGCGAGCCACCGCCGACGCCGGTCATGCCGACGATGAAACCCACAACCAAACCAGCAATCGTGAAGCCGAAAGAACCTACATCCATAAATGACCTAAACGTCCCGCGTGCCCGTGATCGGATGGACGCAGCATAAAGGTTTTTTTATAGCTAAATAGACTAGTTCGTTATTAGGTTATAACCGGCCAGAGGAATGACCGGCGATGAGCAGAAAATACTGTGGGAGCCAGCCTTGCTGGCGATGCCCGGCTCGGCCGGGCCAAGGGCCGCTACGCGACCCATCGCCGGCAAGCTTGGCTGCGAAAAAGAACGTTTAGATCTTGAAGCTATCCACCAACTGCTTCAACCGCCCCGCCTGACGCGCGAGGTCGTCGCAATGCTTGAGCGTGTCGTTCAGGTTGGTCACCCCTTGCTGGTTCAGCACGTTGATCTGGGTGATGTCCAGGTTCAGGCTCTCCACCACGGCGGTCTGCTCCTCGGTCGCCGCCGCCACCGACTGGTTCATCCCATCGATCTCACCGATACGCTGGGTGACGCTGGTCAGGCGCTCGCCGGCCTGGTTGGCGACCAGCACGCTTTCCTCGCTGGAGACCTGGCTGGCGTTCATGTTGTGCACTGCTTCGCGCGAACCGACCTGCAGCGAGGTGATCATCTTGTGGATCTCCTCTGCCGATTCCTGGGTGCGGTGGGCGAGGTTGCGCACCTCGTCGGCGACCACGGCGAAACCACGGCCGGCTTCGCCTGCGCGCGCCGCTTCGATGGCAGCATTGAGCGCCAGCAGGTTGGTCTGCTGGGAAATCCCCTTGATCACGTCGAGGATCTGCCCGATATCGTCGGTGCTGGCGTTCAGGGTTTCGATCTGCTGGCAGGATTCGCTGATCTTCTGCGACAGCGCAGTCATCGCCGAAATGGTTTCCTCAACCACCTGGCGGCCATCGTTGGCCTGGTCGCTGGCGCCGCTGGCATGCTGCGAGGCATCGGCGGCGTTACGGGCGATTTCCTGGGTGGCGGCGCCCAGTTCGTTGATCGCCGCCGCCACGCTGTTGGTGCGCATGCTCTGCTCTTCGGAGCCGATGATCGAGGCGTTGGATGCCGCCATTACCCGCTCGGAGAGATCGTGCACCTGGCGGGTCGCCGACGACACTTCGCTGATCGAGGCATGGATACGCTCGACGAACTGGTTGAACGAGGTGGCCAGTTCGCCGAACTCGTCCTTGTTTTCCACGCTCAGGCGGCGGGTCAGGTCGCCCTCGCCTTGGGCGATGTCCTGCATGGCGCGGCCCATGGTGGTCAGCGGGCGCATCAGCACCGGGATCAGCAGGCCGAGCAGCACCACAATGGCGGCCACGGCAATCAGCATGGCAATGATTGCCGAGGTACGGAACTGGCTGAGCGGGGCGTAGGCTTTGTCCTTGTCGATCGACAGACCGATGTACCAGTCGGCCGACGGCAGGCCGGCGACCTTGGTGAACGACAGCAGGCGGTCCTGCTTGTTCAGCACCACTTCCTGGTTGCCCGGCTGGATGCGCAGGTTGCTGCCCGGGTAGATGTCGCTGAGGTTTTTCATCACCTGGTCTTTGTCCGGGCTGACGATCACCTGGCCGTTACCGTCGACCAGGAAGGCATGGCCGATTCCGCCGAAGTCGACGGCATTGATGATGTCGACCAGGGTTGCCAGGCTCAGGTCGCCACCAACCACGCCCATCAGCTCGCCGCTGCCCTTGGCTTTCACCGGCATGGCGATGGTCACCACCAGCCCGCCGACGGCGGCCATGTACGGCGGGGTCAGCATGGTTTTGTTGGCGGCCACTGCGGCGCTGTACCACGGGCGCTGGCGCGGGTCGTAGCCGTCGGGCATCTTCGCGTCCGGGCGCTGGGTAAACACGCCGTTGGCCTGGCCGACATAAGTGAACTGGAAGTTCGAGGTGAACGACGGTTGGTCGACCAGCCCCGGGTAATCGGCGTTGGCGCCTTGGTGGGCAACGTTCTCGGCCAGGTTCTCCAGCACCAGGATGCGCCCGCTCATCCAGTTCTGCACACTGCTGGCGGTCAGCGCGCCGGCCTGCTGCACCGAGTCGTCGATGTTCTGGTGGATGGTCTTGCGTTGCAGGTAGTCGTTGTAGAGGGTAAACAGCGCGAATGCCAGAACCACAACGCCACAGGCGCTGAGCAGGATCTTGTGGCGAAATTTCAGGTTCATGTTTCGAGACCTTATGCCAGAAAAAGGGAGTGCTGGCTGCGCGAGTCAGGCCTTGTGGGCCAGTCGACGAGCCAGGCGGGGCACCTATCCTTGTAGGTATCGGCTGTAGGACCGAAATGTTTATGCACCATTTTGCCGCACGGGCCGCCTCAGCGCCCCAGCAAGCGCACCAGTTCCTGCGCGCCGCGCTGCAGTGGCTGGTTTTTCAGCCAGAAGGCGTGCACCGGCAATTGCAGCTCGTTCTTGGTATTGCGAAAGGCCAGCTGTACCAGGCGCCCGGCTGCCAGCAACGGGGCGATGCGCGACAGCGGGAAGTCGCCCCAGCCGAGCCCGGCTTCAACCATAGCGATGGCCATGCCGAGGCTATCGGTGCGCCAGTGCGAGGTACCGATCAGTGGGCGGGTGTCGGTCATCGGCAGGTCGCGGCTGGCCACCAGGATCTGCCGCACATTGATCAGATCTTCCAGGTAACGCACCTGGCCGTGTTCGCCAAGGGCCGGGTGGTGCGGCGACACTGTGGCGGTCAGCGCCTCCATGCCGATGTGCTGAAAGCGCTGGCGCGGGTCGACACTGAGTCCGGCAAAGGCCAGGCACAGGCTGACCCGGCCGCTGTGGAGCAATTGCAGGGCGTCTTCCTGCGGCGCGGTAAAGACCTCCACGTCGAGCAACGGGTGCCGCTCGCTGAGGGTTTTGATCGCGCCCAGCAGGGGCTGGTGATCGATGTCCGGGATGACCGCGACCGCCAGTTTGCTCTCCAGCCCCTGCGACAGTTCGACGGCATGCGTTTGCAGTTGCGCCAGCTGTTCGGCGATCAGCCGGGCGTGCGGTTCGAGGGTCAGTGCCAGCGCGGTGGGGCGGGTCTCGCGGTGGGTGCGTTCGAACAGGGCAAAGCCCAGTTCCGCCTCCAGGTTGCCGATCGCCATGCTGACCGCCGAGGGCACCCGACCGAGGGCGCGGGCGGCAGCCGAGAACGAACCGCGGTCGAGCACGGCGAGGAACAGTTCGATGTTGTCGCTGGAAAAATTCATGGAGGCTCCGTCAGCTATCAGTTGATCTGACAGCTGTTGACTTTTTCTGTCAAGAATATTGACGCAATCTGCGCGCCTTCGCTAACTGACAAGAGGCAGTAACGTGCAAGGCGTTAAACGCAAACTGGTTTATGTGACCGCGTATGAACTGATCGGCTTGAGCCTGTCGACCCTGGGCCTGGCCCTGTTGTCCGGCACGGCGCCGAGCACTACCGGCCCGTTGGCGGTGTTGATCACCAGCATCGCGATGGCCTGGAATTTCATCTACAACACCGCGTTCGAGTGGTGGGAGCACCGTCAGCTGACCCGCGGCCGCAGCGTGGCGCGGCGGGCGGTGCATGCCATCGGCTTTCAGCTGACCCTGGTGGTGTACCTGATCCCGCTGATTGCCTGGTGGCTGGGGATTTCGCTGTGGGAAGCGTTTGTGGTCGACCTGGCGTTTATCGTACTGATCCCTTGCTACACCTTTGCCTACAACTGGGCGTTTGACCGGATCTTCGGGCTGCCGGCGTCGGCGCTGGCGCAGCCGGCCTGAAGGGCGCTATCGCGGGAGACGCCTGTTCGGTAGGCGCTGGCTTGCCCGCGCCTACCGCCGCTGATCACGCCACCTGAGCCTGCATCAGCCATTCCCCGTCCTGCTCCCGCACCAGCCCGCTGGCGAGGAACAATGGCAGTACCCGCACATGCAGCTGTGGCTCGACGAACGCCTTGACCGCCTCCAGGTCCAGCGCGCCGGCAGTGCCGAGCTCGGCCTTGGTGTACGACAACCAGGCTTTCTTCAGCATGATCAGCACATCGCTGCCCGCTGTGCTGGCGAAGCGGCGGTTCACCAGCAGGCCGTTGAAGCTGAAGGTGTGCTGATGCGCGTAACCGGTCTCGTCGCCCGAACCCTGCTGGCAGCGGCTGCATGCACAGGCACCCTCGCCAAAGGCGTTGAGCAGGTAGTTGTTGAAGTCCACCACCGGTTTGAGGCTCAGGCGCTTGTCGACCTCGAACAGATCGGCAGTCAGGTTTTCTTGAAGGCTCAACGTCGTTCCCCTAATCATTTACCGCAGTTTTGCGGCCGTCACGATACCAGCCACGGCAGGGCAATGCACACCGCTAGACGATTGCCTGCCTGCACCGATTGCCGAGGGCACTCGGGCCAATGCATGAGCCGGGCAGCGCTGATCCAGGCAAATTGCACGGTGCAGCCCACACGGGCAAAGGCAAGCTCGCGCCAAGGCAAACATTCATCGAAACGGGCTTTTTCCCCGCCACTGGCTTACCCTACGCCACATTTCCCAGCCCCGGAGCACACGCATGTACAAGTACACCGCCACCGTGACGATCAGCAACGATCAGGACGACGACGTCGAGGCGGTTGAAAACCCATCGATCCGCGTGGGCCTGGAAGCCGTCAGCGAAACCCTGAAAAAGGTCCACTTCGTCGGTACCCTGGCCGCCCCGGATGGCGCCACGCACATTTGCGTCACCCTGGAAAACGGCCTCAGCTACTACGGGCCGATCGTCAACGGCCACGCCGAACTGGAAGGCGGCTGGATCGCCTTTGAATCCGACATGCTCACCCCTGAGGAACTCGAACTCCCAGGCTAAACCTGCGGATTTACCGCGGCCACCAGATCCAGCTCGACGCTGGCATTCTTCGGCAGTTGGTAAGCGCCCACCGACGTTCGCGTGTGGGCGCCCAGCTCGCCGAGTACCTGATACAGCACCTCGGAAGCGCCATCGGCCACTTCGCTGTGCTGGGTAAAGTCGGCGCTGCAATGCACATACACGCTGATGCGCAGAATCCGCCGCACCTGGTCCAGCGAGCCGAGGCTGCGCTGCAACAACGCCAGGGCCCGCATCGCGCCGATCTTCGCCGCCAACTGGGCCCGCGCCAGGTCGACATCCTCGCCCACCCGACCGGTCACCACCACGGTGTCGCCGACCCGCGGAATCTGCCCGCTGATGTACACCTCGTCGTCATGGCGCAGCAACGGCACGTAGTTGCCGCCAATCTTTATCTCGCCGTCGAAGCAATAGCCCAGTTGCTCGGCAACCTGGGTAAAACGCTGGTCAGCAGACATGCAGGTACTCGCACTGAATAAGGGCTGGGGCCCGGGCTGCTAAACCTAGCAGATTTATTTTCGCCCCCCTGCATCCAATTGCCCCCCTGACGGGTAGTAGTGGCAGTGGCGCTATTGCCGCTGACCCTAGCCCTGTGGAGAGATGACGATGATCGCCCATCACCTGCTTACCAGCCTCGCCGCCAGCTGCCTGTTGCTGGCCCTGCCTGCCGCCCATGCCGCCAGTGTACCGGACAGCATCAAGGTGCCTGATGGCCACAAGGTGGCCCTGGAAACCGTCGGTGTCGGCGAAATCACCTATGAGTGCCGCGACAAGGCTGACATGGCCGGGCAGACCGAATGGACCTTCGTCGGTCCCAAGGCCGTGCTCAACGACCGCAGCGGCAAGGCCATTGGCAGCTACTTCGGCCCACCCGCTACCTGGCAAGCCGCCGATGGCTCGAAGGTTACTGGCACCCAACTGGCCGTGGCGCCATCGAGCCCGGGCAACTTGCCGTATCAACTGGTCAAGGCCAACCCGGCCGAAGGCAAGGGCGCGATGACTGGAGTCACCTATATCCAGCGTGTCGCGCTTAAAGGCGGGGTAGCGCCGAGCAGCGCCTGTACGGCCGCCAACAAGGGCGCGAAGGCAGTGGTGAAGTACCAGGCCGACTACATTTTCTGGGCTGCCAACTAGCCTGGGCAAACTCGGCTACGCTGCTATGCGCAGGCCCCCGCGAGTCAGCGGGGGCCACAATTACGGCGGACGGCAGACCTTGGTGACGCTACTCGAGTGCCCCTTCGACTACGAAGCAACCCTGGCCGCCTGCGCCCGTGGCGAACGCCTGGCCTTGCAAAGCCTGTATCGGCAGGAGAGTGCGCGCCTGCTCGGCGTGCTGCTGCGCCTGGTGCGCGAGCCGGCCCTGGCCGAGGACCTGCTGCATGACGCTTTCCTGCGCATCTGGAGCGCCGCCGGCAGTTTCGAGCCCAGTCGCGGCAGTGCTCGCGGCTGGATCTACAGCGTTACCCGGCACCTGGCGCTGAATCACCTGCGCAACCGTCAGCGGGAAGTGCAGGGCGGTGCGCTCGAGGAGATTCCCGCCGCGGACCTGCTCGACCTGGCGTCGGACGTCAGCCTGCAATCGGCGCGCATTCACTTGTGCCTGGATCAACTGCCGCCAGCGCGACGCGCCTGCATCATGCACGCCTATGTCGACGGCTTTTCCCACGCCGAGATCGCCCTCAAGCTCGGTGCGCCGCTGGGCACGGTGAAGGCCTGGGTCAAACGCAGCCTGGCTGCCTTGCGGGAGTGCATGGGATGAACGACGACTCGGACAACGACACGCAGGACGAACTCGACGCGCTCGCCGCCGAATATGTGCTCGGCACGCTGACGGCAGGCTTGCGCAGCGAGGTCGAGCAGCGCCTGCACCATGACGCCGAGTTGCGCGCAGCGGTCGATGCCTGGGAGCAGCGCTTGCAACCGCTGAGCGAACTGGCGGCACCGCACACGCCACCGCCGGCACTCTGGCCGCGTATCGAACGCAGCCTTGGCGAATTGCAGGCAGCGCCCCCCGCGCCGGCCACCACCGGCTGGTGGAACTGGCTGGGCCTATGGCGTGGGCTGAGTGCCGCAGGGCTGGCGGCGAGTGTGGTGCTGGCCAGCTTGCTGCTGACCCGCGAAGCGCCGCCGCCGAGCTATCTGGTGGTGCTGGTCGCACCCCAGGACAGTGCCCCCGGCTGGGTGATCCAGGCCAACGACCGGCAGAGTATCCAGTTGATCCCGTTGGGGGTCGCCCAAGTGCCGGAAGACAAGGCCCTGCAATTCTGGACCAAGGGCGCCGACTGGCAGGGGCCGGTGTCGCTGGGTCTGGTCAAGCCGGGGCAGACCCTCAAGGTGCCGCTCGACCGTCTGCCGCCACTGGAACCGAACCAGCTGTTCGAGCTGACCCTCGAAGGCCGTGGCGGCTCGGCTACCGGCAAGCCGAGTGGGCCGATCCAGTTTATCGGGCGCGCGGTAAAGGTGATTTGAAGTAGGTCACACTGCAAAATAATTGCAGCCATCCTGCAATTCTTTCCGTTGGAGCGCGGCCGGAATTTTCTGCAGACTGCGGCGCAGGTGAACCTTCCGGGTTCCATCTCCAAGGAAGGAACAATTCTGTATTGCGCCCTCGCGATACAAGGTCCGTCCGCTATTGGACGGGCTTCTTTTCTTCATTTCAGGTGTCTGGTCGTCGCATGTCTACCCGTGCTCCACAACGCTGGCTTGATCGCTTCATCCCTGCTGCCCTGCACATCCCCCCCAAAGAATGGCTGCGTGCCGGCCTCGGCGCCTTGTTGGGCCTGTTGCTGGCCGGCGGCCTGACCAGCGTGCTGTTCGGCAGCACTGTGGCCCTGCACCTGATGGCACCGTTGGCGGCGTCGGCGGTGCTACTGTTCGGCGTGCATTCGGGGGCGCTGTCGCAGCCCTGGCCGCTGCTCGGCAGTTATGCCTGCGCGATGGCGGTGGGGCTGGGCCTGCATCATCTGTTCGGGCCGAGCCTGCTGGTGGTGGTGCTGGCGTTGCTCGCGGTGATTTTGCTGATGTGCCTGTTGCGCTGCCTGCACCCGCCGGGGGCGGCACTGGCGGTGAGCCTGGCCCTGGCCGATCCGTCGTTGAGTCAACTGGGCGTTGCGGTGGTCGAACCGATTCTGCTCAACGCCCTGTGCCTGCTGCTGGTGGCCGTGGTGTACAACCGTCTCACGGGGGTGCGCTACCCGAAAATCGCCGCCCCGCGCAAAGACCTCCATCACACCCAGGACGCCCCGCTGGCCGAGCGTGTCGGCCTGCGCAGCGACGATCTGGACCAGGCCCTGGAAGAGGTTGGCGGTTTTGTCGATGTGACCCGCGACGACCTTGAGCGGATCATCCTCGCTACCGAACGGCATGCCTTGCAGCGCAGCCTTGGCGGGATCAGCGCAGCCCAGGTGATGTCGCGCGACGTGCAGTTTGCCGCGCCTACGGACTCGCTCGAACAGGCCTGGGAACTGTTGAGTCGCCATCGCCTGAAGACCCTGCCGGTGCTCGACGCCGAGCGGCGGCTGGTGGGCATCGTCAGCCTCAGCGACCTGGTCGGCCCGGCCATGGCCCGGGCGCGGTTCAGCTGGCGTGCGCTGTTCGGCCGGCGCCGCCCGGTGCGCCTGGCGCAGGTGATGAGCCCGCGGGTGATCAGCGTGCGCAGCGAGCAGCCGGCCAGCGAACTGGTACAGCTGCTGTGCGAGCAGGGCCTGCATTGCCTGCCGGTACTGGAACAGGGGCAGGTGGTGGGGGTGATTACCCAGACCGACCTGATTGCCGCCTTGCAGCGGCACCTGTTGCAGCGTGCCGGTGACGCGCTAGACCAGCGGGTCCCAGCGTTGGGACCAGTCGCTGTCGCCCGCCGCGAGCTGGCGTAACAGGCCGCAGGCCTGTTGCAGCGCCGTCGAGTTGCGCTCGCGGGCGTACACCAGATAGGTCGGGTAGGTGAACTCGGGGGCCTGCGGCACCCGTTCCAGCACCCCGCGGTCCAGGTAGCTCTGCACCACGCGGGTGCGAAAGTAGCCGCTGCCGCCATGCTCGAGGATGTACTGCAAGGCCAGCGGGCCGAGGTTGAAGCTCAGCGCCGGGCGTGCCAGCTCCGGCAGGGCGGCGTCGTGCTGGCGGCGGAACACGTCGCCCCAGTCGATGTACACGTAAGGTTCCGGCTGGTGGGTGCGGCGGATGCGGATTAGCTTTTCTTCCATCAACTGCTCCACTTGCAGCCCCGGTGCGTAGCTCGGCTGGTAGACCAGCACGGCGTCCAGCGCGCCGCTTTCCAGCTTGCGCAGCAGGCTTTCGCTTTCGCCGACTTCGCTGCGCACGGCGTGGCTGGCGATCTGTTCGCGGATGGCGCTGACCCAGTGCAAGACCAGCGGGTTGCACAGGCTCATCTCGCCGCCGATGTGCAGCACCTGGTGGCAGCCGTCGGGCAGCGGCAGGTCGCGGCGCGCGGCTTCCCAGGTTTGTACCAGCTGGTTGGCATAGACCACGAAGGCTTCGCCGTCGGTGGTCAGGCTGGCGCCATTGCGGCTGCGCACGAACAACTGGCAATTGAGCTGTTGTTCGAGCTTCTGCACCCGCGCGCTGATGGCGGTCTGGGTCAGGTGCAGGCGCTGGGCGGCGGCGACCAGGCTGCCACTGCGGACGATTTCCAGGAAGGTGCGGGCGAGGTCGATGTCCATGCGGGGCTCTTGGGGCGGTGAAGGGGAGCATTCTATGCTCAACTGCCCGCATTGTTGCAGCCGATCTCTGTGGGAGCCGGCTGCCACGGAAGGCCCTGATACAGGCATGCTACGATCTCTCCCGTCGTTTGCGCCGTAGCCCCGCCCTTGAACCCCACCTTCGCCTCGCTGAGTCTAGCCACCTGCACGCGTTGGACACCCTGCTGCAGTTGAAAAACCTTAGCCACGCCGCCGAGCGGCTGGGCAGCAGCCAATCCGTGCTCAGTCGGCAGCTGGCGCACATGCGCAGCGCCTTCGACGACCCGCTGCTGGTCCACCAGCACCTGCGCGCCCAGGGCCAGGCCCGGCGCATCAGCCTGCAAGTGCCGTTCTTCAGTGCCGCGGTGCAGGTGCTGTGCAGCAGCCAGCAGATGGCCACCGTGCCCGAGCACATCGCCCGCCAGCTCAGCCGCCTGCACCCGCTGACCTGGTGGCCGCTGGCGTTCGTCGAACACACCCAGCGCTACTGGGTGGTCTGGCACCAGCGCTTGCAGGCCTCGGCCGAGCACCGTTGGTTGCGCGCGCTGGTGTTCGAGTTGTGGCAGCAATCGCAGTTCGGCGTGCACGCCAGCTATGCGGATTCGCCATAACAGCTATGCGCCCGGCGACGTTCTTCGCCGCGCCAGCAAGGCCTAGACTCAGCGGCACCACCGCCACCACGGCCATCGACCCGCTGCCGGCCATCGGCGCGATTGCCTCGGGCCTGGCCTATGTGACCCCGGCCACCTTGCAGGGGCGCTGGATGGTGCGTATATCGGTGGGGGCATTGCCGACCGAACGCGAGCATGTGCAACGGCTGTGGGAGCGGTTGCAGGCGGTGGTTCGGCAGTAAGCCCATTGCGGGCTTGTCCCGCGATGCCAGGCACAGCCTTGCTAATCCATCACGGAGTTTCAACATGGACGACTCGCTATCCCTGAACAAGGCCTGCTGGGACGAGCGCGCGCCGTTGCACGCGAGCTCTAGCGGTTACGACACCGCCGCCTTCCTGCGCGACCCGACCCACCTCAGCAATGTCGTGCGCTTCGACCTGCCGCGCCTGGGTGGCCTCGCCGGGTTGCGCGGGGTGCACCTGCAATGCCATATCGGTACCGACACGCTGTCGCTGGCCCGTCTCGGCGCGCAGATGAGCGGGCTGGATTTTTCCCCGGCCTCGCTGGCTCAGGCGCGCGCCCTGGCGCAAGCTTGCGGCAGCGCCATCGATTATGTCGAAGCGGACGTGTACCGCGCCAGCGAAGTACTTGCGCCGGCGTCGTTCGATTTTGTCTACACCGGCATCGGTGCGCTGATCTGGCTGCCGAGCATCGAGCGCTGGGCGCAGGCCGTGGCCGCTCTGCTCAAGCCGGGCGGATGGCTGTTCCTGCGCGAAGGGCACCCGATGTTGCTGGCGATCAATGAGGACCATCGCGATCGGCTGGTGGTCGAGTATCCCTATTTCGAACGCGTTGAGCCGACGGTCTGGGTGAGCGACCAGACCTACGTGGAAACCGACCGGCCCCTGCGCGAAAGGGTGACCCACGAGTGGAACCATGGGCTTGGCGAGGTGATCAGTGCCTTGCTCGGGCAGGGTATGCAACTGACCGCGCTGGTCGAGCATGACAGCCTGCCGTGGGAGGCATTGCCCGGGCAGATGAGCCTGAATGCGGACGGCGAATGGCAACTGGGCAAGGACCGCTGGCGCTTGCCGCTGAGCTATACCCTGCAAGCAGTGAAGCGGTAGCTGCGGCCTCATCGCGGGACGAGTCGTCCCGCGATGAGGGCTGACCTCTTAATTCAAGGCCCAGGACTTACCGTCGCATTGCGCCACGCCACCTGTAGCGCTTGCTCCACCCGCGCCGGCACGCTTTTGCCCGGTTGCTGTTGCAGGCTCAGCTTCAACCCGTTCAACGACCGCCCGCTCAAGCGGTTCTCGCTCAGGTCCTGGGTGAACACCCGCTCGGCCTGCGCCGGCATGCCCTGCGCCAGGTAGGCATAGCCCAGCGACTCACGCAGCGTGTAATACCAGTCCGGTGGCTCGTTGTAATTCAGGCCGTCCTGCACCGCAACGGCCTGGGTCCAGGCCGCCAGCACCTGCGCCGGATTATCGCCGTTCAACGCCTTGAGGTCATCGGCCAGCACTTTGCCCTTGCCAGCCCCCAGCAACTTCGCACTGGCGCTCTGCACCTCGGCCAGCACCAGCTTCGCGGCCGTCGCATCCTGAGCCTTGTTGAACAGGATCAGGTTGGCGATACGCAGCAGCTCCAGCGCCTTGTTGCTGCCATACATCAGTTCCGTCTTGCGTTCGGCCAGCACGCCGTCGACCTGTTGCCAGTAGCCATTCAGCGCATCCACCGCCGCTGCGCTGCTCAGCCCACCCGCGGCCAGCTGTTGGTAGGCTTTGGCATAGGCGGCCATGATTCGCGTGTAGGGCATGTCCAGTTTCGTCCACTCAAGCCCCTTGGCCTTGCTCGCCTGTTCGCAGGTCTGGTTGATCTGCGCCAGCCCGTCGTGGATCTTCGGCTCGATCCGCGCCAGCGCGTCCCAGTCCTGCATGCGTACGGCAAAGTAGTACGGCACCGCGTAGAAGTAGTCCGACTTGGTGGCGATTTCCTGCGGGTATTGCTGGCAGAGGAAGTCCAGCGCCGCGTAGCGGGTGGTGTTTTCTACCAGTTCCTCGGCCATGTTCAGGGTTTCGTTGCGCCGGCCTTCGATGGACAGGGTCCAGGTCAGGAAGTGGATGTTGTGCCCGAGGTAGTGCAGCGGGTAGGGGCTCTGTGGCTGCACCTGGTGGGCATAGGCACGGTCCACCGACACCGCCGAATAGTTCGCCGCGCTGGCCAGGGCATTGTTGCCGGTGCGCTGATAGATGTGCGAAGCCATGTGGATCAGGTGGCCGATGGCCGGGTTCTGATCGCGGAAACGCTCGGCCATCGGCATGCCGCTGTCGGGGAACGGCGATTCTTCGATGGCGTGGATGTAGAAGTGGTTGGCCCCGGTGTGCTGCTTGTCCTGGCCGAGCACGCGATTGAGCACCTGCAGCGCCTCGTAGGCGGCCGGCGTCGGCTTGACCGCGTCACTGGTGGCCTCGCTGCCTTCCCACCATTTCCACGGGCTGATGTTGAGCAGGGCGTCGGCGTACAGCGTGGCGGCGTCAAGATCGTCCGTGTAGGTGTCGGCCAGGACTTTCATTGCCTTGGCGTAGCGCTCGTTGTTTGCCGCGGACAAGCCGAGCTTGCCGGTTTCGCCCTGGTACAAGGTCAGAAAGGCCTTGGCGTAATCCACCTCGCGTTGCAGTTGGCTCTTGCTGAAACGCTGGTTGGCGGCCGGGTCGTCGAGGCGTTTGCTGGCGTTGTCGAGGGCGATGCTGGCCGCGCGGTAGGCGAGGGTGTCGCACGCCGGGGTGGCGACGCTGTTGATGTTCGAGTTGGCCGATAGGGCGATGCCCCAGTACGGCATGGCCGAGCCTTCGTCGAAGCGGCTAGCCTGGTAGAAGGCGCGAATCGCTTCGGAGAAGTTGAAACCGTATTGCAGGGCCATGCCTTGGCTGTAGAAGGCCTCGACCTGCTCGGGCTCATTCATGGCTACCAGCGCGTAGCGGCTGCCGCCCAGGCCGGAGAGTCGTTGGGCCGGTTGCGTGTCCTGGCTGCTGACGCATTTTTGCAGCAGGTCGAGCAGGCTGCTGGAGGCCGCGGCCGGGGTGAACGCGGCAGGTTGCGGGGCGGGGCTGTGACCGAGGGTGTGGGCCTGGAGGCTGAACGGCAGGCAGGCCAGTAGGGTGGCGCCGAGGATTCTTTGCATGGGAGGA
>NZ_QETK01000038.1 GCF_003105155.1 Pseudomonas sp. SDI | reverse complement strand
AAGCACTGCGGACCACTGTGGGCGCGGGCTAGTCCCGCGATTGGATTAGCGCTTGGCGATGATGTACACCGCATGCACGATCCCCGGAATGTAGCCCAGCAGCGTCAACAGAATGTTCAGCCAGAACGCGCCGCCAAAACCCACTTGCAGGAACACCCCCAGTGGTGGCAGCAGAATCGCGATGATGATGCGGATGAAGTCCATGTGCAGCTCCTTGGTAATGTCCTAAGAACAGACTAGCCGCCCACCACAATCGTTCCACCGACACCTCGCGCACAAAAAAACGCCCCGAGCCGAAAAGATCAGGCCCAGGGCGATGCGCAGGAACGCGAGACGGTTCGTGAAATTCGCTTTAACGCAGGCTCAACTGCGCCGTGTGCACCCGGGCGAAGGCCCGCGCCAGGCGCAACAGCATCTCGTCGATATTGCCGTGGCTCACGGTGAGCGCCGGCGAGAAACGCAGCACATGCGGCTGCGCGGCATTGAGTAGCAGGCCTTCCTGCAACGCCGCCTTGACCACCGCAGGCGCCAACGCCTCGCTCAACTCCAGGCCCCAAAGCAAGCCCTGGCCGCGTACTTCGCCTTGGCCATAACGGGCCGCCAGCCGGCTGAGGCCATCGCGCAGGTGACGCCCGGAAGCCTGCACCTGCTCGAAGAAACCCGGCTCCAGCACCGTTTCCAGCACTGCCAGGCCGGCCGCGCTCATCAGCGCGTTGCCATGATGGCTGCCTTCCAGCTCGCCGGCTTCGGCGCAGCAGGCAGTGCCGCGGGCCAGCAGCGCCGCCAGCGGCACACCGCTGCCCAGGCCCTTGCCCAGGGTGATGATGTCGGCACGCACGCCATAGGTTTGTTCCGCCAGCAACGCGCCGCAGCGGCCGATGCCGGTCTGTACTTCATCGAGGATCAGCAGGATGCCCAGCTCGCGGCACAGCTGCTCGACGCCCTTGAGGTAGTCCTGGGTCGCCGGAATCACCCCAGCTTCGCCCTGGATCGGCTCCAGCATGATTGCCACGGTGCGCGAGTCGACCGCCGCATGCAGCGCCGCAAGGTCGTTGAACGGTACCTTGCTGAAGCCCGGTAGCCCCGGTTCACAGCGGTTGCACGGCGACGGGTCGGACGCCGACAGCGCGCCGAGGCTGCGCCCATGGCAGCTCTGGCTGGCGGTGATGATGTGGAAGGCACCGTTGCGATGCAGCTGGCCCCACTTGCGCGCCAGCTTGATCGCCCCTTCGCAGGCTTCGGCGCCGCTGTTGAGCAAGTAGGCCTGATCGCTGGCCGTGCTGCGGCACAGCTGGTTGACCAGCTTGAGCAGGCCGCGATTGTGAAAGCCCGCCCCCGGGTTGATCAGCGCCTGGGTTTGCGCGGTCAGCGCCTGCACCAGCGCCTTGGGGCTGTGGCCAAGGCTGTTCACTGCGCAGCCTTGGGTGAAGTCCAGATAGGCGCGGCCTTCACTGTCCCACAGCCACGACCCCTGGCCGCGAACAAACACTTGCGGCGCACGCTCGGTGGCCGGCATCAGGTAGTCGCGCGAGAGCTGTTCGGCCTGGGCCGTGGCCACCGGGGCCGGAGCCTGTTCGGCCGCTCGCGCCGCCTGCCGGCGCAGGTTGAACAGGTTCATCCGCGATGCCTCTTGACCCGCAGCCCGACATGCAGCTGCGGTAGTGTTGCCTTGCCTATGCAAGCCTTATCCAAACCCACGGTGTTCATCGCGCCATTTGGCCCTGTAAACCTTATGAATGCGCGATAGACTAGGCGTCTGCGCGGCCACCGGCCATTTCGTTTTTCGAGCTTTTTTGATAAGTATTACTTATGGATTTTCGCCAACTGCGTTATTTCGTCGCGGTCTATGAAGAAGGCCATGTCGGCCGCGCCGCCGAGCGCCTGTCGCTGTCCCAGCCGGCGCTGTCGCAACAGATCCGCCAGCTTGAGCACAGCCTCGACGTGAGCCTGTTCGAACGCGGCAACAAGCGCCTGTTGCCGACCCTCGCCGCGCACACCCTGTATAACCACGCCCTGCCACTGCTCGACGGCCTGCAGCGGGCCCGCGAGGCCCTGCGCAACTTCAAGGGCCAGGCGCTGCGCACCCTGGCCATCGGCGTGCTGCAAACGGTGCGGCCAAGCCTGGTGCCGCAACTGCTCGACCGGGTGCGCAAGGCGCAGCCGCATCTGGTGGTGCAGATCTATGAACTGTCGGGCATGGAGATCGAACGACGCCTGCTCAACGGCACCCTGGACATCGGCATCAGCTACCTGCCGCCACGCCAGCCCGGCCTGCATGGCCTGCTGCTGTACGAAGACGAACTGCAAGTGGTGATCCCCGACACCCACCCGCTGCGCGAATTCAAGAAGGTCTCGCTGCAACAGGCCGCCGAACTGCCGATGCTGCTGCTGGGCGAAGAGTTCCAGGTGCGGCAGATCTGGCAGACCCAACTGGCCAACCTCGGCCGCCGGCCGCAGGTACAAGCCGAGATGAACAACATGGTGGGGATTCTCGACAGCCTCGCACACACCTCGCTGGCCACCGTATTGCCGGGGCGCGCGCAGGAAGCGGCGCCAGACCCGGAGCTGCTGTGGAAGCCGCTGAGCGAACCGAGGGTGCCCTTGAAAGTGGGGTTGGTGTTCCGCGATGCGCAACGCCAGCAGGCGTCGGTGGAATTACTTCGTAACTTGTTGGAAGAAGAGATCGACCCGCGGCACATCGGCGTGTCGCCACTCGATGTACTCGGCTAGGGAAAAAACGCGGACAAAAGAAAACCCCGCCGAAGCGGGGCTTTGCAGACTGTTTCCCTGACATCCTTTTCGATCCGCCATCCTGGCAGAAATCCTTCGTGTCCCTGTTATGTCCTTTGCGCTTCCTGCGCGACGTCCATGAGAGAAAGATTAACCGTGGATCCAATCTCGCGATAGAGGCGAAAAGTCACCGCGTCGTGTAGGAAAAAGCTTACAAGACGCGGTAAACCTTAAAACTGCTCGGCGTTCAGCAGGTACAGCGATTCGCTGCCGGCCCGGACCGAGGCGCTGAGCGAGTGAATGCGCGGCAGCAGGCGGGCGAAGTAGAAACGTGCAGTGCCCAGCTTGCTGGCGTAGAAGTCATCTTCGCCTTGCTTGGCCAGGGCGCTACGGGCCATCAATGCCCACATGTAGGCATAGGCGACATAGCCAAAGGCATGCAGGTATTCGACCGAAGCGGCGCCGATTTCGTTCGGGTTGGACTTGGCCCGATCGAGCACCCACGCGGTCAGCTCGTCGAGGCTGTCCAGAGCGGCATTCAACGGTCTGACGAACTCGCCCAGCGCTTCGTCGGCGGTGCCGGTGAAGTGGCGGATCTCGTCGGCGAACAGCTGGTACAGCGCGCCGCCGCTCGCGACCACCTTGCGCCCCATCAGATCCAGCGCCTGGATGCCATTGGTGCCTTCGTAGATCTGGGTGATACGCACATCGCGCACCAACTGCTCCTGGCCCCACTCGCGAATATAGCCGTGGCCGCCGAAGATCTGCTGGCCATGCACGGCCGACTCCAGGCCGACGTCGGTAAGGAACGCCTTGGCCACCGGGGTCAGCAGGGCAACCAGGTCTTCACCGCGCTTGCGGGTGGTAGCGTCCTCGCTGAACTTGGCGGTGTCGAGCTGCATGGCGACGTAGGTGGAGAACGCCCGGCCGCCTTCGTTCAGCGCCTTCATGGTCAGCAGCATCCGACGGACGTCCGGGTGCACGATGATCGGGTCGGCGACCTTGTCCTTGGCTTGCGGGCCAGCCGGCGAGCGGCTTTGCAGGCGGTCGCGGGCGTACTCGACGGCGTTCTGGTAGGAGCGCTCGGCCGAGGCCAGGCCCTGGATACCGACGCCCAGACGCTCGTAGTTCATCATGGTGAACATCGCCGCCAAGCCCTTGTTCGGCTCGCCGACCAGGTAGCCCACCGCTTCGTCGAAGTTCATCACGCAGGTGGCCGAGGCCTGGATGCCCATCTTGTGTTCGATCGACCCGCAATTGGCCGGGTTGCGTGCACCCAGGCTGCCATCGTCGTTGACCATGAACTTGGGCACCAGGAACAGTGAAATTCCCTTCGGCCCCGCCGGCGCGTCCGGCAGCTTGGCCAGCACCAGGTGAATGATGTTCTCGGTGAGGTCGTGTTCGCCGCCGGTGATGAAGATCTTCGTGCCGCTGACCTTGTAGCTGCCGTCAGCCTGCGGCTCGGCCTTGGTGCGAATGATCCCCAGGTCGGTGCCGGCATGCGGTTCGGTCAGGCACATGGAACCGGCCCAGACGCCGGCATACATGTTCGGCAGGTACTTTTCCTTGAGCGCGTCGCTGGCGTGGGCGTTGATCGACAGGCAGGCGCCGGCGGTCAGCATCGGATACAGGCCAAAGGCCAGGCTCGACGAGTTGACCATTTCCTCGACCTGCGCCGAGATCACCTTGGGCATGCCCATGCCACCGTAGGCCGGGTCACCGCCCACGCCCACCCAGCCGCCCTCGGCGTAGGTGCGGTAAGCGTCGATGAAACCGGCCGGGGTGCGTACGCTACCGTTGTCGAAATGGCAGCCTTCTTCGTCGGCGGCGCGGCTCAACGGTGCGATGGTCTTGCTGGTGACCTTGCCGGCCTCCTCCAGCACTGCCAGGGCCGTCTCTTCATCGACGACCTCGGCCAGCCCGGGCAGTTGCGCCCAGAGCTTGTTGACTTCGAAGACTTCGTTGAGGACGAAGCGCATATCGCGCAGGGGCGCTTTATAGTCAGCCATGGCAACCTCTCACACCTTGAGTCGGGGGGCAGTCCCGCAGGACCGATACACTGTAGGAAAACAGTGTAACCGAACAACTTTTGCGACACATAGGGTCATCTGGCGACTATATAGCGCATTTCGGTCACGCAGTACGAACGGCACCTCGCTTCGCCTGGTGACCATACGCCATCGTGCAGTTACGCCCGGCGGCCTTGGCACTGTAGAGCGCTTCGTCGGCCGACTTGAGCACCTCTTCCGGTGAGCGGTGCTCCGGCTGGCGCTCGGCCACACCGATACTGATGGTCACCGACACACTGCCCGCCGCCGCCGCCCCGCGGCGCTGGCGCCCCTGGCTGTCGTCGTGCGGGCGGTTCTCCTGATTGCGCAACTGGATGTTGTAGTTGGCGATCACTTCGCGCACCGCCTCCAGGTGCGGCATGCACTCTTCGAGGGTCTTGCCGGCGAATACCAGGGCGAACTCCTCGCCACCATAGCGATAGGCGCGACCGCCGCCAGTGACCTTCGACAGCTTGCTGGCCACCAGGCGCAGCACCTGGTCGCCGACGTCGTGGCCGTGGGTGTCGTTGAATTTCTTGAAATGGTCGACGTCGGTCATCGCCAGCACATAGTTGCGCCCCAGGCGCTGCATGCGCTCGTTCAGCGCGCGGCGCCCCGGCAGGCCGGTGAGCTCGTCGCGGAAAGCCATCTGGTAGGCCTCGTGCGACACCGCCGCGGCAATCATCAGCATCACCTGGCTGCACATGATGTTCAGGGTGAACGGCAGGATGAAGGTCTTGGGCAGCATCCAGAACACCCCGATCAAACCGATGATCTGCGCCGCGTGCAGCGGCCGCGGCTGGCGCAGGTACTGCACCACCAGCAGGATGAAGGCGGCGATGAACATCGGGTAGGCCAGCTGGATCAGGCTCATCCACTGGCCGTGCAGCGCTGGCCAGCGGATCTCCGCCAGCCAGCGCAGCAGTGCCTGGGGAAAGCTCTGCTCCAGGCCCAGCGCCACGCTGCCCACCGCCAGCAGCACAGCGAAGCGGGCAACCATGTCCTGGAACAGGTGAGTGCGCTCCTGCCACGCACCGAACAGACCGAACAGCATCGGCAACAGCAGGCAGACCAGATGGAACACCACCGCCGCGTCATCGCGCACGCGGCCGTTGTCGCGGTAATAGTCGGTCTGGGTATCGAGCAGGTAGTAGGCGATGTACACGGTGACCATCAGGAACAGTTCACGCTGGCGGCGATACACCGCGCAGTAGGCACCGCCAAGCAGGAGCACCAAAGTCGGTAGAACGTTGAACAGTGAGGTGAAGAAGACGCTGAGGTCTCTTACATAAGTGGCCGCGAGCCCCGACAACAGCAGGAATGCCGATGGCAGAAAGTGGCTCAGGCGTACAGCGGATAAACGAAACAAGGGTAATCTCCGACCCGGCAGATCAATAATGGCATTGTGCCTCTAATGTATCGGCAACGCACATGAATAGATGAATACGCGGCACCCCTGTAACGGCAGCCTGGTCGCAGTTATTAGCCCTACCCTGTTACTCGGACAAAAAAAAACGCCTGCCGGTAAGGGCAGGCGTTCTTCGAAGCGCTTATTCGATCAGTACGACAGACCGAAGTGCTCTTCGTTCATGTCCATCAGGTTGTTGGCACCCGACAGCATGGTCGCCACGTGCGTACGGGTACGCGGCAGGATGCGCTGGAAGTAGAAGCGCGCGGTTTGCAGTTTGGCGGTGTAGAAGGCTTCGTCGCTGGTACCGGCAGCCAGTTTTTCGGCCGCCAGGCGCGCCATGTCGGCCCAGAAGTAGGCCAAGCAGGCGTAACCGGAGTACATCAGGTAGTCCACCGAAGCGGCACCGACTTCTTCGCGGTCCTTCATCGCGGCCATGCCCACTTTCATGGTCAGCTCGCCCCACTCCTTGTTCAGCTGGGCCAGTGGCGCAACGAATTCCTTGATGGCTTCGTTGCCTTCCTGGTTCTGGCAGAACTTGTGCACGATCTTGGTGAAGCCCTTCAGCGCCTCGCCCTGGGTCATCAGCACTTTACGGCCGAGCAGGTCGAGTGCCTGGATACCGGTGGTGCCTTCGTACAGCATCGAGATGCGGCTGTCGCGAACGTTCTGCTCCATGCCCCACTCGGCGATGAAGCCGTGGCCGCCGTAGATCTGCACGCCGTGGTTGGCCGCCTCGAAACCGACTTCGGTCATGAACGCCTTGGCGATCGGCGTCATGAAGGCCAGCAGTGCGTCGGCTTTCTTCTTCTCTTCTTCGTCCTGGCTGTACTTGACGATGTCGACCTGCTTGGCCGTGAAGTAGACCATCGCGCGGTTACCTTCGGCGAAGGCTTTCATGGTCAGCAGCATGCGACGCACGTCCGGGTGGACGATGATCGGGTCAGCGGCTTTTTCCGGCGCTTTCGGGCCGGTCAGCGAGCGCATTTGCAGACGGTCGCGAGCGTATTTCAGGCCACCCTGGAACGCCACTTCGGCGTGGGCCAGGCCTTGCAGCGCGGTCCCCAGGCGAGCGGTGTTCATGAAGGTGAACATGCAGTTCAGGCCTTTGTTGGCCGGGCCGATCAGGTAGCCGGTGGCAGCGTCGAAGTTCATCACGCAGGTGGCGTTGCCGTGGATGCCCATCTTGTGCTCCAACGAACCGCAGGAAACGGCGTTGCGCTCGCCCACGGTGCCTTCGGCGGTCGGCAGGAACTTCGGCACGATGAACAGCGAGATGCCTTTGGTGCCGGCCGGTGCATCCGGCAGGCGGGCCAGCACGATGTGGACGATGTTGTCGGCCATGTCGTGTTCACCGGCCGAGATGAAGATCTTGGTGCCGCTGACTTTGTAGGACCCGTCGGCCTGAGGTTCGGCCTTGGTGCGCAGCATGCCCAGGTCGGTACCGCAGTGCGGCTCGGTCAGGCACATGGTGCCGGTCCACTCGCCGGATACCAGCTTGGTCAGGTAGGTGTGCTGCTGCTCTGGGGTGCCGTGCTCGGAGATGGTGTTCATCGCACCGTGCGACAGGCCTGGGTACATGCCCCACGACCAGTTCGACTCACCGACCATTTCGCTGATCGCCAGACCCAGCGATTCCGGCAGGCCCTGGCCGCCGTGCTCAAGGTCGTGCGCCAGGCTCGGCCAGCCGCCTTCAACGAATTGTTTGTAGGCTTCCTTGAAGCCGGTCGGGGTTTTCACGCCCGCTTCGCTCCAGGTACAGCCTTCCAGGTCACCGACACGGTTCAGCGGGGCCAGTACCTGTTCACAAAACTTGGCGCCTTCCTCAAGGATGGCATCGACCATGTCTGGAGTGGCGTCCTGGCAAGCCGGCAGGCTCTGATAGTGCGCTTCATAGCCGAGCAGCTCGTCACGAACGAAGCGAATATCACGCAAGGGGGCTTTATATTCAGGCATTGCGATGAACCTCTGCTGATGAATCCTGGAGATAGGGAGACCGCGTAACACCGACCAGCTCTTGGTGGCTTTCGGTCAAACAGTTGTTTGAAACATACGTTTACGCCGAAAACTTGTCAAGCACCCCTCCGACGGCACTTCTGCCACTGACGGCTGCGCACAGGCCGCCGGCCAGACCGGCGCGCAAGCGCAACCAAGCGCCTGGCAATGAAGCCAAGGCGCTGATGAATAAAGACTAGTTGAAGGAACGAAGGGCGCTGGCCGGGACGGCTCAGGCGTAGGTATCGATCAGGGTACCGAGCATTTCGTCCGATGCTTTGGCCACTTTGACACCGAGTTCGACCTGATGCTTGCCCAGGGCCATCTCGACGCTGGCGGTGGCCAGGTCCATTTGCTGGCTGCGGTCGACCGAGCGCAGGCGCTCGGCCTGGTAGTCGCTGGACTGGCTGGTGGCGGCACGTTCGACGGTGGTGTTGGCGATCTGGCTGGCTGCGTTGTCGACGCGGTTCTGCCCAGCCTGAATGGCGCCCAGGCCGGCATAGAATGCGGAACTGCCCGAGATTTCCATTTCAATACTCCAAAACGCTGAAGGCGAAGGTGGCAATTGAGTGGCCTATTGAACCAGAGCACGCGCCAAAAGGCCCGTGAAAAACACTAATGGCAGCGTGCCGGGTAATAGACGCTGCCTAGTCCAGCAGATCCAGTTGCAGGTATTCGGCGACCCGTTCGGCCGAAATGCCCTTGAGCCGCGGCACCCGGCCGAGGCATGGCGCAGGCAGGCGCTCGGCCAGGGTGGCGAGGTTTTCCTCCAGGCGCGAGGTGCGCGCATCGACGATATTCGCCACCCAGCCGGCCAGTTGCAGGCCGTCGCGGGCGATGGCTTCGGCGCTGAGCAGGGCGTGATTGATACAACCCAGGCGCACCCCCACCACCAGAATCACCGGCAGCTTCAGGGCAATCGCCAGGTCGGACAGGTTGGCCACGTCCGACAGTGGCACGCGCCAGCCGCCCGCGCCCTCGATCAGGGTGAAATCCGCCCCCTGGGCCAGCACCTCGTGCAGCGGCGCCAGCAGGGCGGCGACACTCAGCGCCACGCCAGCCTCGCGCGCTGCCAGGTGCGGGGCGATGGCCGGTTCGAAGGCGAACGGGTTGACCTGCTCGTAGGGCAGTTTGAGTGTGCTCTGCGCCATCAGCGCCAGCGCGTCGGCATTGCGCAGGCCCTTGGCGGTGGCCTCACAACCGGACGCGACCGGCTTGGCGCCGAGGGTGGACAACCCGGCGAGCTGCGCCGCATGCAGCAAGCCGGCGGCAACCGTGGTCTTGCCGACATCGGTATCGGTGCCGGCGATGAAATAGGCCGCGCTCATGTCATTTCCCCTGGGTCAACGGCAGTTGCAGAACACCATAGACCACCTGATAGGTCGCCGGCAGCCCAGCCGGTTGGCGGAAGCGCTCGTAGGCCTGCAACAGGCCCTGCATGCGCGCGCGCCCGGTGAGCCCGGCCGGACGCCCCGGATTGAGGTTGTGCGCACCGAGGGCCTTGAGTTCGTGGGTCAGGCTGCGCAGGTCGGGATAGTGCAGCACATGCGGCCGGGCATCGAGCCCCAACACGCACAGGCCGCTGGCGGCGCACAGGCGCTGATAGTCGTCGAGACGACGAAAGCGGTTGACGTGAACCATGCCGTCCACCGCCTGCCAGCTTTCGCGCAACTCGTGCAGGGTGCCGACGCACAGGCTGGCGAACGCGAACACCCCGCCCGGCTGCAACACCCGCCGCACCTCACCGAGCACCGCCGCAAAGTCCGCGCACCATTGCACCGCCAGGCTGGAGAACACCAGCTCGGCGCTGGCCTCGCGCAGCGGCAGACGCTCGGCATCGCCGACTACGTGATAGGCCGCACCGCCCAGTTCGCGGGCGTGACGCAACATGCCTTCGGCGATGTCCACGGCCACGCCGTCAGCCTGTGGATAACGGGCCTGCAGGGCACGGCTGAAATGCCCGGTGCCGCTGCCCAGGTCGACCCAGCGGCGTGGTGGCAGTGCCGCCGGCAACTGCGCCAGCAACTGCGCACCAACCGCCCGTTGCAGCTCGGCAACACTGTCGTAGCTGGCCGCCGCGCGGGAAAACGACGCTGCCACCTGGCGCTTGTCGGGCAAACTGCCAGGCAGTTTCGGCAGGGAAAGATCAGTCATCGCCGCTCTCGTGCAGGAAGTTCTTGATGGTGTGGGCCAGTTCCTGGGGGTATTCGAGGAGGAAGGCGTGCGCGGCATCCTCGACCAGGCCTACTTCAACATCGGGCAACAAATCACTCAGCGCGCGCGCGGCCTCGGCCGGCACCAGCGCATCGTTACCGGCGAACAGGTGCAACTGCGGGCCGGCATACGCCTGCAGGGCGGCACGGGTGTCGAGCTGGGCCAGCACCTCCAGGCCTTTGGCCAGGTGCACCGGGTCGGCCGGGCTGATGCCGACGTCGAGCTGGCGGATCAGGCTGCGCGGCTCGGCGGCGCCCTGACTGCACAACGACTTGAAGCGCTTGAGGGTCACCTGGGTATGGCTGCGGCAGCCGTCGAGGAAGGTCTCGAAGGTATCGGCCGGCATGCCATGCGGCCAGTCGGCGCGGGCGACAAAGCGGACGTTGCTGCCCAGGGTCAGCAAGCCGCAGCAATGATCGCCGCGGCGCGCCGCGAGCTCGGCGGCGAGCATGCCACCAAGCGACCAGCCGCCCAGCCAGGTATCGTTGGGCAGGCGTCGGTCGAGATCGTCGAGCCAGTGCGGCAGTTCGCCTTCGGCCAATGCCGGCAAGGGCGCCAGTTCCACCTGCAGGCTGGTGTCCAGCGCCCGCAGGCTTGCCGCCAGCGGTTCCAGTGCAGCAGTGCCCAGGCCCCAGCCCGGCAGCAATATCAGTCGATTACGCATCGGCAGGCTCCAACTGTGGATAACACTCGGCCAACGCATTCAACAATAGCTGTACCTGCGCTGCGCTGTGCGCGGCGGTCAGGGTCACGCGCAACCGGGCGCTGCCGGCCGGTACGGTCGGTGGGCGGATGGCGGTGACCATCAGCCCGCGTTCGCGCAGCAACTGCGACAGGTGCAGCGCGCGCGCCGCATCGCCGATGAGGATCGGCTGGATCGGCGTGAAGCTGTCCATCAGTTGCAGGCCGATCTGTTCGGCGCCCTCGCGGAACTGGCGGATCAGCGCCGCCAGGTGCTCACGGCGCCAGTGTTCGTCGCGCAACAATTGCAGGCTTTTCAGGGTGGCGCAGGCCAACGCCGGTGGCTGGCTGGTTGTATAGATGTAGGGGCGGGCGAACTGGATCAGGCTTTCGATCAGCTCTTCGCTGCCGGCGACAAAGGCGCCAGCCGTGCCGAATGCCTTGCCCAGGGTGCCGACCAGCACCGGCAGCTCATCCAGGCCCAGGCCAAAATGCTCGGCGACACCGCCGCCGTGCTTGCCCAGGGTGCCGAAGCCATGGGCATCGTCGACCATCAGCCAGGCGCCCCTGGCGCGCGCTTCGGCAGCCAGCGCCGGCAAGGCGGCGACATCGCCGTCCATGCTGAACACGCCATCGGTAACCACCAGGGTGTTGCCGACGGTTTTCTCCAGGCGCTTGCCCAGGCTTGCCGCATCGTTATGCAGGTAGCGATTGAAACGCGCACCGCTGAGCAGCCCGGCGTCGAGCAGGGAGGCGTGGTTGAGGCGGTCCTGCAACACGCTGTCGCCCTGCCCGACCAGCGCCGTCAGGGTGCCGAGGTTGGCCATGTAACCGGTAGTGAACAGCAGCGCCCGCGGCCGCCCGGTGAACTCGGCCAGGGCCAGTTCCAGTTCGTGGTGCGCGCCGCTGTGGCCGATCACCAGGTGCGAGGCGCCGCCACCGACACCCCAGCACTCGGCGCCGGCGCGCCAGGCCGCAATCACCTCGGGGTGGTTGGCCAGGCCCAGGTAATCGTTGCTGCAAAACGCCAGCAGCGGCTGGCCATCGACCACCACCTGCGGCCCTTGCGGGCTTTGCAGCAAAGGCCGCTGGCGATACAGCGCCGCCGCGCGCCGCTGCTCCAGGCGCGCTTTCAGATCGAAGCCCATGCGCACCTCAGGCGGATGCGGCGTTGTAGAACAGCTCGCTGCTCTTCTGCTCGATCAGCGCCTGCTCGATGGCAGCCTGGTGCACTTCGTCGGCGTGCTCTTCGCGCGCTTCGGGCTGGATCCCCAGGCGGGCAAACAGCTGCATGTCCTTGTCGGCTTGCGGGTTGGCGGTGGTCAGCAGCTTTTCGCCATAGAAGATCGAGTTGGCCCCGGCGAAGAACGCCAGCGCCTGCATCTGCTCGTTCATCGCCTCACGCCCGGCCGACAGCCGCACGTGCGATTGCGGCATGAGGATGCGCGCCACCGCGAGCATGCGGATGAAGTCGAACGGGTCGACTTCCTCGGCGTTTTCCAGTGGCGTACCGGCCACTTTCACCAGCATGTTGATCGGCACCGATTCGGGGTGTTCCGGCAGGTTGGCCAGCTGGATCAGCAGGCCGGCGCGGTCGTCCAGCGACTCACCCATGCCGAGGATGCCGCCCGAGCAGATCTTCATCCCGGCATCGCGCACGTAGCTCAGGGTTTGCAGGCGCTCGCTGTAGGTGCGGGTGGTGATGATGCTGCCGTAGAACTCCGGCGAGGTGTCGAGGTTGTGGTTGTAGTAGTCCAGCCCAGCTTCGGCGAGGGCGGTGGTCTGCTCCTGGTCGAGCTTGCCCAGGGTCATGCAGGTTTCCAGGCCCATGGCCTTGACCCCTTTGACCATCTGCAACACGTAGGGCATGTCCTTGGCCGACGGGTGCTTCCACGCCGCGCCCATGCAGAAGCGGGTAGAGCCGATGGCTTTGGCGCGAGCAGCCTCTTCGAGGACCTTCTGCACTTCCATCAGCTTCTGTTTTTCCAGCCCGGTGTTGTAGTGGCCGGACTGCGGACAATATTTGCAATCTTCCGGGCAGGCGCCGGTCTTGATCGAGAGCAGCGTCGATACTTGCACGCGGTTGGCGTCGAAATGCGCGCGGTGCACGGTCTGCGCCTGAAACAGCAGGTCATTGAAGGGTTGCTGGAACAGGGCTTTGACTTCGGCCAGCGACCAGTCGTGACGAAGCGTTGCAGTTGTGCTCGCGCTCATGGGTGTTTCCTTGTTTAGGCTTGAACAGGCGCCGGGGCACGGGGTGCCCGCCAGCGCATCACGGATAGTTCGCATAGTTAAGGAAGCGCCATGCACTGTCAACCGCGACTCAAACAGCTGGTTTACAACTGGCTAAATAATAACCAAAAGTGTTTATTGTGCGATGAACCGGCCGAGCAATTGCTGCCGATCTGCGCCGCCTGCGAGGCGGAACTGCCCTGGCTCGACGAGCGCTGTCGGGTCTGCGCCCTGCCACTGCCCATGCGCGGGCTGACCTGCGGCCAGTGCAGTCGACGGCGGCCGGCGTTCCAGCAAGTGGAAGCACCCTGGCATTACGGGTTTCCGCTGGATACGCTGATCAGCCGCTTCAAGCATCGTCAGCACTGGCCATTGGGGCGCTTGCTGGCGCAGTTGCTCGGCAACTGGCTGACCCATCGCTTCGCCGAGGGCCTGCCGCGCCCGGCGTTGCTGCTGCCGGTGCCGATGGGCCGGCAGCGCTTGCGCCAGCGTGGGTTCAATCAGGCCGGGATGCTCGCCAGCTGGCTGGGACGGCAGCTGAACATAGCCTGCACCGACCAGGTGCTCGGGCGTATCCGCGATACCCCGGCGCAGCAAGGCCTGAGCGCCAGGGCGCGCCAACGCAACCTCAGGGACGCCTTCGTGCTACCTGCGCCGGCCACCATCGACGGCCTGCACCTGGCCCTGATCGACGACGTGCTGACCACCGGTGCTACCGCCCAGGCCGTGGCCACGCTGTTGAAGGCCGGCGGTGCGGCGCGGGTCGATGTGTACTGCCTGGCGCGCACGCCCAAGCCCGGCAGCGCTTGACTTGCGTCGGGCGCGCGGGCACTTTCCAAGACGTTCTCGTTCATCACTCGTGCCTGCCCATGTCCTTGTCCGCACCGCTGACCCAACACATCGTTCGTCGCCCGCAGCGCATCGCCCTGCTCCAGCACATCGCCGAGCAAGGCTCGATCACCCGTGCCGCGAAGAGCGCCGGAATGAGCTACAAGGCCGCCTGGGACGCCATCGACGAACTGAACAACCTCGCCGCCGCGCCGCTGGTCGAGCGTAGCGTCGGCGGTCGCGGCGGCGGTGGCGCGAAGCTGTCCGAGGAAGGCCTGCGGGTGTTGCGGCTGTATCAGAAGTTGCAGGCCTTGCAGGCGCAGATCCTCGAAGCGGCGGAAGATGCCAGCGACCTCGACCTGCTCAGCCGACTGATGCTGCGCACCAGTGCGCGTAATCAGTTGCATGGGCGGATCAGCGCGATCCACCCGCAGGGGCGCAATGACACCGTGCAGCTGTCGCTCGCTGGCGAAGTGCGGGTCAATGCGCAGATCACCCATGACAGCACCGTGCGCCTGGAGCTGGAGCCGGGCACCGCGGTCGTGGCGCTGATCAAGGCCGGCTGGCTGCAACTGTTGGGCCTGGATGAACAGCCGACGCCGGGGCAGAACCTGTTGCGCGCCGAGGTGCAGGAGTTGCTGGCGGACCCGGCGGGGTCGACCGAGGTTCGGCTGATGCTCGGCAATGGCCAGACGCTGTGTGCGTTTGCCGAGCCGCAGTGGTTGCAGGACCAGCGGATTACCGTGGGCAGTGCGTTGCAGGTGAGCTTTTCGCCGGCGAATGTGTTGCTCGGGACACCGGTATAGCGGGCTAGTCCCGCGATGAGGCCCCCTGATTCACCGCCCTGCGTTACCATGCCAGCCATGATGCGGCCCACCTGCCGCACGGCAGGAGCAAGCATGTCTCATCCCTTCGATAAACTCACCCCCGACCTGGTCCTGGATGCCGTAGAAAGCCTCGGCTTTCTCAGCGATGCCCGCGTGCTGGCCCTCAACAGCTACGAAAACCGCGTCTATCAGGTCGGCATCGAAGACCGCGAGCCGCTGATCGCCAAGTTCTACCGCCCCGGGCGCTGGAGCGACGCGGCCATCCTCGAAGAACATGCCTTCACCGCCGAACTCGCCGACTGCGAGGTGCCAGTGGTCGCCCCGCTGATCCACAACGGCGCCAGCCTGTTCGAACACGCCGGTTTCCGCTTCAGCCTGTTCCCCCGCCGTGGCGGCCGCGCCCCGGAACCGGGCAACCTCGACCAGCTTTACCGCCTCGGCCAGTTGCTCGGCCGCCTGCACGCCGTCGGCGCCAGCCGCCCGTTCGCACACCGCGAAGCGCTCGCCGTGAGCAACTTCGGCCACGCCTCGCTGAGCACCCTGCTCGAAGGCGACTTCATTCCGAAAAGCCTGCGGCCTGCCTACGAGTCGGTGGCCCGCGACCTGCTCAAGCGCGTCGAAGCCGCCTACGCCGCCACCCCGCACAAGGTCATCCGCCTGCACGGCGACTGCCACCCCGGCAACATGATGTGCCGCGACGACGTGTTCCACATCGTCGACCTCGACGACTGCCGCATGGGCCCGGCCGTCCAGGACCTGTGGATGATGCTCGCCGGCGAGCGCCACGAACGCCTCGGCCAGCTCGCCGAACTGATGGACGGCTACAACGAGTTCCACGACTTCGACCCGCGTGAACTGGCCCTGATCGAGCCACTGCGCGCGCTACGCCAACTGCACTACAGCGCCTGGCTGGCCCGCCGCTGGGACGACCCGGCATTCCCGCGCAGCTTCCCCTGGTTCGGCCAGGAGCGCTACTGGGGCGACCAGATTCTGGCCCTGCGCGAGCAGACCGCAGCCCTGGACGAAGAACCGTTGAAATTGTTCTAGATGCGCCGGCGAGTCTGTCTACAATAGCCCAGCGTTATAGATAGTTGCCTAAGCAAGGAATCAGCATGCAAGCCGCCAACCCGCGCCGCGGGTACATCCTGGGCCTGACCGCCTACATCATCTGGGGCCTGTTCCCCATTTACTTCAAAGCGCTGCAGAGCGTGCCGTCGGTGGAGATCATCGTCCACCGGGTGCTCTGGTCGGCCCTGTTCGGTTCGCTGCTGCTACTGGTCTGGAAGCACCCCGGTTGGTGGCGCGAACTGCGCGACAACCCGCGACGCCTGGCGATTCTGGCCCTGAGCGGATCGCTGATCGCGTTCAACTGGTTGACCTATGTCTGGTCGGTGAACAACGGCCGCATGCTGGAGGCCAGCCTGGGGTACTACATCAACCCGCTGATCAACGTGCTGCTGGGCATGCTGCTGCTCGGCGAGCGCCTGCGCCGCCTGCAATGGGTGGCGGTCGGCCTCGCGGCGGTCGGTGTGGCGCAGCAGGTGTGGCAAGTCGGCCACCTGCCGTGGGTGTCGCTGGCCCTGGCGCTAAGCTTCGGTTTCTATGGCCTGATCCGCAAGCAGGCGCCGGTGGCGGCCTTGCCCGGGCTGGTGGTGGAAACCTGGATGCTGGTGCCGCTGGCGCTCGGCTGGCTACTGCTCAACCCTCTGGCAATGAGCGCCCAGCCAAGTTTCTATACCAGCAGCGAAGCGCTCTGGCTGATTGCGGCCGGGCCGGTCACGCTGGTGCCGCTGGTGTGCTTCAACGCCGCTGCCCGTCACCTGCCATACACCACGCTGGGCTTCCTGCAGTACCTGGCACCGACCCTGGTGCTGCTGCAAGCGGTCTGGCTGTTCGACGAGCACCTCTCGCAGAGCACGCTGATCGCCTTCATGTTCATCTGGGCCGGCCTGGCGCTGTATAGCGTCGACGCCTGGCTGAGCCTGCGTCGACGCAGCTGAGTGGCTATTCCTCGGGGCGCAGTTCCAGCTCGACCATCAGGTCGTCGGCCAGCGCTTCGAGCTTTTTCTGCAGGCTATCGAGCGCTAGCGTCAGCGGCACCGCCAGCAGCGCGTCGGCATGAAACAGCGGCTCGCTGCTCATCGGCGCCGGGCGCACGTCGGTGGTAAAGCGCTCCAGGTTCACCCCCTGCTCGGCCAGCAGGCGGGTGATGTCGCGGACGATCCCCGGCCGGTCGTTGCCAACCAGCTGCATGGCGATCGGCTTCCAGGTGCAAGACGGCTCGATCCCGCCCTCGGCGATCAGCACGCGAATGCCGTGCTTGCCCAGCGCCTGCAACGCCTCCACCAGCGCCTCATGGTGTTCTGCCGGCACCGCCACCCGCAGGATCCCGGCGAATTGCCCGGCCATGCGCGACATGCGGCTCTCCAGCCAATTGCCACTATGCTCGGCAATGCATTCAGCGATACGCTCGACCTGGCCGGCCTGGTCCGGGGCGATGACTGTCAGTACAAGATGCTCCACACCCAAATCCTCTGCTGGAACGCCGTCGGCACGCCCGAAACGTCGAAGCGCCGAGTCAGTATAGGCAAGGCGCGGCAACCTGCCGCAGGTGTGCAAAATTACAAATCGTGTACTGTTTTAAGATTTATCTGGAACAATTCACCAGATTTTTGAGAACATATCCCTTCCCAGCGTGACCCTATGCGACCGAATGGTCGCAGAACGACGTATTTAGTCTGATTTTCACAAGCGCAGCGCATCATGTAGTATGCCGCAGCGCGGACTACATACTGTCGGATCGATGTCTGCCAAGGCGCCTGTGAAATCACGAAACCGCCCGCCAGCCCGTCTGGCAGGCCGCACCCAGCCGCCCGCAAGGGCATGCCCTGGTGCCGTGCTTAGAGAAGCGCTACAGGCTTTAAATTGAAGAGCTGAATAGCTGAGCAGAGTGAGGCAAGCAATGACTGAACACGTTCAAGTCGGTGGCCTTCAGGTCGCCAAAGTCCTGTTCGACTTCGTGAATAACGAAGCCATTCCCGGAACCGGCGTCAACGCCGAACAGTTCTGGATCGGGGCGGAAAAGATCATCAACGACCTCGCTCCAAAGAACAAAGCCCTGCTGGCCAAACGTGACGCACTGCAGGCGCAGATCGACGCCTGGCACCAGGCGCGCAAAGGTCAGGCCCACGATGCTTCGGCTTACAAAGCCTTCCTTCAGGAAATCGGTTATCTGCTGCCAGAAGTAGCGGACTTCCAGGTCTCCACGCAAAACGTCGACGACGAAATCGCCCGCATGGCCGGCCCGCAGCTGGTGGTACCGGTGATGAACGCGCGTTTCGCCCTGAACGCTTCCAACGCCCGCTGGGGTTCGCTGTATGACGCGCTGTATGGCACCGATGCCATCAGCGAAGAAGGCGGCGCCGAGAAAGGCAAAGGCTACAACAAGGTCCGTGGCGACAAGGTCATTGCCTTCGCCCGCGCCTTCCTCGACGAATCGGCGCCACTGGCTGCCGGCTCCCACGTCGACGCCACCCGCTACAGCATCGCCGACGGCAAGCTGGTAGTCAGCCTCAAGGGCGGCAGCAACAGCGGCCTGCGTGACGACGCACAACTGATCGGTTACCACGGCGACGCCGCCGCACCGACCGCCGTGCTGCTCAAACACAACGGCCTGCACTTCGAAATCCAGGTCGATGCCAGCACCCCGGTCGGCCAGACCGATGCCGCCGGTGTCAAAGACGTGCTGATGGAAGCTGCGCTGACCACCATCATGGATTGCGAAGACTCGGTCGCCGCAGTCGATGCCGACGACAAGGTAGTGATCTACCGCAACTGGCTGGGCCTGATGAAGGGCGACCTGTCGGAAAGCGTCAGCAAGGGCGGTCAGACCTTCACCCGCACCATGAACCCGGACCGCGAGTACACCGCGCCAAACGGCGGCAAGGTGACCCTGCACGGCCGTTCGCTGCTGTTCGTGCGTAACGTCGGCCACCTGATGACCATCGACGCGATCCTCGACAAGGATGGCAACGAAGTGCCGGAAGGCATCCTCGACGGCCTGGTCACCAACCTGGCGGCGATCCACAACCTCAACGGCAACACCAGCCGCAAGAACAGCCGTAGCGGCTCCGTGTACATCGTCAAACCGAAGATGCACGGCCCGGAAGAAGCGGCGTTCACCAACGAGCTGTTCGGCCGCATCGAGGATGTGCTGGGCATGAAGCGCAACACCCTCAAGGTCGGCATCATGGACGAGGAGCGCCGTACCACGGTCAACCTCAAGGCCTGTATCGAAGCGGCCAAAGAGCGTGTGGTGTTCATCAACACCGGCTTCCTCGACCGTACCGGCGACGAGATCCACACCTCCATGGAAGCTGGCGCCGTGGTGCGCAAGGGCGCCATGAAGACCCAGAAATGGATCGGCGCCTACGAGAACTCCAACGTCGACATCGGCCTGGCCGCTGGCCTGCAAGGCCGGGCGCAGATCGGTAAAGGCATGTGGGCAATGCCCGACCTGATGGCCGACATGCTGGTGCAGAAGATTGCCCACCCGCTGGCGGGTGCCAACACCGCCTGGGTCCCATCGCCAACCGCGGCGGCGCTGCATGCGCTGCACTACCACAAGGTTGACGTGTTCGCCCGTCAGGCCGAGATCGCCAAGCGTGCGCCGGCTTCGGTCGACGACATCCTGACCATCCCGCTGGCAGCCGACACCAACTGGTCCGAGGAAGAGATCCGCAACGAGCTGGACAACAACGCCCAGGGCATCCTTGGCTACGTTGTGCGCTGGATCGACCAGGGCGTGGGTTGTTCGAAAGTGCCGGACATCAACGATGTCGGCCTGATGGAGGACCGTGCCACCCTGCGGATTTCCGCCCAGTTGCTGGCCAACTGGCTGCGTCACGGCATCGTCAGCGAAGCGCAGGTGCTGGAAAGCCTCAAGCGCATGGCACCGGTGGTGGACAAGCAAAACGCCAACGACCCGCTGTACCGCCCGCTGGCCCCCGACTTCGACAACAACATCGCCTTCCAGGCGGCGGTCGAACTGGTAGTCGAAGGCACCCAGCAGCCAAACGGCTACACCGAGCCCGTGCTGCACCGTCGTCGCCGCGAGTTCAAGGCGCGTAACGGGCTGTAAGGCTTAGGGCCCGTCCGCTCCCACAGAATCTCCTGTGGGAGCGGCGATGCGGCGACCCGACTCGTCCCGCGATAACGGCCTATTTGATCCCCAGTTCCTTGCGCACCAAGCCCACCAACTTCTCCACATCCACCGGCTTGAGCAGAAAATCCACCACGCTCAGGTGCATCGCCTCGATGGCGTCTTTCACATCGGCATCGCCCGACACAATGATGATCGGCAACGCCGCCTTGTCCGATTCACGAATCTGCCGGATCAGCTCTAGCCCGTTCAACGGCGCCATGCGCAAGTCGGTCACCAGCACGCCAATCCGCCGGTCGCGATTCAGCCGCTGCAACGCCTCCGCCACCCCGCCGGCGGTCACACAGGCCACACCACGGCTGTCCAGATACGCTGCCAGGCTTTCGCGGGACTGCTCGTCGTCGTCCACAATCAGCACTTTCAACGGCGCAGCCGGTGGCGCCGTGACGTTCGCCAATGCCTCACGCTCCGCTTCGCTCAGGATGTCTTCGTGATCGGACATGGCCGTCTCATCGTCATTGACCCGCAAAATGTCCTTGAATCAAGTTCAGACCGCATTCCGTCTGCACGCAATCCGCCGTTCGTCGGCTAATTGACGGCGTCCACTTTAGACTTACGTCCAATGGGCACTGCGCCCCCTGCGGCCGACCATGAAGGCCGAGAACAACAAGGTCGGTCGCCCTGTGCCGACAACAAAGACGCGGTAGTGCTATGAGCAAGATGGACGCCTTCACCCAGGCCGGGAAAACTGCAGTGATGCAGAACATCCATGGGACCATGCAGTTCCTGCAACGCTTTCCTCCCTTTAATCAGATGGAAAACGCCCACCTGGCGTACCTGGTTGAACAGTGTCAGTTGCGCTTCTACGCCGCCGACGAAAGCATCATCAAACCGGCCGACGGGCCCGTCGAGCACTTCTACATCGTCAAGCAGGGCCGCGTGGTCGGCGAGCGCACCCATGTGGTCAAGGGCGGCACCGAAACCACCTTCGAAATCACCTGCGGCGAATGCTTCCCGCTGGCGGCACTGCTCGGCGAGCGCGCCACCCGCACCGAACACCTGGCGGCCGAAGATACGTTCTGCCTGCAACTGAACAAGGCTGCGTTCATCCGCCTGTTCGCCCTTTCCGAGGCGTTTCGCGACTTCGCCCTGCGCGGGGTCAGCAGCCTGCTCGACCAGGTCAACCAGCAAGTCCAGCGCCGCGCTGTGGAAACCCTCGGCAACCAGTATTCGCTGAACACCCGCCTGGGCGAGCTGGCCATGCGTCATCCGGTGGTGTGCAGCCCGGACACCTCGGTGCGCGAAGCCGTAGGGCTGATGCACGAGCAGCAGGTCGGCAGCATCGTCATCGTCGATCCGCAGCGCGCGCCGCTCGGCATCTTTACCCTGCGCGACCTGCGCCAGGTAGTGGCCGACAGCAGCACCGACTTCGCTGCGCCGATTGCCGCGCACATGACCGCGAAGCCGTTCCACCTGAGCCCACAGCACAGCGCCTTCGACGCGGCCATCGCGATGACCGAGCGGCATATCGCCCACGTCTGCCTGGTAGAGGATCAACGCCTGTGTGGCGTGGTTTCCGAGCGCGACCTGTTCTCCCTGCAACGGGTCGACCTGGTACACCTGGCCCGCACCATCCGCCACGCACCACGCGTGGAACAACTGGTGGCACTGCGCGGCGAGATCGGCCAGTTGGTGGAGCGCATGCTGGCCCACGGCGCCTCGTCGACGCAGATCACCCACATCATCACCCTGCTCAACGACCACACCGTGTGCCGGGTGATCGAGCTGGCGATCCAGGACAAGGGCGACCCCGGCGTGCCGTTCAGTTGGCTGTGTTTCGGCAGCGAAGGCCGCCGCGAACAGACCCTGCACACCGACCAGGACAATGGCATCCTCTTCGAAGCCCGCGACGCCGCGCATGCCGCCGAGATTCGCGGGCGCCTGCTGCCGCTGGCCCAGCACATCAACCAGGGCCTGGCACAGTGCGGCTTCAGCCTGTGCAAGGGCAACATCATGGCCGGCAACCCCGAGCTGTGCCTGTCGCGTGCCGAGTGGGCCCGGCGCTTCGCCGCGTTCATCCGCGAAGCGACCCCGGAGAACCTGCTGGCCTCCAGCATCTATTTCGACCTGCGGGTGGTCTGGGGCGAAGAGCAGGCCTGTGAGCAACTGCGCCACAGCATCCTCCAGCAGGTGGCCGACAACCGCCTGTTCCAGCGCATGATGGCCGACAACGCGCTGCGCCAGCGGCCGCCGGTGGGGCGCTTCCGCGAGTTCGTGCTGACCCGCCAGGGCAACGACAAGGCCGCCACCCTCGACCTCAAGGTGCAGGGCCTGACCCCCTTCGTCGATGGTGCGCGGCTGCTCGCGCTGGCCAACGGCATCAGCGCCAACAACACCCTGGAGCGCCTGCGCGAGCTGGTCAACCGCGAGGTGATCGACCCGCTCGACGGCGGCGCCTATGAGGAAGCCTACCAGTTCATCCAGCAGACACGCATGCAACAGCACCAGTTGCAGACGCGGCAGAACCAGCCCTACTCCAACCGTGTCGACCCGGACAGCCTGAACGATCTGGACCGGCGCATCCTTCGCGAATCCCTGCGCCAGGCCCAGCGCCTGCAAAGCAGCCTGGCCCTGCGGTACCAGCTATGAGCCTGTTTACCTGGTTGCGCCCCAACCAGCCGCTGTTGAATGATGCGCAGCGCCAGCAGTTGGCCCAGTTGCCGGCACCGGCCGAATTTAGCGAGCAGAGCCTGCGTGCGCAGCGCTGGGTGGTGCTCGACCTGGAAACCAGTGGCCTGAACGTCAACCGCGACCAGGTGCTGTCGATTGGCGCGGTGGTGATCGAAGACGGCGCCATCGACTTCGCCCAGCAGTTCGAACGCACCCTGCACCGCCACGACCACAAGACCGGCCCCAGCGTGCTATTGCACGGCCTGGGACCAAGCGCGATCGCCGCCGGCTGCGACCCGGCCGAGGCCTTGCTGGCGTTCATGACCTTTGTCGGCGACAGCCCGTTGCTGGCCTTTCATGCCGGCTTCGACCAGCGCATGCTGGCCCGCGCGCTGAAAGACAGCCTCGGCTACAAGCTGCAGCATCCGTTCCTCGATGTCGCCGAACTGGCGCCGCTGCTCAACCCGGCGGTGGTCCTGCGCGATGCCGGGCTGGACGACTGGACCGCGTATTTCGGCCTACAGGCGGCCGAACGCCATCACGCCAGCGCCGACGCACAAGTGACCGCAGAACTGGCACTGATCCTGTTCAGCCAGGCTCGCCGGCAGCAGCTCGACAGCCCACGGCTACTGGAGCAGCGCCTAGGCAACTGGCGCAGAAGACGGCAGATGAGCCACAGCTTCTAAGCACACCTCCTGCACGCGCCGATGAGCGTTAATTGCACAGATTCCTACGCTCTGCGACAATCGCGAATAATTCTCGTTATTTAACGAATCTTTTTCGGGGAACGCCTTGTCGTCTGTGCAAAGCCCACACAGCGAGCTGGTCGGTGCGCTGTACCGTGACCATCGCAGCTGGCTGCTCGCCTGGCTGCGGCGCAGTATTGCCTGCACGCACCGCGCCGAGGACTTGAGCCAGGACACCTTCGTGCGCCTGCTCGGCCGCGACGCACTGACGACGCCGCGCGAACCGCGGGCGTTGCTGGCGGCAATCGCCAAGGGCCTGCTGTTCGATCACTTCCGCCGCAGCGCGCTGGAGCAGGCGTACCTCGCCGAGCTGCAACGGGTGCCGGAAGCCGAGCAGCCCTCGCCGGAAGCGCAGCACCTGATCCTCGAAGACCTCAAGGCCATCGACCGCCTGCTCGCCAGGCTGTCGAGCAAGGCCCGCGCCGCATTCCTCTATAACCGCCTCGACGGCCTCGGCCATGCCGAGATTGCCGAGCGCCTCGGTGTGTCGGTATCACGTGTGCGCCAGTACCTCGCCCAGGGCATGCGCCAGTGTTATGTGGCGCTGTATGGGGAGCCGACGTGAGCAGTTTCAACGCCAAACCGGTGTCGGCCTCGGTGCTCGATGCGGCGATTGCCTGGCAGTTGTGCCTGGACGCCGGCAGCGGCAGCGAAGCCGAGCGCGACGAGTTCGCCCGCTGGCACGCCGCCGATGAAGAGCACGCGCGCGCCTGGAGGCAGCTGGGCATGGTCGATCAGCGCTTCGCGGCGGCCGCCGGGCCGGCACGCCAGGCGTTCCTGCAGTCGCGCGCCGGTTTGCGCCGACGGGTGCGCAAGCTCGGCAGCGGGCTGGCCAGTATCGTGCTGGTGGGCGGGCTGCTGAGCTGGCTGGGCGCGCAGCCGTCGCTCGGCTACTGGCTGGCCGACCAGCGCACCGCCACCGGTGAGCAGCGTAGCTTGCGCCTGGCCGACGGCACCCTGATCAGCCTGAACACGCATTCTGCGGTAGATGTGCGCTTCAGCGAGAAGGAACGCCTGATCGTGCTGCACGAGGGCGAGATTTCCATCGAGACCGGGCACAAGGACGACCGACCGTTCGTCGTCGCCACCAGTGATGGGCGCCTGCGTGCGCTGGGCACACGCTTCCTGGTGCGCCTGGAGGACGACGGCACGCGCTTGAGCGTGTTGCAGTCGGCGGTGGCCGCCAAACCGCAGGCCAGCGGCGACGAGCAGATCCTTCACGAAGGCCAGCAGGTGCTGATGAGCCATGACCGGCTGGGCCAGGTGAACAGCCTGACGCAAGGCGCCGACGCCTGGACGCGCGGCATGCTGGTGGTCGACAACGTGCGGCTGGATCAGCTGGTGGCCGAGCTGGGGCGCTATCGCAGCGGTTACCTGGGCGTGGCGCCGGAGGTGGCGGGTTTGCGCATCACCGGCAGTTTCCCGCTCAAGGATACCGACCTCGCACTGAAGTCGCTGTTGCCGACCCTGCCGGTGCAGGTGCAGCAACATACGCCGTGGTGGACGACGGTGGTGGCGCGTAGCGATACACCTTGAGGGCCCATCGCGGCCCCTCTTTCCAACCAATAAAAATATTTCTCATCAGCCCTGACACTTTTCATTTCTCGCTCGGCAAGGAGGCTAGTAAGCACATATTCCGTCGAGGACCCGCATGCCCCGCTCAATCGAAAGCTTCCTGCGTCCCAGCCTGCTGGCCATGGCCATCGCCATTGCCGCGCCTCTGGCCAGCACCCCGCTGATCGCCGCCGAAACCGCCGGCAACCTGCGTAGCTACAACCTGCCAGCCGCGCCATTGGCCACCACCCTGAACCAGATCGCCTCCCAGGCCGGCATTGCCCTGGCCCTGGACCCGCGCCTGGCCAACGGGCGTACCTCGGCACCGGTGCAAGGCCAATACGACGGCGTCGGCGCCCTGCAAGCGGCCCTGCGCGGCACCGGCGTGCAACTGCAGCAAAGCAGTGCCGGCACCTACAGCCTGGTCGCCACCCCGGAGGGCAGCTTGGCCCTGCCGGAAACCAGCATTAGCGCCAGCACCAGCCCCAGCGAAGGCACTGCCGAGGCAGGTTATCGGCTAGAGAACGTACGAAATGTCGGGGCGCTGGGCGCGATGAAGCTTCAGGACACGCCTTACTCGATGAGCGTGGCCTCGCAGGAATTTCTGAAAAACACCCAGGCCACCACCCTTGACGAGGTGTTCAAGCGTAACCCGGCGACCCAGCTGTTCGCCCCGAAAAGCGCTGGCTATGCCAGTGCGGTGAGCGTGCGTGGCTTCAGCGGCGCCGGCAACCTGAACATCGCCAACGACGGTCTGCGTTTCAGCACCAATGCCGATGCCGGCAACTTCATCGAAGACACCGAGCAGTTGGAAATCATCACGGGCCTCACCGGCTTTCTCTATGGCCCGGCACAGCCCGGCGGCTTGGCCAACTATGTGCTGAAGCGACCCACCTACACACGCTACAACAGCGTTACCCTGGGCAACGCTGGCGGCGAAAATTACTACCTGCATGGCGACTTCGGCGGCCCGCTCGACTCAGAAGGCCAGTTCGCCTATCGCCTGAACCTGCTGAGCCAAGATGGCGAAACTGCCATCGATCTGCAAAAACGTCGCCGCCAGATGATCAGCCTCGCGCTCGACTGGAACGTCAGCGACGACCTGCTGGTGCAGTTCGATGCCTCGCACCGAAAAACCCAAATGCGCGGCCTCAGCAGCTACTGGTATGTACCGCCAGGGGTAGAGCGGCCAAGCGCCTCGTCGCTGAAGAACGACAAGCTCTATAGCCAGAAATGGTCGTTCTCCGACAACCAAACCGACAAGGCTGGCGTTCGCGCCAACTGGCGCCTGAACGACGTATTCACCCTGCGCGGTGCCTTTGCGGCGCAGCAATACACTGACGAATACACCTACACCGGACCGACGCTGACCAGCGCCACGACCTACACCCAGCCGATCTATGCCTTCGCGCCAACCGATACCGAAGAGAAGTCCGGCTATCTGTTCCTCGACGCGGCTTTCCAGACCGGCTGGCTCGATCACAAGATGACCCTGGGTTACCAGGGCAACACCGTCCGCACCAAACAACACGAAGACCACATCCCGTTCCCGGGGCCGCAATACACCTCGCCGGTGGGTGATATTTCCCTCGGCGAACGTCCGCAGGTGGAAAAGCCGGGCTACTCCATCGGCCATGGTGACAAGCGCCTGGCCAACAGCGCCGAGAGCAACAACTTCCTGCTGGGCGACATCATCACCTTCAACGAGCAGTGGTCGACAATCCTGGGCGTCACCCAGACCCAGATCAAGAGCTACGCTAACGAGTTCGTCTACACTGCGCCGTTTGGTAAACCCGAGACGGAAACCAAGTACAACAAACACAAAACATCGCCGAACATCTCGCTCATCTACAAGCCGATGCCGTGGCTGACCACCTACGCGACGTACATCGAAGGCCTGCAAGCCGGCGGTGTTGCCCCTAACGATGCGCTGAACGCCGGACAGGCACTGGCGCCACAGGTGAGCGAGCAGTATGAAATCGGTGCCAAAGCGACCGTGGGCGAGACATTGCTGACCCTCGCCTTCTTCAACATCGACAAACCCAATAACTACAAAAACAGCCTGGGCCTCTACACCCAGGACGGCCGCCAGGAAAACAACGGCATGGAGTTCAGCGTGACCGGCAAGGTCGTGCCGGCGCTCACCGTAGTCGGTGGGGTTACCCTGATCGATGCGAAAATCAAGAAAACGGCGATTGCCGCCAACGAGGGTAACGCCCCGACCAACGTCGCCAAGCAACTGGCCAAGGTCTACGCCGAATATGACCTGGACGCCCTGCCCGGTTTCGCCCTGACCGGCGGTGCGTTCTATACCGGCAAGCAGTACTCGGACGAGGCCAACCACGACAGCCTGCCCTCCTTCACCACCTTCGATGCCGGTGCTCGCTACAAGCTGCACGTTGCCGACAACAACCTGACCTTGCGCGTCAACCTCAGCAACCTGAGCAACAAGGAATACTGGCTCAACAGCTTCTACCTGGGCGACCCGCGCACGGTAGCGTTCTCGGCTCAGCTGGAATTCTGATCCGCCTGTTCATCTGCGAGGCCGGACACGGTCCGGCTGTTCGCTTTCCTGTGTGTTGACCTATGCAAGCCAAAACCATTCGTCGCTGGTCCTTCGTCCACACCTGGACCAGCCTGATCTGCACCCTGTTCCTGCTGTTGCTGGCGGTTACCGGGTTGCCGCTGATCTTCCACCATGAAATCGACCACCTGCTGGGCGACGCGCCCGAGCTCAAGGTGCTGCCGGCCGATACCCCTCGGCTGGACCTCCAGCAACTGGTACTCAACGCCCAGGCCCACCGTCCGGGCGAAGCGATGCAGTACGTTGGCTGGGACGAGGACGACCGCAACGGCGTGATCGCGATCATGGCCGCCACGGCCGCTACCGAGCCGAATGCCTCGCACACCTTCATGCTCGATGCACGTACCGGCGAAGTCGTGGAAATGCCCTCGGCCAATGGCGGCTTCATGCTGACCATGCTGCGCTTGCACGTCGACCTGTTTGCCGGCTTGCCGGGCAAGTTGCTGCTGGCGTTCATGGGCCTGCTGTTTGTCGTGGCGATCATTTCCGGGGGGGTGCTGTATGCGCCGTTCATGCGCCGGCTGGACTTTGCCACGGTGCGCCACGACAAGTCGCGGCGCCTGCGCTGGCTCGACCTGCACAACCTGATCGGCATCGTCACCCTGACCTGGGCGCTGGTGGTGGGGCTGACCGGGGTGATCAGCGCACTGTCCGACCTGGTGATTGCCGCCTGGCGCAACGACAGCCTGACCGCGATGGTTGCGCCATACCGCGACGCGCCGCCGCTGAGCGAACTGGCCCCGGTGAGCCGGGTGCTCGACATCGCCGCCGAGGCTGCGCCAGGGATGCAGCCGGACTTCATCGCCTTCCCGGGGACACGCTTCTCCAGCGAGCACCATTACGCGGTGTTCATGAAGGGCAGTACGCATTTGACGGCGCACCTGCTGACCCCGGTGTTGATCGATGCGCGCACGCTGGCGGTGACCGCCGTGGGTGAGCGACCGTGGTACATGGATGCGATGGGCCTGTCGCAGCCGCTGCACTTTGGCGACTACGGCGGCCGGCCGATGCAGATCCTCTGGGCGCTGCTGGATGTGCTGACGATCATCGTGCTGGCTAGCGGCGTGTATCTGTGGTGGGTCCGGCGGCGGGCGGCGGTGCCGGCCGTGGAGATGACGCGATGAAGCTCTGGAAGGTCTTTGGGCCACCCTGTGTGATCGGCCTGCTGGGGGCGGCGGGGTTGTTTGCGGCGCTGCTCGGCGATGGCGGCTGGGATGCCCTGGCCTGGCTGGGGCTGGGCTTGCCGGTGTGGTTCAGCCTGCGCGGGTTTGTACCGGCCGCCAGATAGTCAGCGCGGGACGAGTCGGCGACCCGACTCGTCCCGCGACAGCGGTCTGTCAGTCAGCCAGCTTCGGCAGGCACTCGTCCAGCCGCTGGTACAACGCACTGCCACTCGGCCAGTTACGCAGCAACCGCGCCCGGTCGCGGGCGAACGCCTGGGCAAAGCTCAGTTGCGTCGCATGCTGACACATCGCATCCAGGTCAATCAGCGACCACTGCCCGTCCTGCCAGAACAGGTTGTGGCCCTTCATGTCGCCATGGCTGATGCGTTCATGAATCAGTTGCCCCAGCAGCGCCTGCAACGCCTGCAACTGCTCCGGCGGCACCTCGCCACTGTCCACGTACGGCGCAAAACAGGCGATCAGGTCCGGCCCGTCGGCATACTCGGTCACCAGGTACGCGCGGCTGCGCAAGCCAAGAAAACGCAGTTCCTGCACCGCCAACGCCTTCGGCGTGGCAATCCCAAGAAACTCCAGCCGGTGCCCCTCGATCCACGAATGCCAGGCCCGGCTTGGGCGCCAGAAGCGCTTGAGCCAGTGCGCGGTGTTCTTGATGTTGTAACGCTTGAGCACCAACGGCCGCCCCTGCACCTCGACCTTGGCCACGCTTGCCGCGCCGCCGGTCTTGAACAGGTGCCCCTGGTCGATCAGCGTATCGGCCTGGGCCAGCACCGGCCGCATCGCCGCCACTTCGCTACGCCGAATCGACCGCAACCCGGACGCACCACGCTCGACGCTGAACAGCGTGCACTCGCGCCCGGCTTTCTCCAGGTAATCCTTCAGGCGCCAGCTGCGCACCTTGTCGACCTGCTTCTGCAAGGCCTCCAGCGGCAACGCATGCTCGGCGTTGGCCAGCAGGTAATGCACCAGCAACTCTTCGATGAACGGTTCCAGGCGCTTGGGCAACTGGGCAAAGAACACCCCGAGGTTGTGCAGCACCTGTTGCCGCGACAAGGGCTGGCCAGGGGTCTCGACCTTGATCCCGGCGCCGTCGATCAAATACAGCTGACCGTTGTGGCGCAGCAGGTTGTCCAGGTGCAGGTCTTCCTGCCAGAGGCCCTTGGCATGCATCTGCGCCACCGCGTTGAGCGCCTCGCCCAGCACCGCCTGCTGCGCATCGGCCAGCGCGGGCAGCTGCTCCACCGCAGCCCAGGCATCCGCCAGGCTTTCGGCGTGTTCGAGAAACTCGAACAGCAACCAGCCGCCCTCGCCTTCGCGCAAGCCATCGGCCAGCAGCAGCGGCGTGGTCAGGCCCTGCTCGGCCAGCAGGCGCACACCGGCCAGCTCGCGCTGGAAATGTTTCGCGGCGCTGCTGCCAACCAGCAATTTGGCCAGCACCGGCTTGCCGCGCCAGACCCCGGCACCGACATAACGCTGCCCCGGCAATACCCGCAGCAGGCTCAACAGTTGCAGTTCGGCACTGCCAGCCGCATCGGCCAAGGTAATGCTCAACGGTAGTTGCGGGCTGCGCCCAGCGCTCTTGAGTTCAGACAAACGCATCAGCGGGCCTCTTTTTCACGACGGCGACGCAGCAGGCGCTGCAACCAGGTGTCCACCAGCGGGCTGTCCGCCGGTTGTTCCAGGTAGGCCGACAACAACAGGCGCACCTCCGACTCGCTCCAGTGCGGCGCACGGCGCAGCAGCGGCTCAAGGTCCTTGAGCCGATCGCGCATGCCGAACAGCAGCGGACGGGTCTTTTCCAGGTCGATCAATTGCGCTTGCCAGCCCTTGCTGCCATCACGCAGGAAAATATGCTTGGGGTAGAAGCAGCCATGCACCTGGCCGGCCGCATGCACCGTGCGCCCCAACTGGCCACAGGCGCGCAGGATGCCCTGGCGCTGTTCCAGGCTCAGCGTCGGCCACTGTCCAAGCAAGTGCTCAAGGTCGCTCCAGTCGTCCAGTGCGCGGGTGATGAGGATCGCCCGGCGCTCGCCGGCAATCGTCCGCTCGCCGTAGTACACCGCCTGCAAGGCCGGAATCTGCAGCTTCTGGTACCGGCTGATATTGCGGAACTCGCGGGCGAAGGTCGGCTCGCCGAACGGCCGGTGCAGGGTGCGGGTGAGGTAATCGCTCTGGCGCTTGAGGTAGTACCCCTTGCCCTCCAGCTCCAGGCGATAGACGCTGCTCCAGCCACCGCGACCGGTGTTGGGTTCGTCTACCGCGTCCAGCTGCAGCGCCCAGAGCTGCTCGAACCCCTCCAGACCATGGCGTTCGAGCAGCGCACGCTCGGCGCTGGCGAGAAAATCAGTCATTCACGTCCCTCGAAAAACGTCACGACATGCCGGATACGCCGCTTGTCCGACGCATTCAACCGCTCGCGCCGACGATACTGCAAATAGAAGCGCAGGCGCTGGGTGGCCGACAGGTGATACTTGGCCACCTTGTCCAGGCAGGCCAAGTCCTTGGTAATGCGGTAGCGCAGCATGAAGCTGACCCAGAAATCCCCGGTCGGGCAGTCGATGAAGAAGATCGTGCCCTGGTCATCGACCAGCAGGTTGCGCCATTTCAAGTCGTTGTGGGTGAAATGGTGATCGTGCATCACCCGTGTGTGACGGGCGATCTGCTGGCTGACATGGGCGACCCAGCGGGGGTCGGACAGCCGCGCATCGTTGCGCTCGGCCAGCGCCGAGAGGTCCTCGGTGCGCGGCAGTTCGCGCGTGATCATCGCCCCACGGCCGAAGGCGACGCCGTTGCGCTCCAGGCCACAGGCCACCACTTCGGCGGTGGGGATGTCCCACTTGGCGAACTGCTTGAGGTTCTGCCATTCGGCCTTGATTCGTGGCCGACCGATGTAGCGACGCAGGCCCTTGCCGGCGCCGGTGTAGCGTTTGACGTAATAGTTGACCCCGTCACGCTCGACGCGAATCACTTCGCTCAGCGGGTCGTGGGTCAGGCGCTCGCCCTTGAGGGCAAACACTGCTTCCAGGCTGCCAAAATCATGCGCCAGGGCCGCGTACTTCGGCTCCAGTGTCCAACCCGCCATCAGAGCGCATCCCCATACCGTTGTTTACGCGCGTAGAGCTTCTGTGCCTTGCCCTCCAGCCAGCGCAACAGGCTGGCCTCCTCGGCCAGCACCTGGCGCAGCGGCTGCTGGAAGTAGCCACGCAGGAAGCGCAGCTTGTCGCGCCGGGTCAGGCCGATGTCCAGCGCCGAGAAATACAGTGCGGCCAGGTCCTTGTCACGCCAGCGCCGGGAAATCGTCGGGCGGGTCTGCGCGCGGTGCAGGTCGATCAGCGAAAGCTTGAAGTCGTCCGCCGTCACCGGCTTGTCGGTGTGCAGCAGGAAGTGGCAGATGTAGCAGTCGCGGTGGTTGACCCCGGCACGGTGCATGGTGCCGACCATGCGCGCCACTTCGGCGACCAACGCACGCTTGAGGCGTGGCGCAGGCGGCTGCTTGAGCCAGTCGATGCTGTAGTCTTCGAGGCTGACGGTCGGCGCCAGCTCTTCGGTGACGATGAACGAATGCTGCTGCGCCGGGTTGCTGCCGCGCTCGCCGAAAGCGACCGCCGTCATGGTCGCTACGCCGGCCTCATGCAGGCGCTCCAGCGCCTGCCACTCCTGGCCGGCACCGAGTACCGGCAGCTTGGCGGTGGTGAGGTTCTTGATGATCTCGCCCCAGCCGATGCCACGGTGGATCTTGACGAAATAGCCACGCCCCTCGACTTCGGTGCGCAGGGTACGGCGACCTTCCAGCTCGCGGTACACCTGGCCTTGCAGGGCTTCGACGGCCGCAAAGGCATCCTGCCCGGCCCACAGTCGTTTGAACGGTTCAGCCAGAATCAGTTTCATGCACTCTCCTGCGCCAGGATCACATCCGCAGCGTGCTGCGGCATGCTGTACAGATCGGCGCTGTCGGCAAACGCCAGGCCATTGCGGGCCCAGTCGGCCCGCGCGGCGTTGTCTTCGAGCATCCGTTGCAGGTAGCGGTTGAGCTGCTCCTGCTCGAACGGCTCGTCGAGCACCAGGCCACTGTCGGCCTCGGCAATGTAATGGGCATAACCGCAGACCGCCGAGACCAGCACCGGCAAGCCGGCGACCAGTGCTTCGAGCAGCACCGTGCCGGTGTTCTCGTTGTAGGCCGGGTGGATCAGCAGGTCGGCACCGAGCAGGAAGCGCGGAATATCGCTGCGGCCCTTGAGGAACTGCACCTGCTCACCCAGCCCCAGTGCTGCGCTTTGCAGCTGGAAGACCTTCGGGTCGTCCTGGCCGATGACCATCAGCCGGGTGCGCTTGCGCAACGCCGACGGCAGCGCGGCCAGGGCCTTGAGGCTGCGGTCGACGCCTTTGGTCTTGAACCCGGAACCAATCTGCACCAGCAGCAGTTCGTCGTCGCCCAGGCTGAACTCACGGCGGAACTCGGCGCGGATCTCGGCGGCGTTGGCCGGGGCCCGGCGGTCCTGGGAAATCCCCGGCGGCAGCAGGTGGAAACGCTCCAGCGGGGTGTCGTAATGCTTGATGAACAGCGGCTGCTGGACTTCCGAGATCATCAGGATCTGGGTCTTGGCCTCCTTGGCGAACACGGCCCGCTCGTACTCGGCGAAGTGCCGGTAGCGGCCCCAGCGACGGTACAGCGAGTGGCGCAGGGTTTGCGCCTTGTCTTCGAAGCAGCCGTCGGCGGCATAGTACACATCCAGTCCGGGCATCTTGTTGAAGCCGATCAGGCGGTCGACCGGGCGCTTGGCCAGGTCCGCTTCCATCCAGGCGCTGAGCTTTTCGTTACGGCGGTGGTTGAACAGCGCCTTGACCGGCGCCACCAGCACTTCGAAGCCGGGCGGCACCTCGCCTTCCCAGATCAGGGTATAGACGCGGATCTGGTGCCCACGGGCCTGGCACTCCAGCGCGATGCGCATGAAGTCGCGCTGCAGGCCGCCGAAGGGGAAATACTTGTAGAGCACAAAGGCCAGTTGCATCAACGAACATCCTCAGCCCGCAGCAACGCGCTCAACTGGCTCGCTACACGCTCGGGATTCAGGCGAGTGAAGCACAGCGGCCACTCGCGTTTGAGATCGAACCGGCGCTGGTCCTCGGCGCTCGGTTTATAGGTACATTTCTTCTGCAGGCACGGCGCGCAGGCGAAATCGCTGGCCAGGTGCACCTGCGATTTGCCGTAGGCGCCGGTCAGCCCCGGGTTGGTCGGGCCGAACAGTGACAGGGTCGGCACGTCCAGTGCCGCCGCCAGATGGCCGAGGCCGGTGTCCACCGCCACGCAGGCCTTGGCCGAGGCCAGCACCCGGCCGACCCCCGCCAGGTTCAACTTGGGCAGCACCTTGGCGTGCGGCAAGCCCTGGGCGATGCGTTCGGCGCGGGCCTTCTCCTGCGGGTTGCCCCACGGCAGGCAGATATGCAGCCCGGCCGCCCCCAGGCGCTCGGCCAACTGACGCCAGTACAGCTCGGGCCAGTGCTTGGTGTCCCAGGTGGTGCCATGCAGGAACACCACGTAAGGCGCGACCGCGATGCTTTCCAGGCGGCTGCGGTCCAGGCAGTAGTCGCCCAGGCCCGGCGGCAGGTCGTAGCCCAGGGCCAGGGCGAACAGCTGGCGCACCCGCTCCACTGCATGCTGGCCACGGGCTACCGACAGGCGCCGGTCATAGAAACGGCTGGCCAGCCCTTCGCGCGCCGAATAGCGGTCGAGCCCCGCCACCGGGGCCTTGACGTAACGGGTCAGCCAGGCGCTTTTCACCAGGCCCTGGGCGTCGATCACCAGGTCGTAGTGCTGCTCGCGCACGCGCTGCTTGAACTGGCGCCATTCGCCGCTCTTGAGGGTTTGCCAGAGGTTCTTGCGCCAGCGCCGGATGGCCACCGGGATCACCCGGTCGACCGCCGGATGCCAGCTGGGGATCTCGGCGAAGCCCTCTTCGACCACCCAGTCGAAACGAATGCCGGGGATCATCCGGGCGGCGTCGGTCAGCGCCGGCAGCGCGTGGATCACATCGCCCAGGGAAGTGGTCTTGATCAGCAGTACCCGCAACTTAATCGACCTCGGCCATGACATCGACCAGCGACGGCCCATCGAGCCGCTGCAACGCCGCGGCAACCGCCTCGGGTTCCAACTGGCGCAGGCAGTTGTAGTGGCCGAACCGGCAGGTGCGGTCGAAGCACGGGCTGCATTCCAGGCCCAGGCGCACCACTTCGACCTGATCGGCCAGCGGCGGGGTGAAGCCCGGCGAGGTGGAGCCGTACACCGCCACCAGCGGCCGGTTCAACGCGGCGGCCACGTGCATCAGGCCGGAATCGTTGGACACCACCGCGTCGCTGCACGACAGCAGGTCGATGGCCTCGGCCAGCGAGGTTTCACCGCTGAGATTCGTCGCCTCTTCGCGCAGGCCGGGGATCAGCCGGGCACGGATCGCCTCGCCGACCGCGTGGTCGTTCTTCGAGCCGAACAGCCACACCTGCCAGCCTTCGCGGATCTTGATCTCGGCGACCTTGGCGTAATGCTCCGACGGCCAGCGCTTGGCTTCGCCGAACTCGGCGCCGGGGCACAGGGCCAACACCGGGCGGTCCAGGCTCAAGCCGAACTTGGCCAGCGCAGCGTCGCGGCTGGCCGCTTCGATCTGCAGGCTCGGCCGTGGGTACGGTTTCGGCAGGTCGGCGCCCGGCTCATAGGCCAGGGCCATGAAGCGCTCGATCATCAGCGGATAACGCGCCTTGTCCAGCGTGCGCACGTCGTTGAGCAGGCCGTAGCGCAGTTCGCCACGCCAGCCGGTGCGCTGCCTGATACCGGCAAAAAACGGCACCAACGCCGATTTCAGCGAGTTGGGCAGCAGGATCGCCTGGTCGTACTGGCCGGCCAGCGACTTGCCGATGCGTCGGCGCGTCGCCAGTTCCAGCGCGCCGTGGCCGAGCGGAAAGCTCAAGGCCTGGCGCACTTCGGGCATGCGTTCGAGGATCGGCCGGCTCCACTCGGGGGCCAGCACATCGATCACGCACTCGGGATGACGCTGTTTAAGGACCTGGAACAGCGTCTGGGCCATTACCATGTCGCCCACCCAGCTGGGCCCAATGATCAAAATTCTCATGCTTTATCCAGAAACGATCAGGGAGGCTGCAGCCTGTTGTACCAACAGCCTGGCCTCCCCTCTTTATAGTCAGGCTTGATTGCGACCAGTGTACGCCACTTCGTCAATGGCTGTAGTCGTGGCGGCTCCCTGCCGCCTGCATCGCCTGCGCGTTGCTCAGCTCAGTTTCAGCTCAACCCCAGTTCGGTCCAGATCCGCCGGACATCGCGGCGTTCGCTGGCGAACTGCCCGGCATCGATCACCCCGGCCTGTTTCTGCAAGGCCTGGCGGTGCGCCGCCGAACGGAACGCCTTGTACACCTCGCGTAACAAAACCGCGTCGCTGGCCGGCATCAGCCCAGCCCCCTCGAGCTCTTCGAGGATGCGAATGTTGTCGGTCCAGCGCAACAGCGCCGGGTGCGCATGGGACCAGGCCAGGGCGGCGTATTGCACCATAAATTCAATATCGACGATACCACCGGCATCCTGCTTGATATCGAAGGCGACGCCGGGCTCGAAGGCGTTCGCCGCGGTGCCTGCCGCCGTGACCTTGGTGCCGAGGTTGTCGCGCATCTTGGCGCGCATCTCGCTGACCTCCTGCTGCAGCTTGGCGAGGTCGCGCGGCTGGCCAAGCACCCGCGCGCGCACGCCTTCGAAGGCAGCGCCCACCTGCTTGCAGCCGACCAGCACACGGGCGCGCACCAGGGCTTGATGCTCCCAGGTCCAGGCCTCGTTCTGCTGGTAGCGCTCGAAGGCGCCGAGCGAACTGACCAGCAGCCCCGAGGCGCCGGACGGGCGCAGGCGCATATCGACGTCGTAGAGCTGGCCGGAGTTGGTCTGGGTGGTCAGCAGGTGAATGATCCGCTGACCCAGGCGGGTAAAGAACTGTGCGCTGTCGATCGGCTTGGCGCCGTCGGTTTCGGCCTGCGGGTCGCCGTCGTGGATAAACACCAGGTCGAGGTCCGAGCCATGCCCCAGCTCGATGCCGCCGACCTTGCCGTAACCGATGATGACGAAGCCCGGATCGCACAGGCTGCCGTCACTGCGCTTGGGCTGGCCGTGGCGGGCCACGGTTTGCCGCCAGGCCAGGGCCAGCACCTGGTCGAGGATGGCTTCGGCCAGCCAGGTCAGGTAGTCGCTGACTTTCATCAGCGGCAGGCTGCCGGCGATTTCCGAGGCGGCCACGCGCAGGCTGTGGGCCAGCTTGAAGTGACGCAGGGCTTCCATCTGCTGTTCGAGGTCGTCCTCGGGGATCCGCGTCAGCCGCTCGCGCAGCTCGGCGGCCAGTTCCGGCGCCAGCGGCGGGCTGAACAGCCGGCCTTCGTTAAGCAGCTCGTCGAGCAGCAGCGGGAAGCGGGTGATCTGTTCGGCGATCCATGGGCTCGCCGCGCACAGGGTCAGCAGCCGGCGCAGCGCTCCGGGGTTTTCCGTGAGCAGCACCAGGTACGCCGAACGTCGCGCCACGGCTTCCACCAGGGGCAACACGCGCTCCAGCACCAGGTCCGGGTCGGCATGTTCGACGGCCTGCGCCAGCAACCGTGGAATAAAGGCATCGAGGCGCTCGCGGCCGAGGCGCTGCATGGCCCGCAGTTGTGGGCTGGCGCGCAGGCCGGCAAGTTGCTTGAGGGCCTTGGCTGCATCGGCAAAGCCGGCAGCGGCCAGCTGGCGGCAGGCCGCCTCCTCGTGCTGGGCTTCCTCCCATAAAGGCAGCCATTCGCCGCCAACCACCACTTCGCCGTCTTCGGCCTCGTCTTCGTCGGGGTCGGCGATCACCTGGCGGAAATGCCAGTCGATGCGCCCGCGCCAGTGCATCAGTTGTGCATGGAAGCTGCTCCAGTCGGCAAAACCAAGCATGAAGGCGATGCGCGCGCGGTCCAGTTCGTCATCCGGGAGCATCTGCGTCTGGCGGTCGGCGATGGCTTGGATGGCGTGCTCGGTATAGCGCAGGAACTCATAGCCCTCGCGCAGCTCGGCGATCACCGCTGGCGGCAGGTAGCCCTGGCCTTCGAGGGTTGCCAGCACCTTGAGCAGCGGCCGCTGCTGCAGGCTCAGGTCGCGCCCGCCGTGGATCAGTTGGAACGCCTGGGCAATGAACTCGACCTCGCGGATACCGCCGGCACCGAGCTTGATGTTGTCGGCCATGCCCTTGCGCCGGACTTCCTGCTGGATCAGCTGCTTCATGGTGCGCAGCGCCTCGATCGCCGAGAAATCCAGGTAACGCCGGTAGACGAACGGGCGCAGCATGTCCTGTAACTGCGCGCCGCTGGCCTGATCGCCGGCCACCACCCGCGCCTTGATCATCGCGTAGCGTTCCCAGTCGCGGCCCTGGTCCTGGTAATACTGCTCCAGTGCATTGAAGCTGAGCACCAGCGCGCCGGCCGAACCGTAGGGGCGCAGGCGCATGTCGACGCGGAACACGAAGCCGTCGACGGTGATCGGGTCAAGCGCCTTGATCAACCGCTGGCCGAGCCGGGTGAAGAATTCCTGGTTTTCCAGCGAACGCTTCACGCCCTGGGTTTCGCCGCCTTCGGGGTAGGCGAAGATCAGGTCGATGTCCGACGACAGGTTCAGTTCCACCGCGCCCAGCTTGCCCATGCCCAGCACCACCATGTGCTGCGGCTCGCCGCTGCGATGCCCGGTGGGCGTGCCGAACTGGGCGCACAAGCGCGGGTACAGCCATTGATAGGCCTGGTCGATAGCCGCGTCGGCGAGGTCGGAGAGATCGCGGCAGGTCTGGATCAGGTCGGCCTGGCGGGTCAGGTCGCGCCAGATGATCCGCACCTGTTGCCGGGTACGCTGGCGGCGCAGGTTGCGCGCCAGTTCGTCTTCAGTAGTGGCCGCCTGCGCGGCAGCGGCCACCTGCGCGCACAGCTCGCCAGCGCCGAACGGCCGGTCCAGCTCGCCACTGGCCGCCAAGTCGAGCAGCATGGCCGGGTCGCGCACGCTCTGCTCGAGGACGAACTCACTGGCCGCCGCCACCCGGTCGAACGCGGCCCAGCGCGCCGCGCTCCAGTCGTCCAGGCTCAGCCCTTCGGCGCTGGCGACGGCATTGCGCAGCGCTTGGGCGTTGCGTCCGACCAAGGGTTGCAGGGTATCTGGCAGTTCGGCCAGCAGAGGCAGGCTCATGGTCTATCCTTGATCGGCGGGAATGGGGAGGCGACGACATTGCGCGGGAACCGGAGCACCGGTTGGACTGTCGTACAAAAGTTAGAAATAGCTGAAATCAAGGAATCTCTGGTAGAAACCATTACGGAAACCCTTTTCTAAACTGGTTTTTAACCACCAGTATCGTTTTTTCCCACAACCCGAATCGAGGCCACGAGCCTTTTTTGTGTAGTTTTACTACTGCTTTTTTACTGTCAACGCATGTATTACCGATTGATTTGTAGTAAAACTACACGCCGCCGGGACAACCTCCGGTAATCCAAGAATTTCATGTCGTCTGCCCAAAAGGCCAGTCGCAAACTCAGGCAACCGATTCTGGAAGCCTTTCCGCCCTGGAGCAAGCCATGCAAGACCTCGATCCCGTCGAAACCCAGGAATGGCTGGACGCCCTGGAGTCGGTTCTCGACAAAGAAGGCGAAGACCGCGCTCACTACCTGATGACCCGCATGGGCGAGCTGGCCACCCGTAGTGGCTCCCAGCTGCCGTATGCGATCACCACGCCATACCGCAACACGATTCCCGTCACCCACGAAGCACGCATGCCTGGCGACCTGTTCATGGAACGCCGTATTCGCTCGTTGGTTCGCTGGAACGCGTTGGCCATGGTCATGCGTACCAACCTGAAAGACTCGGACCTGGGCGGCCACATCTCCAGCTTCGCCTCCAGCGCCACCCTGTATGACATCGGCTTCAACTATTTCTTCCAGGCCCCGACCGAAGAACACGGCGGCGACCTGATCTACTTCCAGGGTCACGCATCGCCAGGCGTCTACGCCCGTGCGTTCATGGAAGGCCGCATCACCGAAGACCAGATGAACAACTTCCGTCAGGAAGTCGATGGCAATGGTCTGTCGTCCTACCCGCACCCATGGCTGATGCCTGATTTCTGGCAGTTCCCGACCGTTTCGATGGGTCTGGGCCCGATCCAGGCGATCTACCAGGCGCGCTTCATGAAGTACCTGGAAAGCCGCGGCTACATCCCTGCAGGCAAGCAGAAAATCTGGTGCTTCATGGGCGACGGCGAGTGCGACGAGCCGGAATCCCTGGGTGCCATTTCGCTGGCTGGCCGCGAGAAGCTGGACAACCTGATCTTCGTCATCAACTGCAACCTGCAGCGCCTCGACGGCCCGGTTCGCGGCAACGGCAAGATCATCCAGGAACTCGAAGGCGTGTTCCGTGGCGGTGGCTGGAACGTCAACAAAGTGGTCTGGGGCCGTTTCTGGGACCCACTGCTGGCCAAGGACGTCGACGGTATCCTGCAACGTCGCATGGACGAAGTCATCGACGGCGAGTACCAGAACTACAAGGCCAAGGACGGCGCGTTCGTCCGTGAGCACTTCTTCAACACCCCAGAGCTCAAGGCCATGGTCGCCGACCTGTCCGACGACGAGATCTGGAAGCTCAACCGTGGCGGCCACGACCCGTACAAGGTCTATGCGGCGTACCACCAGGCGGTCAACCACAAGGACCAGCCTACCGTCATCCTGGCCAAGACCATCAAGGGTTACGGCACCGGTGCTGGCGAAGCCAAGAACACCGCGCACAACACCAAGAAGGTCGACGTCGACAGCCTGCGTCACTTCCGTGACCGCTTCGACATCCCGGTCAAAGACGAAGACCTGGAAAACCTGCCGTTCTTCAAACCGGAAGAAGGCAGCGCCGAAGCCCGTTACCTGAGCGAGCGCCGTACTGCCCTGGGTGGTTTCGTGCCACAGCGCCGGGCCAAGAGCTTCAGCATCCCGACCCCGCCACTGGAGACCCTCAAGGCGATCCTGGACGGCTCGGGCGACCGTGAAATCTCCACCACCATGGCCTTCGTGCGGATCCTCGCGCAGCTGGTCAAGGACAAGGAAATCGGCCAGCGCATCGTTCCGATCATCCCGGACGAAGCCCGTACCTTCGGTATGGAAGGCATGTTCCGCCAGCTGGGCATCTACTCGTCCGTCGGCCAGCTCTACGAGCCAGTCGATAAAGACCAGGTGATGTTCTACCGCGAAGACAAGAAAGGTCAGATCCTCGAGGAAGGCATCAACGAAGCCGGCGCCATGTCGTCGTTCATCGCCGCCGGTACCTCGTACTCGAACCACAACCAGCCGATGCTGCCGTTCTACATCTTCTACTCGATGTTCGGCTTCCAGCGTATCGGTGACCTGGCCTGGGCCGCTGGCGACAGCCGCACCCGTGGCTTCCTGATCGGCGGCACCGCCGGCCGGACCACCCTCAACGGTGAAGGCCTGCAGCACGAAGACGGTCACAGCCACATGCTGGCCGGGACCATCCCGAACTGCCGCACCTATGATCCGACCTACGGCTACGAGCTGGCGGTGATCATCCAGGACGGCATGAAGAAGATGACCGAAGAGCAACAGGACGTCTTCTACTACATCACCGTGATGAACGAAGCCTACACCCAGCCAGCCATGCCGGCCGGCGTCGAGGAAGGCATCATCAAGGGTATGTACCTGCTCGAAGAAGACACCCGCGACGCCGCACACCACGTGCAGCTGATGGGCTCGGGCACCATCCTGCGTGAAGTTCGCGAAGCCGCGAAGATCCTGCGTGAAGAGTTCAACATCGGCGCCGACGTGTGGAGCGTTACCAGCTTCAACGAACTGCGTCGCGACGGCCTGGCCGTTGAGCGCAGCAACCGCCTGAAGCCTGGCCAGAAGCCTCAGCTGACCTACGTCGAAGAGTGCCTGAGCGGCCGTAAGGGTCCGGTCATCGCCTCTACCGACTACATGAAGCTGTTCGCCGAACAGATTCGTCAGTGGGTGCCGAGCAAAGAGTTCAAAGTCCTGGGTACCGATGGCTACGGTCGCAGCGACAGCCGCAAGAAACTGCGTCACTTCTTCGAAGTCGACCGTCACTTCGTCGTGCTGGCTGCCCTGGAAGCCTTGGCTGACCGTGGTGAAATCGAACCTAAGGTTGTGGCCGACGCCATCACCAAGTTCGGTATCAACCCGGACAAACGCAACCCACTGGACTGCTGAGGAGTATTTTTAAGTGAGCGAACTCATTCGCGTACCTGACATCGGCAGCGGTGAAGGTGAAATCATTGAGCTGTTCGTCAAAGTTGGCGACCGCATCGAGGCCGATCAGAGCCTGCTGACCCTGGAGTCCGACAAGGCCTCCATGGAGATCCCGGCGCCGAAGGCCGGTGTGATCAAGTCGCTGAAGGTCAAGCTGGGCGACCGCCTGAAAGAAGGCGACGAACTGCTGGAACTGGAAGTCGAGGGCGCCGCTGCGGCGCCTGCGGCTCCAGCCGCAGCAGCCCCGGCTGCCGAAGAGAAACCTGCTGCCGCTCCGGCTGCAGCAGCGGCTCCGGCCCCGGCTGCAGCGCCTGCTGCGGCCACGGTGCAGGACATCCACGTGCCGGACATCGGCTCGTCGGGCAAGGCCAAGATCATCGAAGTGCTGGTCAAGGTTGGCGACACGGTCGAAGCCGACCAGTCGCTGATCACCCTGGAGTCGGACAAGGCCTCGATGGAGATCCCGTCTCCAGCCGCGGGCGTGGTCGAAGCCGTGATCGCCAAGCTGGACGATGAAGTCGGCACCGGCGACCTGATCATCAAACTGAAAGTGGCGGGTGCTGCGCCTGCCGCCGCGCCAGCTCC
>NZ_QETK01000037.1 GCF_003105155.1 Pseudomonas sp. SDI | reverse complement strand
TCACTGTGGGTGCCGGCCTGGCCGGCGATAGAGCCCTCAGATCAAACCCTGAACTGATCCATCAAACCCTGCTGCTGGTTCGCCAGGCTGTTCAGCGACTGGCTGACCCGCGCCGACTCATTGGCCTGTTCCGACAGCGATTCAGTTACATCGCGGATGCTCGCCACGTTGCTGTTGATCTCCTCGGCCACCGCGCTCTGCTCCTCGGCGGCGCTGGCAATCTGCAGGTTCATGTCGCTGATAACGGTCACCGCATCGCCGATCTGTCGCAGCGCGATCACCGCCTGGCCGACCTGCTCGACGCTGCCCTGGGCCTGGCGATGGCTGCTGTCCATTGCGCCCACCACCTCACGGGTACCCGCCTGCAACTGCTCGATCACCTGGCGGGTTTCTTCCACCGACTCCTGCGTGCGCCGGGCCAGGTTGCGCACCTCGTCGGCCACCACGGCAAAGCCGCGCCCGGCTTCACCGGCACGGGCGGCTTCGATGGCAGCGTTCAACGCCAGCAGGTTGGTCTGCTCGGCGATCGAACGGATCACCTCCAGCACCGAACCGATCTTCTCGCTGTTGTCGGCCAGCCCCTCGACCTGGCTCATCGCGGTGCTCATGTCGGCGGCCAAGGTGTCGATGCTGCTGGTGGTGCGGTCGATCACCTGCAGGCCCTGGCGGGTGGCCTGGTCGGCTTCGCGTGCGGCCTGGGCGGCCTGGGCGGCGCTGCGCGCGACGTCCTGGGCGGTGGCGCTCATTTCATGCGAAGCGGTGGCCACCTGATCGACCTGGCGGTACTGCTGCTCCATGCCGGCACTGGTCTGGCTGGCAATCGCCGACGACTGATCGGCGGTATCGCGCGCGGCCTGCACCGAGTGTTTGACCTCGGCGATGATCGGTTGCAGCTTGTCGAGGAAACGGTTGAACCAGCCCGCCAGTTCGCCCAGTTCGTCGCGCTTGTCGTAGGTTAGGCGGCGAGTCAGGTCGCCTTCGCCGCTGGCGATGTCCTTGAGCATGCTGGCCACGCCCAGAATCGGTCGAGTGACGGTGCGGGCCATGACCCAGATCAGCAGAAGGCCAACAATGGCTGCCAGCAGGCCCAGGCCCAGTTCAATCAAGGTACCACTGGTGTTACGCTGATCGAGCTCGGTTTTCAGGGCTTCAGCGGGACCGGTAAGGGCGTTTTCCGGTACATCGAGCAACACCCCCCAGGACTTCGCGCCAGGAATCGGCGAGAACGAGGCCAGCACTTTCAGTCGGCCGTCATGGTGCACGCTGTGCAGCGGGGTGCTGTCGGCGAGCAGGCGAATCAGCTCTGCGCCATTGGCGCTGTCGACCTGGTCGAGGCGCTGGGCCAGCTTGCTGGCGTCGGCGCTGTAGCCGGCCAGCAGGCCGACCGGGCTGAGAATGCCGACACGCGTCTGGCCTTCATACAGGTTGCGGCTGGCCTGTTGGCTGATCGCTTGCAGGCTGTTCAGGTTGATGTCGATCGACAGGGTGGCGACCACCTTGTCGGCCACCATCAACGGGAAGACGATGCTGGTCATCAGCACCTGCTGCCCGTCGATTTCATAGAAGTACGGTTCGATCACACAGGTTTTACGGGTGGTCCGCGGGCACACCGACCAGGTGTTGGCCGGCTCGCCGCTCGGGCCGATGCTGGTGTCGGCCATGTCGCGCTCGGGCAGCGCCATCGAGGTCAACTGGCCTGGGGTCGGTTGCGACCAGTACAGGGCAAAGCGGCCTTTCTCGTTGCTGCCCAGTTCTTTCTGGTCGACGAACAGTTCGTCCTTGTGGTCCAGGGCATTGGGTTCGAACACCAGCGACAGGCCGAGCAGGTCCGGGTTGGCCTGCAGTGCCGAGCGCACCTGGCGAGTCAGGTCTTCACGCAGGTCGAAGGCATCGAGGAAGCGTTTTTCCGCCTGCTCGCGCAGGAACAGTACCTGCCGGGAAAAACCGGCGCCGTACTGGTAGGCGTCCATGAACTGGCGACGAATGTTCAAGGCCTGGACTTCGCCCTGCGACTCGATCCGCGCCTGGGCCGCTTCGGTCAGCATCTGCATGCTGCTGGCCTTGACCAGCTCCGAGTTGTGCTCCATGCGATAGAGCGAGAGGCTGACCAGCAGGGTGACGATGCTTGCGAGGCAGAGGCCGGCCAGCAGGGTGATTTTCCATTGGATGGAAAGTTGTCTGAACGACATGGGCGAAGTCCTTTGATCCAGAAAGTTGGAAGCTGCCGACTGTAACGGCCGCATCGCGGTTTTCTTTATTCAAACGTTCAATTTAAATGCGCCGTTTTCGTTCATCCAGGCGACCCTGCGCCTTGCGTCTGGCCCGACACTTTGACAACGGCGGGGGCCTGCTTCAGAGTGTGCGCCCTCCTAAAACAATACCTTACGCATTCGGCCGGTGCCCTGGGCAGCCTGTCGCCGAAGCGCTCGCTTTTTGTCTGGTTTCTAGAGGTTACAGGAATGAATGCAGTCATTGCCGCGGTCGGCATCATGCTGATACTGAGTCTGTCCCGCGTGCATGTGGTGATAGCCCTGATCATCGGCGCACTGGTGGGCGGCCTGGTCGGCGGTCTGGGTATCGAGGGTACGCTCAAGGCCTTCAATGGTGGCCTCGGTGGCGGCGCCACGGTGGCGTTGTCCTACGCATTGCTCGGCGCATTCGCCGTGGCGATTGCCAAGTCGGGCCTGGCGCATGCGCTGGCAGACCGGGCGCTGGCCATGTTCGACCGCCAGGGCCATAGCGATGGCGGCGCGATCAAATGGCTGCTGATCGGCCTGTTGCTGGCGGTGGCGATTTCCTCGCAGAACATCCTGCCGATTCACATCGCCTTCATTCCACTGCTGGTACCGCCACTGCTGTATGTGCTGACGCGCCTGCAGATCGACCGGCGGCTGGTGGCCTGCGTGATGACCTTCGGCCTGATCACGCCGTACATGTTCCTGCCGGTGGGCTTCGGCAACATTTTCCTGAACGAGATCCTGCTGGCTAATGTGGCCCGCAGCGGGGTCGATATCAGCGGCGTGAACGTCACCCAGGCCATGGCCATTCCTGCCGCCGGCATGCTCTTCGGCTTGCTCATGGCGGTGTTCTTCAGCTACCGCAAAAAGCGTGTGTATGACCTAAGCAAGATCGAGGAGGTCGAGCAGGTTGCCGTGCGCTACAACCCGATGACCCTGCTGATCGCCGGTGTTGCCATTGCCGCTGCGTTCATCATCCAGTTGCTGCTCGACTCGATGATCATCGGCGCGATGGCCGGCTTCCTGATCTTCTCGGTCTCCGGCATCGTGCGCTGGAAAGACACCGACGACCTGTTCACCGAAGGCATGAAGATGATGGCCATGATCGGTTTCATCATGATTGCCGCGTCCGGCTTTGCCGAAGTGATGAAGGCTACCGGTCAGGTCACGACGCTGGTCGAAACCTCGGCGGCCTGGATCAACCACAGCAAGGGGATCGGCGCGCTGCTGATGTTGCTGGTCGGTCTGCTGGTGACCATGGGGATCGGCTCGTCCTTCTCCACCGTGCCGATTCTGGCGGCGATCTTCGTGCCACTGTGCGTGCAGTTGGGCTTCGACCCCGTCGCCACCGTGTGTATCGTCGGCACCGCCGGCGCGCTGGGCGATGCCGGCTCGCCAGCGTCGGATTCGACCCTCGGGCCGACTGCCGGCCTCAACGTCGATGGCCAGCATCACCATATCTGGGACACCGTGGTGCCGACCTTCATCCACTACAACCTGCCACTGCTGGCGTTCGGCTGGTTGGCGGCGATGGTGCTCTGAGGGCAGGGCAGGCGGGTCAGTAGCCGGCCGGCTGAGCGCAAGGCTCAGCCTTTGGCCGGTGGCAGGGCGATGCGGTTGAGCACCGTGTAACCCTGCTTGTCCTGGGTCAGGTAGATCGGCAGCACTTTCGGCAGGCTACTGACCAGGCGTTTGACCTCGGTGATGTTGTAGATCCCACTGATACGGATATGCCCGGTGCTGCTGTCGGCCAGGCGCAGCGGCTGCTCCAGGTAGCGGTTGATCAGCGGCAGGGCCTGGTCCAGGGTCAGGTTGTCGAGGATCAGCTTGCCGCCACGCCAGGCCAGGCTGGTGTCGTCGGCGTAGGTCTGGCTCAGTACCGGCTCGTAGTCACCCTTGTGGTAGACCGCCTGCATGCCAGGGCCGAGGCGGTAGCCACTGTCGGTGTCGTTGGCATCGCTGGTGACCAGCACCGAACCTTCCACCAGCGTTACCTTGACCGCGTCGCCGTACTTCCAGACGTTGAACTGGGTACCGGTGACCTTGGTCTGGCCGCTGCCGGCACGGACCACGAATGGGTGCTGGCTATCGTGTTGCACCTTGAAGAACGCCTCACCCTTGACCAGGGTGGCCCGGCGCTCGTCCTTGAAGTTCATGTAGCGCAGCTCGGTGCCGAGGTTCAGCTCGGCCGTACTGCCGTCGCCGAGGGTAACGTGGGTCAGCGCGTTGCCGCTTTCGAAGTGCTCGTAGCGATTGGGCACCCAGCCCTGTTCCCAGCCGATCCAGGCGCCGACCGGCAAGGCCAGCAGGGTGATCGCGGCGGCCGCTGCACAGTGACGCAGTGTCCGCGAACGGCGACGTGTGGCAACGGGCAGGGCAATGACCGGCGCCAGCGCCGGGCGTGGCAGGTGGTCGGCGGTCAGCCAGATTTCCTGCATGGCTTCCCATTCCTGCGCATGCAGCGGATGCGCGCTGCGCCACTGTTCGAACGCGGCGCGTTCGGCAGCGGTGCAGTCCTCAGCATGCAAACGCATGCACCAGTGCGCGGCGGCATCGGTGATGGCATCAAGTTCGGCGGCGCTGAGGCTGGTTTGATTCATCGAAACTCCCGGTTTTGTCCATTCTACCCTTGCCGGGTGGTTGCCGAGAACCGGGATCATGGCGAATCACTATCAGTTGCACGATTTCTTTCAACGAAAACACCTGCAAATGCAGGCATTTTCAAAGAAAACCATTCAGACGAGTGGTGGTGCCGAGCCTGGCCGTTGAGGCTGCGCCCGGCACAAACCCGGCTTAGAACTGCTCTGCGCCAAGCGCGAAGAGGCTGCCGCTACCGGCATGAATGCTCGCTTGCAGCGACAGCACGCGCGGCAGCAGCCGTTCGAAGAAGAACGCTGCGGTGCCCAGCTTGGCGGCGTGGAAGTCCGGCTCCTGCTCGCGATTGGCCGTGGCCACCGCTGCCATGCGCGCCCACATATAGGCGTAGGCCACATAGCCGAACAGGTGCAGGTACTCCACCGACGCTGCACCTAGCGCATTGGCGTCGCCACTGGCCTGTTCGCGCAGCCAGGTACTGGTCTGTTCCAGTTGCGCCAGGGCTTGCAGCAGGGCCTGGGCATACGGTGGCTGGCTGTTACAGAAAGCGCGGATCTCGTCGGCGAACACCCCCAGCGACTGCCCGCCATCGGCGACCACCTTGCGTCCGAGCAGGTCCAGGGCCTGGATGCCGTTGGTGCCCTCGTAGATCTGCGCGATGCGCACGTCGCGCACCAGTTGCTCCTGACCCCATTCGCGAATGTAGCCGTGGCCGCCGAACACCTGCTGGCCGAGCACGCAGCTTTCCAGCCCGGTGTCGGTGAAAAACGCCTTGGCCACCGGCGTCAGCAGGGCGACCAGGCGCTGGGCCTGCTCACGCTCGCCGGCGTTCTCGGCATACTTGGCGATATCCAGTTGCAGGCCGACATAGGTGGCGAAGGCCCGACCGCCTTCGGTGAGGGCACGCATGGTGAGCAGCATGCGCCGCACATCCGGGTGTACGATGATCGGGTCGGCAATCTTCTCCCGTGCCTGTGGCCCGCTCGGTGCGCGGCTCTGCAAACGGTCGCGGGCATAGGCCACGGCATTCTGGTACGAGGCCTGCGCACAGCCGATGCCCTGAATACCGATAGACAGCCGTTCGTAGTTCATCATGGTGAACATGGCCGCCAGGCCGCGGTTGGCTTCGCCGACCAGATAGCCCGTCGCGCCGTCGAAGTTCATCACGCAGGTGGCCGAGGCCTTGATGCCCATCTTGTGTTCCAGCGAACCGCAGTTGACCGCGTTGCGCGCGCCGAGGCTGCCGTCGCTATTGACCAGGAACTTCGGTACCAGGAACAGTGAGATACCCTTGGGCCCGAGCGGCGCATCCGGCAGCTTGGCCAGCACCAGGTGGACGATGTTCTCGGTCAGGTCCTGCTCGCCGCCGGTGATGAAGATCTTCGTCCCGCTGATGGCATAGCTGCCATCGGCCTGCGGCTCGGCCTTGCTGCGGATAATCCCCAGGTCGGTGCCGGCATGCGGTTCGGTCAGGCACATGGTCCCGGCCCACTCGCCGCTGTACAGCGGCGGCAGGTAGCGGGCTTTCAGTTCGTCGCTGGCGTGCGCGTCGATGGCCAGGCAGCAGCCGGCACTCAGTGCCGAGTACAGGCTGAAGCTGCAGTTGGCGGCGTAGAGCATTTCCTCGAACTGCACCGCGAGCATCTTCGGCATGCCCAGTCCGCCATGCTCGGGGTTGCCGGCCAGGCCTACCCAACCGCCCTCGCGGTAGGTCTGCCAGGCCTGGCGGAAACCGTCCGGGGTGCGTACCTGGCCGGCGTCGAAGTGCACGCCTTGCTCGTCGCCGCTGCGGTTGAGCGGGGCGATCAGTTGCCCGGTGATCTTCGCCGCTTCCTCAAGGATGGCATCGGCGGTGTCGGCATCGACGCCGGCGGCCAGCGCCGGTAGGCGCGCCCACTGGGCCGGGCCGTGGAATACCTCGTGCAGTACAAAGCGCATGTCGCGCAGCGGGGCGGTGTAATCAGGCATCGTGGTTCTCGCAATGAAAAGGGTTTGAGTCAGAGCGCCTTGGCCCAGTCGCGCAGCAGGTACTTCTGGATCTTGCCGGTGGAGGTCTTCGGCAGCTCGCTGAAGACCACGGTTTTCGGCAGCTTGAAGCCGGCCAGGTGTTCCCGGCAGAAGGCGATGATGTCGGCTTCGGCGGTGCCTTCCAAGCCCGCCTTGAGGGTGACGTAGGCGCACGGCGTCTCGCCCCATTTCTCGTCCGGGCGGGCGACCACGGCCGCTTCGAGCACGGCGGGGTGGCGGTACAGTACGTCTTCGACCTCGATGGTGGAGATGTTCTCGCCGCCGGAAATGATGATGTCCTTGAGCCGGTCCTTAATCTCGACATAGCCGTCGGCATGCCACACCGCCAGGTCGCCGGTATGGAACCAGCCACCGCGGAACGCCTCGGCAGTGGCTTCGGGGTTCTTCAGGTAGCCCTTCATCACCGTGTTGCCGCGCATGAAGATCTCGCCGAGGGTGTTGCCGTCGCGTTGCACCGGCTCCAGGGTTTGCGGGTCGGCGACCATCAGGCCTTCCAGGGTCGGGTAGCGCACGCCCTGGCGCGACTTGATCCGCGCCCGCTCGGCCAGCGGCTGTTCGTCCCACTCGCGATGCCAGGCACACACGGTTACCGGGCCGTAGACCTCGGTCAGGCCATAGACGTGGGTTACCTTGATGCCCATTTCCTCGACCGCGCCAATCACCTTGGCCGGTGGTGCGGCGCCGGCGACCATGGCGTTGACTGGATGGTCGATGGCCGCCTTGGCCGATTCGGGCATGTTGATCAGCGCATTGAGCACGATCGGCGCGCCGCACAGGTGGCTGACCTGGTGCTCGCGAATCAGCGTCAGGATCCGCTGCGGGTCAACCCGCCGCAGGAACACATGGGTGCCGGCAAGGGCGGTCACGGTCCACGGGTAGCACCAGCCGTTGCAGTGGAACATCGGCAGGGTCCAGAGGTACACCGGGTGGTTGCCCATGGCCCAGGTCATCTGGTTGCCCAGGGCGTTGAGGTAGGCGCCGCGGTGGTGATAAACCACGCCCTTGGGGTTGCCGGTGGTGCCGGAGGTGTAGTTCAGCGAGATTGCCTGCCACTCGTCTTCCGGCCACTGCCAGGCGTAGTCCGGGTCGCCTTCGGCGAGAAAGGCCTCGTAGTCCAGCTCGCTGACGGCCTGGCCTTCGCCGTATTCCGGGTCGTCGACATCGATCACCAGCGGCGGGTATTCCAGCAGCGCCAGGGCGCCGCTAATCACCTTGTGGAACTCGCGGTCGGTGATCAGCACTTTGGCTTCGCCGTGCTCAAGCATGAAGGCAATGGCTTCGGCATCCAGTCGCACGTTCAGGGCATTGAGCACCGCGCCAACCATCGGCACGCCGAAGTGCGCTTCGAGCATTGCCGGAATGTTCGGCAGCATCACCGCCACCGTGTCGCCACGACCGATGCCGCGGCCGGCGAGGGCGCTGGCCAGGCGCCGGCTGCGCTGATAGGTTTCCTGCCAGTTGCGCCGAATCGCGCCATGAATCACCGCCGGGTACTGGCCGTAGACGGCAGCGGTACGCTCGATGAAGCTCAAGGGGGTGAGGGCAATGTGGTTGACCGGGGCGGGTGCCAGGCCTTGGGAGAAAATCGACATGAGGTCGTCCTGTGCGGGAGGCAGCCGGCCGCATGGGCTGACTGAAACCTCCGATGGCTGATTGTTAGCTCTGATCAGGTTTCGGGAGCGGCAACGCTGGCTGCTCCGGACTCGCAATTTTTACGCGAATCGCCATACTACTTGGAAGATAGACCATAGCAATATGGTAGAAATACTAGATATCTTCGGAGCCTGCCTTGACTGACACTCCCCTGGCCTTGTTCGACAAAGACCCGCAACCGACCCTGCTGCTCGATGCCGAGGCGGCCGTGCTGGCGCTCAATCCGGCCCTGGCGGCGCAGCTCGCGGAGTGGCCACCGACGCCGCTGGAGCGGCTGTTACCGGCCAATCACGCGGCGCTGGTCGGTGCCTGTGTGCGTCAGCAGCGGGCGATTGTCGACGTCGAAGCGCAGGCCGACGAGGCGATTTTGTTGTGGACCTACGTGCCGGTTGCCGAGCGCCAGGTGCTCGCTCGTTGCCGTGATGCCAGCACCGAGCGTCGTGCCGAGCGCGAGGGCAGCCAGGCGCGCCGGTTGTATCGGCTGATCACCGAAAACACCACCGACCTGATTTCCCGGCACACCCCCGACGGCTGCTTTCTCGACGCCTCGCCGGCTTCCTACCGCCTGCTCGGCTACTGGCCGGAGGAACTGCGCGGGGTAGCGGTGCAGTCGCTGTTCCACCCGCAGGACCGCGAGCAGTTCCTGCAGCAGGCCGCCCACGCCCTGGAAGCGGACGGCTACCAGACCATGACCTGTCGGGTGCGTCACCGCGACGGTCGCGACCTGTGGTTTGAAATCGCCAGCCGGGCGATTCGCGAAACCTATACCGGTGTAGTGGTGGAGATTGTCAGCGTATCGCGCGACATCACCCTGCAACGCCGGCACCAGGACGAACTGGCGCACACCGCGCGGCTGATCACGCTCGGTGAACTGGCCTCGGGCATCGCCCATGAAATCAACCAGCCGCTGGCGGCAGTGCTCAACTATGCCGGCGCCAGCCAGCGCTACTTGCAGACCCTGGAGCGCGACCCGCAAGCCGCTGCCCGGGTTGCCCAGGGCTTGCAGCGGATCAGCGAGCAGGCCACCCACGCCGCGCAGGTGATCAAGCGCCTGCGCGCCTTCCTGCGCAAGGAACCTCGCCGTCTGCAAGCCCTGGCTATTGCCGATGTGGTGCGTGAGGCCGGGCGCCTGTGTGCCTGGGAGGCGGCGCAGGCGCAGGTGACGATCGAGTCGCAAATCGCCGACAATCTGCCGCCGGTCTACGCCGACCGGGTGCTGCTTGAGCAGGTGCTGCTGAATGTGCTGCGCAATGCCATCGATGCCAACCGCGAGCAGCAGCCGCAGGCGCCCTCGCGGGTGCTGCTCGAAGGCGTGCTGGAGGAGGGCTGGCTGCTGATCCGCGTCAGCGACCAGGGCCCGGGCGTGGCAGCGGAATTGCTCGACGGCATTTTCACTCCATTCACCACCAGCAAAGCGGATGGCCTCGGCCTGGGCTTGAGCATGAGCCGCAGCATTGTCGAGGGCTTCGGCGGCACGCTGGAGGCGCACGCGGGGGCGGCGGGCGGATTGCTTCTGTGCTGTCGGCTGGCGCCGGCGGTGACGGTTTGAACGAGGGGACACCAATGCAGCAACCGAAGGTCTATGTGGTCGACGACGACCAGGGCATGCTCGACTCCACCGTGTGGCTGCTGGAGTCGGTGGGCTTGCAGGCATTGCCGTTCACCAGTGGCCAGGCATTTCTCGAAGCCTGCGATGGGGATTTGCCCGCCTGTGTGCTGCTGGATGTGCGCATGCCGGGGATGGGCGGGTTGAGCGTACAGGAAGCGTTGCGCGCGCGCGGGCTCGACTTGCCGGTGATCTTTGTCAGCGGGCATGCCGATGTCCCGATTGTGGTGCGCGCATTCAAGGCAGGGGCGCATGACTTTATCGAAAAACCGTACAACGATCAGTTGTTGCTCGACAGTGTGCAGGAGGCGCTGGGGCGGGCGTCCCGGGTCCAGGTCGACAGCCACGAGCGGGGCGTCGTGCAGGCGCGTATCGATAGCCTGACGCCGCGCGAGCGCGATGTGTTCGTACCCCTGGTGCAGGGGTTCAGTAATCGGCAGATTGCCGAGCAGTTGGCGGTGAGCGTGAAGACCGTGGATTTGTACCGTGGCCGGGTGATGAAGCGCATGCAGGCCGAACACCTGCCGCAACTGGTGGGGATGGCGATTGCCTGTGGGGTGGTCGATGCACTGGTCTTGAGGGCCTAATCGCGAGGCCCGCCCGGGCCCACAGGGGTTGAGGTAATCTCTGTGGGCGCGGGCGGCTCCGGCGATAGGCTCACCTCAATTCCTGCGGCCCAGCAACAACCCCACCACCAGGCCGAACCCCGCCGAAATCGCCACGGTCTGCCACGGATGCCCGCCAATGTAATCCTGTGTCGCCTCGACCACCGGTTGGGCCTTGTCGCGTACGCCGCCGACCGCCGTGCGCGCCTGCTTGAGCTTCAGGCCAACCTGCGCGCGCAGGCTTTCGGCCTCTTCGCCGACCAGCGCGGCGCTGTCGTTGAGCAGCTTTTCCGATTCCTCGATCAACGCCTGCAACTCGCTGAAGGCCTGATCCTTGATTTGGTCGGCAGTGTTTTGCGCAGTGGTTTTCCTGGCCATGAAGGCTTCCTCGTCGAGTGATGAACAGTGTTCAATGGATGCCGGCGCGCGCGGAAAGTTGCAGCGGCTTTCCGGCCGGTCGCGGCTACAGTGTAAGATAGCGCCCATTTTCAAGCGGCAGGAGTCCCCATGAGTTTCAATCTGGCCAACAAGAGCTTCGCCGAACGGGCGCAGATCGAGGACGAGAAATCGCGCCTGTTCGAACTCTGGCAAAGCAACCTGGGCAAGGCCAAGGCCGATGCCGCCCGGCTGATCAGCGAAAAACCACGGCGCAAGGGCAAATGGGCCGAGTGGGTCCGCGCCGAACTCGACGGCATGTCGCCACCGGAATACGCCAACATGGTCCGCAGCGAAGTCAACAAGCTGATGGCGGCGGCCAAGTAATCCCGCGTTACCAGCCTGCTGGCCGTGGCTTTGGCAGATTCAGCCGGCCTTCGTCGCTGAAGCGCAGCGTCCCGAACGGGCCGCCGGCAAGCTTGCCGCGCACGGTGTAGGGCAGGCCATCGAGGTCGCGCATGCGGCTCAGGCCCACCGCCTGGCGCAGGAACGAAAACGCCGTGATGCTCACCGGCACCACCAGCACGCGCTCCCCATAACGACCGATACTGCCGTGCTGGTCGCTGACCCCGGCGGCCAGCGGCTGGCCGTTCACCTCCAGGTTCAACGCCACGCCGTTGAACTCGATCGGCGTTTCGTTGGGGTTCAGCACTCGCAGTTTTACTGCCATGCGCAGTTCCAGGTCCTGGCCGGGCAGGGGCTCGATGCCGATCACGCTGATGTTTAGCGGATCGCGCCCCTGTAGCAGCGCACAGGCGCCGAGGCTGAGGATCAGGCCAAGGGTCAGGCAGCAGCGGAAAACGGCTTTCATGGGCACGGCTCACAGGCAAAGATGCCCTGAGTGTGGCAAATGCACGGCGACGTTGAAAGCCGCAGGCGTTATGAACGATACTGTTTCTCATTAACGTCCTATAAGTTCCCCTACCGGCCCTGCGATCCCCCATGCTGATGTCCCCCCTGTCCGGGCTGCTGGCAAGCTTCCAGGAGCATTACGACGACCTGCTGCAGTTTCTCACCCGGCGCATGAGCGACCGGCAGCGGGCCGCCGATGTTGCCCAGGAAACCTACCTCAAGCTGGTCAAGATCGACGAACAGGCCGTACCGGTGCTGCACGCGCGCAGTTTTATCTTCCGCGTAGCCAGCAACCTCGCCATCGACACCCTGCGCCGCGATCAGCGCCTGTCGGCCAATTTTGCCGACAGCGAGGCGGCGGCTGAAGTTGCCTGCCCGGCGCCGGCCCCGGAGGCGGTCTTGCTCGCCAGCGAGCGCTTGCAGATGCTCGACGAAGCGCTGTTGCAGCTGTCGCCGAATGCCCGCCAGGCCTTGTTGCTCAATCGTGTGGAAGGCCTGACCCAGGCACAGATTGCACAACAGCTGGGTGTTTCCGAGAGCATGGTGGCAAAATACATCGGCCAGGCCCTGCGCCATTGCCGCGACTGGCTCAAGCACAACCATGACTGACGCCATCGCCATGCCGACTCCGCATCCCCTTCACGATCTTTCCGACGCTGCGCTCGACTGGCAGGTGCTGCTGCATTCGGGGCGCGCCAGCGCGGCCGAGCAGGCGCGCTATCGGCGCTGGTGCCAGCTGAGCCCGGCGCATGCCGCCGCGGCGGCCGAGGCCGAAGCGTTGTGGCTCGACCTGGGCCAGACCGTGACGGCGCAGCACCTTGTTGCTGCGGCTGTACCGCAGCGCCGACGGCATTGGAGCCGTGCGCTGGCAGCGTCGCTGCTGCTGGCGTTGGTCGGCTACGGCGGCTGGCAGCAGGCGCCAGCCTTGCTCGCCGACTATCACACCGGCACCGGCCAGCGGCAGACGGTAACCCTGGCTGATGGCTCGCGGGTCACCCTCAACAGTGCCAGTGCGTTTTCGGTGAGCTACAGCGGCGAACAGCGGCGGGTTTCGCTGAAGGCTGGCGAGGCGTTGTTCGAGCCGGCCGAGGATGCGCGGCCGTTCGTGGTCGACAGCGGCGCCGAGCAGGTGCAGGGCAGCGGCGCGGTGTTCAGCGTGCGCCGCACCGGTAGCGGCACCGCCGTGGTGGTCACTCGCGGCCAGGCGCAGCTGGGCGAGCAGGTGTTGCAGCGCAACCCGAACGCCGAGGCGCTGACCGCCTGGCAGCGCGGCAAGCTGATCTTCAATGGTCGGCCACTGCGTGAGGTGATCGCCGAGCTTGAACGCTACCAGCATGGGCGCATCGTGATGTCCGATGGGCAGCTGGGGGCGTTGCAGGTGAGCGGGGTGTTCGACCTGAACGATCCCGAAGGGCTGTTGCGCACGCTGGAGCAGCGCTATGCGCTGAAGGTCACCTACCTGCCGTGGCTGGCGGTGCTGCACTAGCGCAGGCCCCCACAGGGGCCATGGCAAGCGTTTAATTTTTTTCATTTCTCTACTGCAAGTTCGCTCACGCCAGATCGTCGTAGTGAGACTGATCAGAAACTCATTCTCATTTACACCACTTTGTCTGGAAGAAAACCGTGAAGGGTCCGTTCAAGCCAACCGCGCGTTCCACCGCCCCCCTCAAACACGCCCTGGCCATTGCCATGCTGCTTGGCCCCGCCTGGGTCAACGCTGCCGAGCCGGCCAGCGCCGCGCAGGTGCAAAGCCGCCAGGTCAGCCTGGACCTGCCCGCACAAAGCCTCGACCAGGCCCTGACCCGTTTCGCCGACCAGGCCGGCCTGCACCTGCTGTTCACCAGCCAGGACGTCGCCGGCCTGCACAGCGAGGGCCTGCGCGGCAGCTACAGCATCGAACAGGCGCTGCAGCAGTTGCTCGCCGGCGCCGGCATGCGCTGGCAGTTCAGCGACGCGCGCACGGTGATCCTGCGCAAGGCCGATGGCCAGGCGCAAAGCGTCAGCCTCAAGCCGACCGAAGTCAGCGTCGCCTCGCGCACCAGCACCGCCATCAGCGAAATCCCGGGTACCGTCTGGGTGGTCGATCAGCAGCAGCTCAAGGAGCAGATCGACAGCGGCGTCAGCCTCAAGGAGGCCATCGGCAAGCTGGTGCCCGGCCTCGACCTGGCGCCGGAAGGACGCACCAACTACGGCCAGAACATGCGCGGGCGCAACGTACTGGTGATGATCGACGGCGTCAGCCAGAATAGCTCACGGGGCCTCTCGCGGCAGTTCGATAGCATCTCGCCGTTCAACGTCGAGCGCGTCGAAGTGCTTTCCGGCGCCAGCGCCCTCTACGGCGGCGGGGCCAGCGGCGGGATCATCAACATCGTCACCAAGAAGGGCGAAGCCGGCCCGGCCCGTTTCGAAACCCAGCTTGGTGCCAGCAGCGGTTTCAACAACAGCGACGACCTGTCGACGCGCATTGCCCAGTCGATCAGCGGCGGCAACGAGCGGGTCAACGCCCGCCTGGGGATCTCCGGCGAGCAGAACGAAGCCTTTTACGACGGCCAAGGCGATCAGATCTTCATCGACAACACCCAGACCGACCTGCAATACAACCGCACCCTCGACGTGCTCGGCAGCCTCGGCCTGCGCTTCAACGACGAGCAGAGCCTCGACCTGCTGGCCCAGTATTACGACTCGGGCAACCACGGCAGTACCGGCATCTACTTTCCGCACCTGAACTACAACGCGCCGTCCGACCTGAACGACGCCGAACTGCGCAGCGGCCTGTCCAGCGACCTCGAACCGCGCACCAAGCGCCTGCTGCTCAACGCCAACTACCATCACAGCGACGTGTTCGGCCAGGATTTCTACCTGCAGGCCTCATACCGCAAGGAAGACGACAACTTCTATCCGTTTCCCTACTACAACGCCGGCAAACCGGCCGGGGTCAAGGGCGTGTACTTTGCCGCCTCGCAGCAGAACTTCGAAGTCAGCAGCCTGAAAGCGCTGTTCGCCAAGCAGTGGGACCGCCTCAAGCTGACCTATGGCGTCGACCTCGACCGCGAGCGCTTCAATGCCGAGCAGACCACCTTCGACGCGCGCAGCTCTTCGGCCAGCGGCGGCCTTGAGCTGGACGAAGCGAGCAAAGCCGCGCGCTACCCCAGCTACCGCGTCGACGGTGTGTCCGTCTACGCCCAGCTGGACTGGAAAGCCACTGACAACCTGAGCCTGTCCGGCGGCGCGCGGCGCCAGCAGATGGATGTCGACGTCGGCACCTTCAAGGGCGTGCCCGGCGGCCGCAACGACTACCAGGTCAACCTGTTCAACCTCGGCGCGATCTACGACTTCAAGAACGGCCACCAGGTCTGGAGCAACTACGGCGAAGGCTTCGACCTGCCGGACCCGGCCAAGTACTACGGCAAGCCCGGCCTGAGCGTCAAAGACAACCCACTGGCCGGCATCAAGAGCCGCCAGGTCGAGATGGGCTGGCGCTATGCCGACCTGGACTGGGACGCGCAAGCAGCGTTGTACTACATCTGGTCGGACAAGATCATCAGCACCGACATGGCCACCCTGACCATCAACGTCGAACCACAGAAGAGCCGTGACTTTGGCTTCGAAGGGGCGCTGACCCGGCACTTCCAGAACGGCTGGGAAGCCGGCAGCACCCTGCACCTGGTGCGCTCGGAAGAAGAGGACGCCAGCGGCGACTGGATCAAGCGCGATGCCCGTTACGCCTCGTTGTCCAAGTCCACCGCCTTTGTCGGCTGGAAGGGCGACGGGCGCAGCGCGCGCCTGCAGGCCAACCGCGCGTTCACCCTCAGGGACGACGCCGACCACAAGATCAGCGGCTACACCACCTTCGACCTGCTCGGTAGCCAGGACAGCGAATTCGGCACCTTCAGCGCCGGCATCCAGAACCTGCTGGACAAGGCGTACAGCACGGTCTGGGGGCAGCGCGCGACGCTGTTCTACTCGCCGACCTACGGCCCGGCCTACCTCTACGACTACCAGGGGCGTGGGCGCACCTACACCCTGACCTGGTCGCTGGCTTACTGATCAGCCGAACACCGCCAGCAGGTCGTCCTCGAACGCCTGCTGGGCATCGCTCGGCACCTGCGCCCGGTGCCGGGCGAGCATGAACTCGGCGGCGAAGTCCAGCGCCGGGTCCAGCGCGCGCAGCAGCCCACGGGCCACCCACGGCGCGGCGAAATGCTGCGGCAGGTAGCCGATGTGGCAACCGGAGAGGATGAAGGTCAGCGTACCCTCGACTTGCTCCGAGCGGGCCGAGCAGACACTGCCAATGAACGGCTCCGGGTCTTTCAGGAAGCGGTACGGGTGTTCGACCCGATCGCTCTGCTGCAAGGCTTCGGCGGTGATCGTCGCGCAGGTAAACAGCGGGTGACTGCTGGCGCAATACAGGCGCTGGGTCTCGCTGAACAGCGGGCGGTAGGCGAAGGCCGCATGGCTGCCGGAGAAATAGCCGATGCCCAGGTCCAGGCGCTGCTGCAACAGCAGGCGCTCCATTTCCGCCGGCATCGCACTGACCAATTCCAGCCGTACCGACTCGTCGCGCTGGCGAAAGCGCGCAATGGCCTCGGCCAGGCGCAGGCTGACGCTGCTGTCGAGGGCCTCGGAAATGCCGATCCGCAGTTCGCCGAGCAGGCGCCCGGCGACACCGTTGGCGCGGTTGCGAAACGCCTCGATATTGTCCAACAGCTCGCGGGTCGCCTTGAGCAGTGCCTCGCCCTTGGCGGTCAGCTGAAAGCCGCGTTTGCCGCGATTGCACAGACGGTAGCCAAGGCGCGTTTCCAGTCGCGCCATGTGCTGGCTGATGCTCGGCTGGCTGAGCCCGAGCGCGCCCTGGGCGGCGCTGAAGCCGCCAGCCTCTACTACAGTGACGAACAGCCGCAGCAGCTGCAGGTCGAGGTCGTGCAATTGGCCAAGCATCAAACATTGCTCCTGGGTAATGTCAGGATCATCGGGTTGGTATTTTTCCAATGTAACCCGCCACGCATGCTGACGGCACTCCCTGGATCGAGAGGTGCCCGAGATGCGTTCATCCCTGTGGTTGCTGTGCCTGGTTCTGGCCTTGCCGGTTCAGGCCGAGGAAAAAGTCCTTAACCTGTACAGCTGGGCCGATTATGTGGCCCCGGAAACCCTGCAGCGCTTCGAACAGCAGACTGGCTACAAGGTCCGCTACGACAGCTTCGACACCACCGAAGTGCTGGAAACCAAACTGCTCACCGGCGGCAGCGGCTACGACGTGGTCGTACCCTCGTCCAGTGTGCTGGCACGGGCCCTGGCCGCCGACGCCCTGCAGCCGCTCGACGGGCAGGGCATGCCGGGCTACGCCAACCTCGACCCGGACCTGCTCGGCAAACTCGCCGAGGTCGACCCCGGCAACCGCTACGCGGTGCCCTACACCTGGGGCACGCTGGGGCTCGGGCTGAATGTCGAAGCGGTTCGCCAGCGTCTCGGCGATGTGCCGCTGGACAGCCTCGACCTGCTGTTCAAACCCGAATACGCCGGCAAGCTCAAGGACTGCGGCATCGCCATGCCCGACTCACCGCAGGAGGTGATCGGCCTGACCTTGCACTACCTGGGCAAGGATCCCTACAGCCGCGACAAGGTTGACCTGGCCGCCGCCCAGGCGCTGCTCAAACAGTTGCAGCCGTCGATCAGCTACGTCGCCAACGGCCGTCAGATCAACGACCTGGCCAACGGCAGCGTGTGCCTGGCGCTCACCTACAACGGCGATGCGAACATGGCCGCCGATCAGGCGCGCAAGGCCAACAAACCCTACTCGGTGGTCTACCGCATCCCCCGCGAAGGCACGCTGATCTGGCAGGACAACCTGGTCATTCCCAAGGATGCGCCGCACCCGCAGGCGGCGCGGGCGTTTATCGCCTTCATGCTCCAGCCCGACTCGGTGGCGCCGCTGACCAACACCCTGTACTTCGCCAACGCCAACCAGGCGGCCACCGTGCTGGTCGACGAGGCGGTGCGCAGCGACCCCGATATCTACCCTTCGCCCGAGGTGCGCAGCCGGCTGTATGCCGACCGCAGCATGGCCCTGGCCGACCTGCGCCAGCGCACCCGGTTGTGGACCACTTTCCGTACTCGCCAGTAACCGAGGAGCCCCACCATGGACCACGCTTTCAACAACGACCAGGCGCTGACCCGCGACAGCCTCTACGGCACTGCGGCCGAAAGCACCTACGCCGGCATTACCAGCTTCTCCCGGCGGCGTTACAGCCGCGACTTGCGCGGCGTCGACGTGGTGGTCAGCGGTGTACCGTTCGACACCGCCACCAGCAACCGCCCAGGTGCGCGCTTCGGCCCGCGTTCGATCCGCGCCGCCTCGGTGCAGCAGGCCTGGGCCCGGCACTGGCCGTGGGCGTTCGATCCGTTCGAACACCTGGCGGTGATCGACTACGGCGATTGCGCCTTCGATTCCGGCCTGCCGCAGTCGGTGCCGGCAAGCATCGAGGCGCACGCGCAGCACATTCTCGATGCCGGTTGCGCGATGCTCACCCTGGGTGGCGATCACTTCATCAGCTACCCGCTGCTCAAGGCCCATGCCCGCAAACATGGCCCGCTGTCGCTGATCCACTTCGACGCGCACAGCGATACCTGGCCGGACGAGGACGGCCAGCGTATCGACCACGGCACCATGTTCTGGCACGCCGCTCGCGAAGGGCTGGTGGATCCGGCGCGCTCGGTGCAGATCGGCCTGCGCACCACCAACGACGACAGCCAGGGCTTCGCCATTCTCGATGCGCGCCAGGTGCATCGCAGCGGCGTGCAAGCGATTGTCGAGGCGATCCGCGCGCGGGTCGGCGAGCACCCGGTGTACCTGACCTTTGACATCGACTGTCTCGATCCGGCCTATGCGCCGGGCACCGGCACCCCGGTGTGTGGCGGCCTGAGCACGCTGCAGGCGCTGGAGATCCTCGGCGGTCTGCGCGGGATCAACCTGGTCGGCATGGACCTGGTCGAGGTGGCGCCAGCCTATGATCATGCCGATATCACCTCGCTGGCCGGGGCCACGCTGGCGATGGAGATGCTCTGTCTGTACGCCGCGCGGCATAAGGTCGACTGCTGATGCGGTAACAAAATGAATCACCTCCGGGCGCGGTGCCGGTATCGCAATGAACCGTGCGCGCCGTAGGCTATCCAACGCTTGGGTGTAGGACGCTGGCGGAGGTGATTTCGATGAAAGCCATCAGTTTGTTGTTCTTCTCGGCCTTGAGCCTGCTGCTCGGCCTGTCGGTGCAGGCCGCGGCGGCGCCGTCATGGCTGTTGGCGGCCGATGCCAGCAACCCCTACAACAGCCCGATTCGTCGGGCCAATCCCAATTCGCGGCAGGGCAGCGTAGCGGCTACGCCGCCACTGCCGGGGCCGAATACGGTGCCCAAGCCACGCCTGCCGACCCTGGAGAACCGTGGTATTGGCAATGGCGACACCCTGCGCCGCGAACAGACCACGCCGCGGTTCGAACCCACCCGACCCGCTCGCGATTCGCGGCGGGTGCCGTAAGCGCCTGCGCTTGACTGAAAGGACCCCCCGATGACCTCACGACCCTGGCTCGCCGTCCTCTGCGCCGCTGCATGGCTACCGCTCACCGCTGGCGCTGCGCCGCAACGCAGTGTTCCCAGCGAGCTGGGCACGCTGACCGTCAGTACCCTGGCCGAAGGCTTGAAGCACCCCTGGGCCTTGGCATTTTTGCCGGACGGGCAAGGCCTGCTGGTCAGCGAGCGCCAGGGCAACCTGCGCATCGTCGGCACCGACGGTAAAGTGGGCGCGCCGTTGTCCGGGGTGCCGGTGGTGTGGTCCAAAGGTCAGGGCGGCCTGCTTGACGTGGCGTTGTCGCCGCAGTTCAGGCAGGACCGCATGATTTACTTGTCGTTTGCCGAGGGCGATCAGCAAGGCGACAAGGCCGGTACGGCGGTCGGCCGCGGGCGGTTGTCAGCCGACCTGGCGCGGCTGGAGGATTTCAACGTGATCTTCCGTCAGCAGCCGAAGCTGTCGGTGGGCAACCATTTTGGCTCGCGGCTGGTGTTTGATCGCGACGGTTACCTGTTTGTCACGCTGGGCGAGAACAACCAGCGACCGACCGCGCAGGACCTGGACAAGCTGCAGGGCAAGGTGGTGCGGCTGCTGCCCGATGGCAAGGTGCCGAATGACAACCCGTTTGTCGGGCAACGCACTGTGCGCCCGGAGATCTGGTCGTATGGCCATCGCAACCCGCAGGGCGCGGCGCTCAACCCGTGGACGGGCCAGTTGTGGACGCACGAGCACGGGCCGCGCGGCGGTGATGAGATCAACATCCCCAAGCCGGGCAAGAACTATGGCTGGCCGCTGGCCACGCACGGCATCAACTATTCGCTGATGCCGATCCCGGAGGCGCAGGGCAAGCACGTCAAGGGCGCGCTGGACCCGCTGCATGTATGGGCGCAGTCGCCGGCGATCAGTGGCATGGCGTTTTATGACAACCCGCGCTTCAAGGCCTGGGAGCACAGCCTGTTCATCGGTGCGCTGGCGGCGCAGGCCGTGATTCGCCTGCAACTGGACGGCGACAAGGTGGTGGGCGAGGAGCGCCTGCTCGGGCAGTTGAACGCCCGGGTGCGCGATGTGCGGGTGGGGCCGGATGGCTTCCTGTATGTGCTGACGGATGAGGATGATGGTGAGTTGTTGAAGGTGGGGCTGGCGCAATAGTCAGTAAATGCACGGATCACTGTAGGAGCAGGCAAGCCAGCTCCTACAGAAAAACTACGCAGAATCTGTGGGAGCGGGCTGGTCCTGCGCTTGCTGTTACCAGCGCATCCGCACCCCCAGGTTGCCAATCAACCCATTCAGGTCGTTGTCATCGACATCGCTGCTGTAATCCGCACTCACAAACAGACTGACCGTCGGCGTTACCCGCGCCACCAAGCCCAAACCCAACTCCACCGTCGCCGAATTGCGCCCGCTGCTGATCTTGTCGACCTTGTCCAAACTCACCGTGTCGGCGTTGGAGAAGTCATACCAGACGTTGGTCCGCACATACGGTTCAATTGGCATCCCGCGCACTTCATAGCGACCGGACAGCTTCGCGCCCACCCGGCCCGACCAGGTTGGCTGGCGGTCATACGCCTGCAGCGTTTCCGCCTGCGCCTCGTTACCCGGGTAATACTGCTGATTGATCACCTGCGCCTGTGGTTCGATCACCCAGTTCTTGCCCAGGCCGATGGGGAAGCCACCCTCGACCGAGAAGGTCAGCGCGTGGCCGTTGCCGTCCAGCCGCTCACCCGAAGCGCTGCGGCCGTTGGCATCGAAGCGGGTGCCCATGGCCACCGCATCCACGTGCCAACCCTTTTCGTGCTGCACGCTCCAGTACACGCCCAGGCTTTCACCTTCCAACTGCACGGCCTGCTGCTTGCTGTCGCCCAGTGCCGGCCGGGTGGCGTTGACGCCGGTTTGCAGGTTGCTGCGGCCGACGAAGAACCCGGCACGGTGAGTATTGCCGCCGGCAGTTTCGCGGATGAACAGATCAGGACTGATCTGCAGGTTCCGGTTCGACGTATCCAGTTGCGCCGAGGCTGGCGCCGGGGTGCGCGCAGGGCTGGGGAAAAACTGCGCCCACTGGCTGGCAATCAGCTCGGCCGGCACCTGTGCCTGACGTTCGGCCAAACGGCTGGAGAAGCCGTCGAGCAAGCTCAGGCTCAATCCAGACACATTCACCGGGTTTAGCGCGAGCGTTGGCAGGCTCTGCGCCAGGTTGATAAACGGGTCGTCATCCTCCAGGCCCACTGCATGGGTTTCCACCGGGGTTGCTAATAGCAGCGACGTGGAAACCGCATAGAAAACATACGCAAAACCCGAAGGATTCGATGCTTTTCTCATGACGGATCTCCTCTGTAGTACAGCCAAAAGTCTGGCGTGATGTCACAGGCTGTACGGCAAAACCAGAGGGCGACTCAAACCAGCAAACCAATCCCGTACCCGCGCCGCAAGGCGCGAGCTAGAGGCTCGGGTTGATGTTTAAACATGCGGTCTACTGTTCAGCTAAGGAGAGGACACCGGGTGCGTCAAGATTGTGTGATTAATTCGTCAGTGTTTTGTTGGGGTCATTAACTCGCTGAAAAATATAGGAACATTGGCTTCTATAGCCGGGAAGACTCTTTCAAGCGGGTTGGCTATGCCGAATCATTGCTAAGAAGCTGTTGAGCGTCCTCGTCGCGTTGCAGCTCGAACAGCAGCAGCGAGCGCCCGCTGACGGCAAATGCGCTGCCGAAATCATGCCGCTGGGCCTTGCGCAGGTTCGGCCGGTCGGTGTCCAGCAGGCAGTTCCAGTGCTCGCCTTGCGGGACTTCGGGCAGGCTGAAGGGGATCTTGTCGTGCTGTGCGTTGACGATCAGCAGCAAGGTCGCATCGGCGCCGGGGCGGATGATCCCGCTGACCTGCGCACGGCCATCGAGCAGCATGCCCAGGCAGCGACCCTGGCTGTCCTGCCATTGCTCCAGCGACATCTCGTTGCCGTCCGGGGCCAGCCAGGTGACATCCTTGACCCCGATCGCCGCGTTGTAGTCGCCGACCAGGAAGCGGCTGCGGTGCAGCACCGGGTAGGTATGGCGCAGTTTGGTCAGGCGCTTGACGAACTTGAGCAGTGCCGCGCCTTCCTCGTCCAGGTCCCAGTTGACCCAGCCGATCTCGCTGTCCTGGCAGTAGGCATTGTTGTTGCCGTGCTGGGTGCGGCTGAACTCGTCGCCGGCGACGATCATCGGCGTGCCCTGCGAAAGCAACAGGGTGGCGAAGAAATTGCGCATCTGCCGCAGGCGCAGTGCCTTGATCTCGGGGTTGTCGGTCGGCCCTTCGACGCCGTGGTTCCAGGAGATGTTGTGGTTGCTGCCATCTTGGTTGTTCTCGTCGTTGTCCTCGTTGTGCTTGTGGTTGTATGAGACCAGGTCGCGCAGGGTGAAGCCGTCATGCGCGGTGATGAAGTTGACCGAGGCATACGGCCGCCGGCCACGGCGGTTGAACAGGTCGCCGGAGGCCGTCAGGCGTTTGGCGAAGTCGGCCAACTGGCCCCCGTCGCCTTTCCAGAAGGCCCGCACGGTGTCGCGGAAGCGGTCGTTCCACTCGGCCCAGCCAGGGGCAAAGTTGCCCACCTGGTAGCCGCCGGGGCCGCAGTCCCACGGTTCGGCGATCAGCTTGACCGCACTCAGTAGCGGGTCCTGGCGGCAGGCAACGAGGAAACTGTGGCGCTCGTTGAAACCGTCGTGGTAGCGGCCGAGGATGGTCGCCAGGTCGAAGCGGAAGCCGTCCACGCGCATTTCCCCGGCCCAGTAGCGCAGCGAGTCGGTGACCAGTTGCAGTACGCAGGGGTGGCTCAGGTCGAGGCTGTTGCCGGTGCCGGAATCGTTGATGTAGAAGCGCTTGTCCTCGGGCATCAGGCGGTAGTACGAAGCGTTGTCGATGCCGCGCATCGACAGCGTCGGGCCTTGCTCGTTGCCTTCGGCGGTATGGTTGTAGACCACGTCCAGAATCACTTCCAGGCCGGCGTCGTGCAGGTGCGCGACCATCTCCTTGAACTCGGCGATCTTGCCGTTGGCCAGGTAACGCGGGTGCGGGGCGAAGAAGGCGATGCTGTTGTAGCCCCAGTAGTTGTTCAGGTTCTTTTCCAGCAGGTGCTGGTCGTTGACGAAGGCATGGATCGGCAGCAGCTCGATCGCCGACACGCCCAGTTGCTTGATATGCCCGAGCAGTTCGTCGTTCATCAATCCGGCAAAGGTCCCGCGGACCGCCTCCGGCACGCCCGGGTGGCGCATGCTGATGCCGCGCACGTGGGCCTCGTAGAGCACCGTGCGTTCCCACGGCACGCCGACGCGCTGGTCGCGGCCCCAGGTATAGGCCGGGTCGATTACCTTGCACTTGGGCACGAACGCCGCACTGTCGCGCTCGTCGAAGCTGAGGTCGGCATCGGCGTGGCCAATGGTGTAGCCGAACAACGCTTCCGACCAGCGCAACTCGCCCACCAGCTGCTTGGCGTAAGGGTCGATCAGCAGTTTGTTGGGGTTGAAGCGATGGCCGTTCTGCGGTTCGTAAGGCCCGTACACCCGGTAGCCATAGACCAGCCCCGGATGCGCGTCGGGCAGGTAGCCGTGGTAGATCTCGTCGGTGTATTCCGGCAGCTCGATGCGTTCCAGTTCCTGCTCGCCGGTGGAGTCGAACAGGCACAGTTCAACCTTGGTGGCGTTGGCCGAGAACAACGCGAAATTCACCCCCAGGCCGTCCCAGGTGGCGCCCAGCGGGAAGGGCAGGCCTTCGCGAATACGCGAGGGTTCGGCGGCGGCAGGTTCGGGCTTTTTCTGGCTCTCGCTCATGTCAGTCCTTGTTCGGGCGATAGGGAATCCGCCAACCGTGGCGGTAGCCCTGGACTACCGCGTGGTCGGGTATGAACAGCGCCGAGACCGGCTGGGCTCAGGTGGCGGCCGGCTTCCTGGGGGCGCGCGGCTTCTTCTCGGGCGCAGCCTTGCTCACCGACGTGGGCTTGGTGCTGGCCGCGGCGCTGCTGCCATTGGCCGCGCTGGGCTTGCGCGGCTTGGCCTTGGGCGCCAGGGATTCGGCTTCGGCGAGCTTGCGCGCCATGTCCCAGTGGCGGTTTTCCTGGCCGTCGGGTTTACCTTCCGACTCCCAGATTTGATAGGCGAACTCACGGATACGCTTGTCGTCGACAGTCATGGTTAGGCTCCTGATAACGCAACGGAATCAATGAACAGATTGACCGGAACATCCTTGAGCGCAGCGCTCAGCCGCAGCCCCTTTGAGGCTGTGACTGCGCCTTGCTCGAAAAGTCCAATCCAGTTGGCAGTGGATACGGCGAACGGCAGCTCTACGTAGGTGTCGTCCCAGTTCTGTGCCGGGATCAAAGGGTAGGCGTTGTTGCCCGAGCGGGTTCATTGGTCACGCTCGAAGGCTTGTTCGCGGGCCTGTGCCAGCAGTTCCAGACGCCGCGCGGCGTCGGCGTCGTCGAGTAACTGGTCGACCGGCAGGCTAAAGCGCCGCCGCCAGTTCGGGTGGCTATCCAGGGTGCCGGGCAGGTTCGGTTGTTCGTCGACCCCGAGCAGGTCTTCCAGCGGCAACAGCACCAGTGGCGCCCGGGTGTGCCCGAGCAGCCGCACGCTGGCGTCGAGCAGCGACGCTGCACAGGTCTGGCTGCCGCCATAGTTGCTGCGCAGCAAGTGGCGCAGGCCTTGGATTTCCTGCTCGCGGCTGTCGCGCCAGTGCTGCTCGGTGTTGGCGTCGATCAGTTGCAGGCGGTGGTTCCAGTCGATGTCGCGGGCCAGCAGCCAGCCGGCCAGCGGCGGCAGGTCGTGGGTGCTGGTGGTGGCCAGGGCGTTGTCCGGCCAGTCGAGGATCGGCTTGAACTGGCCGGGTGGGTCCTGCTCGAACAGCAGCACGCGAATGCCGAGGATTGCGCGCGCCGCCAGCTTCTCGCGCAGGCCGGCCGGCACCGTGCCGAGGTCTTCGCCGAGGACAATCGCGCGGTGGCGCAGCGACTCCAGCGCCAGCAGGCGCAGCAGGTCGTCGAGCGGGTAGTTGAGGTAGGCGCCGGCGCTTGGCGGCGCCCCGGCGGGGATCAGCCACAGCCGTTGCAGACCCATCACATGGTCGATGCGCAGGCCGCCGGCGTAGGCAAAATTCGCCCGCAGCATTTCGATGAAGGCGCGGTAGCCATTGCGCCGCAGGCCTTCAGGGGAAAAGGCGCAGATGCCCCAGCTTTGCCCGCAACGGTTGAGGGTGTCCGGTGGCGCGCCGACATGCAGGTCGGCGAGCAGTTCGGCCTGGCGGCTCCAGGCCTGGCTGCCGGCGCCGTCGGCACCGACGGCAAGGTCGGCGATCAGGCCGATCTGCATGCCATTGCCGCGCGCCGCCTCCTGGGCCCGCGCCAGGCTGCGGGCGATCAGCCACTGGCAAAACAGGTAGTAGTCGATCTGTTCGCGGTGCTGCTCGGCGAAGGCGGCGATTTCGGCGCTGCGCGGGTCGTGCCAGCCGCTGGGCCAGCTGCGCCAGTCCTGGTTGTGGCCGTTGGCGGCAGCGGCATCGAGCAGCGCCTCGAAGCGGCAATGGTCTTCCAGCGGCTGGCCGCCGGCGCTGCGGAAGCTTTCGAAGTCCTCGCGCTGCGGGTGTTCGCCGTTGATGAAGTCCTGGTACAGCGTGCGCAGCAAGGCATGCCGGGCAGCGACGGCCCGCGGCCAGTCGACCAGCGGCAGCGCTTCCAGCTCGGCGAGGGTGGCTTCCAGGCCCAGCGCTTCAATGGCCAGGCGCACGCTGCGTTCGCCAAACACCGCCTGTGGGCTGGCATACAGGCTGTTGAGGAACAGCCGGCTCGACGGCGAATAGGGGCTGAAGGTGTGCTGGTTATTGGCGAACATCGCATGCAGCGGGCTGATCGCCAGGGCATCGGCACCGCGCTCGGCGGCACTGCGGGCCAGGGTCTCCAGCGCCAGGCTGTCGCCGAAACCGCCATCGCCGGGCCGGCGCAGGCTGTACAGCTGGGCGGCCAGGCCCCAGCGGCGTGGCGCGTCCTGTTCCAGCGCATCGCCCAGACTGAAGCAGCGCAGCGGTGCCACGGCGAGGGTGAAACGCTGCCCCTCGATCGCCAGGGTGTGATAGCCGATCGGCAGTTCGCCGGGCAACTGGGCGTGGTCATCCAGGTGCAGGGTCAGGCTGCTTTCGCCCTCAAGCTGTGCATCGCAGCGGCTGCCTGCACCGAAATACAGCGACAGGTCCAGCGGCTGGCCGTGATCGACGGTGAGCAATGGTGGCAGGTGGCGGGCATCATGGGCCCGCTCCAGGCTGGCGAGGCTGCGCGCGATGGCCGGGCCATCCGCAGCCGGCAGGCCGAGCCCGGCCAGCACCTGGCGCAGGGCGTCGTCGGCGACCCGCTGGGGGCGGCCGTTGGCGTCGATCCAGTCGACCGACAGGCCGGCGCGGTGGGCCAGTTGAATCAGGCGATCGTCAGGCATGTACAGGCTCCGTGAGGGTGATAAGGCTGACCAGGGTGCTGAACGGCGGTAAGTGGTTGTCGCCGATCGGCGTGTCGAAGCCTGCTTCAAGCCGGTGCGCCTGGTTGCGCTCGTTTGCCAGGGTGAGCCACAGGTGCCGGCCCGGCGCACAGTTCCTGGAGGAAGTCCGGGGCGTCGATGGCGTCCTCGGCGCCCAGCCGTCGTCGCTGCGCGCATCCGGCGCCCAGAGGGCGAAGCGGGTTGTTGCGGGGTCGAGCATCGCGGCCCCGTGGGTCGAGGCATCCTTTGACCGTAAGGGCATACCGGGCCTCTCCTCAGCCGACGTTCAGCATGGCGCGTTCCACCAGCTCCTCGTAAAGGCGGGCATAAGGCTCGACGGCCTGGCACCAGTTGAACGGCTGGGTCATCGCCAGGCAGCGCATGGCATTGAGCAGGTGTTTCTTGCGGTACACATAGAACGCCCGGTGCAGGGCTTCGCGGTAGCTGTCGACGCTCGACTCGTTGAACAGGAAACCGGTGACGCCGTTCTCGATGGTGTCGGCCAGCCCCCCGGTGTTGCGTGCCACCGGCAACGAGCCGAAGCGTTGCGCATACATTTGGCTCAGCCCGCAGGGCTCATAGCGCGAGGGCATCAGCAGGAAGTCGCTGCCGGCGAACATGCGCCGGGCGTCGGTTTCGTTGAAGCCGATGCGTACGCCGATCTGCCCGGGGAAGCGCAGTGCCAGCTCGCGCATGGCCTGCTCCTCTTCCGGTTCGCCGCGGCCGATGATGGCGATCTGGCCGCCTTGCTCGACGATGTATTCGGCCACGCCCAGGGTCAGGTCGAGGCCTTTCTGGTAGACCAGCCGCGAGACCACGGCGAACAGCGGGCCGCTGGACGGCTGCAGGCCGAACAGTTCGCGCACCTGGCGGCAGTTGGCGGCCTTGCCGTCCCAGTCGTTGATGCTGAAGTTGTGGCTCAGGTGGCTGTCGGTGGCCGAGTCCCAGCTTTCGTCGATGCCATTCGGAATGCCGCTGAGCAGGCCTTGCTGGGCCTTGCTGCCGAGGAAGCCGTCGAGGCCGCAGCCGAAGTCCGGGGTGGTGATTTCCCGCGCGTAGGTGGCGCTGACCGTGGTGATGTGACTGGAATAGGCCAGGCCGGCCTTGAGGAACGACAGCTTGCCGTAGAACTCCATGCCTTCCTGGTGCTGGGCGTGGTCGGGGATGGCCAGCTCCGGGCAGCAGGCGCGGCTGACCACGCCTTGGTAGGCGAGGTTATGGATGGTGAACAGGGTTGGCGTGCGCAGGCCGCGCCAGTGCATATAGGCGGGGGCCAGGCCGGCGGGCCAGTCGTGGGCGTGGACCAGGTCGGGTTTCCAGTGGACCATGCCTTCGCCGGCGGCGATTTCCGCGGCGGCCAGGCCCAGGCGGGCGAAGCGGATATGGTTGTCGGGCCAGTCGCGACCATTGTTGGCGCCGTAGGGGGTGCCTTCGCGCTGGTACAGTTCGGGGCAGATGAGTACGTAGATAACCAGGCCGTCGGCCAGGTCCATGCGGCCGATCTTGCACGGGGGCAGGGCGGCGTGCCCGCCAAGTTCGCCGACCAGGTGGATCGGGTTGTCGCTTTCCAGCACCTGCGGGTAGCCGGGGATCAGCACGCGGACGTCGTGCAGGTGGCGCATGGCCCGGGGCAGTGCCGCGGAGACGTCGCCGAGGCCGCCGGTTTTGACCAGGTCGGCGATCTCCGAGGTGACGAACAGCACTTTGCGCTTGTGCGGGTTGTGTCGCGCTTCGCTGGCCGGTGCCTTGGCTGTCGTGGCGAGGTCCGCCTGGCTGAGTGCGGTGCTGGTTTCGGTTCTGAACTGTTCTACATGAGGTTCGACAGCGGCACTGATCATACTTCTCTCCGTCCCTTGTAGCGGGTGTGTGGGGTCACCCGTTGTTATGTCTGTGTGTGAATCTCTCTGTGAGTTGTCCTGCCTTCTTGCGATCCCTTTCCCCGGGGGTGCGTGCAAGCGCTGCGCCAATCGGCAATCCTGGCCGATGAACGGGCTGCTGGGTCGGGTGGGTGGGCCGCGCCTGGGTGTGTCCAGATTCGTTGGCCTGCTTCTGTTGCTGACCTGCCGTGGCGTCGGAAAGTTTCGACTATTTCTGGTCGAGTGTTCCGGCTCGGTATTTACGGTCGAAGCTGAGTGTAGGAGAGGTGGCTATAAAAATGTGACCCGCTGGTCATTTTTGCTTATTTGGCGGGTTTGGGGAGCGCGCGGGGCGCATCTGAATGCCTGCTCAGATCCCGAGCAACATGTCCAGCCCTCGGGCAAAACTTGAATAGGTATGAAAAACAACCACCACCTGCGGCTTGCGGTAGCTGTCCATGTTCGCTACGTCTGCTCGGGTTAAACCCTCTGATCGTCCCGGCTACCGTTATTTCGACACCGCCACCGAAAATAATCTGCAAAACCGACCAGCGGCCCACTTCCGCGCTATTGAAAACATTGATAGCATCCGGCCACTTTTTTTGGAGTCTCAGTCGTGACTCACCTCGCCCCCCCGCCTAGTACCCTGCGCCTGCTTGGCGCCGGGCTGGTGCTGATGCTGGCCGGCGCCAATGCCATGGCCGCCAACCAGCCCTGCTCAGGGCGCAAAGGCGGGATCGCCGGCTGCGACGGTGACCTGTTCCTGTGCAACGACGGCTCAATCAGCGCCTCGAAGCAGCGTTGCAGCGCCAGCCGCTTCGGCAATAGCGCCCGGCCTGCGCCCCTCGGCGGGCAGGGGCGTGCCGATAGCTGCGCCTGCGGCACCGGGGCGTTTTGCACCGGCCCGCGCGGCGGGGTCTACTGCCTGACCCCGGCAGGCAAGAAAAGCTACCCACGCCACTGACCAATGGTGTTCAGGTTTACCCTGCGGCAACCGATACAGACCTCATACAACCAATTAAACGTAAGGATGCAGCGAGATGAAGCAGGGAGCGTGGTGGGTGGCGTTGCTGATGGCCAGCAGCCTGTGTCAGGCCGCAACAGAGAGCGATCCGCTGCTCGACGGCGCCACCTCGACCGCCAGTGAGGTGCGCGGAGTGCTGCGTGCCCGCTCCCAGGCCGTGTTGGCCAGCGAGCTGTCCGGCCGGGTCACGGACATACCGTTTGCCGAAGGCCAGTCGTTCAACAAGGGCGACGTCCTCGTACGTTTCGATTGCAGCGCCTACCAGGCCCAGCAGAACGCCGCCAGCGCCGCCGTGCGCGCCGCCCGTGAAGAACTGAAGAACAAGCAGCAACTGGCCGCCCTGAACTCGGTGGGTCGCTTCGAAGTGACCCTGGCCGAAGCACGCCAGGCGCAGTCCGCTGCCGAAGCGCAGGTCTATCAGGTGCAGGTCCAGCGTTGCCAGGTCAAGGCGCCGTTCGACGGCCAGGTGGTGTCGCGCAAGGTCCAGGCCCACGAAAGCGTCGCCAGCGGTGCGCCGCTGCTGGAGATCGTCGATAACCGCTCGCTGGAAGTGCACCTGCTGGTGCCGTCGCGCTGGCTTGGCAAACTCAAGCCGGAACAGAAATTCAGCTTCGTTCCGGACGAAACCGGCACACCGCTCGACGCCGTGGTCAAGCGCCTCGGCGCACGCATCGACGAAGGCAGCCAGACCCTGCTGCTGATCGGCACCGTGCCGGCCAACAGCGCCGGCCTGCTGGCCGGCATGAGCGGCACCGCGCACTTCGCCGAGCAGCCATGAACGCCCCCGTACCCAATGCCATGGAACAACTGCTCGCGCATTACCTGCGCCTGGAGCAGCAAGCCCGCGTCGCCACCTCGGTAGAGGCGCTCGGCTACAGTATCGTCAACGACCCGCAGCCGCTGTTCGCCTTCCGCCACGCGGCGCTGTTGATCGCCGGCAAGGTGCAGGCGCTCACCGGTATCAGCGTGGTTGAACCCAATGCCCCTTTCGTGGCCTTCATCGAGCACGCCGCCGGCCAGTTGGCCAAAGCTGGCCGCCTCGATAGCGCCGGCCCGCTCAACCCGGAAGCGTTCGACCAGACCAGCCGCGATGACTGGCAGTCGCTGTCGGCCGCCGCCGCATTCTGGCTACCCCTGAAGGATCGCCAGGGGCTGGTGTTTGGCGGGCTCTGGCTGGCCCGCGACAATCCTTGGGTGGAGGCCGAGCAAAGCCTGCTCAGTCACCTCGGCGACTGCTACAGCCATGCCTGGCTGGCGCTGCAACCGGGCAAGCCATGGCGCCTGCGCTGGCCGGCCAGGACCCGCTGGGCGCTGGCCGCTGCGGCGCTGCTGGTGCTGTTGGTGCCGGTGCGCCAGTCGGTGCTGGCGCCGGCTGAAGTGGTGCCGCGCAATGGTCAGGTGGTGGCGGCACCGCTGGACGGGGTGGTCGCCGAGTTCCTGGTCAAACCCAACCAGCCGGTGCAGGCCGGGCAGGTGCTGGTGCGCTTCGATGCGACCAGCCTCAAGGCCCAGGCCGATGTCGCCGAGCGTACCCTCGGGGTCGCCGAGGCCGAACTCAAGGCCAATACCCAGCGAGCCTTTTCCGACAGCGAATCCAGCGCCCGGCTCGACCTGCTGGCCGCCCGCGTCGAACAGAAGCGCGCCGAGCGCGACTATGCCCGCGACCTGCTGGCCCGCGCCGAAGTGCGCGCCGAACGTGCCGGCATCGCGGTGTTCGCCGACGCACAACGGCTGACCGGCAAGCCAGTACAAACCGGCGAGCGCCTGCTGGAAATCGCCGACCCGGCCCAGGCCGAACTGCGTATCGAACTGCCGGTGGCCGACGCCATCAGCCTGGAGCCCGGTGCCGAAGTGGCGCTGTTCCTCGACAGCGATCCACTGCACCGCCATGGCGCCGAGCTTGAGCGCGCCGCCTATGAGGCGCAGAACACCCCGGCCGGGCAGTTGGCCTACCGGCTGGATGCACGCTTTACCGACGCACCGCCACGGATCGGCCTGCGCGGCACCGCCAAGCTGTTCGGCCAGCGTGCACCGCTGGCCCTGTACGTGCTGCGCCGGCCACTGGCGGCGCTGCGGCAGACGGTGGGCCTGTGATGCTGCCGGCGCTGCGCCCGGATCTGCAACTGTCGCCGAGTGCGGCAGGGCTGGATGGCGCCCCGCAATGGACCCTGGCCGACCCGCTGCGCGGGCGCTATTTCAAGCTCGGTGCACCGGCCATGCGCTTGCTGCGGCATTGGGCGCTGGGCGACCCGGCACGGGTGCTGGCAGCAGCCAACCGCGAGCCGGGTGTGCTGCTGCCCGAAGCCGCCATCGACGAATTGTTGCGCTTTTTGCGCGGACACGATCTGGTCGCCGCCAGCGACGCCGAGCAGCGTGCCGGGTACGCCGACAAAGCGGCGAGCCAGCGTCAGGGGCTGTGGACCCAGTTGTTGCACAAGTACCTGTTTTTCCGCGTTCCGCTGTGGCGCCCGGATGCCTTCCTCAACCGTACCTGGCCGTGGCTGGCGCGTTTCGGTCCGAACCTGTTGCGCTTCGGCCTGCCGGCTGTGCTGGGCCTGGGGCTGTTTCTGGTACTGCGCGACTGGCAGCGTTTTCTCGCAACCTTTCCGCATTTGCTGAGCCTCGGCGGCGCGGCGGCGTTTGCCATCGCCCTGGGGTTTGCCAAGCTGTGCCACGAATTCGGCCACGCCTATATGGCCAAGCGCGCCGGTTGTCGGGTGCCAAGCATGGGCCTGGCGTTCATGGTGCTGCTGCCGATGCTCTACACCGACGTCAGCGATGCCTGGCGCGTGCAGGACCGGCGCACCCGCCTACTGATCGGTGCGGGCGGTGTACTCGCCGAGCTGCTGCTGGCCTGTATTGCCTTGCTGGCCTGGTCGCTATTGCCGGACGGGGCAGGGCGCACGGCGGCCTTCATGCTCGCCAGTGCCACGTGGATCACCACCCTGGCGATCAACCTCAACCCGCTGATGCGCTTTGACGGCTATTTCCTGTTGAGCGACCTGTGGGCGGTCGACAACCTGCAAGGGCGCGCCTTCGCCCTGTGCCGCTGGCGTTTGCGCGAGGCTCTGTTCGGTTACGGCGAACCGGCGCCGGAACCCTGGTCGGCGGCCATGCGCCGGCGCCTGCTGAGCTGGGGCTATGCCGCCTGGATCTGGCGCGCAGTGCTGTTTTTCGGCATCGCCCTGGCGGTCTATCACCTGTTCTTCAAGGCGCTCGGGATCTTCCTGATGCTGGTCGAGCTGACCTGGTTCATCGCCTTGCCGATCTATAAGGAAGCACAGCACTGGTGGCAGCAACGCGAACGCGCGCAACCGCACAAGGTGCTCTGGCTCGGCCTTGGCCTGCTGGCCTTGCTGGCACTGCTGCTGGTGCCATGGCGCAGCGACGTTGAAGTGCCGGCGATGCTTGAGGCGTCGAAGCTCAGTGCGCTGCATGCACCGACCGCCGCGCGGATCCGCGAAATGCGTGTACGCGACGGTCAGCGTGTGGCCGAGGGCGAACTGCTGCTGGTGCTCGAATCACCCGACCTGGATTCGCGCTTGCAGATCGTTCGCCGCGAAATTGAGATTGCCCAGTTGCAACTGCGCCGCCAGGCTGGGCGCAGCGAAACTGCCGCCGACAGCGGCATTCTCGAACAGCGCTTGGCCGAGGCCGTGGCCGAATACCGTGGTTTGGCCGCCCAGCGTGAGCGCCTGAACCTGCGTGCGCCGCATGCCGGCGTGGTGCGCGACCTGGCCGTGGGCCTGGCGCCGGGGCGCTGGATCGCCGCGCAGTTGCCACTGGCGTCGGTGATGGAGGAGGGCGCGCGCCTGCGCGGCTACCTGGCCGAAGCCGACCTCTGGCGGGTCGAGCCCGGTGCCCGTGGGCACTTCGTCGCCGACGATCCGCTGCGCGATTCGCTCGGCGTGAGCCTCAGCGATATCGACACCACCGGGGTCGCGGCCATCGATCAGGAGGCGTTGGTTTCCGAACACCACGGACCGATTGCGATACGCCGCGACGAGAACCGTCGGGCGCAGCCTCTACAGGCGCAATATGGCGTGCGTTTTGCCCTGGATAACGCCGCCTCGACCCGCGTCTCGCACCCGATTCGCGGGCTTGTGGTGCTCACGGGCAAGGGCGAGTCGCTGTTGGGATCTGCATGGCGACGAATGGCCGCACTCGGTGTAAGAGAAAGCGGATTTTAATGATGTGATTGTCTAACAACTAGAATATGATGCCATCACAATGATCTCACGCTGAACGTGGGTGTTTGGGCGAACGAGTCAACGCAGCGTTACAAGCAGGGATGCTACACACGATGAACCTCTCCGGTCTGATTTTTCGCCCGATCGCGCAAGGTGACCTGCCGTTTTTGCAGCAGTTGTACGCCAGCACCCGTGCCGAGGAGATGAGCCATAGCGGCTGGTCTAGCGAGCAGATCGCGGCGTTTCTGCTGCAGCAGTTCAACGCCCAGCATCAGTATTACCAAACCCATTTCCCGGACGGCGAGTTCTTCGTCATCGAGCGCCAGGGCCAGGCCATTGGCCGGCTCTACCTGTTCTGGGGGCAAACCACCCTCAATCTTATCGACATTGCCCTGTTGCCGGCCTGTATTGGCCACGGCACCGGCAGCGCGATTCTCGCCGAACTGCTGCAACGCGTGGATGCGTGCGGGCTGGCCTGTGAACTGAGCGTCGAACATTACAACCCTGCGCAACGGCTGTACGCCCGGTTTGGCTTCGAGCCGGTCGGCGAGTCCGGGGTTTACCGCCGCCTGCGGCGCGCGGCCGTTGCGTCAGTTGATCAGGTCGTGGAGGCCTCATGAGCGACAACAGCGAATTCCTGATACCCAGCTACGCCGAGCTGGAGGCCGCCGACCCGCACGCTTTTGCCATTTGGAACGGCCCGGATGCGCCGACGCCGGTGGAGCGCGTGCAATTGGACCGCGGGGTGGCGCTCAGTGCCCGTTTCGAATGCTTCCTGGCGTTTTTCGCCGTTCCAGCAGGCGTCACGCCGCAACAGGGGGTTTACCGTCTGCTCGGCCCGGACCAGAAACACTGGGATCTCTTGATGACCCCGGTGCAGCCCGAACCGGATGGCCGTCATGTATTGCAAGTGGTGATCCATCGCGAGCAACCAGCGCTGACGGCGAGTGGCGTCTGAGTAACCGATTCCTAAAACAACCAACCACAGAGTAATCCTAGATGAGTGAACCATTCCTCGGTGAGATCAAGATGTTCGGCGGCAACTTCGCGCCACGTGGCTACGCATTTTGTGCCGGGCAACTGTTTTCGGTTTCGCAGAACACCGCGCTGTATGCCATCCTGGGTACCACCTTCGGTGGCAACGGCCAGACAACCTTCGCCTTGCCTGACCTGCAGGGCCGTTCGCCAGTGGGCACTACTGTTCAAAGTGGATCAGGCTTGCGCGTTGTAACCCTGGGCGAGGCCGAAGGTACTGAAACCAACTCCCTGACGTTTAGCCAAATGCCGCCTCACAACCATGTGGTGACCTTGGCCGCGTCCCTCAAGACGGCCGACACCGACATCCCTGGTCCTGCTCAGGTTCTGGCAAAAAGCACTGACTCGAGCCTTGCCCCGGCGAACATCTATGGCAATATCCCGGCCTCGACAGACCTGACCACGCTGCACGGTGGCACCTGCAGCATTAGCGGTAGCGGCCAGCCGATCAGCAACCTGAGTCCGTACCTGGGCGTGAGCATGATCATCGCGACTCAGGGCATGTTCCCTATGCGCAATTAATGAACAACCGGCGCGGCGGTGCCTGACCGGCGCTGCCGTTTGCCGCCGCGAATCCATCAGCAATTACAGGGCAACATCCCGTACAACACGAGGTGCAACATGAAGTTCATCGACCGATTCAAACGTCAGGGCCGGCCTGTGCCCACCACCTCGGGCGCTGCCGGTCAGGCACCGCTGTTGTTCGCCCTGGAACCGCGCATCATGTTCGATGCCTCGGTCGCCGTGGTTGCTCAAGAGGCGACCGCCGAAGCTGCCAAGGACACCGCAAAAGATACCGCCAAGGACACCTCGCATGCCGACAAGGCTGCGGTTGCCACCGGCGATGCCACCGGCAGCGGCGCCAGTCAGCGCCACGAAGTGGTGTTTGTCGATGGCCAGATCAATAACCCGCAGGACGCCCTCAAGGGCTTGCCGGCGGGCAGCGAAGTGGTCGTGCTCGACCCGAGCAAGGACGGCCTGCAGCAGATGGCCGACTACCTCAAGGGGCGCAACGACCTCGATGCGATTCACGTGTTGTCGCACGGCGCCTCGGGCACCGTGCAGTTGGGCAATGTCTGGCTGAGCAGCAGCAACCTCGCCGATCACAGCGCAGCGCTGCAATCGATCGGTGAGTCGCTCAAGCCTGATGGCGACCTGATGCTGTATGGTTGCAAGGTTGGCAAGGACGCCGCCGGCGAGGCTTTCATCAGCCAGCTGGCAACCCTGACCGGTGCCGATATCGGTGCCTCGATCGACGATACCGGCGTTGCCGCGCAGGGTGGCAACTGGGCCTTGGAGCGTAGCAGCGGCCAGATCGACACTGCCGCGTTGGCGCTCAACGATTACCAGGGCCTGCTGCTGACGTCGTGGAGCACCGGCAGCCCGCCGTTCGGCGCCAGCATCATTAGCGCCGGCTCGCGGGTGGTGGTCGGCGACTTCGATAACGACGGCGACGCCGATATCCTCTACCAGACCGGCAGCAACGGTTCGGCCTGGGCGTTCGCCCGCAGTAATGGCGACGGCACCTTTACCCTGCTGAGCCAGGCACAATCGCCGTTTGCCGGGCTGACGCTGCCGGACAATACTGGCGCCAACTACTATGTTGCCGACATTGACGGCGATGGCGATGTGGATGTGGTCGCCGGGGTAAACGGCAGCTCTGGCAACTATTTCCGTAATGACGGCGGCAGCTTCAGCCTTCAATCCACCTCAACCTTCCCGACACCGGCGGCTGGTTCGCGGATGGTGTTCGGCGACTTCGATAACGATGGCGACGCCGACATCCTCTACCAGACCGGCAGCAACGGTTCGGCCTGGGCGTTCGCCCGCAGTAATGGTGACGGCACCTTTACCCTGCTGAGCCAGGCACAATCGCCGTTTGCCGGGCTGACGCTGCCGGACAGCAACGGCTCCAACTATTTCGTGGCCGACTTCGACGGTGACGGTGACGTGGATGTGCTGGTCGGGGTCAACGCCAGCACCGGTAGCTACTTCCGCCAAGATGGCAGCTCCTTCAGTGCGCAGTCCACCGCCTCTTTCCCGGCGCCACTGGCCGGCTCGCGCATGGTGGTGGGCGACTTCGATAGCGACGGCGATGCCGACATCCTTTACCAGACCGGCGCCAACGGTACCGTCTGGAACTATGCGCGCAGCAACGGTGACGGCACCTTTACCCTACAAGCGCTGTCGCAGTCGCCGCTGAGCGGGCTGACCCTGGTCGACCATACCGGCACCAGCTACCGCGCCGCCGACTTCGACGGCGATGGCGACATTGACATCTATGGCGGGGTGAACTCCACCTCCGGCAAGCTGTATATCCAGAACGACAGCCCGCCGGTGATCGTGATCTCGACGCCTGGCGACGATGGCATCAACGTCGACAGGAACGCCAACATTGTGCTGACCTTCAACGAGACCGTCAGCAAGGGCAGTACCGGCAACATCTATATCGTGCGGACCTCGGACAACGCCGTGGTCGAAACGATTGCCATCGGCAGCAGCCAGATCACCGGCTCCGGCACCACCTGGACCATCGACCCGTCGATCACCCTGGCGCTGGGCACCGGCTATGCGATCCGCCTTGACGCCAAGACCTTCGTCGACGGCGACGGCGCAATCTTCAAAGGCGTGAAAGACAACACCACGCTGAATTTCACCACCAAGCTCAACGACCCGCCAGTGCTGAGCAACGTCAATGGCGACAGCAGCACCTTTGTCGAGGGGAGTGGTTCGGTCCTGCTCGATGTGAGCAGCAACGCCACGCTCACCGACCTCGACTCGACGGACTTCAACGGTGGCAACGTCACCGTGGCGATCACCGGCAACCGCCAGAGCGGTGAAGACCTGCTGGGGATTCGCAACGAAGGCACCGGCGCGGGCCAGATCGGCGTGTCCGGTTTCAACGTGACCTATGGCGGTATCGTTATAGGCACCGTGGCGGGCGGCAGCGGCGTCAGCAACATGGTGGTGACGCTCAACAGCGCAGCCAACGCGGCGGCGGTGCAGGCCCTGGTGCGTAACCTGACCTACAGCAACAGCAACAACGCCGATATCGGCACTGCTGCGCGGACGGTGCAGATCAGCATCAACGACGGCGACAGCCCCAGCAATACCAGCGCCACGGTGACTGTCAACGTCACTGCGGTCAACGACGCACCGACCGTCAGCGCCACGGGTGGCCCGACCAACGCGGTCGAGGGCTCGCCGAGGGACCTGTTCAGCTCGGTGGTGGTGTCTACCGTCGAAAGTGGACAGAACATCAACCAGTTGACCTTCACCGTCAGCAATGTCACCGATATCGGCAAAGAACAGCTGAGCCTCGACGGCACCAACATCGACCTGGTCAACAACGTTGCCGGCACCACCAGCATCAACGGCTTCAGCTATCTGGTCACCTTGAGTGGCTCCACCGCTACCGTCACCCTGAGCAAGGTCGGCGGTGTCAGCGTCGGCCAGGTGCAGACACTGATCGATGGCGCGTCCTATACCAACCTGAGCAACGCGCCGACCATCGTCAACCGCGTGGTGACCCTGACCAGTATCAGCGACACCGGCGGCACCGCCAATGGGGGGGTGGACACCAGCGTGCTGGCAATTGCCGCCACCGTATCGGTGGTGGCCGTCAACGATGCGCCAATCCTGTCCTCCGGGTTGCCGGCGGTTTTGCCGAGCACCAACGAGGACAACGCTTCCAGTGGCTGGTTGGTATCGAGCATTCTTGCCGGGGTGATCTACCACAACGACCCCGACGGCCCAGGTGCATTGAGCGGCATCGCTGTGACGGCCATGAGTGGCAACGGCATCTGGCAGTATTCCACCGACGGCGTGAGCTGGACCAACATCGGCGCGATTTCCAACAGTGCCGGCCTGCTGCTGTCGAGCACCGCGCAAGTGCGTTTTGTGCCGGATGGGATCAACGGCGGCAACGCCAACCTGACCTTCCGCGCCTGGGACCAGACCACTGGCACGGCCTCGGCCAACGGTGTGCCGCGCACAGCCGACACCAGCAGCAACGGTGGCAGCACCGCCTTCTCGACGGGCACCGCGCAGGCGGTGATCAGCATCACCTCGGTCAACGACGCGCCCGTGTTGAACCCGGTCGCCCCCAACCTGACCGGCATCAGCGATGGCCAGGTGAACAACGCTGGACAAACCGTCGGGAGCTTCCTGGGTGGCGTCAGCGACGTTGACAGCGGTGCCCTCGGTGGCATCGCCATCACCGGTCTGGTCAGCGGCACCGGCACCTGGCAGTACAGCACCGATGGCACTACCTGGACCAACATCGGCACGGTCGATGGCGCCAACGCCTTGCTGCTACGCAGCACCGACAAGGTGCGTCTGGTGCCGGACGGCAGCACCGGCACTACCGCCAGCCTGACGTACAAGGCCTGGGACCAGACCAACGGCACCCTCGGCATGCACGGTATCAAGGTCGACACGTCAAGCAATGGCGGCAGCACCGCGTTCTCGGTTGGCAACGACACCGCCACCATTACCGTCACGGCGGTCAACGATGCGCCTGAGCTCACCACCAGTGGCGGTTCGGCGAGCTTTGTCGAGGGCAACAACGTTACCTCGACCCCCGTGGTGGTCGACAGCGGCATAACCCTGAGCGACTCCGACAACGGCACCCTGGCCAGCGCCAGCGTGTCGATCATCGGCAACCTGCAAACAGGTCAGGACCTGCTGGCCTTCAGCAATACCAGCGCGGCCCTGTTCGGCAATATCACTGCCAGTTACAACGCCGGCAGCGGGGTGCTGAGCATGACCTCTGCGGGTGGCACCGCAACCCTGGCGCAATGGCAGGCGGCACTGCGTTCGGTCACCTACGGCAACAGCAGCGAAACCCCGAACACCGCCAACCGCACGGTGAGTTTCCAGATCAACGATGGCAGCCTGAGCAGTGCCGCGGGTACGCGGGTGGTGACCGTGACCGCGACCAACGACACGCCTATCGTCAGCACCTCGGGTGGCAGCGAAACCTATACCGAAAATGGTGGGTTGTTGCCAATCGACATGAACCTGGGATTGAGCGACCTCGACAGCAGCACCCTGGTCAGCGCCACGGTCAGCATCACCGGCAACTTCCAGGCCGGCCAGGATGTGCTCGGCTTGAGCAGCAGCCCACCGACCATCGGTAATATCGTCGGCAGCTACGACGCAAGCACCGGGGTGCTGACCCTGACCTCCGCTGGCGGTACCGCGACGCTGGGGCAATGGCTGAACGCGTTGCACCTGGTCGGCTACCGTAACAGCTCGGAAAACCCTGATACCGGCGCGCGCACCGTGTCCTACTCGGTGAACGATGGCAACAGCACCAGTGCCGTCGCCACCAAAGCGATCAACGTGCAGGCAGTCAACGACGCCGGCACGCTCAGCATCCCGCCGAGCATTGCCTTCACCGAAGATCTCTCGGGCGTGGTGTCCGGCATCAGCATTGCCGATGTCGATGCCGGCAGTAGCCTGGTCACCCTGAACCTGACGGTTGCCAACGGTCAGCTCAGTGCCATCAGCGGTGCCGGTGTCACGGTCGGCAGCCTGTCGTCCGGCTTGTCGCTGGTGGGCACGGTTGCCGACATCAATGCCTTCATTGCCGCCAACCAGGTCCGCTACATCGGCGCCGCGAATGCCAACGGCAACGTCAACCTGAACGTGAGTTACAACGACGGTGGCAACACCGGTTTCGGTGGCGCGCAAGTCACCACCCGGGTCGTGACCCTGGCCATCGCCGCCGTCAATGACGCGCCGGTCAACCAGCTGCCGAGCACCCAGACGGTCAGCCAGGACGCCACGCTGACCTTCAATACCGGCAACGGCAACCTGATCAGCGTCAGCGATGTCGACAGTGGTGGCAATACCCTGAAGGTCACCCTGACTGCGACCCACGGCCGCCTGACGCTCTCCGGCACCAGTGGCCTTTCGTTCGATGTCGGCACTGGCAGCAGCGATTCGACCATGACCTTCGAAGGCTCGTTGGCCAATATCAATGCCGCCTTGAATGGCATGGTTTTCACCCCGACTGCCGGCTACTTTGGTGGTGCTGTCGTACAGCTCATCACCAACGACCAGGGCAGCAGTGGGGCAGGCGGGGCGCTGAGCCACATGTCGATGCTGAGCGTCGACGTGGCACCGCTCAATCCGCGGGTAACCTCGGTCAACGCCATCAGCGCGGACGGCAACTACAAGCTCGGCGACAGCATCCTGGTCACGGTGACCTTCGACCAGGTGGTCAACGTCGATACCACGGGTGGCGTGCCGACGCTGCTGCTGGAAACCGGCTTGGTCGACCGTAATGCCAGCTACGTGTCGGGTTCGGGCAGCAACACGCTGACCTTTGCCTACACCGTCCAGGCCGGCGACCGCAATGCCGACCTGAACTACAACGCCAGCACGTCCCTGGCGCTCAACGGCGCGACCATTCAGAGCGCGACCGCCGATGCTGCGGTGCTGACCCTGCCAGGCCTCGCCGACGCGCATTCGCTCGCCGTGCAGCGCAACCTGAATGTCGATGGCATCGTGCCGACCGTCACCAACGTGCAGGTGCCGGCCAACGGCACCTACACGGCCGGGCAGAACCTCGACTTCACGGTCAACCTTAACGAAGCGGTACTGGTCAACGGCACGCCGCAGTTGGCCATCACCCTCGATACCGGCGGCACCGTGTTTGCCCAGTACCTGTCCGGTTCCGGCACCAGCGCGCTGGTGTTCCGCCTCACGGTGAGCAGCGGTCAGCTCGACAGCAACGGCATCAGCGTGGGCACTACGCTGGCGCTCAATGGTGGCACGATCAGCGACCTGGCCGGTAACAACGCGGTGGCCACGCTGAACAGCGTGGGTAGCACTGCCGGGGTCAACGTCGACGCGGTGGTACCGACGGTGGCTAGCGTTTCCGTACCGGCTGGCGGTAACTACAAGGCGGGCGACGTGCTGAACTTTACCGTCAGCACCAGCGAGTCGGTGACGGTCGACACCAGCACCGGCACGCCACGCCTGCAACTGGATATCGGTGGCGTGACCCGTTACGCCACCTATGTCTCCGGTTCGGGCACCGGCCAGTTGCTGTTCCAGTACAGCGTCGAAGCGGGCGTCAACGATGCCAATGGTATCCAGGCCAACGCCAGCCTCGACCTCAACGGCGGCAGCGTGCGCGATGCGGCAGGCAACAACCTGACCCTGGCCCTCAATGGCCTGGGCGACACCTCGGCGGTGTTGGTCGACACCGTAGTGCCGACTGCAGGTCCGGTGGTGGCAATCGACGCCAGCCCGACCAACGCCGGCAGCGTGCGCTACACCGTGACCTTCAGCGAAGCGGTAAGCGGCGTCGATGCCAGCGACTTCAGCCTGAACTTCACCGGCAGTGCCAACGGCAGCATCAGCAGTGTCACCTCGCTGGACGGGCGCACCTACAGCGTAGTGGTGTCGGGCCTGAGTGGCGTCGGCAGCCTGCGCCTGGACCTGAACGGCAGTGCCACCGGCATTGCCGACGCCGCGGGTAACGCGCTGAACGGCGGGCAGACCGGCGCCAGCTACCAGATCGACCGGGTTGCACCGACGGTCTCCAGCGTTGCAGTGCCGGCCAACGGCATCTACACCGCCGGGCAGAACCTCGACTTCACCGTCAACCTCAGCGAAGCGGTCACCGTGGTCGGTACGCCGCGCCTGGAAATCACCCTGGACACTGGCGGCACCGTATTCGCCGACTACGTCTCGGGCTCCGGCACCGGCGCCCTGGTGTTCCGCCTGACCGTCACCAGCGGCCAACTGGACAGCAACGGCATCAGCCTGGGCAGCACCCTGAACCTCAACGGTGGGGCCGTGCGCGACAGCGTTGGCAACGACGTGGTCACCAGCCTCAACAATGTCGCCAGCACCAGCGGCGTGCAGGTCGATGCGGTGGCGCCGGGCGTGACCAGCGTCAGCGTACCGGCCGCCGGCAGCTATAAGGCCGGCGACCTGCTGACCTTCACCGTCAACACCAGCGAGTCGGTGATCGTCGACACCAGCACCGGCACGCCACGCCTGCAACTGGATATCGGTGGCGTGACCCGTTACGCCACCTATGTCTCCGGTTCGGGCACCGGCCAGTTGCTGTTCCAGTACAGCGTCGAAGCGGGCGTCAACGATGCCAATGGTATCCAGGCCAACGCCAGCCTCGACCTCAACGGTGGCAGCGTGCGCGATGCGGCAGGCAACAACCTGACCCTGGCCGTTAATGGCCAGGGCGACACCTCGGCGGTGCTGGTCGACACCGCAGTGCCGACCGCAGGTCCGGTGGTGGCAATCGACGCCAGCCCGACCAACGCCGGCAGCGTGCGCTACACCGTGACCTTCAGCGAAGCGGTAAGCGGCGTCGATGCCAGCGACTTCAGCCTGAACTTCACCGGCAGTGCCAA
>NZ_QETK01000036.1 GCF_003105155.1 Pseudomonas sp. SDI | reverse complement strand
GTTAACCCGAGGCCGAGTGGAGCCTGCGATCTGTGGGGTGAGGGCCATGGATGGCCCGAAAGCGCCGTTGGCCCATGGATGGGCCGTCGGCGCGGTCCCCGCGGATCGTAGGCGGAGGGAGGGGACCCGGAGCGCAGCGTAGGGCCGAGAGGTGGGGCGAGCCCTTTGCTTACTTTGGGGCGTTTGCCAAAGTAAGCCGCCGTCAGGGCGGAAAGGTGAAGTGGCCTCGCCATGGCAAATGGATATGCTCGCCAAGATCAAGAGCATCGCCGGCAAGGCCAGCTTCCACGGGTTCCCACGGCGTGGGGGCTAGCGGTCGGTCTAGCTTTGGGCTGGTTTGGCTTCGAGGCCTTTGACCAGCGACTCGGTCAACCCTCTGGCCATCTCCAGCAACTGCTGAGTGCACTGGCCGAAGTCTTGTGCCACGCCGTGGCTGTGCTCAACGGCTTGGGCACTGGCGGCAACGGCACAGCGGAGCAAAAGACTGACATGCACCAAAGCATCCTCAATCCCCACACCGGGCTGCACACGAAATAGATCCGCATGTTCAGGGCAATGGCCGATGGAGGTTTCTTTGGTAACGAGGGAATGAAGCGGGGGATCGGGGACAATTTTTTTCATGGCACTTCACTAGTTTGGTGATGCCATCACCTTTCGTCGCCAAACAAAGAGGTGGCAGCTGAATGCGGGTTGGCGAACCGGCAAACTAGTGAATCCGGCAGGGTCGAAACCCTCCCGCACACAGCCGCCATAACAGGAAATGTTATGGAAAAGCGCTAGTTTGCCTGGGTCGCCAAACCCAGTAATCACTGATTTGTCAGTGACCGACTGAGCCTAGTGGCAGGGCTTCCCAGGGGCAACCGCGACTTTTCAGAAGAATTTGTAGGATAAATCCGCTGACAAGTTTGAGGCCTTACCGCCCTCATCGTGGGACGAGCCCGCTCCCACAAGGGGCCGATATGAACCGGCCACTGTGGAAGCGGGCTCGTCCCGCGATAGCGATCAAGAAGACAAATACGAAGACCGCGTCAACCCCAACCGCAAAGCATCCAGGAACTGCGTCCGCTCACGCACCGTAATCTTCGCGCTGGCCACCTTGTCGCGGTAATGCGTCATCAACTCTTCCGGCGACAAGTGCACATAGCGCAGCATGTCCTCGATCGTATCGTGCGTCTCGATCCCGGCGTGATACACCGAGCCATTCGGGTTCTGGTAAATGTTCACCGAGTCGGTATCACCGAACAGGTTGTGCATATCCCCCAGAATCTCCTGATAGGCACCCACCAGGAAGATCCCCAGCAAGTAATCCTCACCCTCGTTGATCCCGTGTACCGGCAAGCTGGTCTCGATGCTCTGCTCATCCACGTACTGGTTGATCTTGCCGTCCGAGTCACAGGTCAGGTCCTGCAGCACCGCCCGGCGCATCGGCTCTTCGTCCAGACGATGCAACGGCAGAATCGGCAGCACCTGGCCAATCGCCCAGGTGTCCGGCAGGCTCTGGAACACCGAGAAGTTGCAGATGTACTTGTCCGCCAGCTTGTCGTTCAACTCGTCCAGCACCTGGCGGTGCGAACGCTGCCGCGCCTTCAGCGAGTTGTGCAAACGCCGGCACACCGCGAAGTAGCACTGCTCGGCCAAGGCCTTCTCGGCCAGGGTGATCTTGCCGTCGGCATACTGCGCCGCCACGTCGCTCATGTAGTGCGTCGCGCGCCAGTAAGTCTCGGTGACCATCTCGATATCGGTCGGGCCGAGCAGATCGGCCAGCCACTGCACAGTCTCCGGCAGGCTTTCCTTGTTCTCGATCTGCGGCACTTCGTCGTTGTGCTTCTCGACGTCGGTGACCTGCACCACCAGCATCGCGTGGTGCGCGGTCAGCGACCGGCCACTCTCGGAGAAGATGTGCGGATGCGGCAGGCCCTGCGCGTCGCAGAACTCCTTGAGCATGCCCACCACCACCCCGGCGTAATCGTCCATGTCGTAGTTGATCGAGCTGGCATTACGCGAGTGCGTACCGTCGTAGTCCACACCCAGGCCACCGCCCACGTCGATATGGTCGACCGGCAGGTTCAACGCACGCAGCTCACCGTAGTAACGGATCGCTTCCTTGAAGCCATGCTGGTAGTCGGCCAGGTTGGCGATCTGCGAACCCATGTGGAAGTGCAGCAGGCGAATGCCCTGGTCCAGACCGGCATCGCGGAACCGCTGCACCACGGAAATCAGCTGCGCCGCCGACAGGCCGAACTTGGACTTCTCGCCACCGGTGTCCGCCCATTTGCTCGACGCCAACGACGACAGCCGCACGCGCAGCCCCACCTGTGGCTTGACCTTGAGCTCGGCGGCTTCTTCGATCACCAGCGCCACTTCCGACTCTTTCTCGATCACGATGAACACATTGTGACCGAGCTTCTGGCCCATCAGCGCCAGGCGAATGAACTCACGGTCCTTGTAGCCATTGCAGACGATGGTGCCGCCCTTCGGCGCCAGCGCCAGCACGGCCAGCAGCTCGGGCTTGGAGCCGGCTTCAAGGCCGATGGAAACGTTTTGCGTGGCGATGATGTTTTCCACCACCGCTTCCTGCTGGTTGACCTTGATCGGGTACAGCGCGGTGTACTCGTTCTGGTATTCCAGGCGCGCGATGTTGGCGTCGAAAGCGCCAGTCAGCTGGCGTACGCGGTCTTGCAGGATGTCGGGGAAGCGCACCAGCAACGGCAGCGACAGGCCGCTCTTGCGCAGTTCGTCGACCTGCTCGAACAGGTCGATCGGCGCACTGGCCGGGCCGTTCGGGCGAACTTCGACACGCCCGGCTTCATTGATCGCGAAATAACCCGCGCCCCAATGGCGAATACCATAGACACTGCGGCTGTCCGCTACGGTCCATTGGCTGCCATCGTCTTTGCGTGTGCGTCGTACGGACATCAAAGTCCCCTATAAAGAATTCAGAACACCGGCCAAGCGGGATGGCGCAGTGTAAAAAATGAAAATGACGATTTCCCCATGCAAGGCATAGACCCTTGTCACGGGAACGAGTTTAGAAAGCGGTGAGCGAAAATGCGCGGGCAGGCGCTTAGCCGCCGGATTTTTTCGCCTTGAAACCCTGTTTGCTCAGCTCGCCAAGCAACAGCTCGACGTGGTCGCCCTGAATCTCGATGACGCCGTCTTTCAACGCGCCACCGGTGCCGCAACGCTTCTTCAGCGTGGCCGCCAGATCCTTGAGCTGCTCCAGGGGGAGAGGAACACCGCTGACTGTCGTCACCGTCTTGCCGCCACGACCTTTGCTTTCGCGGCGCACACGAGCGATGCCATCGCCTTCGGGGATGACCGTTTGCTTGCAGATGCAGGCATCGACGGGTTTGTTGCAGTCCGGGCAGTGCCGGCCTGTGTCGGTGGAGTACACCAGGCCACCGAGGGCGGCGGCAAATGATGCGGCTTTTTTGGCCACTTTTGATCCTCTATGTTGAGGACAAAAACTGGTCGACGCCCCTGGCAGGGGACCGACCGCGAAGCCCCACTCTGGCAGGGGCAGCGCACCTGCCGCAGACAAGCCGTGGCAGGGTAAAAAGGTCGCGCAGTGTAACGACAAATGCGCCCGTTGCTAAGTATAAATCTGCGCCATTTTGCACAGTTTTAGCGACGTCAGGCCCGGCGGTCGATGTAGCGGTTCAGCGCAGCCAGCGAGTCGGGGCAATACGGCGTGCGCAGGGTCTCTTCCAGGGCGGTTTTCAGCGGGATGAAACGGGCTTCGCTGACCTCCTCCGGCTGCAGGCGCAAAGGCCCGTCCCAGACCGCCGAGAACACCGCGCACCAGAGCCGGTTACCCGGTTGGTCGAAGAAAAACCGCTCGTGAAAGGTCAGCGCCACACCACTTACCCCCAGCTCTTCCTCCAGCTCGCGGGCGGCCGACGCTTCGTAGCTTTCCTGTTCGGCGACCATCCCGCCAGCGGCCACGTCCCAGTAACCGGGGTAGATCGCCTTGCTCAGGGTGCGCCGATGCACGCACAGCTCACCGGCACTGTTGAACAGCAGGATGTAGGTGCCGCGGCCGATCAGGCCCTGCTCGCGCAACTCGGCCCGCGGCCGGGCGCCGAGCAGGATGTCCTGCTCGTCCACCCAGGCGATCCGTTCGGCGTCGGAGGCCGCGCGGTGCGCGACCTCGGCTGCACTGATAGCCATCAGCCTTGCGACAGCAACTGACGCAGGTCGATGACTGCGGCGTTGGCCCGGGAGATGTAGTTGGCCATCACCAGCGAATGGTTGGCCCACATGCCGAAGCCGCTGCCGTTGAGCACCATCGGGCTCCACAGCGGCTCTTGCGAGGCCTCCAGCTCACGAATGATCTGGCGCACGCTGACCGTGGCGTTCTTCTTCGCCAGCACGTCAGCGAAGTCGACCTCGATGGCTCGCAGCAGGTGCGACAGTGCCCAGGCCTGGCCACGGGCTTCGTAGAACACGTTGTCGATCTGCATCCATGGCGTTTCGACCACTTCCTCGTCAACCTGCGGCGCCTGGCCCGGCGCGACGCTTTCGGTCTTCAGGGTGCTGTTGAGCTTGACCCGGCCGACGCTGGCCGACAGCCGCTGCGACAGCGAGCCAAGACGGGTGGCGACATCGCCCAGCCAGTTGTTGAGGTTGTCGGCGCGGGTGTAGAACAACGCGCCCTGCTGATCCGGCGAGGCCAGGCGCTTCTGGTAGCGGGTCAGCGAGCTGATGCCTTCCTGGAACTCGGATTCGCTCGACGGCAGGATCCAGCTCTTGTTGTCGAAGTTGAACCTCGGCTCGGCCTTGGCCAGGTCCGGGTCTTCGGTGGACTGCGACTGCGAACGGGCGAAGTCTTTACGCAGGGCCCGGCTCAGGTCACGCACCTGCACCAGCACGCCATATTCCCAGCTCGGCATGTTGTCCATCCACAGGCCGGGCGGGAAGCGGTCGTTGGAGATGTAGCCGCCCGGCTTGTGCAGCAGGGTGCCGGCAACGCTCTTGAGGGTTTCGACGGTGGTGTAGCCAATGACCATCTGCTGGCCATTGCGCTCGGCGGCAGCCTGGGCGTTTTGCTGAACCGGGAACAGTTCCGGCTCTTCGCTCCAGTACCAGCCCAGGGCAATGGTGACCACCAGGTAGAGGCCGATCAGCGCCCCCAGCGAACGGCTGAGCAGGCCGCTGAAGTAGCTGCGCGTGGCCGCGCCACGGCTATCGGTCCGCTCGCGCGACTCGGCTTTGCCTGTTCGGTTTTTCCAGTCCAGCATGGCGTTGTCCTTTCTGTCAGGTCATGTCCAGAGTTCGACCGCAACCCCCGGCCATCGTGCCGGCGCAGCGCCAGAATACACGGCGAACGCCACAAGCCAGGGTCGGCATGAATGCCTGCACTATAAATCAAGCCTGCCGCTTCGCATAAGCGACTATCGGGTCACGAACTGAATTAGGTGCCGGATCAGTAAATTGATGTAAGACACTCGATTGCCGGGAAAGTGGTGCTAGCATAGAGCCATCACTCGAATGCCTCACCCCTCTAATAAGTAGTCAGGACATGACCGAGCCAGAAGACCCGAATCGTGAGCGCCTCAAGCAACACTTTGCCCAGCGGGTCATCCACCAGGCTCGGCAAATCCTCGAAATCTGGCAGCGCCTGCAGCGTAGCGAGTGGTCGACCGGTGACCTCGGCGAACTGAGCGAGGCCAACCTGCGCCTGCAACGCTATGCCGAGCGCTTCGAGCAACCCGAACACAGCCAGCTGGCCGACGCCATCGGCCAGACCCTGGCCGCCGTCGAAGCCAACAGCGCGCGCCTGAGCAGCCAACTGATCAGCGAACTCAACCGGCTGATGCAGCGCCTGTCGCGCACAGGCCTGCGCCAGGGCGACCAGCTGGAGCAAACGCCGCTGCCGCCGCTGCGCAAACCGATCTACGTGATGCTGCAGGACCACGAGCGCGCCGAGCGCCTGGCCAAGCAGCTGGAGTTCTTCGGCCTGGGCGTCGAGGCTTTATATAGTGCAGCGGCCTTCCAGGCGTCGATGACCGAGCGCCTGCCTTCGGCCATCGTCATGGACGTCGACTTCGGCGGCCCAGGCCTCGGCCTGCAACTGGCCGCGCAAGCCCAGCAGGGCCTGGAGCAGCGCGTGCCGCTGCTGTTTTTCAGCCTGCATGAAACCGACACCCCGACCCGCCTGGCTGCCGTGCGCGCCGGCGGCCAGGAGTTTCTCACCGGCACCCTGGAGGCTTCGAGCCTGCTGGAGAAGGTCGAGCTGCTCACCAGCGTCACCCAGTACGAGCCGTTCAAGGTGCTGATCATCGACGACTCGCGGGCCCAGGCGCTGCATACCGAGCGCCTGCTCAACAGCGCCGGGATCGTCACCCGCACGCTGATCGACCCGATCCAGACCATGGCCGAGCTGGCTGACTTCCAGCCCGACCTGATCATCCTCGACATGTACATGCCAGCCTGCACCGGCACCGAACTGGCCAAGGTGATCCGCCACAACGACCGCTACGTAAGCGTGCCGATCATCTACCTGTCGGCCGAGGACGACCTCGACAAGCAGCTCGATGCCATGAGCGAAGGCGGCGACGACTTCCTGACCAAGCCGATCCGTTCGCGGCACCTGATCACCACCGTGCGCAACCGTGCAGCACGGGCGCGCAACCTCAAGGCGCGGATGGTCCGTGACAGCCTGACCGGGCTGTATAACCACACGCACATTCTGCAATTACTGGAAGACTGCAGCTTCCGCGCACGCCGCGAAGAGCGCCCGCTGAGCTTCGCCATGCTCGATATCGACCACTTCAAGAAGGTCAACGACAGTCACGGCCACCCGATGGGCGACCGGGTAATCAAGAGCCTGGCGCTGTTCCTCAAGCAACGCCTGCGCAAAACCGACTTCATTGGCCGCTATGGCGGCGAAGAGTTCGCCATCGTCATGCCGAACACCGATATCCATGCAGCGCACAAAGTGCTCGACGAGATTCGCCGGCGCTTCGCCGAGATTCACTACCCGGCGCAGCCGCGCGACCTGTCCTGCACCTTCAGTGCCGGCGTGGTGGAACTGAGCGAGGGCCTCGATGCCCTGAGCATGGCCACCGCCGCCGACGAAGCGCTGTACCTGGCCAAGGGCGCCGGCCGCAACTGCGTGCAACGGGTCGAGGCCTGAGCACTGCCGGCAATGTGCCACTTTTTTCCCCGCACGGCCGGCTTGGTCATCATCCCGTCATAAAATCGCAATAACTTCAGGCGCTTACCAAACTGCTGTCGGTAGAGCCTGCCATGCGCCTGAAGTTGCTGACCAACCTGAATACCCTGCTGCTGGTGACAGTGTGCCTCGCACTCGGGGCGACCCTGTGGTGGTCGCAACGGGCGCTGGAGCAGCCGTACCTGTTGATGGAGCGCTACCTGGGGCTGTCGCAGCAGTTCCAGAACCAGGTGGCGCGCAACATTCAGGACTACCTCAACAGCGGCGACGCCCTACGCCACGCCACTGCGCTGCAGGCCACCGACGACCTGCAAAGCGAGCTCAAACACCTGCCAACCGAGCTGGCCGAACGCCTGCGCCCAAGCCTGGACAGCCTGCAAGGCTTCAGCCGTAACGAGCTGCTCGCTGCCGGCAAGCTGGCCGGCGACCCGCAGGCCCTGCTGTTGCAAGCCGAGCGTGAACTGGGAGCGAATCTGGAGCAGCTGTCGCGCTATGCCAAGGACAGCGGCAACGCCGCAGCCGGGGATTACTCGCCGGTGCTGTTCGAGGCTGCGGTGCACCTGGGCCGGCTATCGCTGGCCCGTGACAAACTGGTCAGCAGCGGCCGCAGCGAGCTGGCACTGGAGGTGGAGCGCGAGCTGCAGCAGATCGTCGAGCAGGCCAAAGCGCTGGAGGCGCTGCCGCTGCTCGGGGTAACGGCGGCGGTGGAATCCGGCGCCGATGACTTTGCCGCAATGATGGGCCTGGAAAGTCAGCGCACTGCCACCGCCGAAGACAGCGGCGTAGCACTCAAGCGCGAGCTGAACAGCCTGCTCAACCGCTACCCGGCGGAACTGCAACGCACCCGTGAGCAGATCCAGCGCCGCACCGAACTGGCCGACAGTACCCAGGCGCGCATGGCCGCCGTGCAGCAGGCCATCGCCGAGCTGGAGCCGCGCGTGCGCAGCCAGCATGGACAGATCCAGGGCGAAGTACGCCTGATCCAGGGCCTGATGATTGCCCTGATCCTGCTGATCGCCTTGCTGGTCGACACCCTGCAACGACGTCTGGCGCGGGTGCTGACCAACCTGGCGCCGGCCCTGTCACACTGGGCCGGCGGCGACTTCAGCCAGCCGATTGCGCTGGGTCGCAGCAACCGCGAGATGCACGACATTCAGGCGTCGCTGAACCGCCTGCGCGCCTACCTGGTGGAGCTGGTCGGGACCATCCGCAACAATGCCGAGCAGGTCGCCGGCAGCAGCCACGCCCTGGCCGGCATGAGCAGCGCGCTGCACGATGGCGCCGAGCGCCAGGCCGGCGATACCGCGCAGATCCGCGATGCCCTCGGCGAGCTGGAGGCGACCATCGTCCAGGTGGCCGGCGATGCCAGCCAGGCGGCGGACGCCAGCCGCGATGCCGGGCGGGCCGTGGAACAGGGCCAGGCGGTGATCGGCCAGAGCCTGGCCGGCCTGCGCACGCTGGTCGATGAGGTGCAAGGCAACGCGCAGATGATCGAGGAACTGGCGCAAGAGTCAGCGACCATCGGCGGGGTGCTGACGGTAATCCGCTCGATTGCCGAGCAGACCAACCTGCTGGCCCTCAACGCTGCCATCGAGGCCGCTCGCGCCGGCGAGATGGGCCGTGGCTTTGCCGTGGTCGCCGAAGAAGTCCGCTCGCTGGCCCAGCGCACCACCGGGGCGACGGCGGAAATCCAGGGCCTGATCCAGCGCTTGCAGCAAGCGGCCAAGGAATCGGTCGAGGGCATGCGCGCGCAACTCGAACACGCCGAGGCCACCGCCGACCAGGCGCAGGCGGCGGACGGCGCGCTGGACGAGATCGTTGCGGCGATCCAGACCATCGCCGACACCGCCGTGCGCATCGCCGACGTCACCGCCCAGCAGAGCGGCGCGGTCAGCGAGATTCGCGACCACAGCGAGCGCATTCACGACCTTGGCGAGGACAACCTGCAGCGCATCGGCGAAGGCCGCGAACAAGGCGAACACCTGCTGCGCCTGGGCGGTGAGTTGAATACTGCGGTCCGTGCATTCCGCCTTTGAAACAATTTTCGGAACGGTCTGACATCCAGCCGAGGATACTTTTGCTAGCGTGCTGATCTTTGCGGGGGGGACTTCCAGTGGGAGCCCCCATGATCACAAGGACAGCGGATGTTCTTCTCGACACGGCAGCCATTTCAGCTCGCTTTTGAAGTCGATGCCCCCGAACTGCGGGTACTTGCCTTCAGCGGCACCGAAGCCATCAGTACGCTTTACGCATTTGAGCTGGAGCTGGTCTGCGAGCGCCCCGACCTGGCCCTGGAGCAGTTGCTGCACCAGCGCGCCTTCCTCGCTTTCGGTAGCAGCGGTGCCGGTATCCATGGCCAGGTGCAGCGCATCCGCCAGGGCGAATCCGGCCGGCGTTTCACCCACTATTATTTGCAACTGGCGCCGCAACTGGCGCGCCTGGCGTTGCGCCGCAACCATCGGATCTTCCAGCAGCGCACGGTGCCACAGATTGTTGCCAGGGTGCTGAAGGATCACGGCATCCTCGCCGACACCTTTCGCTTCAAGCTCCACGAGCCGTTCGCGCCACGTGAATACTGTGTGCAGTACGGCGAGTCCGACCTCGCCTTCATCCAGCGCCTGTGTGCCGAGGACGGCATCCACTACCACTTCCAGCACTCGCCGCAGGGGCACCTGCTGGTGTTTGCCGATCATCAGGCCGGCTTCCCCGAGCTCGACTGCCCCACGCCCTATGTGCAAGACAGCGCGATGGTCGCCAGGGAGCCGGTGGTGCGTCGTTTCAGCCTGGGCCTGAACACCGCCAGCAGCCGCACGACGCGCCAGGACTACAACTTCACCCACAGCGATTATCAGCTTGCCGCGCACAGCGGTGGCGACAACGAACTGCGCCAGCCGGACCTGGAGGACTACCACTACCCCGGCGGCTTCCAGCGCGAACAGCAGGGCCAGCAGTTGAGCCAACGGGCGTTAGAGGCACATCGCATCGATTACTGCCTGGCCGAAGGTGAAAGCGATCAGCCACGGCTGGCAAGCGGGCACCTGTTGCCGTTGCACAGTCACCCGCGTACCGCGTGGAACGATCTGTGGCTGCTGACGCAGGTGCGGCATCAGGGCCGCCAGCCGCAGGTGCTGGAAGAAAGCGCCCCGGCCGCGGATGAACACGGCGCCGGGCAATGGCAAGGCTACCGTAATAGCTTCACCGCCACGCCGAAGGAGGTACTGTTCCGCCCACCTCTCGCGCCTGCGCCACCGACGCTGGTGAGCCAGACGGCACGCGTCACCGGCCCCCAGGGCGACGAAATCCACTGCGATGCCCATGGCCGGATCAAGGTGCAGTTTCACTGGGACCGCGAGGGCCAGCACGATGAACTCAGCAGTTGCTGGCTGCGCGTGGCCTCAAGCTGGGCGGGCGACCGCTACGGGGCGGTGACCCTACCGCGCGTCGGCATGGAAGTGCTGGTGCTGTTCATCGAAGGGGATCCCTCCCGGCCGATTGTCAGCCATTGTCTGCCCAACGACCTGCACCGGCCCGCCTATGAGTTGCCGGCACACAAGTCGCGCAGCGTGTTCCGCAGCCGCAGCACACCAGAGAGTGGTGGTTATAACGAGCTGCACATCGAAGACCGCGCCGGGCAGGAGGAAATCTACCTGCGCGCCGAGCGCGACCTGGTCCGCCACGTGGCACACGACAGCCGTCTGGAGGTGGGTAACGAGCGGCATGAGCGGGTCAGCGGCAATAGCGTGGTGGTGCTCAAAGCGGAGGACCAGCGCACGGTCACGGGCCATCGCAAGGTGACGCTGGAGGCCGACGACTATCTCCAGGTGAGCGGCAGCCAGCACACCCACGTGCAACAGGCCATCGTGGTCGAGGCCGGTCAGCAGGTGCACCTGAAGGCGGGAGCGGAGATCATCATCGACGGTGGGGTGAACCTGAGCTTGAGCGCAGGCGGCCAGCACCTGCTGATCGGGCCAGGGGGGATTTTCAGTAGTTGCCCGATACAGGTCGGCGGTGCGCCGCTGCCGGGGGTGCCGCTGGCCACCGTTGCCCAGGCGGCGTTGGCGAACATGACCGAGGTGGCGCTGGCAAGCCAGTCGCACAACCTGCAAACGGCATCCGACGCAGGATCTGCGGCTTGCACAGTGTGTGCGCTGCTGGCGGAGCGCCGCACATGAGCCACACCTATCTGTTGCTGGACGGCGCACGCTTCGAGCACCTGCCCACGCTGTTGTTGACACTGGACTCGACCCTCACGCCCTACCCGCTCTACGCCAACACGGCGTATTCGCTGGTGAGCGATCTCGGCCCGTGGCTGGTCCGGGTCGAGCCGGACGGTCAGGTGGCGAAGACCTTCCGGCGCGACTGGCAAGGCAAACACGGTCTCTGGCTTGAAAGCGATGCGCCACACCACCTGTTACTGGGGCATTTGAGCAGCCTGGTTCATCTGCAACTGGCCGGGACCGAAACGGTGCTGTTTCGTTTTTACGACCCGAGCGTGACGGCGCGCTGGCTCAGGCCCCTGAGCTACCCGGAGCGCGATCGCCTGATGGGCCCGGTTCAGCTCATGCGCTGGTCGCAAGGCAACGGCGACACGCATGAGGTGCGGCGGCAGTCAGCAGTGCTGGCGGCGCGCTATGCGCACACGCCGTGGCTGAGGTTCTCCATCGAGCAATTCGAGCGCCTCAACCAGTCGCAGTTGGAGACGTTCGACCGCAAGCTCATCGATCACGTCCGGCAATTCGCCCCAACGGCACTCCAGCAAATGGACGAGGCGAAACAACTCGCCTGGGCCGCATGCTGCCGTCAGAACGCCGCGCGCTATGGCCTGACCAGCGAAGCCGACGTGCTCGGCTGGGCTGGGCTCTCTGCCGAGTACGGTGACTGCTTTCCCGAACGCCCCGAACACGCGGTGTATCGCGCACTGCTTAGCGAACCGGGCTTGACGCCCAGTCAGCGCCTGGAGCGCGCACAGGTCGAACAGATACGCCAATTGGTCCTTTCTGCGGAGGTTTCCTCATGAGCGAGAGCGCATTTGCCCGTGTCCGTGAACGCGTTGCCCAGCAGCGTGCCGCCCGCGCGGCACGGAAAACCGATGTCGACATCCTGCTACGGCCATGCCCGGCCAGTCAGCCACAATTGTTCATTGTGCCCGTGCGTTACGCCCTGGCCGAGCATGCCCTTGAACACCGCGCCTGTCCGATGGCCGAGGCATTTGCCAGTCACCCTCTGGCGGCTCGGCGCCTGCGCAGCGGATTCGTGTATGTCTGGCATCACCAGGGTCCGCTCCAGCGTTACGCGGTGGCCGGCGATGGCCTGCTGCTGGAGCAGCCATTGACGGCACCTGCCGATCTCGTCGACGACGGCAGCCTGACGGGCCTTGCGCTGGACAAGCACGAAGAGGCCTGGATGTGCTTCACCGAGTACCCGATCGGCGCGGCGCAGTGCGCGCGCCTGAGCGAACGAGCGGTTCGCGAGCAGCACATGCGCCATATCGATTTGCGAAGGATCGCCAATACGCTCGAAGCGCCGCATTGCCCACCCTTCGATGATGTCGAGCGGATAATCGGCGAACTGGAACCTGCGGTTTGTAAGCGCGCAAAGGCGGTGGATCATCAGCGCAACGGCGAAGCCAATCGCCAGAATGCCAACAAGCTGCGCCAACGGGTGGTCAGCAACCCGAGCGACGAGAACGTCAAGGCGTACTCCGACGCCGAAGTCAGCTATGACGAAGGCCGGCAGGCCAGTGAGCAATCGCCCGAAATCACCGTGGCGTCGCCGGTACCTGGCGAGTGGAGTGCGGTGCCCTGGGACAACCGGGACGCCGCGCGCTGGGCAGAGCAGGTTCGCCAACAGGCCGACGCACTGTATCCGGTGTTCGCCTGCCTGGACGATGAGCTGGGGCTGCTGCGCGACATCAACCATGAACAGGAAAAGCTCCAGGTCGACCACCAGCAGTGGCAGCAGGGCCACAGTATCCGCCTGCAAACGGGCGGCTTTATCCGCAGCCTGCTGGAAGAGAGCGCCAGCGAAGTCGCGGGAATACTCAGCTACCGCTACCGCGAACAGGACCTTCAGTTCTCGAAAGAACAAGGCGAGACCCTGCTCAAGGCTCACCACCAGCTCGACGAACTGTTCCGGGAAGAGTCGGCAATCAACCAGGAGCGCGGGCGCAAGTATTCCCATAAGGAGGCCGACGCTGAACTGAACAAGGTCTGGCAAAAGAAAAGCCAGTGCCTGCAACCCGTGCGGGCCTTCATCCCGCCTGAACTGCACAATGAAATCGAATCCGTGGTTCGCGAGTATCGTGCGGAGAAAGTCGAAAACCTGAGTGAGCGCAACGGCTACGAAGTCGAGGAATACATCGACCTGGCTGCCATGAACACCTGGCTGGACGAAACAGCGCCGGCCCACTTCGAGCAGGTCAGGACGCGCCAGGAACTGCTGCTAACGGATCGAGGCCGTTTGTTGTACGAACACCATCGGGCGACCTGGTTCATCGACCACGAACATACACCAACATGGCGCTGGCTGAACGAGCTGGCCATGGCCTGCCTCAGTTCGCAATGCGATACCCAGGCCGGCGTCGAGCAATATGCAGCGTATGTGCGCAGCACCGACCCCGGCATCCTGCGCCAGTTGGTGTATGCCTGGAGTCCGAGCCTGGAAGGCGGGCTGGTGATCACCAGCCGGATGGGCGAACTGGCCACCGCATTGGCCGTGGAGAATCGCGAGCAGGCGATCGCAGCCCTGTACAAGGTACTGGCGCCGATCAGCAAAGCAGTGCTCTACGAACTGGGCTCGATGAGCGGCCCGGAGGAGTCAGCGTTCAGCCTGCTGCTCAAACGCCTGGGCTCGGCGTTTCTGCTGCTGGGCAAGGATTCACCCGAGGCGCTTCATCCGGCCTGGGCAAGCATTCTGGTGATGGCGCGGCTGAGTGGCGACAGTGCAATCCGCAGGGTCACGGAGGGTAAGCAACGAATACTGCGCTTTGTTGGCGGTGCGGGTGAGGCCTTGAGCGAGTGGACCCAACGCACGGGGCAGGCAATTGGGCTGGGGAAGGTGGACGCGATACGCAGCCCGGCGGTGATCGAGAACAGTGGCGGGGTATTACCGCTGGCGGTGATGGTGTTGAACCTGCTGAATGCGCAGCGGTATCTGGGGCAGTTGCAGGCGGTGCCAAGGCCGGATGAGCAGCGGATACATGACACAGCGGCGGCGGTGCTTTATGCCGGGGCGGCGTTGACGGCTGTGGTAGATAGTCAGATTCGCAAAGGTTTAGGCGTTAATACCTTTCGCTTTCAGGCCTCCCAAATGCCTGCTTTGACATTGTTCGGCGGGGTCATTGGCCTACTTTCCACAACTGCAGCAATTCAAGAGTTCAAATCACTAGAAATTCAAATTAGTGCAAGCCTCCACTCGGCCGACCCATGGTTAAAGCTGCGCAAGGTAGCTGTAGGAGGTTTGGTAGCGACATACGGACTACAGGCAGCAGCTGGTATATTTTATACAATGAAAGCAATACTTGGCCTTGTCACCTTCGACATCGCAATCGCTGGCTACCTACTTTGGATGGGGCCGATCTCATTCCTGATAGCGGCGCTAGGGATAGTCTATTTAATAACGTGGCTATTCCAGCAAACACCACTTCAAAACTTCCTTTACCACTGCTGCTGGTCAAAAAAACGCTCATCCTGGCTTCTACCAATTGACGCAAAGTCACAATATGCAGAGCTCGAAAAACTTTTCGCCCTCCTATACACACCTCGAGTCACTTTCACCAGCTCAAACCATAGGGTCAGCTCATTGAATTCCTATAGTGGTGTCAAGTACATCAGCACCATCGACTCAGTGACAATTGACTTACCAGGGGCAAATCCGTCAGACCTTTATCTTGAGATACTCATCACTGGCTACTGCGTGAACCTAGAAGCCCTGATCGGACAAAATGCTGGCATGCTGATGAAAACTCAACAGCCCCCGCAGCAGTGGATCGACGTGACACCCCACTGGCTTTCGAAGGGTGAATGCAAATGGATCCCTCATCAAGAGGGGGATGGCCTCCGAATTTCTGGAGCGCTAGTAGGTTCGAAAGACTTCTCCAGCCCAAGCGAAGTTAATTTAAAAATCCTCTACCAAACACCGCTGACCGCGCTCTTAGGCGAAGGTAATTTCATCGGAGGAAAATCTGGACTGAAATTTTCACTTAGTTATACCAATGGAACACTAACACTAAGAAATGAATGTAATGAGCGCAACTCAGGAGCAAAAACTTACGTGCTAGCCAACGGCGTACAGTGTTCTTCATACGTTCAACCGAGGACACGTCGTGACTAGAACCCCAGCTGGAACAACGAAAAGCCGCCTATTTGGACGCCATGATTATCTTGCCCCTCTCTCAGTGCCAACAGGACAAAAACCTGTTGACATAATGAATACGATTTGGCGAAAAAACGACTCATTCATGGATATCAGCACCTACACCCCTGGAACTGCAATTGCAATTATATCCGCCATGGTTTTCTTGTCGGCCATGATCGCCTATCTATCCAATGACATCATTTCTCTGTGGCTAGGATTCGCTATTGTTTCAGTCCCAACAATTATATTACTGAACGACCTTAACACCCCTACTCCTCTACCCATTCGCTTCAATCGCCAACGCCGTGAAGTCTGCGTTCCGCTAAAAACTGGCGCCCACTGGATTGTCCCTTGGGAAACGGTCACCGCCATAGCCGTTGAACAAAAAACCGTGGGCCTCGGCGGTGGCTCTTCGGTGGGCATGCTCTTTATCGGCTTCGACAACCCCGACCCGGAGGCACCTTACAGTGAACGTGCGTTCTCCATCGGAATTGCATGCGGAGGTGGCGAAAGTGCGATGGCCCAGTGGGAGTGCGTACGCAGTTACATGGAAATCGGGCCCGACGCCGTGGCAGATAACACTGCTCGCTTCAACCGCACCAAAGGTATCCTGGCAACCTACATAGAAGGCATCAAAGAAGCCGCGACGCAAAAAGGCTGGTTTCTTGCCCTGCTATGGGACGGCTTCTTCAGTTTGTTCGTTTTCAATTGTTTGCTAATCGATGTGTTCGAACGAAAGAAACTTCTTCCTTTACCCGACTTTACAGATCCCACCATCATCGAATGGTCCTCCCCCCTCCCCCCCGAGCAATGGGCCAAACGCTCCCCCGAACTTGAAGCCGCCATCTTCGTACGCGAAGCCGAACTCGCCAACGGCAAGCAGCCCCGCCCAACGTCAACCTGACCCCGTCAGCACCCTGCGTGACAATTCGCAGCAGGGCACCCCGGCCACCAATCTCCGTTATCATGGCCGACACGTTCACCCTGTGAGACTGCTCATGCGTCGCCTGCTCTGCCTCCTGTTTCTGCTCCTGGCCTTGCCAGCCGTCGCTGCCGGCCTGCTCGACAGCCGCCCCAGCGCCACCTTCGGCGCCTCGAGCCTGAACAACAGCGCCGACTTCCTGCCGGTGCGCGAAGCCTTCAAGCTCAACCTCATCCAGGGCGATGCCCAGGCGATCAAGCTGCGCTTCGTGCCCACCGAGGGCTACTACCTCTACCGGCATCGCTTCCAGTTCCGCACCGAACCGGCCGATATCAAGCTCGGTGCTGTGCAACTGCCCGCCGGCGAAGCCAAGCACGATGAGTTCTTCGGCGATGTCGAGGTCTACCACACCATCGTCGACGTCGACCTGCCACGCACCGACGACAAACGCCCGTTTACCCTGGTAGTCACCTACCAGGGCTGTGCCGACAAAGGCCTGTGCTACCCACCGGAAACCGAGCGCCTGAGCATCGACGGCAGCGGTGTCGCCCCCGCCGCCAGCGCTGGCGCCGCCGACAAAGCCTGGACCTGGAAAGCGCTGGCACTGTTCTTCCTCGCCGGCGTCGGCCTGACCTTCACCCCCTGCGTGTTGCCAATGCTGCCGATTCTCTCAGGCGTGGTGCTGCGTGGTCAGGTCGGTGGCTGGCGCGGTTTCAGCCTGTCGCTGGCCTACGTGCTGCCGATGGCTGCCTGCTTCGCCCTGCTCGGCGCCCTGATGGGCCTGTTCGGCGCCAGCCTCAACCTGCAGGCGCGCCTGCAATCGGCCTGGGTGCTGGTGCCGTTCGCGGCATTCTTCGTGGTGTTTGCCCTGGCCATGTTCGGCTTGTTCGAACTGAAACTGCCCCATGCCATCAGCAGCCGCCTGGACCGCCTGGCCGGCCAGACCAAAGGCGGTTCGCTGCTCGGCGCCGCCGTGCTCGGGGTGGTCTCGAGCCTGCTGGTGTCACCTTGCGTCTCGGCGCCGCTGGCCGGTGCACTGCTCTATATAAGCGCCAGTGGCGACGCCCTGGGTGGCGGCCTGAAACTGTTCGCCCTCGGCCTGGGCATGGGCGCACCGCTGCTGCTGGTCGCCACCGGTGGCGCCGCCTGGCTGCCGAAAAGCGGCCCCTGGCTGGTGACGGTGAAAAACGCCATCGGCGTGCTGCTACTCGGTCTGGCTATCGGCCTGCTCAGCCGCGTACTGCCCGGCCAGGCCACGCTGCTGCTGGTTGGCTTGCTGGCCGCAGGCGTCGCAGTGTTCCTTGGCGCGCTGGAGTTCGTGGTGAAAACCACTCGTCAGCGCCTGGCCCAGGTGCTCGGGCTGTTTCTGCTGTGCTATGCACTGGCCTGCTGGTATGGCGCGTATAGCGGCCAGAGCGACCCGCTGCGCCCGCTCAACGCCAGCTCGGCACCGCCCACATTGAACGCTGCCGGCACAACCACGACGGACCGCTGGCAGACCGTCGATTCGCCCGCCGCCCTCGACAGCGTACTGGCCGAAGCCAAGGCCGCCGGCCAACCGCTGGTGCTGGACTGGTACGCCGACTGGTGCATCAGTTGCAAGGTGATCGAGCACGAAGTACTCAATGCCGCCCCCGTAGTCGCGCAACTCCAGGGCTATCGCCTGGTGCGCTTCGACATCACCCGCAGCAGCGCCGAGCAGCGCGCCCTGCTCGACCGCTACCAACTGTTCGGCCCGCCTGCGCTGCTGTTCTTTGCCGCGAACGGCAGCGAAAAAACCGACGCCCGGGTGGTTGGCGAGACCAACGCCGGCGAATTCGCCGCACATCTGACGCGCATACGCAGCGAAGTCGGTCTATAACTGCTGGGGCCGTGCAAAAAGCGGCCTCGATGACCAAAATTAATAAATTAGTCACATACTTTGCGCGAATCTCGGTCATCGTGCTGGCTATTGCAGGTAACTGGACATCGCTTGGGGCTTTGCGGCATAGTCGCCGCGCTACGTATATTGCCCGACAATCAAAGGAACCGCAGATGGCTACCCTACTGGTGCTGCATGGCCCCAACCTGAACCTGCTCGGCACTCGCGAACCCGGCGTCTATGGCGCGGTGACCCTGGCCCAGATCAATCAGGACCTGGAGCAGCGCGCACGTGCTGCGGGCCACCATCTGCAATACCTGCAAAGCAATGCCGAATACGAGCTGATTGACCGAATCCATGCCGCACGCAACGAAGGTGTGGATTTCATCCTGATCAATCCGGCGGCTTTCACGCACACAAGCGTCGCATTACGTGACGCGTTGCTGGCGGTGAGCATCCCATTCATCGAAGTGCATTTGTCCAACGTGCACAAACGCGAGCCTTTTCGCCATCACTCCTACTTCTCCGACGTTGCAGTAGGTGTGATCTGCGGCCTGGGCGCCAGCGGTTACCGCTTGGCCCTGGAGTCCGCCCTGGAGCAACTGGCTGCTCACGCAAAGCCCTGATAACGAAGGCCTGGCCCCTTGGCCAGGCTTGTAGAAACGTTTGAATACACGTTTATACGCCCCCTGTCCGAACCTTGGGAGTTGATGATTAATGGATATCCGTAAAGTCAAGAAACTGATCGAACTGCTGGAAGAGTCTGGCATCGACGAGCTGGAGATCAAGGAAGGCGAAGAGTCCGTACGTATCAGCCGCCACAGCAAAACCCCGGCTCAGCAATACTACGCACCGGCTCCAGTCGCTGCGCCAGTGGCCGCACCGGCCGCTGCTGCTCCAGCCGCTGCCGCCGAAGCGCCAGCTGCACCTAAGCTGAACGGCACCGTTGCCCGTTCGCCGATGGTCGGCACCTTCTACCGCAAAGCTTCGCCTACCTCGCCAGCCTTCGTTGAAGTTGGCCAGACCGTGAAGAAAGGCGACACCCTGTGCATCGTCGAAGCCATGAAGATGATGAACCACATCGAAGCTGAAACCAGCGGTGTGATCGAGTCGATCCTGGTAGAAGACGGCCAGCCGGTTGAGTTCGACCAGCCGCTGTTCACCATCGTTTGAACCGCGGAGAGCCAACGATGTCTGCGAAGTTGGAAAAAGTCCTGATCGCCAACCGCGGTGAAATCGCCCTGCGGATCCTGCGTGCCTGTAAAGAACTGGGCATCAAGACCGTCGCGGTTCACTCCACGGCTGACCGCGAACTGATGCACCTGGGCCTGGCCGACGAGTCGGTCTGCATCGGCCCGGCTATCGCCACCCAGTCCTACCTGCACATCCCGGCGATCATCGCCGCGGCAGAAGTGACTGGGGCCACCGCCATTCACCCTGGCTACGGCTTCCTGGCAGAAAACGCCGACTTCGCTGAGCAGGTGGAGAAGTCCGGCTTTGCCTTCATCGGCCCAAAAGCCGACACCATTCGCCTGATGGGCGACAAGGTATCGGCCAAGGACGCGATGATCAAAGCGGGCGTGCCGACTGTGCCAGGTTCCGACGGCCCGCTGCCGGAAGACGAAGAAGAAGCCCTGCGCATTGGCCGTGAAGTCGGCTATCCGGTGATCATCAAGGCCGCCGGTGGCGGTGGTGGTCGCGGCATGCGCGTCGTGCACAAGGAAGAGGACCTGATCGCCTCGGCCAAGCTGACCCGTACCGAAGCCGGTGCGGCGTTCGGCAACCCGATGGTCTACCTCGAAAAGTTCCTGACCAACCCACGTCACGTGGAAGTTCAGGTACTGTCCGACGGCCAGGGCAACGCCATCCACCTCGGCGACCGCGACTGCTCGCTGCAGCGTCGTCACCAGAAGGTACTGGAAGAAGCACCGGCACCGGGCATCGACGAGAAGGCCCGCCAGGAAGTCTTCGCTCGCTGCGTCAAGGCGTGCATCGACATCGGCTACCGTGGCGCCGGTACCTTCGAGTTCCTCTATGAGAATGGCAGCTTCTACTTCATCGAGATGAACACTCGTGTGCAGGTAGAGCACCCGGTATCGGAGATGGTGACCGGTATCGACATCCTCAAGGAGATGCTCAGCATCGCCGCCGGTAACAAGCTGTCGTACACCCAGGACGACGTGGTCATTCGTGGTCACTCGCTGGAGTGCCGGATCAACGCCGAAGACCCGAAGAAGTTCATTCCGAGCCCAGGCACGGTCAAGCACTTCCACGCGCCGGGCGGCAACGGCGTTCGCGTCGATTCGCACCTGTACAGCGGTTACGCGGTTCCACCGAACTACGATTCGTTGATCGGCAAGCTGATCACCTACGGTAAAGACCGTGACGAAGCGATGGCACGCATGCGCAATGCCCTGGACGAGATCGTCGTCGACGGCATCAAGACCAACATCCCACTGCACCGCGACCTGGTGCGTGATGAAGGTTTCTGCAAAGGCGGCGTCAACATTCACTATCTGGAACACAAACTGGCTAACCAGGAGTGATTTCAGGGTGATGTAGAAAAGACCCCGGCCCCGTAGCCGGGGTCTTTTTTTGCCTGGAAAAAAGCCTGTAACGTCAATTTCAGAAATGCCCTACATCCACCGCACATCTCCAGGCACTACCCTGCGCACTCTGACTACAGGGAGTAGCGCGCATGGCCAATCACAGTTACATGACTATCACCGGCAAGACTCAGGGCCTGATCTCCGCCGGCTGTTCCACCCAGGAATCCATCGGCAACAAGTGCCAGAGCGGGCATACCGACGAAATCCTGGTCGTCGCGATCAGCCATGGTATGGCCAACATCGGCAACACCACGCGCGCCACTCACGCGCCGATTCGCATCACCAAGCACATCGACAAGTCTTCTCCACTACTGGCTAGGGCCTTGGCCGACCGGGAGGAAGTCGAATGCACGATCGATCTTTACCGCACCTCTCCCGGCGGCACTCACGAAAAGTACTACACCATCAAGATTGAGGGTGGCCTGTTGGCCAGCCTTGAAATCGATGTCCCCGACTCAGTAGAGCACAGCGATATAGAGCCTCAGGAACAGCTAACCCTGCGCTACCAGAACATCTGCTGGGAGCATCACCAGGCGAGCACGACCGGCTCTGCTTCTTGGGGAGCGACAGGATGAATGGAAGGCCCTCGCCCTATCGCCTGGATTATCGGCTGGGCACTCCTGATTATTGGGATGTCAGCGACGCGGCCGTTCGCTTGACCAAACAGGCATGTACTTCAAGTGCTCGTCTTCTGGAAGATCGTAGTTTGCGAATGCGCTTCAACCGGGATGTGGCACATTTTGCGAAAAAAATAACGAGCGCTGTCGACTCAGGTGTCAAATCTGCCGACCAGGGCCTAGTAGAACTGCGCTTCGCGTCGCTCAAGCTAGCTAGAATAACCCGCGACACCGCCAATAAACTGGTTGGCTTAGTGGCTGGCGTCGGCCAAATCACTGGCGGTATAGAAATCTGCCTCAAAACTCGATTCACCTTGTGCATCCCCGTTGGCCTTCCACTGCTGGCGCATGGTGCGAACAACATTTACGAGAACGGGGTGAACCTGTACACCGGCCAATCAGACGCCGAAGGCATAGTACGAAAGGGTTACCAAGCTGCCGCCGAGTTCGCTGGAGGGGACAAAAGCACAGGAAACATCGCCTACGCCTCGGTAGACCTGAGCCTCTCGGCCTACACACTGATGAAACTGTCAGTCAAGCCGGGAGCATGGCGGTTATTCCGGCACATACCCAATGACCGCGTAAGAAGCTTTAGGGTAATGAGCCGATGGGCATTGGGCACTGAAGTATGGGCAGACAGCATCAGTATCCATCAGATCGTTGAAGAGTCACAGAAATGATCCTGATGCTCTATATATCCGCGATTTTTTTTGGTCTGATCGCGTCGAAATATTTGAAGAAAAGATTTTCGACACCCAGGCTTAGCTTATCGACTGAGCTATTTTGTTTCGGCTTTAATGGCTTTTTCATATCCCTAAATCTCAATGTCGCTACTTATGAAAAGCTATTTTTCTATGGGGATATTTCAAATACCTGCGAACAATATCCTTTCATAATATTTCTTGCCCTGGGTGCTGCGTTATGGCAACCCGCGATTTACCCAATTAAAATCGAAACAACAGACCCGCGAAGCCTGGTAATCCACCTCCACAAACAACAGCGAAATTTCTGGAAACGCCGATGACGCAACCGCTGAAAGCCCCTCATCAGAAAACCACCTGAAAATGACCTGGCTATTCCTTGCTCTAGCAAGCGCAGCGTTGACTGTGGCATTCCTGCTGAGGGCACGCTTTTCAGGCGACGGCCTAAAGTTCTGGCAGTTCTTTTTATGCGCCGCCTATAACCTGTTTTTTATCACCTACTATTTCCGACTGGTGGACCGGGACTACTTGCTATTCATTGGTTGCTACCCCGCCCTGCTGAAAGAGCACCCTGCAATCGGCTGGATCGCTTTGGTCGCGCTATTGCTACACAGCTTCGCCAGCCCCGTCCAATGGAAGCCAAAGCGCTGGTTCTAAACCGCCCACCCCCACCAGACAAACCCCTCACACTCAAGTAAACTGGCGCGCTTCTCGCAGCCCTCCCGCGCTGCCTCAACGAACTCCTCCAAAGGTGCCCGCCATGCCCTGGCTGCAAGTACGTCTGGCCATCAGCCCGGAACAAGCCGAAACCTACGAAGACGCCCTGCTCGAAGTCGGCGCCGTGTCCGTGACCTTCATGGATGCCGAAGACCAGCCGATCTTCGAACCGGACCTCAACACCACCCCACTGTGGTCGCACACCCACCTGCTCGCGCTGTTCGAAGCCGATGCCGAGCCTGAGGCGGTGTTCGCCCACCTGCAACTGCTGACCGGCGCCGCGCTGCCCGAGCACCAGGCCGAAGTGATTGCCGACCAGGACTGGGAACGCAGCTGGATGGACAACTTCCAGCCGATGCGCTTCGGCCAGCGCCTGTGGATCGTGCCAAGCTGGCACGCCGCTCCAGAGCCGGAGGCGGTCAACCTGCTGCTCGACCCGGGCCTGGCGTTCGGTACCGGCACCCACCCGACCACCGCCCTGTGCCTGGAATGGCTCGACGGCCAGGACCTGCAAGGCACCGAAGTCCTCGACTTCGGCTGCGGCTCGGGCATCCTCGCCATCGCCGCCCTGCTGCTGGGCGCACGCAAAGCCGTCGGTACCGATATCGACGTGCAGGCCATCGAGGCCTCGCGCGACAACGCCGGCCGTAATGGCATCGCCGACGAACTGTTCGACCTGTACCTGCCAGAAAACATGCCCGCCATGCAGGCCGACGTGCTGGTCGCCAATATCCTCGCCGGGCCGCTGGTATCGCTGGCACCACAGTTGTCCGGGCTGGTTCGTCCAGGTGGCCTGCTGGCACTGTCGGGGATCCTCGCCGAACAGGGCGACGAGGTTGCCGCCGCCTACGCCAAGGACTTCGACCTGGACCCGATCGCCGTGCGCGACGGTTGGGTACGCATCAGTGGTCGCCGCCGCTGAGTGCGCCTAGAATAGATCTCTGCCTACTCCGGATCGCCGCATGACCGACAGTTTCGTCACCCAGTGCCCGCATTGCCAGACCAGCTTTCGCGTCAGCCACAATCAGCTGAGCGTGGCCCGCGGCGTGGTGCGCTGCGGCAATTGCCTGCAGGTGTTCAACGCCGCCAAGCAGTTGCTCGAACAGAGCGTGGCGCAAACCGTGCCCGCCGTCGCCGCAGCGACTGTAACGTCGCCAGCCGTCAACGCGCCGGAGGTAATGCCTCCCCCCGTGGAAACACCGGTCGAACCACCGCAGGACCCGATCGCCGCGCAGGCACCCAGCCCACGGGGCTGGGACGCCGCCGCACTGGACCTCGACCAGCTCGACCTCGACCAGGAACTCGCCCGCCTTGAACAGCGCGAGATCCAGCCGAGCCTCGAATTCAAGGCCGCAGCGCACCGCGAGGACAGCCTCAGCGCACGCCGCGATGGCCCCGATCATGACGACAGCGACTTCCCCGACAGCCTGTTCAGCACCCCTGCCGACGAGCGCGAGGCCACGCCACTCGAACCCGAGTTGCGCGACGAGCCGCAGCCACCGCTGATCGAGTCCGAACCGCCGGAGGCACCGCTGCCCGGCGAACGCACCGAGCCGTCGCTGTCGCTCGACCTTGGCGATCTCGACGACGAGCCGCCGGTCAAACCATTGGCACCAGAGCATCACCCAGAGCATGACGAAGCCCACGAGCCGGTGATCGAGCAGCGCCTATCGGCGCGCGACGACGACATCGACGAAGACCTCGACCCGCACAGCCGCCAGGAGCCGGCGCTGGGTGCACTACCCGAGCGCTCGCGCAAGGAGGCCCTGGTCGACCTGGTCGACGACCCGCTGCAACTGGACTGGCAAAAACCCCGCAGCAACTGGGGTCGGCGCCTGCTCTGGAGCCTGCTGATCATGCTCGCCGCCGCGGCACTGGCCGGGCAGTACATCGCCTACCATTTCGACGAGCTGGCGCGCCAGGACCAGTACCGCCCGTGGTTCCAGCAGGTCTGCCCAACCCTCGGCTGCAAGGTGCCGTCCAAGGTCGACATCTCGCGGATCAAAAGCAGCAACCTGGTGGTGCGCAGCCACCCGGACTTCAGCGGCGCGCTGATCGTCGACGCGATCATCTACAACCGTGCGCCATTCACCCAGCCGTTCCCGCTGCTCGAACTGCGCTTTGCCGACCTCAACGGCCAGCTGATTGCCAGCCGTCGCTTCAAGCCTGGCGAGTACCTCAGCGGCGAGCTGGCGGGCAAGGGTGAAATGCCCAGCCAGACCCCGATCCACATCGCCCTGGACATTCTCGATCCGGGTCCGAAAGCGGTGAATTACAGCCTCAGTTTCCGCTCGCCGGAATAGAAGCAGGCGCGAGCGACAAGCTTCAAACGTCAAGAAAAAGCAGCCCGAATCACCACACTGCTTTTTCTTGCAGCGTGAAGCTTGCCGCTAGACGCTGAAAGTTCTAACGCCGCAGTTGTTCAGATTTTATCCAAATCGACCTTTATCCGGTCACCGAGAGCGGGTATCATGCCCACCCTTTTTCGAACTCTAATGATCCGGCCCCACAACAGGGAACTCCTATGTCGGCGGTACGCATCGGCCCATACACACTGCAGAACAACCTGATCCTCGCCCCCATGGCCGGGGTCACGGACCAACCTTTCCGTCAGCTCTGCCGACGGATGGGCGCAGGCCTGGTGGTGTCGGAGATGGTCAGCAGCGACATGAGCCTGTGGAACAGCCGCAAGTCGCGTCTGCGCATGATTCACGAAGGCGATCCCGAGCCACGCTCGGTGCAGATCGCCGGCGGTGACGCGCAGATGCTCGCGGCCGCGGCCCGGGCCAATGTCGAGATGGGCGCGCAGATCATCGACATCAACATGGGCTGCCCGGCAAAAAAAGTCTGCAACAAGGCGGCAGGCTCTGCTTTATTGAAAGATGAAGCACTGGTCAGCGAGATCGTCCATGCGGTGGTTGCCGCCGTCGACGTTCCGGTGACGCTGAAAATCCGCACCGGCTGGGACCGGGCGAACAAGAACGGCCTGATCGTGGCAAAAATTGCCGAGCAGGCTGGCATTCAGGCGCTGGCCGTCCACGGCCGCACACGCGCCGACCTGTACACCGGCGAAGCCGAGTACGACACCATCGCGGCAATCAAGCAGGCGGTGTCGATTCCGGTTTTTGCCAATGGCGATATCACTTCGCCAGAGAAGGCCCGACAGGTACTCGCTGCCACCGGCGCCGACGGTCTGCTGATAGGCCGGGCTGCCCAAGGGCGTCCGTGGATCTTTCGCGAGACCGAGCATTACCTGCGCACCGGCGAATTGCTGCCGGCGCCGGGCCTGGATGAAGTGGAACAGATTCTGCTGGAGCACCTGGCCGCGCTACACGCCTTTTATGGCGATGTGATGGGCGTTCGTATCGCCCGTAAGCATGTCGGCTGGTACCTGGCAACATTACCGGGCGCCAAGGAGTTTCGTGCCCGCTTCAATCGTTTGGACGATACACACGCGCAGTGCGCCGACGTTCGCAGCTTCTTGCGCGAATGTGATCAGAGCCTTGAGACAGAGGACGGACAAGGGGTGGCCGCATGACGATGATGACCGAGACTTTAGTGAGTGGAACAACGCCCGTGAGCGACAACGTCAACCTGAAACAGCACCTGAACACCCCGAGCGAAGAGGGTCAGACCCTTCGCGGAAGCGTGGAAAAGGCGCTGCACAACTACTTCGCGCACCTCGAGGGTGCGGCTGTCACGGACGTGTACAACCTGGTCCTCTCCGAAGTCGAAGCCCCCCTGCTCGAAAGCGTGATGAACTACGTCAAGGGCAACCAGACCAAGGCCAGCGAGCTGCTCGGGCTCAACCGAGGCACCTTGCGCAAGAAACTCAAGCAGTACGACTTGTTGTAAGCACGAATCCAAACCAGAAAAGGCGGCTCCCATTCGATGAGGTCGCCTTTTTTGCTGACTCCACCGCGTTATGGAATCTGAAATGACCGACCAGACTACCCGCCTGCCGATCCGCCGTGCCTTGATCAGCGTCTCCGACAAGACCGGGATCCTCGAATTCGCCCGTGAACTGCAAGCACTCGGGGTGGAGATCCTGTCTACCGGCGGCACCTTCAAGCTGCTTCAGGACAACGGCGTTGCCGCAGTCGAAGTCGCCGACTACACCGGCTTTGCGGAAATGATGGATGGCCGGGTCAAGACCCTGCACCCGAAAATCCACGGCGGTATCCTCGGCCGTCGCGGCACCGATGACGCGATCATGGCGCAACACGGGATCAAGCCGATCGATCTGGTCGCCGTCAACCTCTACCCGTTCGAAGCGACCATCTCCAAACCGGGTTGCGACCTGCCGACCGCGATCGAGAACATCGACATCGGCGGCCCGACCATGGTTCGTTCCGCGGCCAAGAACCACAAGGACGTCGCTATCGTGGTCAACGCCAGCGACTACGGCCAGGTGCTGGAAAGCCTGAAAGCCGGCGGCCTGACCTACGCCCAGCGCTTCGACCTGATGCTCAAGGCGTTCGAACACACTGCCGCCTACGACGGCATGATCGCCAACTACATGGGCACCGTTAATCAGGCCGCCGAGACCCTGAGCACCGAAGGCCGCAGCGAATTCCCGCGCACCTTCAACAGCCAGTTCATCAAGGCTCAGGAAATGCGCTACGGCGAGAACCCGCACCAGAGCGCGGCGTTCTACGTTGAAGCCAAGCCGGCCGAAGCCGGTATCGCCACCGCCGTGCAACTGCAGGGCAAAGAGCTGTCGTACAACAACGTGGCCGACACCGATGCCGCGCTCGAGTGCGTGAAGAGCTTCGTCAAGCCGGCCTGCGTCATCGTCAAGCACGCCAACCCCTGCGGCGTGGCCGTCAGCCCGGACGCCGAAGGCGGCATCCGTCAGGCTTACGAGCTGGCCTACGCCACCGACACCGAGTCGGCGTTCGGCGGCATCATCGCCTTCAACCGTGAGCTGGACGGCGAAACCGCCAAGGCCATCGTCGAGCGTCAGTTCGTCGAAGTGATCATCGCTCCGAGCATCAGCGCAGAAGCCCGTGCCGTCGTCGCCGCCAAAGCCAACGTGCGACTGCTGGCCTGTGGCGAGTGGTCGGCCGAGCGTGCCGCTGCCTGGGACTACAAGCGCGTCACCGGTGGCCTGCTGGTGCAGAGCCGCGACATCGGCATGATCACCGAGGGCGACCTGAAGGTCGTGACCAAGCGCGCACCGAGCGAGCAGGAAATCCACGACCTGATCTTTGCCTGGAAAGTCGCCAAGTTCGTTAAATCCAACGCCATCGTCTACGCCAAGGGCCGCCAGACCATCGGTGTCGGCGCTGGCCAGATGAGCCGGGTGAACTCGGCGCGGATCGCTGCGATCAAGGCTGAACACGCCGGCCTGCAAGTGCAGGGCGCGGTCATGGCCTCGGATGCGTTCTTCCCGTTCCGCGACGGCATCGACAACGCGGCCAAGGTCGGTATCACCGCGGTGATCCAGCCAGGCGGCTCGATGCGCGACGCCGAAGTGATCGCGGCAGCCGACGAAGCCGGCATCGCCATGGTCTTCACCGGCATGCGTCACTTCCGTCACTAAGCGGTTAGCTTCAAGCTTTCAGCTGCAAGCGGCAAGAAAGAGCGGTAGTTCGCTCTTTTTTGCGGTGCAGCTCCCCTAATTTTGAAGTTGTAGGTTATGACAAGGGCAACTCCCGCTCTTGCTTGCCGCTTGCAGCTTGCAGCGTCTCCGAAGGAGCCCCAATGAAAATTCTGATCATCGGTAGCGGCGGTCGCGAACACGCCCTGGCCTGGAAAGTCGCCCAGGACCCACGCGTCGAGAAAGTCTTCGTCGCCCCTGGCAACGCCGGCACCGCCACTGAAGCCAAGTGCGAGAACGTTGCCATCGACGTCACCGCCCTGGAGCAACTGGCCGACTTCGCCGAGAACAACGTCCAGCTGACCATCGTCGGCCCGGAAGGCCCGCTGGTTGCCGGCGTCGTCGACCTGTTCCGCAGCCGTAACCTGGACTGCTTCGGCCCTACCGCCGGTGCGGCCCAGCTGGAAGGCTCCAAAGCCTTCACCAAGGACTTCCTGGCCCGGCACAAGATTCCCACCGCCGACTACCAGAACTTCACCGAGATCGAGCCGGCCCTGGCCTACCTGCGCGAAAAAGGCGCACCGATCGTGATCAAGGCCGACGGCCTGGCCGCCGGTAAAGGCGTGATCGTCGCCATGACCCTGGCCGAAGCCGAAGACGCGGTGCGCGACATGCTCGCCGGCAATGCCTTCGGCGACGCCGGTTCGCGCGTGGTCATCGAGGAGTTCCTCGACGGCGAAGAGGCCAGCTTCATCGTCATGGTCGACGGCAAGAACGTCCTGCCAATGGCCACCAGCCAGGATCACAAGCGCGTCGGCAACGCCGACAGCGGCCCGAACACCGGAGGCATGGGCGCTTACTCGCCGGCCCCCGTGGTGACCGCCGACGTGCACCAGCGCGTGATGGACCAGGTGATCTGGCCAACCGTGCGTGGCATGGCCGAAGAAGGCAACGTCTACACCGGCTTCCTCTATGCCGGGCTGATGATCGACAAAGCCGGCAACCCGAAAGTCATCGAGTTCAACTGCCGCTTCGGCGACCCGGAAACCCAACCCGTCATGCTGCGCCTGGAGTCGAGCCTGGTGCTGCTGATCGAAGCCGCGTTCGCCAAGGCGCTGGACAAGGTCGAAGCCACCTGGGACCCACGCCCAAGCCTGGGCGTCGTGCTGGCAGCCGGCGGCTACCCTGGCGACTACGCCAAGGGTGCCGTAATCAGCGGCCTGGACAAGGCTGCGCAGATCGAAGGCAAGGTGTTCCATGCCGGGACCACGCTGAAGGATGGCCAGGTCGTTACCGCCGGTGGCCGCGTGCTCTGCGCGACCGCGCTGGGCAGCAGTGTCGAGTCGGCCCAGCAGCAGGCTTACCGCCTGGCCGCCGAGATCAGCTGGGAGGGTAGCTTCTACCGCACCGACATCGGCTACCGGGCGATTGCCCGCGAGCGCGGTGAACATCAGGAATAAGCGCATGCCCTGGAGCGGTGGCGCGCGCTGCGCCCTGCTCCCGGATCGTCGTCAAGGCCCCGCAGGGGCCTTGCCTTCGCCTTGGCGTGCCGCGCATAGTTGTACACCGGCCTTCAGCTAGGAAAGGATATCGTCGTGCGTTGGCTCAGGATTGCCATTGGTCTCACCGTCAGCCTGCTGACCTTGCTCTGCCTGCATCCGGCCCTGGCCGAATCCGGCAGCGGTTGGGCAGTTTTGCTCGACGATCAGGCCAGCCTGCAACTTAGCGACGTGCGTTCCGAACGCTACCGCAATCAATTCAGCCCTCTCGAACTCTCGCAACTCAATGCCGCCGAACCCGGCCAGGCGTTGTGGTTGCACTATCGCCTGATGCCCGGCCACCAGGAACAGATCGTCCGGGTGTTCGCCCCCGACCTGTCGAGCCTGGACCTCTACGTCCTCGACGGCGACAGCCTGCTGCAACAAACCCATAACGCGCGCAAGAGCGACACCGGCCTGCTCGGCCTTGGCAGCAGCGACAACCTGCTCTCCCTGCCGGCCAATCATGCGCCGCTGGACGTCTACCTGCGACTGGTCAGCGAACACCAGCTGCGTCCCGGCATCAGCCTGCAATCAGCGGTGGACGCCGCTGCCGACCAACGCCGACCGTTGCTGTTCGGCCTGCTGTTTGGCTGCCTGGCCATGCTGGTGCTGCACAACCTGATCCGTTTCGCCTATTCGCGCTCGACCACCAGCCTGTGGCTGGCGGCGTATCACAGCCTGATGCTGCTCAGCGCACTGATCCTGCTCAACCTCAGCGGGCCGTGGAGCCTGTGGCATTCGGCGCAAACCCCGGCCGCCTACCTGACAGCACTGCTGGCGACGCTGTGCGGGCTGGTGTTCACCCAGCGCTTCTTCGCCCCCCGCGAACAACCGCGGCTGAGCCGCCTGCTGCTGGGCGAGATCGTACTGGTGTCGGTGTGCGGCCTGCTGCTGCTGTTCGTCGACACCCTGCCGCTCAACCTGATGACCTACGCGCTGGTCGCGCTGGGCAGCGTCAGCATGCTGCTGGTTGGCAGCTATCACTGGCACAAGGGCTTCGCCCCGGCACGCCTGTTCGGCCTGGCCATGCTGCTGTTCAACATCGGCTGCCTGCTGGTGCTGCCGGCACTGCTGGGCCTGACCCGGGTGCCGACGCAGTCGCTGCTGTTCATCCTCATGGGGCTGACCGCGTTCACCGGCCTGCTGCTGAACCTGGCGGTCAGCGAACGCTTGCGCAGCATCAGCGAGGAACGCTTCAGCGTCAGCCGCGAACTGGCCGCGAGCAATGCCGAGGTCAACGCCAAGGCCGAGTTCCTGGCCAAGATCAGCCACGAGATCCGCACCCCCATGAACGGCGTGCTGGGCATGACCGAGCTGCTGCTCGGCACGCCATTGTCGGTCAAGCAGCGCGACTACGTGCAGACTATCCACAGCGCCGGCAACGAACTGCTGACGTTGATCAACGAGATCCTCGACATCTCCAAGCTGGAGTCCGGGCAGATTGAACTGGACGACGTGCAGTTCGACCTCAACGCGCTGATCGAAGACTGCCTGAGTATCTTCCGGGCCAAGGCCGAGCAGCAGAATGTCGAGCTGATCAGTTTCACCCAGCCGCAGGTACCGCGTGTGATCAGCGGCGACCCGACGCGCCTGCGTCAGGCCTTGTTGAGCCTGCTGGAAAACGCCCTGAAGAAAACCGACCAGGGCGAGATCCTGCTAGTGGTCGCCCTCGACCAGCGCGGCAACAGCCCGCGCCTGCGCCTGGCGGTGCAGGACAGCGGCGAACCGATGGCGGCCGCCGAACGCGATGCGCTGCTGCAGGCCGAGTTGCACAGCAAACACTTCCTTTCCAGCAACAAGCTCGGCGGCCACCTTGGCCTGGTCATCGCCAAGCAGTTGATCACCCTGATGCAGGGCGAGTTCGGCATCAAGACCAGCCACAACCAGGGCAACACCCTGTGGATGACCCTGCCGCTCGACCCGCACAGCCTCGAACAGCCGGCCACCGACCTCGACGGTTCGCTGCGCGGCGCGCGGGTACTGGTAGTGGACGACAACGACACCTGCCGCAAGGTGCTCGTGCAGCAATGCAGCGCCTGGGGCATGAATGTCAGCGCGGTGCCGTCCGGCAAGGAAGCCCTGGCGCTGCTGCGCACCAAGGCGCACCTGCGCGACTACTTCGACGCGGTACTGCTCGACCAGAACATGCCGGGCATGACCGGCATGCAACTGGCGGCCAAGATCAAGGAAGACCCGAGCCTGAACCACGATATCCTGCTGGTGATGCTCACCGGCATCAGCAATGCGCCCAGCAAGGTCATCGCGCGCAATGCCGGGGTCAAGCGCATCCTCGCCAAACCGGTGGCTGGCTACACCCTGAAAACCACCCTGGCCGAGGAACTCGCCCAGCGCAGCAAGAGCCAGCCATTGGGCATGGCCGCACCAAAGCGGATCACCGAGTCCGAGCTGCCGCGCGACTTTCGCATTCTGGTCGCCGAAGACAACAGCATTTCAACCAAGGTTATCCGCGGCATGCTCGGCAAGCTGAACCTGGAGCCGGATACCGCCAGCAATGGCGAGGAAGCCCTGCAGGCCATGAAAGCCCAGCATTACGACCTGGTTCTGATGGACTGCGAGATGCCGGTACTCGATGGTTTCTCCGCGACCCAGCAACTGCGTGCCTGGGAGGCCAGCAACGGCCGGCGACGGACGCCGGTGGTGGCACTGACCGCGCACATTCTCGCCGAGCACAAGGAACGCGCGCGGCTGGCCGGCATGGACGGGCACATGGCCAAGCCGGTGGAGCTATCGCAACTGCGTGAACTGATCGAACACTGGGTCGGCCGCCGCGAGCAAGAAACCGCAGCACCGGCGACGATGCCACTGTCACACTGACTACACTTTCCCCGCCCCTTTCTGTCGCGAGCCCAAACCATGCTCCATGAGTTGTTCAGCGTTTACCTGAAGATGCTCGTGCTCTATAGCCCGTTTTTCGTCCTATCCTGCTTCATCAGCCTGACCCGAGGTTACTCGCCCAAGGAGCGCCGGCGCCTGGCCTGGAACGTGGCCATCGCGGTGCTGGTCGCCAGCGTCCTGCTGTACCTGTTCGGGCGGGCGATCTTCGGCATTTTCGGCATCACCCCGGACGCCTTCCGCATCGGCGCCGGCAGTGTGCTGTTCATCTCGGCGCTGGGCATGGCCCAGGGCAAGTCGGCGGTGCAGAGCGACAACGTGCAGCAGGATGTCACCATCGTCCCGCTGACCATCCCACTCACCGTGGGCCCGGGCACCATCGGTGCCCTGCTGGTCATGGGCGTCGGCCAGCCGCACTGGGACGACAAGCTGCTGGCCATCGTCAGTATCGCCCTGGCCAGCTTCACCGTCGGCCTGGTGTTGTACCTGTCCAACCGTATCGAGCGGATTCTCGGCGAACAGGGCCTGCAGATCGTCAGCCGCCTGATGGGCCTGTTCGTCTGCGCTCTGGCGGCGCAAATCATCTTTACCGGGATCAAGGGTTACCTGACGCTGTAGGGTGCCCTAGAGCTTCAAGCTCAGCAGCAGGCGACGGTCCTCGGCACTGACCTTGGCCTGCACCTGCTGACGCTTGTCGCGGCGGAACAACTGCACATTGAAGCGCACCAGCTCGGTACTGGACGTGAGCAGCTTGACCGCCGACGAGTGCCGGGCGAACAGGAACGCCGTGGTGCTTTCGCTCACCTCCAACTGCTGATGGTGCAGCAGCATGTCGATGTACGGGCCCTGGCGGTGCACGCAGGGCATCAGCTGGAAATTCACCGCACGCTTGGCCCGCGCGCTGCGTTCGAACAGTGCCAGGGCCGGGCCATCGCGCTTGAGCGCATTGAGGGCCCAGCCATTGGCCAGGCTCAGTTCGCCTGCGCCGAGCTGGGCGATCTGCGCCAACGCCTCGTCCACCACAGACTCGCGCGACTTACCCGGCAAGCGCGTGTCCGGCGCTGGCGTAGCATCCCAGCCGAGGTACTTCAGCACATTGCGGTAATAACTCAGCCAATCGCCGACCAGGCCTTCGGCGTGGGCGGCGCGGGTAACGCGCTGGGCATAGAGGTTGGCCAGCAGGATATCGTCGCGATCCTCCTGGCTGACCGATGGCATGAACGCCGACAGGCTGCCGGCGACCACTGCCGCGCTCGCGCCCTGAATCGAGGGGTCTTGCATAAGTTCTCCTTGGCCGGCAGTGCGCGGCTCAGATCTTCGCCTGCAGCAGGTACCAGTTGCGGGTGTCCTTGAGGGTGGCGCGTAGGTCACTGCGGATGGTCGCGAAAGTGGCATCGTGCAGCTCGCCAACGTAGCTGGACAACCGCAGTTGCCCAAGCGAATCGGCCGCCAGCGGCGCGTCCAGCCAGGCCTGGGCCAGCGACTCGCGGGTGGTCAGGTAGAGGCTGCTGGCGAACACCCTGGCGCCCGGCAGCACCACACGCAGTTCGACGCTGATGGCGCCCGGCGTCTTGCCGTCGCTCGTGCCGTCCTGCACCGCTTCGGCGCGTAGCGCCTGCAAAGCGGGATGGCCGGCTGGTAGCGCCAGCAACGCCTTGAGGCTGGCCTGCACGGCGGCGTGTTCGGTGGCCGGCAAGACCTCAAGCAGCGCCGGCAGCAGCGCCTCCAACGGTTTGATTCGGCGGCCGGCGGCGGCCGGATTACGCTGTTGCTGGCGGGCGGAGAACACCATCCCCAGGCCCTGCTGGCTGTTCAGGTAATCGTGCTGCCAGTCGTCGGCAGCGGTGAACGCGCCAGTGTCCTGCTCGGCCTTGAGCCAGGCGAACAACTGAACATCGAACGCGTCGACCTTTTCCTGGGCACTGAGCGCGTTGGCCAGCAGCATCAGGCTGGTGCCGCTCACCCAGAGCGTGTAGTCGTAATGGTCCATGGCATATACCTTGTAAGAACCCAACGTGGCGCCGGGACGCCATAGCCTCCCGGCGCCGCCAGTCAGCGCTTGAGTTTCAGGCTGAGCAAGGTGGTGCGCGCGGTCTCGCCTACGCGGCCTTCCAGTACGTCCTTGTTCTGGTCGTACAGGCGCTTGTTGAACGACAGCGCAGCGGAGCCGGTGTAGGTTGAGCTGCTGTTGTTGTTCCACTCGAATAGCAGCACGTTGACGTTGTGCGCCGGCACCGCATCGGACTGCACCACACCAACCGTCATCACCACTTCGCCGTTGGGGTATTCGCCGCAGGACGCGACGTTCAGCGAGGTGCCCTGCTTCTTCGAGGCTTCGCGTTTGAACAGGGCCACCGCCTGCTCGCTCTGGGCCAGGGCGCTCAGGGCGCCGCCGGCCACTGCCGGCAGCGCGGCGACCAGGGTGCCGCCGCTGGCGACGAAGGCCGCGCCCACCTGCACCGCCTTGACCAGCAGGTTGTCGACCTTGAGCTTCTGCCCGCTGGCGACTTCCTTGCTGTAGCTGAAGTTGATCGTGGCCCAGCCACAGGCCGCCATGGTTTGCAGGTAGAACTCGAACCAAGCCTGGCCTTCGGTGCTCGGGTTGTATTCGGCGTTGGCCGCCTGGGTGCAGAACAGATGGCTGAACTTGGCCGCGTCGCGGTGGGCCAGGCTCATGCCCTGGACGAAGGAAACGATTTCGCCGCCGACCACGTCGACCTGGGGGGAATCGTTGCGGGGCGTCTCGGGAGTGTCACTCATGCTGGGGGGCTTCCTTGTTTGAGTTGGGTGCCGGAACCCTTGTGGGGCTCCGGCGCTCAAGCTAAACAAGGCCCCGGCGGGCGTCTGCCGAGAATGGCTTCCCGCTCAGGAGCGCTTGCCCGGTCAGGGCTTCTGCCCGTACCAGCGCGGGGTGTAGACCCATTCACCGCCGTCGGCGCGAGGGAAGGTGCAGGTGGTCGAGGAGCCGATCAGCACCATGGTGCGCATATCGACCTGCTCCGGGGTCAACTCGCCGAGACGGAGCACACGCAAGGTCTGCCCCGGACGACCGATGTCGCGGCCAAGGACTACAGGGGTGTCCGCCGTGCGGTGCTGGCGGACGATTTCCAGGGCGCGGCCAAGCTGCCACGGCCGCGAACGCGAGATCGGGTTGTAGAAAGCCAGGGCCAGGTCGGCCTGGGACGCCAGGTCGAGGCGCTGCTCGATGATGGCCCAGGGCTTGAGGTTGTCCGACAGCGACAGCACACAGAAGTCATGCCCCAGCGGTGCGCCGGCCTGCGCGGCGGTCGCCAGCGACGCCGACACCCCCGGCAGTACTTCCAGCTCGACCCGCTGCCAGCTCGGTTCGCTCGACTCATGCAGGGCTTCCAGCACGGCGGCGGCCATGGCGAACACGCCGGGGTCGCCCGACGACACCACCACCACCGAACGTCCTTGCGCAGCCAGCTCGAAGGCGTGGCGGGCGCGCTGCATTTCTTCGCGGTTGTCGGTGCAGTGCAGCACCTGATCGGCGCGGAACGGGCCGGCCATGCGCACGTAGGTTTCGTAACCGAGCACATCGTTGGCGCGGGCCAGTTCGGCTTTCACCGCCGGCACCATCAGCTCGGCAGCGCCCGGGCCGAGGCCGATCACCGCCAGGCGGCCACGGCCGCGGCCGATCTGCTGCGGGTCGATGGGTTCGGCGGCCACCGCAATCGCCAGGCCGTCGCCCACCGGCTGCGGCGCGAGCAACTGCGGCAGCGCCTGGGCAGCCAGTTCGCTGACCGACGCCGCCGGTGCAGCAAAGCGCAGCGGCACCCCGAGTTCGGCCGCCGCAGCCTGCAGGGCCGGCGCGGCCATCTCGTCTTCGCTGGCGAGCAGGCAGGCCAGCGCCGGCTCGGCGATCTTCGCCTCACGCAGCGCCGCGCGCACGGCGTTGGCCAGCGCCGGCAGCGCCGCACTCACCGCCACCAGCACACAACGCGGATAGATCACCAACTCGTTGGCGTTCGCCTCGCGGGCGTCGCAGCCCACGTGTATGGCCAACTGCGCCTGCTCGTTCTGCGGCAGTTGTGCCTGTTCCAGCCACGGCGCGGCGCCATCGATACGCACGCTCTCGCCGGCCAGCAGATCGGAGACGAACCGCTTGCCCAGCTCCAGGTCGGCCAGCGCATAGCCGCTGGGCGGGTTGAGCAGGCAGGTGCCGAAACGCAGTTCACCGCTGGTGGTGATGGCGGCAGCCACCCCCAGGCCGGCGGCGATTTCCCGCGCCAACACGTTGACCCCGGCGAGCCCGCCGAGCAGCGGCACCACCGCGCTGCCGTCCTCGGCCACGGCCAGTACCGGCGGTTCGGCGCCCTTCTCCAGCAACACGCTGGCCAGGCTGCGGATGACAATGCCGGCCGCGCACAGGGCGATGATCGGCGTGTCCTGCTGGTAGAGCTGGCGCAGCGTCGCGCCGAATTCCTGATAGCTGCGCTCGACGCCTTCGACGCGGCCGGCCAGACCGTAAATCAGCGCGTCCGGGTAGAACTGCTGGAGCTTGCGCGCGGTGGCCAGGCTGCCCTTGCCGAGGATGACAATGGCCGGTGCTTTACGGGTCATCAGCCTTGCCACCTTTCACCGGGAACAATGATCAGCGAGAAGTACGGCGAGGACTGCGGGTCGACCGCATCCAGGGCGACGATCTTCTGGTTGGCCATGGTCGCGCGCTCGACATACAGCGCGCGCTCGGCCAGACCGAGCTCGGCCAGCACCTCGCGTACTTTCGGGAAGTTGCGCCCCAGCTTCATGATCACCGCCGCATCGGCGTCGGCCAGGCGGCGCTTGAGCTCGTCGTGCGGCAACACGCCAGAGAGCACCGACAGGCTCTGGTTGCGGTACACCAGCGGCGCACCGAGCACCGAGGCGCCACCGAGCATCGAGCACACGCCGGGAATCACCTCGGCGTCATAGCGTTCGGCGAGGCGGTCGTGCAGGTACATATAAGAGCCGTAGAAGAACGGGTCGCCTTCGCAGATCACCGCCACATCGCGGCCGGCGTCCAGGTGCGCGGCCACTTCCAGGCTGGCGGCATCGTAGAAATCGCTGATCACCTGCTCGTACGACAACGGCGCCGGCAGCGCCTCGGTGGTGACCGGGTAGACCAGCGGCAGCAGGGTCTGCTCGGCCTGCAGATGGCCTTCGATGATGCCGAAGGCATTGCCGCGCTTGCCCTTGGCGACGAAGTACGCCACCACTGGCGCCTCGCGCAGCAGGCGCAGGGCCTTGAGGGTGATCAGCTCGGGGTCGCCAGGGCCCACGCCCAGGCCGAGCAAACGTCCGCGGGCCTGCATCATTCGACCTCCGTGGCCAGGGCGTTGACCGCGGCGGCGGCCATCGCGCTGCCGCCACGGCGGCCTTCGACGATCACAAACGGTACGCCGCGGCTGTCGGCAGCGAGCATCGCCTTGGATTCTGCCGCACCGACGAAGCCGACCGGGAAGCCGAGAATCAGCGCCGGCTTCGGCGCGCCGGCGTCGATCATTTCCAGCAGGTAGAACAGCGCAGTCGGTGCGTTGCCGATCACCACCACACTGCCTTCCAGGTACGGCCGCCAAAGCTCCAGGGCCACCGCCGAACGGGTGTTGCCGAGTTCCCTGGCCAGCGCCGGAACGCTGTCGTCCTTGAGCGTGCAGATCACTTCGTTGTTCGCCGGCAGGCGCGCGCGGGTGATGCCTTCGGCCACCATCCGTGCGTCGCAGAGGATCGGCGCACCGGCGGCCAACGCGTCGCGCCCGGCCTTGCCGGCCCCCGGCGAGAAGCGCAGGGCGTCGACCACTTCGACCATGCCACAGGCATGGATGACCCGCACCGCGAGCTTTTCCAGGTCGGCCGGAATCTGCTCCAGGCAGGCCTCCTGGCGGATGATGGCGAAGGAGTTGCGATAAATCTCCTGGCCGTCGCGGATGTAATCAATCATCGAGGTTTGCTCCGTGAGCGGGCGTCCAGTGCTGCGCCCGCCTCTTCCAATGTCAGGTTGCGCCCAACTGGCGCGCCCGGGCCCGGTTGGGCCGGGTGGTGAATGAACAGGTCGTAACGACCGGGCCCGACGGCCAGCAGGGTGGCCGGGGCAGTGTGCGCCAGCGCGCAGGAACGCGGGCAACCACTGAGGTGAATACTGGCCACCGCGCCGGGTTGGCGCAGCAGGCCGGCCAGGTGCACGGCGTCGGCCTTGGTGTCGGCCAGGGCCTTGGCGCAGCCGGCGGAGCCGGTGCAGGCCACCATCTGCGCCAGCGGTGCCGTGGCATCGCCGATCAGCCCCAGCGCCTGCACGGCCGCCAGTGCCGCATCGGCCTCGGCCAGGGCAATGTTCGGCAGCAGCAGGCTTTGCCACGGGGTCATGCGCAAGGTGCCGTCGCCCAGGTGCTCGGCTACCTCGGCAGCACCGCGCAACTGCGCCGCGCTCAGGCGCCCCAGCGGTGCGGCGGCGCCCACGCAGACGCGGCCGGGCTGACGCTGTGGATAGACTCCCAGATGCAATGCGGCGTCACGCCCTTGGCGGCGCCAGTCGCGCACGGCGGCGTCGCGGCGCAGCGGCAGCGGCAGTGCCTGCAGGAAGGTTTCGACGTCGGTCGTCGCCAACAACTGGCGCATGCGCGACTGTTCGGCGCTGGCCAGGTCGAGAAAACGATGCAGCAGCGCCAGTACCAGCGCATGGCCGTCGGCCCAGGGTACGGCGGCCAGCGGGGCGTCGTCGGCCGGGCAGCCGGCCAGGCCGAACGCCAACCATAGCGCGCCGTCCAGCTCAACGGCGGACAGCCACAGGTCGTGCGCGTGACCGAGCATGGCCAGGTCTTCACCACCGTCGAGCTGCACGGCGAACTTGGCTGAAAGCTGATGGAAGCGTGGCGTGGTTTGCAACGATTCGAGAATCTGCGCCGCCAGCGGCCCGGTGTCGACCCGCATGGCCGGATCGAGCCCGGCGGCCGGGCTGAGCATGAGGTTGCGCACGTCGTCGCCGGCCGCCTCGCGCGGGCCGAGGCCGGCCTGCAGCAGGTGCTCGATCAACCCGGCGTGGTCGCTGCCGATCCCGCGGATCTGCAGGTTGCTGCGATTGGTCACCTCGATCACGCCACCGGCAAAGCGCTCGGCGGCGTCGGCCACGGCCACCGCCTGGGCCGCACTGAGGCGCCCGGCGTCGAGCTTGATCCGCGAGATGCCGCCGTCCAGCGCCTGGACGATACGCCACAACCCCGGACAAGCCGAGGGGCGAAGGGCAGGGGTGGTGCTCGCGTGGTTCAAATGATCACCCGGTAATCGTCAAAAGGCGCTGGCAGCAGGAAGGCGCGGTATTATGCCTGCTTTGTCCGCTGGCAGGATAAGCCTGCCGGTCGGATTGGCCCGTAAAAGAGGAACGGCATGGCGCCCTGGTTGACCATAGTAGGAATCGGCGAAGACGGCTTCAGTGGCCTCGGCAAGCAGGCCCGGCGGGCGCTGCTGCGGGCCACCCGGGTGTTTGGCGGGCCGCGCCAGCTCGACCTGCTGCCGCATTGCCTGGGTGCCGAACGCCTGGCCTGGCCGAGCCCATTCTCGCTGGCGCCGGTGCTGGCGCTGCGCGGCGAGCCGGTATGCGTGCTGGCCAGCGGCGACCCGATGCTCTATGGCGTCGGCGCCAGCTTCGCTCGCCAACTCGATAGCGCCGAGCTGTGCGTAGTGCCGGCGCCCTCCTCCTATTCCCTGGCGGCGGCGCGACTCGGCTGGCCGTTGCAGGACGTGGTCACCCTGTCGGTGGTCGCCCGTCCGCTGGCGGCAGTGGCTGCGCACCTGTACGGCGGCCAGCGTCTGCTGGTGCTGAGCAACGACGGCGACAGCCCCGCTGCGCTGGCCGCCATGCTGCGCGAGCGTGGCTTCGGGCCGAGCCGGATCAGTGTGCTGGAACACCTCGGCGGGGCCGCCGAGCGACGTATCGACGGGCTCGCGCAGGACTGGCAGGCCGACACACTGGCGGCGCTCAATGTGGTGGCCATCGACTGCCGCGCGGCGCCCGATGCGCCGCGCCTGTCGCCGCTGGCCGGGCTGCCGGATTCGGCCTTTGCGCATGACGGGCAGATCACCAAGCGCGATGTCCGCGCGATCACCCTGGCGCGGCTGGCGCCGCAGCCGGGCGAGTTGCTCTGGGATGTCGGCGCCGGCTCCGGTTCCATAGGTATCGAATGGATGCGTGCACACCCGAGCTGCCGGGCGCTGGCGATCGAAGCCGACGAGGGCCGCCAACACCTGATCGAACGCAACCGCGACGCCCTCGGCGTGCCCGGCCTGCACCTGGTGCGTGGCCGGGCGCCGCAGGCGCTGGACGGGCTGGAGCGACCCGATGCGATTTTCATCGGCGGCGGGGTCACCCGCGAAGGCGTGCTCGACACCTGCTGGGCGCAGTTGCGCCCCGGTGGCCGGCTGGTGGCCAACGCCGTCACCCTGCAAAGCGAAACCCTGCTGATGAGCTGGCGCGAGCGCCATGGCGGCGAGCTGACACGTATCCACATTGCCCAGGCGCAGCCGTTGGGCGACTTCGATACCTGGCGCCAGGCCTTGCCGATCACCCTGCTCGACGTGGTCAAGGCATACGATGCGTGACGAAACCGCCGAACAGCCGGCGCCGCTGCGCAGCGGCCTGACCACCGGCAGCTGCGCCACCGCCACCAGCCTCGCGGCGGCGCGCCTGCTGTTGAGCGGGCAGCGCAACGACGCGGTGCACATTACCCTGCCCAAGGGCAAGCAGGTGCAGATGCGCCTGGAGTTCTGTCGCCTGCTCGACGACGGCGCCGAGGCCGGCACCCTGAAGGATGCCGGCGACGATCCCGACGTGACCCATGGCGCGCTGCTCTATAGCCAGGTGCGCTTGCTGGCAACGCCGGGCATTCGCTTTGTCGCCGGCAAAGGCGTCGGCACCGTGACCCGCCCGGGCCTGGTGCTGGCAGTCGGCGAGCCGGCGATCAACCCGGTGCCGCGCAAGATGATCAGCGAACACTTGCAGGCGTTGGCGCTGGAGTGTGCCTATGGCGGTGGCTTCGAGGTGACGGTGAACGTGCAGGATGGCGAGAGCCTGGCGCTCAAGACCATGAACCCGCGCCTGGGGATCCTTGGCGGGTTGTCGATTCTGGGCACCAGCGGGATTGTCCGGCCGTTCTCCTGTGCGGCGTACATTGCTTCGATCCATCAGGGCATCGACGTGGCCAAGACCAACGGTTACGAACACATTGCCGCGTGCACCGGCAATGCCAGCGAGGACACCATGCGCCGGGTGTACAACCTGCCGGAGATCGCCTTGATCGAGATGGGCGATTTTGTCGGCGCGGTGCTCAAGCACCTGCGCAAGGTGCCGGTGGCCAAGCTGAGCATCTGTGGGGGCTTTGGCAAGATCAGCAAGCTGGCGGCGGGGCATATGGACCTGCACAGCCGGCATTCGAGCATCGACCTGCCGCAGTTGGCCGGGTGGGCAGCGGCAATTGGCGCGGATGCCGAGTTGCAGGCGGCAATGGTGGCAGCCAATACCAGCCAGCAGGCGCTGACGCTGGCCAGTGCCGCCGGGGTGGCGCTGGGCGACGCAGTGTGCGCACATGCCCTGGCGTTTGCCCGCAGTGTGGTGCCGGCACAGGTTACGGTGGAAGTGTTTGCCATCGACCGTCAGGGCGGGGTTGTAGGCACGGCGGGGGTCGTCTGATGCGCAGGATTCTGTTGTTGGGCGGGGTGAGCGAGGCGCTGGCGATTGCCCGGCGGCTGGGCACCGAGCATGTCTACAGCCTGGCCGGAGTCGGCCGGGTGCCGCAGGATCTCGCCTGCCAGGTGCGGGTCGGCGGTTACGGCGGGGCCGAGGGGTTGGTGGCGTATCTGCGTGATGAGGGGATCGGGCTGCTGATCGATGCGACCCATCCATACGCGGCGCAGATCAGCCGTAACGCGGCCACGGCGGCCGCCTTGGCCGGAGTGGCGTGCTGGGCGTTGCGCCGGCCGGCGTGGCAGGCACAAGCCGGCGACGACTGGCGCGAAGTGGACGACTGGGCCGGGTTGATCGAGGCACTGAAGCCGTTTCGCCGGCCGCTGTTTACCCTTGGACGGGAGCCCCTGCAACATCTGCAGGAGATCCCACCGGCGCAGTTCTGGACGCTGCGGGCGCTGGAAGCCTGTGCAGGCAATGCGCGCTGTGAGGTGATCGGGGCGCGCGGGCCCTTCCTGCTGGAGGATGAGCGGGCGTTGTTTGCCCGGCGGCAGATTGATGTGCTAATCAGCAAGAACAGTGGCAGCCAGGCCACCGAACCGAAGCTTGAGGTGGCGCGGGAGCTTGGGCTGCCGGTGCTGATTCTGCGGCGGCCGCAGTTGCCGGCCGTGACGCGGGAGTTTTTCACGGTTGACGAGATGCTGGAGGCGTTGACTGGCCTGCGTTAGAGCTGCCCATTCCCGCTGGGGCGGACACTCTGCTGTGGGCCCCGACACGCCTCTGCGGGAACCGGCCTTGCCGGCGATGCGCTTGATCTTGGGGGGCATATCCATTTGCCGTGGCGAGGCTGCCGGCCCCTTCCGCCCTGACGGCGGCTTACTTTTTTTCAGTCGAAAAAAAAAGTAAGCATGGGCCTGTCCCGTGACAACGGACGCCAAGAAGCGATACTTAAGTCGCTCTCTTGGAGGTTGCCATGTACCCAAGTACTCGCCGTAACTACACCGATGA